>JANRJH010000001.1:0-100865 GCA_033764075.1 Saprospiraceae bacterium | reverse complement strand
TACGCCTGGAGCGCGCCGGCACTCACGGGCGACAAGCCGGCCAACGTGCCCGCCGGCAACTACACCGTGACGGTGACCGACGCCACCGGCAAAACGGCCACCACCACCTTCGCCGTCAAACAACCCGACCCGGTGAATGCCGCCGCACAGGTGCAGGCGCCGGCCTCCACGGGCAACGCCGACGGCAAGGCCCAGGCCTCGGCCACCGGCGGCAACGGCAGCTTCACCTTCAAATGGGACAACGGCGAGACCGCCGCCAACGCCGTCAAGCTCGGCCCGGGCAAGCACACCGTCACGGCCACCGACGCCAAAGGCTGCACGGGCACGGCGTCGGTCGACATCACCGAGAACATCCTGCCCCTGGGCATCGCCGTGGCCGAAACGGCCACCATCACCTGCCCCGGCGGCGCCACAAGCCTCAACGCCACCGTGAGCGGCGGCAAAGGACCGTTCAAATACGCCTGGAGCGCGCCGGCACTCACGGGCGACAAGCCGGCCAACGTGCCCGCCGGCAACTACACCGTGACGGTGACCGACGCCACCGGCAAAACGGCCACCGCCACCTTCGCCGTCAAACAGCCCGACCCGGTAAATGCCACCGCACAGGTGCAGGCGCCGGCCTCCACGGGCAACAGCGACGGCAAGGCCCAGGCCTCGGCCACCGGCGGCAACGGCAGCTTCACCTTCAAATGGGACAACGGCGAGACCGCCGCCAACGCCGTCAAGCTCGGCCCGGGCAAGCACACCGTCACGGTGACCGACGCCAAAGGCTGCACCGGCACGGCATCGGTCGACATCACCGAAAACATCCTGCCCCTGGAAGTGGAAGTAGCCGAAACCCGCTCTATCAAGTGCGCCGGCGAAACCGCCGCGCTGAAGGCAACCGTCAAGGGAGGCAAGCCGCCGTACAACTACAAGTGGGACAACCCGGCGCTCACCGGCATAGAGGCAACCCAGGTGAAGGCAGGCGCCTATACCCTGGAGGTAACCGACGCCAAAGGAAGCACCCAAAAAACAGTGGTGACCGTCAAGGCGCCCGACGGCCTCAAACTGGAGCTGACCAAAAAAACCGGCGCCACCACCGAGCGAACGGATGACGGCCGGGCAACTATAGCGGTGAAGGGCGGTGTGCCACCGTACACAGTCGCTTGGGACAACGGCGAAAACCAGTATGAGGCGCGCAAGCTGACCCTGGGGCTGCACCGGGTTACCGTGAGCGATGCTTCCGGTTGCAGCACTTCCATCACCATAGACATCAACAAACGCACCCTGCCTGACCTGACCCCGGGCATGCTCAGTAGCGGCCAGACCATCCGCATGGAGCAGTTGCGCTTCGACGGCGACAGCTCCAACATCAAGTCTGATTTCTACCCGACCCTCGACGAGCTCTACGAATTCATGCTGGAAAACGGCAAAATAGTCATCGAGATCGGCGGGCACACCAACAACATCCCGCCCGACGAGTATTGCGACCGGCTGTCTTCCGCGCGCGCCAAAGCTGTCGCCGACTACCTGGTCGGCAAAGGCATTGACCCGAAACGCGTACTCTCCAAGGGTTATGGCAAACGCAAGCCCGTGGCCACCAACACCACGCCGGAAGGCAGGGCGTTGAATCAACGGGTGGAGATCAAGATATTGTCCTTAGGCGGGTAGCACCACCCGCTAAACTGCCTTTTTCCACCCATGTACATCCTCTCCATCGACCAGGGTACCACGTCCACCCGAACCATCGCCTTCGACCGCGCCGGGCGCATCGTTGCGCAGGCCCAGGAAACGATCCACCAGCATTTTCCGCAACCGGGCTGGGTGGAGCACGATCCCGAGGAGATACTGCGAAGCGTGCGCGCCACCCTGCAACAGGTGCTGAACACCATCGGCTCCCGACAGGTGGCTGCCATCGGCATCACCAACCAACGCGAAACCACCGTGTTGTGGGACCGGCGCGACGGGCGCCCCGTGTACCGGGCCATTGTATGGCAGAGCCGCCAGTCGGCCGCCATTTGCGAGCAACTGAAGGGGGAGGGGCTGGCAGGCGACGTGCGCGCCAAGACCGGACTGCTGATCGACGCTTATTTCTCCGGCACTAAAATTCGGTGGATTCTCGACCAGGTGCCCGGCGCGCAGGCGCTGGCCGACGCAGGGCATTTGCTTTTCGGCACCATCGACACCTGGTTGCTCTGGAACCTCACACAGGAGCAGGTACACGCCACCGATTTCTCCAATGCCTCGCGCACCATGCTGTTCAACATCCACCGGCTGGACTGGGACGAAGACTTGTGCCGCGCCCTTCAGGTTCCCCGCGCTGTGTTGCCCGACGTGCGCGACAGCTCCGGCGTTTTCGGCACGCTGCGCGCCGACCTGGCCGGCGGAGCTGCCATTCCCATCACCGGGTGTGCGGGCGACCAGCAGGCGGCGCTATTTGGGCAAGCGTGTTTTCGCCCCGGCATGGTGAAAAACACCTACGGTACCGGCTGCTTTATGCTCATGAATACGGGTACGACGGCCCACCAGTCGGAATTCGGCCTGCTCACCACCATTGCCTGGGGGCTGAACGGACGCGTTGCGTACGCGCTGGAAGGCGCCGTGTTCGTAGCCGGGTCCGCCGTCAAGTGGATGCGCGACACCGTAGAGTGGGTAGGAGAGGCTGCCGAAACCGAACACTACGCCATGAGCCTGCCCTCCTCGGAGGGGGTGTACATGGTGCCGGCGTTTGTGGGTCTGGGGACACCTTACTGGGACACCGACGTGCGGGGCGCCATTTTTGGGCTTACCCGTGGCAGCACCCGCGCCCACCTGATCCGTGCCACCCTGGAGAGCGTAGCCTTTCAGGTACGCGACGTGCTGGATGCCATGTCGGCCGATGCCAAACTCACCATTCCTGCCCTGCGCGTCGACGGTGGCATGGTGCAAAACAGCTTTCTCATGCAGTTTCAGAGCGATTTGTTGCGCACCAGGGTGGAGCGATCCAGCGTACAGGAAACGACCGCCCTGGGCGCCGCCTATCTGGCCGGCCTCGCGACCGGGTATTGGGAAGACCAGGACGATGTCGCCCGAAATGCAGGTGTAGATCGCGTGTTTACACCGGAAATGCCCCGGGAAGAGACGGAGCAACTGTACGCCGGATGGAAACGGGCGGTGGCGGCGGCTCGGCGTTTTTGAACTACTCTTGGGCACTGTGGCCGGTGGTATTATCTGATGGTTACTTGGAAAAGTGTAGGGCGGTTGACAGGCGACCTGCAGATGCAAATCAATTTGTTTTAAAACAGGCCAGGCAGAAGCTTCTTTGTCTTTTTTCGCGAAAAAAAATTTAAATTTTAAAGCAGTACCGGCAGGGACGGATTTCAAAACCCGCCCTGCCTTTTTTTAACATTAATTTAATTTGCTTTTCAATTTTCCAAATTAAATTTATCTGAAAGCCTCCAAACAATAAATTTTTTTTAAAAAAAAACATTTGTAGCTTGGCTGACAAAATAATATGCTATATCTTTGTAACCCCTGTGTTTGAGAACGCCTTCTGGCCGGTTTTTTGAAGCAATAAGCCGGCTTCCCTTCATAAGGCGACGTACCCTCGATTTTGTGGACATATATACGGAACTTCAAGGCCGCTCTTTAGCGCTTATTGGAGTGTTGCGGTTGACGCCCTTTTGAAAAGCAAACCATTCAGGCGCAAGTTCTGCTTGCGCCGTCATATGAATCAGTAAACAGCAGCATGATGATCACCTCTTCGTCCCTTAAACTCATCTTCAAAGGGCGGCTGGAATTCGGCAACCAGCGCTCTTTTGATATGGTGTTGCGCCACTGGGAAAACCGCGTGGAAACGTATTTCAAGTCGGATATTCTGTTCAAGCCCGAGCAGGTGTTCGACACGGAGTCGTTTACCCTCACGGTGCCTACCGGTTCTTTGATGGGCACGGAAAAGCAGTGGAGAAGCACCACTGCCCTGCTGAATGAGCTGTCGCAATTTGCCGTGGCCGGATCCATCAGTGCCTGGTGTCTGGACAACGGGCACCTGATCGCTTCCCTGCTCATTGAGCCGGTATCCGACAAGGCGGCCGTCGCCGAGTTCCGCCGCGGATGTGCCCTTGCGGTGCAGGCCGGTCAGGAAAGCGAGGCCACAGAAGCCCTTTCGCGCGCCATCCAGAAATACGAAAAACATGCGCTGGCTTACGAGCGCCGGGGGTACATCAACTACAAGCTGAAAAATTTCAACGATGCCTTGTACGACTTCGACCGGAGCATCGGCCTGAATCCGGACAATCCGGAGCCCTACTACAGCCGGGGCAAAGTCAAAATGATCAAAAACGACTGGGAGGGTGCAGGTCTCGATTTTGAACAGGCCATCAAGCGTTCGCTCGCCCTGCAGCCGGTCTACTGGCTGGCCCGTTTGAAGAAAGGGGAGTGTCTGTTTTACCTCAAACAGTACGCCGAGGCGATCAAAGAGTTGCAGTTGTTTGTTCGCCGCTCGTTCGACCCCGAGGACCCCAACTTCCGCCGCCGCCATCGCGCCTATATTCAGATCGGCAAGTCCATGCTGGCCCTGAGTGATGTAGATGGCGCACTCGACGCGTTTCGCATTGCGCATTCGGTGAAGGCCGACTGCGACTTGTCGCCGCGGGAGTCCAGGTTGCTGGACCACGTAGAAAATCCCGATTTCGCCCGTTCTCTCGCCCAACCGTCGGTGCTGGAGAGCGAGATTTTTGCCTGATGACCTTCCCGGGCAGCATTTCCGCGGCCCCGAACGTTACATACACAGAGCCATCCGCATGCAGGGTGGCTCTGTTTGTTTATTTTTGCGTCCTGAATTCATTATTCCGTATCAGCCTGGCTCGCCGGGCGCATCATTACCGATTTTTGTATGGAGAACCGCGATAACCTGATCGACGTGTTGCGAAGTGTGTACCGCTGGCGAAAGGCCATCATCAATTTTTGCCTGTTGGCGCTCGCCATCAGCATCGGCGCATCCCTGATGATGAAAAACTATTACCGGGCCACCACTATTTTTTACCCCACGAGCCCTCAGTTGTCCAACCCTGAGCTTATCTTCGGCTACACCGGACAAGTAACCGAGTACTACGGTGGCGACCGCGACCTGGACCGGCTGGCCGAGGTGGCCAACAGCAGTGAGTTGGTGGACTACATGGTTTCGAAATTTCGGCTCTACGAGCATTATGGGATCGATTCGACGGCCAAAATGGGCCCATACAAGGTGCGCAAGCGGTTTCTGAAGCTGTTTACGGCCGAAAAAAATAAAAACGACGCCCTAGAGATCAGCGTCGAGGACACCGATCCGAAAATGGCCGCCATGATGGCCAACGAGGCGCGCGAAAGGGTCAACGAGATCGCCCAGCGCCTGGGCAAAGGCAGCCAGTCCAAATTGATGGCTGCGTTTGAAGACAACATGACCCGCAAGCGCGCCGAGCTGGACATGCTGGCCGACAGCATTCGCAAATTGCAAACGGAGAACAATATTTTTGATCCTGGCGCGATCAGCGGCGCCCTGTCCGGGCAGTTGGCCAACGCCGAAATCGAGATCACCCGTACCAAGGCACGCCTGGACGTGCTGAGCGCCGACCCGCTGATCCCGCCCGATACCATCGCCTATATTCGCGCCAACCTGAAGGCGTACGAAGAGCAACGCCGCACCTTGAAAACGGAAGACCCCAAGAGCGACAACATTTCACTCAAAAAGGTGAACGAGATGATCCCCAAGATGGCGCTGCTACAGGACTTGCACTTTCAGGCGCGCAAGCAGCTCACCTACGATCTGGAGCGCTACAACCAGATCCGGTCTGCGTTCAACACCGACATACCGGCCCTGGTGGTGGTCGAGCGCGCCGAGGTGCCGCTGCTGAAGAGCAGACCCCGGCGCAGCGTTATTGTGATCGCCTCGGTGCTCGGTGCGCTGCTGTTTGGCGTGTTGGGCGCATTGCTGGCAGAGTCGGTGCGCGCGCTGGATTGGAAAACCATCACCCGGCCCTGACGCATGCGTATGGCGCTTGAACGGTTGTGGCGGTTCCCGGGAAGTCCCCGAGCTTACGGCCTGTACGTGCTGCTGGCCGTGTTGGTGTGTGCTTCGACCGCAGCCGCAGCCCTGACGGAGCAGCTTTGGATGTTGGGCCTCCCGGTGGTATGGCTGCTGGTGTGGCTGACGGTGGTTGATTACCGCGCCACTTTTTTCCTGATGATCGCCAGCCTGCCCCTGTCCGTAGAAGTTGAACTGCCGGGGGGCCTGGCGACGGATTTTGTGTCTGAACCACTGATGTGGCTGCTGACCCTGGTGTCGGTCGCCTGGTTTGCCCGGCACTGGCGGGAGGTGGGCGCCCGTTTTTTTGCCCATCCGGTCACCCTGGCGCTGTTTGCCCACCTGGCCTGGATCAGCATCACCGTGGTGGCGGCACAAATGCCGGTGGTATCCCTCAAGTTCCTGCTGGCCAAGGGGTGGTACGTGGTGGTTTTTTACGCCCTGGCCTACCGGCTCCTGCACAATCGGGCGGCTTTCCTCACCCTGATCTGGAGCTTTTTCATCCCGCTGGCGGCGACGGTCATCGTCGTTTTGGTGCGGCATGCAGCGGTGGGGTTTGCTTTCGACGGTACCAACTACGTCATGGGGCCGTTTTACCGCAACCACGTTGTTTACGCTTGTGTGCAGGCTGTTTTTTTGCCTTTCCTCTGGTATGGCACGTATTTCTACAAACGTTGGTCGGCTCCGTGGTGGGTGCTGACTTCGGGCATTCTGTTGTTGCTGGTGGGCATCAACTTTGCCTATACACGGGCAGCATACGTGGCTTTGCTGGCTGCTGTAGGGCTCTACTGGGTAATCCGGTGGCGGCTGATGAAGGTGGTGCTGGTGCTTGGGATTGCGCTGATCATGTCGTTTTATGCGTTGTTGAGCCGGGGGGGAAACTGGCTGCTTTTTGCGCCCGACTACGAACGCACGGTCACCCATTCGCGTTTCGACAATTTGCTGGAAGCCACCACCAAACTGGAAGACATCTCCATCATGGAGCGCGTGTACCGATGGGTGGCAGCTTCGTACATGATCCAGGACAAGCCGCTGACCGGTTTCGGGCCCGGCTCCTTTTACTTCTTTTACCAAAACTACACCGTTTCCAGTTTTAAGACCTACGTGAGCAAAAACCCCGAACGCTCGGGTATCCACAATTACTTCCTGATGACCACGGTGGAGCAGGGGCTGCCGGGTTTGTTCTTCTTCCTCCTGCTGGTGAGCACGGTTCTGTTGTACGGCGAATACCGTTACCACCGGACACCCGATGTGGAAAAACGCCGGATGCTGCTCGCTGCACTCCTTAGCTTTGCGCTGATCAACCTGCTCATGCTGATGAACGATTTTGTGGAAACAGACAAGATCGGCTCTTTATTTTTTATCTGTATGGCGCTGATCGTGCGGGTATTCCGGTAGCCGCTTATTCCGGGAAAAAGGAGGCCCTGCCCATGTCCTTCCAGTTGAACACGGCCCCGTCGCGGCGCACTTGGTCGACCAGCCCAAAGTCCAGCGTTTGCACCAGCCAGCCGGGCGTTTGGGGCGCCATGCGCGCCACGACGCCGTCATCGGGCAAACCGGTGTCCGGAGGCGCATAACAGGCGGCGTACCCGAAATTCAGGTCCACCGCGGGCGACCAGGGCGCCTCCCCGACCGTTTGGGACACCAGCACGTAGCACTGGTTTTCCAGTGCCCGGGCCCGGGCACCGATGTGCACCCGGGATGCGCCGTGAACCGTCTCCGTGCAGCTGGGCGCCAGGATCAGCCGGGCGCCCCGGGCGCACAAGGCCTGGGCGCCGAAGGGGAACTCCACGTCGTAACAAATCTGAATACCCATTGGCCCCCAGCGGGTCTCCAACAGGACGGGAGGCGCCTTTCGGCCGCTGATGCCCCACTGCTCGTCTTCAAAGCGCGTCATGAAATATTTGTCCTGTGCGCCCAGGATGCGCCCCTGGTCGACGACATAAACCCGGTTGAGCACACGGCCGGACGCCGGCACCGGAATGCTTGGCGTGGCGATGAGGAGGTTATGGCGGGCCGACAGTTCACGAAAGGTGTCGATAAATGCGGGCAAAAAGGCCTGCATGGCTGCGATCTGTCCGTGCAGGTCTGCCTGGCGTGCCGGTGCGAGCAGGCTGGTGAGTTCCATGGCGCCGTACTCCGGAAAGAGCAGCACGGTGGCGCCGGCGTTTGCCGCCTCGCCCACCCAGCGGGCGGTGTGTGCCTGCCAATCGGCAAACGTTTCGAAAGGAGAGATGGGATACTGCGCGGCGGCTACGGTGAGGGGCATGTCAGTCCCAGCTTTTGGTCCAGTAGGTCATATCCTTCGGCGTGGGTTCCGGCTCCTGGAGGTCGGGCCATACGAACACGCTGGTGAGGGATGGTTCCTTGCGGTACCCGCGTTTTTGCCAGAACAGGTCGAGCGGCCTGTAATCGGCGGGGCGCAGCGGGTGGTTGGCCGGACGGTCGACGGCGCAGAAGCAGGTCGTGTGGTAGTCGCCGAACCGGAGGGCGTGTTGTTCTCGCTCATCGAAAAAGCGATTGCCCCACCCGCGGCCCCTGTACGGGGGGAGCAGAATGCTTTCGCCGAAGTAAAAAATGGACGAGCGGTCGAAGCCGGCCCGGATGAACGGCGCCTGCACCGCATCCGTTTCGTCGGCGAGCGGAATGGCGGTGGTGGCGCCCACCATTCGGTCGCCGTCGTGCACACAGAACAGCAGGGCGCGTTCGGAGCGCGCGTACACGCCCAGGTATTCGCGTTCATAGTCGATGTTGCCGTCGTACAGGTAGGGAAAATCGCGAAACACATCGATGCGCAGGCGGGCCAGCGGCTCAAACACGTCGGCGATGGCGGCGCCGGTATGGCGTGAAAAATGCAGAGACATGGGTATTGGTGTTCAAAACGGCACGTCTTCGTCGTTCATCCGGGAGGGCCGGGCGATGACGGTGGTGGGGTTGAATCCCGGGCTGGACACGGTGCTGAAGATGGGGTCGTTGAGGTTGACGAACTTGGCAAACTGGTCGATGAACTTGAGGCGTACGGTGTCGGTAGCGCCGTGGCGGTGTTTGGCAATGATGATCTCCGCTATGCCCTTGTTGCTTTGGCCGGATTCGTCCTCCAGAATGCCGTAGTATTCCGGTCTGTAAATAAACGACACGATGTCTGCGTCTTGTTCAATACTTCCACTCTCCCGCAGATCGCTCAGTTGCGGGCGCTTGCTGCCCCCGCGCACCTCTACTGCCCGGCTGAGCTGCGACAGGGCGATGACCGGCACCTGCAGTTCTTTGGCCATGCTTTTCAGGGCCCGGGAGATGCCGGCGATCTCCTGTTCGCGGTTGGCGTTCCGGTTGTTTTCCGACACACCGGACATCAGTTGCAGGTAATCGATGATGACGAGCTGGATGTCGTGCTGCATTTTCAGGCGGCGGCATTTGGCGCGCAGTTCAAAGATGTTGATGCCGGCTGTGTCGTCGATAAAAATGGGCACATGGTTGAGCCTTTCCACGGCGGACTGCAGCATTTGCCACTCGTACTCTTCCAGTTTGCCGCTGCGCATTTTCGAGCCCACGATCTCGCTGTCCAGGGAGATGAGGCGCTGCACCAGCTGGGCGGCGGCCATTTCGAGGGAGAAGAGGGCGACACCCTTGCCGAAGTCGCGCGCCGCGTTGAGGGCAGTGGCGAGCACAAAGGAGGTTTTACCCATACCCGGGCGGGCGGCGATGATGACCAGGTCGGAGGGTTGCCAGCCCGAAGTGATCTTGTCCAGGTCGGTGAATCCGGAGGGAACGCCGGTCAGTCCGTCCTGTTGTTTGGAGAGTTCCTCGAGTTGTTTGAGCACGCCGGCCGAGAGGTCGCCCATGCTGGCAAAGGTGCGGCTCAGGTTTTTTTGCGTGATTTCGAACAGGCCGCGTTCGGCGTCGTCGAGGAGGTTGAACACGTCCACCGTGTCGTCGTAGGCATCGCGAATGACGCCGGTGCTCACGCGGATGAGCTCGCGCTGGATGTGTTTTTGGGCGATGATGCGCGCGTGGTACTCCACGTTGGCGGCCGAAGCGACGCGGTTGCTCAGCTCGACGAGGTAATACGCGCCGCCGGCCCTTTCCAGGTCTCCGCTTTTCCGCAACTCTTCGGTCACGGTCAGGATGTCGACCGGATGGGTGCGTTCAAACAGGCGGATAATGGCCCGGTAAATGAGTTGGTGCGCCTCCAGGTAATAGCTGTCGGGTCGCAAAATATCCATCACCATCGGCAGGGCATCGCGGTCCAGCATGAGGGCGCCCAGAACGGCTTCCTCCAGCGGCAGTGCCTGGGGTTGTACCTTGCCAAACACGTAAGTCGACAGACCCTCTCCCGTTTTGGTCGATTTAGCGGTCTTCCCGGTTTTCAGGCCGGCTTCTCCTTGGGATGTTTGATCGGTGTTCATAGTACAGGATGATTTTGCGGACAGCAAACCTAACGGCAAAATGGGCATTCAGGGCATTCCAAACAAACCGTATGATGTGCACAACTGTGGAAAAGCGGCGTTATCGGTGTGGAAAATGCCCGCCATCCCCGGCTTTATCCACATGGCCCTGCGGTTTTCCACATTGTCAATTGCCTCACATTCCCGTTTTCCAATATTTTAAAAAGCTCTTTTTTAAAAATTTACCCCCTTCACTTTCCTTCATATCGAGGGTGCTGTATGAAGCGAATGTTAACCCGGCGTTAAATCCGACTGCTCCAGGAGGTGTGAAAAAATTATTCGGACAAACTTTCCACATACAAATATACACACATTTTGTGTTTTTTTGGAAAAAAAATAAGTTTTAATACGGTGTTTTCGGCGGATTCGTCCTACGAGTATATTCGTAGGACGAATTTTTTGGACAAACGCTCGACCTCTCCGAGGTCGCAAAAACGTTGATGCTGCACGATGCTACAAAGGTTTGACCTCTCCGAGGTCATTCCGCCGGGGTTGTTTCCGACAACCTTTGCTGCACCTCGGAGAGGTGCAACATTTGTAGCATTGTTCGTTAACCACGTTTTACGACCTCGGAGAGGTCGTGCATTTGTATTCGCAGGACGAGTTTTGGCAGTAAGCAAGGCGATGGCTGCGAGCCATCGCCTTGCGCATCAGATTAAATCACCCGGTTCCACCAATTTTTGAACCGCCACCCGATCAGGTACATAACCGGCAGGATGATCAGGGTAAGGAAGGTGGCGAAACTGAGGCCGAAAACGATGGTCCAGGACAGTGGTCCCCAGAAAGCTACCGAGTCGCCGCCAAAAAAGATCTTGGGATCACCGTGGGCGAACAGGCTTTCAAAGTCGATGTTGAAGCCCACGGCCAGCGGTATGAGGCCCAGGATGGTGGCGGTGGCCGTGAGCAGTACCGGGGTCATCCGGATGCGGCCGGCCTCTACGATGGCCTGCGGGGTGTCCATGCCCTGGGCGCGCAGGTGGTCGGTGAACTCGACCAGCAGTATCCCGTTGCGTACCACAATGCCGGCGAGGGCCACGATACCGATGCCCATCATGACGATGGAGAAGTCCATGTTGAACACCGCCAGGCCGAGCAATACCCCTACGACGGAGAAGACCACTTCCGTCAGGATAATGATCGTTTTGCCGAAGGAGTTGAACTGCGTGATGAGGATGAGCAGGATCATGAGCATGGACAGCATGAGCGAGTTGCCGAGGAAGGCGGCGGCCTCGGCTTGTTCTTCCTGTTCGCCGCCGAAGCCGATGCTCACGCCGTCGGGGATGGGCTCGCGGTATCCGGCCAGGGCGGCTTGCACCTGGGCGACCACTTCATTGGGGTTGTAGTCGCTGAGCACATTGGACGAGATGGTCACGATGCGGTCCTGGTCTTTCCGGCGGATGCCGCCGTAGGTGTTGCCGTATTTGATGTCGGCGAACGCGGCGATGGGCACGGAGCGGAGCACACCGCCCAGGTTCATATCGCGGTAGGTGATGCTCAGGTTTTCTACCACGTTGATGTTTTCCCGTTGGTCGGACTGCAGGCGCACCACAATGGGGATCTCGTCGTTGCCGTCGCGGAATTTGCTCACCTCCTTGCCCAGCACGGCGGTTCGGAACTCCGAGCCGATCTGTACCGTGCTGATGCCTTCGCGGTTGGCGCGCTCCCGGTCGATCTGGATGTTGATCTCCGGTTTGGAGACGATCAGGTCGCTGTTGAGCTCTTCCACCCCGGGAATGTTTTGGGATTCCAGGTATTTCTGGACGGAGGTGGACACCTTGATGAGCTCGTCGAAGTTTTCGCCGCGGATTTCGATGGCAATGGGTTTGCCGGTGGGGGGGCCGCTTTGTTCCTGCCCGACCACGATTTCGCCGCCCGGGATGATTCCTTTGACGGCTTCCCGGATTTCGTCTTTGTATTTGGCGGTACTCACCCCTTTGCGTTTGGCGAACTCGACGAACGCCACGCCCACCTTGCTTTTGTTGGTGGTGGCGGTGCGGTCGAACTGGTCTTCCGACGCGTTGAGGGCCACGTTGGTGATGACCGACTCCACGATGGGATTATCCGTGCCGATCACTTCATACACTTTCTTTTCAACCAGGCGGCTCAGGGAGTCGGTTACTTCCAGGTCGGTACCCACGGGCATGGTGAGGTACACGTAAATGAAATTGGGGTCGGACTCCGGAAAGAAAATGATCTTGGGACTGCGCGAGATGGTCAGGACGAACGAAAGGATAAACAGCGCCACCATGGCCCCCATCATGGCCCAGGGCTTGCCCAGGGCAAAACGGAGAAAACGCGCGTACCCTTCCTGAAAACGGGGCCAGAAGGAGCCCTGGAACCAGTTGACCGAGTGCACCAGCACGTAGCGGTACAGCAGGGTGAGCAGCACGATCGTTACACCGAAGTTGCCCAGCCCGTAGGAGCCGTTGGCGTAGAAGTACAGTATGGCGAGGCCGAACGCCGCCCAGGCGAGCAGGGTACGCCGACGGTTTTTCTTTGGATCCTCCTTGCCGACGTCGGCGCCCTCGCGTTTCATGAACCACACGGCAAACACCGGGTTGATGATGTAGGCCACCAACAGGGAGGCGGTGAGGGTGATGATGATGGTGACCGGCATGTAGTGCATAAACTTGCCGATCACCCCCGTCCAGAAGGCCAGGGGCACAAACGGCGCCAGCGTGGTGGCGGTACCCGCGAGCACGGGGATAAACACCTCGCCGGCAGCTTTTTTGGCGGCCGAAACGATGTCGGACTGCTCGTCGTGGTAGATGCGGTGTGTGTTTTCAATGACCACGATCGCGTCGTCGACCACAATGCCCAGACCCAGCAGGAAGGCGAAAAGCACGATCAGGTTGAGCGTGAAGTCGATGCCCGGCAGCACCATAAACGCGATGCACATGGACAGGGGCACCGATGCCGCCACAAAGATGGCGTTGGTGGCGCCCATGAAGAACATGAGGATGATGGTGACCAGGATGAAGCCGATGACGATGGTGTTGATCAGGTCGTGCAGGTTGGTGCGTGTGCTGCGGCTCTGGTCGCCGGTAATGACGACATCGAGCCCGGGCGGGAAGTCGTTTGCCTTGGCCTCGGCGACGATTTCCTTGATCTTGTCGGACGCAGCGATGAGGTTTTCGCCCGAGCGCTTGATGACGTTCAGGGTGATCACGTTTTTGCCGTTCAGGCGGCTGTAGCTTTCCTGGTCTTCAAAGCCCATTTTGACCTCTGCAACGTCCTTGAGGTACACCAGGGCGCCGGACTGGGCGGGAATGATCAGGGATTTGATCTGCTCCACGCTGGTGAAGTCGCCCCGGATGGAAATGGACCGGGTCATGCCGCCGAGGTCGACGTTGCCGGCGGACACGGTGGCGTTTTCGAAGGCGATGGCGCTTTCGATGTCTCTGAACGTCAGACCGGCAGCGGCCATTTTGTACTTGTCGACGTTAACCTGCACCTCTTCCTCGAGGGCGCCCACGATGTCCACCCGGGTGATCTCGCGCATTTCCTCGATCTTGTCCTGCAGGTCTTCGGCGTATTTTTTGATTTGCACGAGGCTGTAATCGCCCGAGATGTTGACGCTCATGATGGGTATCTCGGAGATATCGAACTCGGTGACGGCGGGTTCGTCGAGCAGGTCGTTGGGCAGTTTGGGTCGTGCCTTGTCTACGGCGTCCTTGACTTTTTGTTTGGCCTCGGTGACGTCGACGTCGGTATCGAATTCCGCGATGACGTTGGAGAAGTCCTGCACCGAATAGGAGGTCATTTTTTTCAGGCCGGTGATGGCTTTAACCTCTTTTTCGATGTGTTTGGTGACCAGGGTTTCCATGTCGGAGGGAGAGGCCCCGGGGTAGATGGTGGTGATGAAGAACTGGGGCACGACCACGTCGGGAAACTCTTCTTTGGGAAGGGCATTGTACGACGAGATGCCCACCAACGTGATGATCACCGTGATGATAAAGGTACTCATCCGGTTGTCGATGGCCCAGGATGTAGGTTTGAATTCTTTCATTGGAATGTGTATGTGGCGGGTTTCACCCCAATTTCATCATATGTGCAGTTGGCTGCTGCTTCCCTTCGCAGTAGGGGGGGGGTTAGAAGGCGACCGATTCGCCGTCGTTCACGTCTTGGTAACCGGTAGAGATGATCCAGTCGCCGGCATTGAGGCCTTTGGTGATCTCCACGAAACCGTTGTAGTTGGGGCCTTGTGCGATGCTGCGTTTGCGCACGACAGCCTGTTTTTCGCCTGTTTTTTCGGCGACGAGGATGTACTCGCCGTCTTCGGCGACCTGGATGACGTTGATGGGCGCCACGAGGGCTTTGTCGTTCCGGTAGTCGATGATTTTCATTACGGCGATCATGTTGGCCCGGTATTCATTTCCGGCGGGGAGTTTGCATTCCACCTGGAAAGTTCGGTTGGTTTCGTTGATGGACTTGCTCACGTAGTTCACGCGGGTTTCGATCTCTTTTTTCAGGTCGGGGAAATAGACGACCACGGCATCGCCTTTTCGGACCTTGGCTGCGTATGCTTCGGGTACTTGCCCCAGCACTTTCAGGTCGCCCAGGTTGACGATGTTGCACAGCGGGATGCCGGGCGAGATGGCCTGACCGGCTTTGAGGGTTACCATGTCGACGGTTCCGCTGATGGGTGCGTAGATGCGGGTTTGGCCCCATTGTTCCTTCAGGGTGGCGATGCTTTTTTCCAGGCTTTCCTTGGCGTTTTTGGCCTGTATGTACTGCACTTCGGTGCCGATTTTTTGATCCCAGAGGCCTTTCTGGCGGTTGTAGAGGTCGGTGGCCGTTTGCAATTGCTGTTCGAGTTCTGCGAGGGAGCTGAGCATCACGTTGTCGTCGATGACGGCGAGGAGTTGGCCTTTGTTGACCTGGTCGCCGTTTTTGACGAGCACTTTGGTGAGCAGGCCGGGCATTTTGGCGGTAGCGGGCACGTTGTTTTCGACGTCCACTTTTCCCTGCAAGTCGATAAAGTGCCGGAAGCCGGCGGGCTGGATTTCGCTCAGGCCAACGGTTTTGATGCGTTGACCGGCGCTGCCGGCCGTTTTTTGCTGGAGATCGGCGATCTGGGCGTCCAGTTCCGTGCGTTGGTTCAGCAGGCGGCGGAGTTTGGCGGTGTCGTCTTCCGGCGCTTGTCCGCAGGCAGCGAGGAGCAGCACGAGGACGGTGAGGGGGTAAAGGGGGAGTTTGTTTTTCATATTCCAGTGGTATTGCATTGTTTGCGTTGGGTTTATTCGGCGGCCAGGGCCTGTTTGAAGTCGGTCCATGCGCTGAGCAGTTGATATTGTGCGTTGAGCAGGTTTCGTTGGGCCTCGAACAGCTGTTGTTCGGTGGTGGTCAGCTCAAAACTGGAGCCCACCCCGGCTTTGTATTTGGTTTGGGTAGTTTCGTAGATGCGTTCGGAGAGGCGCAGGTCTTCGCGGCGGTTGCCCACGTCTTCCAGTGCGTTGATATACGCCTTTCGGGCGTTTTCCACTTCCAGGTTCAGGGCATTGACCAGTTGTACCTGCTGTTGCTCGACCTCCGCCAGGCCTACCCGGGCGCGTTCGCGGCGGGCCTTGGTGATGCCCCCGTCCCAGATGTTGACGTTGGCGGAGACCCCGGCCAGCGACGACGGCACCCAGAACAGGTCGCTGTTGCCCTGGTAGCTGCCCGTTGCGTTCACGAACCCGGAGACAACCGGCATCCAGGGGCGCTCGTATCGCTCGATTTCGAGGGTTTGCAGTTCGCGCGCTTTCAGGATTTGCCGGTATTCCGGCCGGTTGTTCAGGTTTAGGGTGAGGGTAGTGTCGGCCACCCCGTATTGTTCCAGCAACCGGTCAACATTATCGGCAACCTGCAGGGATTCGTTGACGGGGTATCCCATGGCGAACTTCAGAACGTTGAGGACGATTTCCTGCTGGCGCAACAGGTTGCTCCGTTGGCTGTTCAGTGTACTGATGGACAATCGCAGGCGGTCCACATCCAGTTGTTCGGAGAAGCCGGCGCTTTGGCTCGCTTCGGTTTCCCGCAGGATGGTTCTCAGGTTGGCGATGTTCTTGTCGAGGATGTTGACGCTTTCTTCGATGATGAGGGTAGGCAGGTAGGCATCGATCACCTGGTTGCGCACCCTTCTTTTGTCGGTTGCCAGCTGTTCTTCGGTGAGCTCGCGGTAGGCCTTTGCTGCGCGCAAGGCCAGGAGGTAGTCTTTGCTGAACAGCAGCTGACTGACGTTGACATCGCCACTGATGTTGTTTTTCAGCTGAAAGGCGATACGCTCGTCGCTCTGGCCGAAGCCGAGGGCCGAGGCGGGCAGGGCCGGCACCTTGAGCCAGTACTGGTAGCCCAGGTTACCGGTCAGTTGCGGCATGCCAAAGGCGGTGTTCTCCTTGATTTGCCACTCGGCGTCGGTGATCTGCAATTCGGCTACCTTCAGTTCCGGATTGTTGGCCATGGCGTAGTCCACACATTCGGAGAGGTTCATGACGCGTTGGGCGTCGGCGGTAGCCGACCACAACAGGATGAGTAGCAAAGGCAGCCTGAATGACGGGAAAGTGTTTGTGTTCATAACGATTGGGATAGTTTTTCTTTGAGCAGTTCCCGGCCTTTGTCGGACACCAGGCCGTAGAGGTAATGGAGAAAAAATTCGCGGATGACTTTTTCCGGCGGGTATTCTGTGCGGGGAAACCAGCGGTCGTCGAACAGGCTGAACGAGGCGGCGGCGTGCAGGCGCGCGGCGAGGTCCACGTCGAAATCGCTTCGGTACAGCCCTTCGGCGATGCCGCGTTCCAGGTTTTGGCGCACCTTGGTCATCATGTGTTCGTGCTGGTAGGCTTCCACATGGCGCCAGGCGGCGTTGTAGTACCGCTGCAGGTCGAACACGATGTTGGTTTTCATCTGCTGTATGTCGCTTACCACCAGTTCGGTGACCCGCAGCATTTCATCAATGGCGTTGGCGGATTCTGTGGTGATGCACAGACCTTGTTTTTTTTCTTCTTCGATGTGCTGGAGTACCATTAGTTCTACCAGTTCATCTTTGCTGGAGACAAACTGATACAACGTTTTTTTGGAAATGCCCAGTTCCCGCGAAATGTCATCCATCGTTACGCTCCGGATGCCGTAGCGCATGAACATTTCGGTAATACGACCGAGCCAGATCCGGTATTGTTCGTCCATCATGGGGCAAATAACGGCGGAAACGATTGATGGTTCAAAAGTTTCCGGCGTTTATTGCAAATTAATCTACGAAATGCCGGATTCACTCGTCCTACGAGTATAGTGGTAGGACGAATTTAAAAACAATTTGTTTATTAAAAGGCAACTCCGTACCTTTGCCTGCTCAACCCTGGTTGATCATGGCAAAATCAAAACCCAAAGGTTCGCGCAAAAAAGACAAGCCCCACGACGCGGTGTTCAAAACCTTTTTCGGGGACGTGGGCATCGTCCGAAACTACCTCGCGCATTACACCAGCCCGGAGGTATACAGGCACATTGATCTGGCTGCTTTGCGCAAGTGCGACACGGCATTTGTCGGCGGGCGCTTCGGGGTGTCGTTCAGCGACATGGTGTACGAAACCCGGCTGAACACCGGCGCCCCGGTTCGGCTGCTGTTTTTGTTTGAGCACAAGAGCTATGAACCAGAGCACCCGGTGCAATTACAACTGTTGGACTACATGTTGCAGCTCTGGGAGGACGACCTGCGGAACGGCCGTCCGCTCTCGTTCATCATTCCGGCGGTGGTGTACCACGGCGAAAAAGGCTAGACGCAGGATTCGTTTTTCGACTATTTTTCGGGCTTGCCTGAACATTGGCGGGCTTTTTTGCCCGACTTTCGGTACTGGCTCACCGATTTGAGCACCGTGAGCGTTGAGGACATCCATGCCAAAATAGAAAGCGAATACCTGCGCAATCTGTTTTTGGCCCTCAAGCTGTCGCGTAATGCCGATTTGGCGCGAAAAAATTGGAAAAAAATCTTTACTTTTGGGGGTGTTTTGGAAAACGAAGTGCGTGCACAGATGTTTTTTCAAACCTTAACCCTTTACATCTACATCGTAAGCGGTATGTCACAAGGAGAAATCAAAACGCTGAGCACCCAGCTCTCCGAGGCGGAGAACAGTTGGGTAGACGCCATTCCCGAAATCTTCGGCGAAAAGTGGAAACGGGCGGGTTTGCGCAAAGGGCGCAGACAAGGGTTTAAAAAAGGCATCGAGAAAGGTATCGAGAAAGGGCGGGAAGAGGGCCTTTCTGAAGGACTTGAAAAAGGCATCGAGAAGGGGCGGGAAGAGGCGTTTGAAGCGATCGTCAAAAAAATCATGCGCAAGTTCCCGCAGTGGAGCGACGCCGAGGTGGCGGCGTTTTTGGATGCGGAAGAAGGGTATGTCAAGCAGTTGCGGCGGATTTTGGAAGAGGGTGTATCATAAGCCGACAAAACTTGCATTCCTCCAATAAAAATTTTTAAATACGGCATTAACCGATAGGATGGCTTGAAACCATCCTATCGATACCGCCTTACTCAAATTTTATTTGGAAGCGAATGCGAATACGGCACTGGTGACACACCCTCATCCGCGTCACCGCGTCACCCGATGAAGATCAAATCAACGCTTCAACTCTTCTGCGATTTTGGACAAACCGGCCTTGGCAGCCTCTGTTGCGTCCGCAATTTTGTTGCCCATGCCGCGCAACTTGAACGCCACTACGATGAGCAGAATACCCACCAGTATGGCAACCGTGCCGACCATCCACATGATGCTCACCACACCCGCACCCGGGTTGCTCAGCACCAGTACGCCAAACAGGATGGACAACAGGCCGCTCAGGCCCAGGTACCACTCCGAGTCGATCTGCTTGCGCAATTGAATGGCCATGGCGATGCGCGCCACGCCCGACACAATGGCCCAGAAAGCCAGGTAAAAGGCTGCGGCCAGCATGCCCGCTTCGGGGCTGCGCAACAGCAGGATGCCCAACAGGATATTGACGACGCCCTCCAGCAGGAGAAGCCACTTGTCGTCGTTCTCCCCCCAGCTCCGGAAAGTGGCCACAATGGACAGCACACCGTCGATCAGCAGGAAGATCGCCAACCAGAGTACCAGGGTAGCGGCGGTCACGCCCGGGTTCATAAACGCCAGGATGCCGAAAAGAATGGATACGACGCCCTTCAACAGGAGTACCCACCAGTTTTTGAACAAGGTTTTTAACATAGCTTTTCGTTTTAGATTGTTGCTGCAAACGTAATGATTTATCGAGACATTTCTAAAAAACACGACCAACCAATCAAAATGCAACCGTAGATTCAGCGTTGGTCCAAATTTCACCTCATTTCCAGTTGTTTGTAAAAAAAATTATGGAATTTTTTTTGACGATTGCTTGCACAGTGTCCAGGATGCCCTTACCTTTGCGTCCGCTTTTGAAAAAGGGCGGTTAACAAACCTGATTTTTCACCCTCATACCATAGTTGTTTATGGATACGCTGAGCTACCGAACGGTGTCCGTCAGCAAGGAACAAGCGGAGCACAAGTGGTACGTGATTGACGCCACCAACCTGGTGGCCGGTCGCCTCTGCAGCCAGATCGCGAGCATCCTGCGCGGCAAAAACAAGCCGTCGTACACCCCGCATGCCGACACGGGCGATTTTATCATCGTCATCAACGCTGAAAAAGTGCGCTTCACCGGCAAAAAGTGGGAACAAAAGGAGTACAAAGACTACTCCCACCACCCGGGCGGCCAACGCCTGACCAAGGCCTCGGCTTTGTGGGACAAAGACCCGCGCCGCATCATCGAGCGCGGCGTCAAGGGCATGCTGCCCAAGAACCCGCTGGGCCGCGCCATGTACAAAAAACTGTTCGTGTACGTGGGCTCCGAGCACCCGCACGACGCGCAAAAGCCGGAAACGCTGGCGCCGATTCAATAACAAACCGCAAAACGTATACTGATCTGATATGGAAATGATCAATGCCGTCGGGCGCCGCAAAACTGCCGTAGCCCGCGTGTATCTGATGAAAGGGGAGGGCAACATTACCATCAACGGTAAAGATTACCGCGAGTACTTCCCGCACATCCACGTACAACACAACGTGACCGACCCGTTCTCCGTCGTCGGCGTCCAGAACATCTACGACCTCAAAGTGAATGTGCGCGGCGGCGGCTACAAAGGCCAGGCCGAAGCCATTCGCATGGGCCTGAGCCGCGCCCTGGTGAAGGTAAACGAAGAGTTCAAAAAGCCGCTGAAGGACAACAAGTTCCTCACCCGCGACAGCCGCGCTGTAGAACGCAAAAAGTACGGCCAACCAAAAGCCCGCAAACGCTTCCAGTTCTCCAAACGCTAAGATACCGCCATGCAAAAGCCTACTCATAAAGAGCTCCTCGACGCCGGCTGCCATTTTGGCCACCTGCGCAAAAAATGGAACCCGAAAATGACGCCCTACATCTTTACCGAGCACAAGGGCGTGCACATCATTGACCTGAACCGCACCGCCGAAGGCCTTGAACGCGCCGCCCAGGTGATGAAGGCCATGGCCAAAAGCGGGAAGAAGATTCTCTTCGTAGCCACCAAGAAACAGGCACGTAACATTGTGCAAGCAGGCGCCGACAGCGTGGCCATGCCCTTCGTTACCGAACGCTGGCTTGGCGGCATGCTCACCAACTTCATGACCATCCGCAAATCGGTCAAGAAGATGAACACCATTGAAAAGATGCTGACCGACACCTCGCTCACCAGCATCACCAAAAAGGAACGCCTTACCCTGGGTCGCGAGCACATTAAACTCGTGAAACAACTCGGCGGTATCGCCAACCTCAATCGCCTGCCCGCAGCCATGTTTATTGTGGACATCCACCACGAACACCTCGCACTGGCCGAAGCGCGCAAACTGGGCATCAAAACCATCGGCGTGGTCGATACCAACTCCGACCCCACCCTGGTGGACTTTGCCATCCCCAGCAACGACGACGCATCCAAAGCCATCGCCTACATCACCAATTACGTGGTGGAAGCCATCCGCGAAGGACAAGAAGAGCGTAAAGCCATGCGCGGCACCGATAAAGAGGAAACCGCCGAAGCATAACATAACGTTTTCTTCATACAACATTGCCGACCTCCAGGGAAAAAACCACGTAATTTCGCGCGGTTTTTTCTCTTTATATCCATTCCAAACACAATAACACTACATGGAAGCAAAAATCTCTGCTGCCGATATCAATAAGCTGCGCCAGATGACCGGCGCCGGCATGATGGACTGCAAAAAGGCCCTCGAAGAAGCCGGCGGCGACTACGAACAGGCCGTCGACGTCCTCCGTAAAAAAGGCATCGCCAAAGCCGCCAAACGCGAAGACCGTGAGGCACGCGAAGGCGTAGTGATCGCCCTGACCACGCCCGACAAAACCAAGGGCATTGTGGTAGCCCTCAACTGCGAGACCGACTTTGTGGCCCGCAACGAGAACTTCATCGCCATGACCCAGAAATTGGCCGACATCGCCCTTGCCAATCTGCCGGCCAATCTGGAAGCCCTGCTCGCCCTTGATTTCGAGCCCGGGCTGACCATCGCTGAAAAAGTCGGCGAACAAACCGGCGTTATCGGCGAAAAGATCGAACTGAGCCGATACGAAAAGATCGAAGCGCCCATGGTGGTGACCTACAACCACTCCAACAACAAGCGCTCCGTACTGGTTGCCCTCAATAAAGTGGCCGATGCCTTCGAAACGGCCGGCCGCGATGTCGCCATGCAAATTGCCGCCATGAATCCGGTGTCGGTGAGCAAAGACGACGTGCCCCAGTCCGTGATCGACAAAGAAATCGAAATCGGCAAAGACCTGGCCCGCAACGAAGGTAAAGCCGAAGACATGCTGGAGAAAATTGCCCTCGGCCGTCTGAATAAATTCTTCGCCGAAAACACCCTGCTGAGCCAGAAATTCGTGAAAAACAACGACCAGACCGTGGAGCAATTCCTCAAAACGCTGGACAAAGAGTTGACCGTGACCGCCTTCCAGCACGTGGCCCTGTAAGACACAGCCTCCTGCTGAGCGTAATTTTTTGATCCCCCGGTCGCGCATCTGTCGTTTCCGGGGGATTTTCTTTGTCGCGCTCACCAACTACCACCAAGATTGTGCATCTTTGCAGCATCCCCCGTCCTGTTCCAACCGAACCTTTTTCCATGAGCACCCTCAAGTACAAACGCATCCTGCTCAAGCTTTCCGGCGAAAGCTTAATGGGCCATCAGAAGTACGGCATCGCCGCAACCATGCTTCAACACTATGCCCATCAAATCAAAGAGTTACATGAAATGGGTGCCGAAGTGGCCGTGGTCATTGGCGGCGGCAACATCTACCGGGGCATCCAAGCCGAAGGTACCGGCATCGAGAACGTGACCGGGGACTACATGGGCATGCTGGCCACCGTCATCAACGGACTGGCCCTCCAAAGCGCGCTGGAGAGTATTGGGGTCTACACCCGCCTCATGACCGCGCTGCGCATGGAAAACGTCGCAGAACCTTACATCCGCCGACGCGCCATCCGCCACCTCGAAAAAGGCCGCGTGGTCATCTGCGCCGCCGGTACCGGCAACCCCTTTTTCACCACCGACAGCGCCGCCGCCCTGCGCGCCATTGAGGTCCATGCCGACGTCATCCTCAAAGGAACCCGCGTCGACGGCATCTACACCGCCGACCCCGAAAAAGACCCCTCCGCCATCAAATTCAACAAACTCACCTTCGCCAAGGTCATCAGCCTGGGCCTCGAAGTGATGGACATGACCGCGTTCACCCTCTGCCAGGAAAATAAAACGCCCATCATCGTGTTCGATATCCGACAACCGGATAACCTGCGCCGGATCGTGCTGGGTGAAGAAGTAGGCACACTGGTCGAATGACGAATGCGGAATGCGGAATAAAATTACGCTTGGCATCCAGAAAAAATAAACCCCTACCGACGACCGACATCCGACGACCGACATCCGATAGCCGACGACCGATAGCCGACGACCGACATCCGACGACCGATAGCCGATAGCCATGAAAATTCTCTCCTACAACGTAAACGGCGTGCGATCCGCACTAAACAAAGGCCTGGCCGGTTGGCTGTCGGAACACCCGGCCGACGTCCTGTGCCTGCAGGAAACCAAAGCCCAACAAACGGATGTGTCACCGGAAATTTTTCATCAGTTGGGTTACACCCATCATTTCTGGCACGAAGCACAAAAAAAAGGGTACAGCGGCGTGGCCACGTTCTGCAAACAGGAACCCGACCGCGTCATCGCCGGGTGCGGTATCGAGTCTATTGATTCGGAAGGACGCATCCTGCGCACCGACTTTGGCGACCGTACCCTCCTCAACTGCTACTTCCCGTCCGGAACGACCGGCGAAGAACGGCAAGCGTTTAAAATGGTTTTTCTGGCCGACTTCGCCCGCTGGCTGGCGGAACTGAAAAAAGAGCGACCTAAATTGATCGTTTTGGGCGATTTCAACATCGCACACACCGAAATAGACATCCACGACCCCAAAGGCAACAAAAAATCCAGCGGCTTTCTCCCCGAAGAACGCGCCTGGCTTTCCGAATGGCTGTCTTCCGGATTCATAGACACTTTCCGCTACCGGAATCCCCAAAAGGTGGAGTACACCTGGTGGACGTTCCGGGCCAACGCCCGCGCCAACAACAAGGGTTGGCGCATCGATTACCTCATGACCTCCGCCGAACTGGCGCCCGATCTGATAGACGCCGGACACCATACGGACGCGGTTCACTCCGACCATTGCCCCGTCTGGGCACAGTTCAACCCCTGAATTCAACCATTCACTTGTTAACCCTAACATAATGCGGCGAACTTTCGCCTTAATTTCCGTACCTTTGTCGGATGCTTTTTTCGGGAAACCGACACTAAACCGCACTCCATCTATTTTTCCAGCATGGAAATCACGGCCGCCCAGCTTGCTCAACTGATTAACGGAACCCTTGAAGGCGATCCGAAAGCCACCGTAAACCGCCCGGCGCGCATTGAAGAAGCGCATCAGGGCGATTTTGCGTTTATGGATAACCCCAAGTACGAACACTTTGCGTATACCACCGAGGCGTCCGTGTTGCTGGTGCATTCCTCTTTTACACCCACCCGTCCGCTCACCCCGACCCTCATTCGGGTCGATGACGTGCGCGGCAGCCTGGCCACCCTCCTTCAGGCGTTTGAAGAACGCAAATACCTGAACGGCAGTCCGGCCTATTCCGACAAAGCGTCCATCCACCCCACCGCGCGACTCGGCCAGAACGTGAGCGTCGGCCATTATGCCGTGGTGGAAAAAAATGCCCAGATCGGCGACAACACGGTCATCTCTCCCCAGGTCTACATTGGCTATAACGTGCAGATTGGCAGCAACTGCAAGATACATCCCGGCGCACGCATTCATGCCGACTGCGTCATCGGCGACAACTGCATCATCCACTCCAACGCCGTCATCGGCGCCGACGGGTTCGGATACGCACCGCAGCCGCCGGAGCAGTCCTGGAAAAAAATGCCCCACGTAGGCAATGTCGTGCTAAAGAACAATGTCGAAATCGGCGCCTGCACCTGCATTGACCGGGCAGCGATGGGCAGCACCATCATCCACGAAGGCGCCAAGCTCGACAACCTCGTGCACGTCGCACACAATGCCGAAATAGGCCGCCATACTGCCATCGCCGCACAGGTGGGCATTGCCGGCAGCACACGCGTGGGCAACCATGTGCAGATCGGCGGACAGGCCGGTATCGTCGGCCACGTACACATCGCCGATGGCACCCGCATTCAGGCCCAAAGCGGCCTGAGTTCCGGCGTGGAAGAACCCAACACGGCCCTGTTCGGCTCCCCGGCCATTCCGTACAAGGACTACATCAAGTCGTACGCCGTGTTCAAAAAACTCCCCGAGTTGGAGCGCCGTATGCGTGAGCTGGAGCGCAAACTGCGTGAAATGGGCGTAAACCCGTAGGCCAATGTCCCGAACTGACGTCAACACCCTCGGCGAATTCGGGCTGATCGAACACCTGACACGCCAATTCCCGATTACCAACCCGTCTACCATCAAAGGGGTGGGTGACGACGCCGCCGTCATCGACAATGGTCCTTTTTGCACCGTGGTCAGCACCGATATGCTGATTGAGGGCATCCATTTTGACCTCGCATACACGCCACTCAAACATCTGGGGTATAAATCGGTCGTGGTTAACCTGTCCGACATCTACGCTATGAACGCGTTCCCCCGGCAGATTACGGTGTCCATTGCCATTTCCAATCGTTTTTCCGTAGAATCACTCGACGAATTCTATGACGGCATTCGCGCCGCCTGTGAGGCTTATGGCGTCGATCTGGTGGGTGGCGATACCACCTCATCCAACCGCGGGCTCGTCATCAGCGTCACGGCCATTGGTCAGTGCGAAAAAGAACTGCTCGTGTATCGAAATGGCGCCAAACCGGGCGACCTGATCTGCATCACCGGCGACCTCGGCGCTGCATACCTCGGACTTCAATTGCTCGAACGCGAAAAACGCATCTGGCAGGAGCATCCCGATGTGCAACCCAATCTCGAAAACCAGCAATACGTTGTGGGTCGCCAACTAAAGCCCGAAGCACGCAAAGACGTGATCGAGGTATTTCGCCGCGCAGGACTCAAACCAACGTCCATGATCGACGTCTCCGACGGGCTGGCTTCCGAACTGTTTCACATCTGCAAACAAAGCGGCACCGGCGCCCTGCTCGAAGAAAGCGGCGTACCCATCCACCCCGAATCTGAACTGCTGGCCTTGCAGTTCAAGCTCGACCCCATTACCTGCGCCCTCAGTGGGGGCGAAGACTATGAGCTGTTGTTTACCATTGACCCTGCCGACATCGAAAAAGTCAAATACCTGCCCGAGATCTACATTGCCGGCGACATTCTGGAGGCAAAAGATGGCATCCGCCTGAGTACCAAAGGTGGAAACCTGCACCCGCTGAAGGCCCAGGGGTGGCGGCATTTCTGATCCGGATGACGCGACTTGCCCCCTGTCTACTCGTAACAACGCATCTACACATGCATCGCATTGTCCTGCTTTTTTTCCTGCTTGCCTCGTTGACGGCCTGCTCCAACTATTCCAAGCTGCTGAGCAACGAGCGTGCTGAGCTATCGCGTGTTGCCCAATCAAAATTGCCCCCCCAACAAAAGCTGGATGCCCTGCTCGGCTCAGCTGTGCGCGTGATGGATGCCGCGCTGCAACCCATCGACCCCACCAAAGGAGGCAAACTCGTGGAACAATATTACCGGGAGAACGAAGCGTCGATGGAGGCCATCGCACGCTCGGTGGGTGGCGACTTTAAAAAAATGAACCTGCTCGACCAGGGAGCTTTCGCAGTGGAGATGCTGCAAAGTCCAAATGCCAAAAAATTCGTCGACCTGTATCCCCGGTTCAAAAAAAAGTACAATCAGGTGCAGGCAGTGGCCAAGTTTACCGGTTTCTTCGGGCGTTCATTGGGCGGTCTTGGGAAGCTGGCGGGATTGTTGGGTTGAATACGCCGGCCAGCGACTAGCCGTACAGTTCAAACTTCACCTGCCCCCGATCATATCCCAATCGGATGATCAGGTTGGCTACCGCTTCATCGATCATGGCGCTCCATCCGCAAAGGTAGAACTGGACATCCGGTCGTTTTTCGGCGTATTCCTGCATATAAACCGGATGAACGTGACCTTTGTACCCAGGCCAGTCGGGTTGCCGTGAGAGGACGACGTCGTACCGAAAATCCGGCCATTCGCGGGCCAGTTGCTCAAATTCTTCGCGGTACAGGATATCCGCCACGGTCCGACAACCGAAGATCAGGTGCAGCTTTTGATGTTCTTTTCCTGAACGCCGCAGGTCGACCAACATACTGCGAAAGGGCGCCACGCCGGTGCCGGTGCAAATGAAAACCAGATCCGTTTCTATCGTGGCAGGCAACAGGAACCCGCCATCGGGTCCTTTAAACCGGATCGCAGAGCCTTCATAAAGTTCTTCAAACAAGTAGCGGGAGCCCAGGCCGTTCTCGGCGCGCACAATACACAGTTCCAGGGTTCCGTCGCCCGGTGCATTGGCAATAGAGTAGCTGCGCCATCGTTGCAGGCGTTTATCGCCAATCGGCAAGTCGCAGGTGATGAACTGACCCGCCTCAAAGGTGAAGTTCTCGGGTGCTTCCAGCACAAAACGGCGCACATTCGGCGTGAGCGGTTCTATGTGCTTAACAGTGGCGGTATGCCAGGTAGCAGGCATGACAAGGTGCTTTGGCTGCGAAAACAAAACAAGGCGGCAAAGGGTTGCCGGGAAGAATAAAATTTCGTCCTACGAGTATAGTCGTAGGACGAATATATTCGCTATGTTTGCTCGTCCATACACCATTAATCCTTCTGTGCACCAACCACATCCAGGCACATGGCATCCATCTCTCCTTTAACGGGCAACCTCGGGCGCCGGCGGGCTGCTCACTTGCTGCGGCGAACCAGTTTTCATTACAGCCGCGCGCGGGTGGATGAGCTGGCCACCCAATCGGCCGCAACAGCTGTGGCGTCCTTGCTCTCCTTGCGCAACCTGCAGCACACCCAACCGTACTACGACCTACCGGGTACCACGGGCGTGGTCGAAACCATACAGTGGCTGATCCCTACCGGACAAACCAATCCGGGTGAAGAGTTTGAGTTGCGGCGCAACGTTACCAGCTGGTGGACCCATGAAGCCCTCTCCGACACCGGTATCGGGCACAAGATGATTTTCTTCTGGCACCAGTTCCTCGCCTGCGACATCATCGCACAGAACCACGCCACTTTTTTCGACTATCTGCGACTCTTGCGCTGGGGCGCGCTGGGCAATTTCAAAAAACTGGCCACGAAAATCGTGACCGATAACACCATGCTCCAGTACCTCAACAACCACCAGAACACCAAAACCAGCCCCAACGAAAACTTCGCCCGCGAATTCTTTGAGCTTTTCACCATCGGCAAAGGGCCTCAGTTGGTCGAAGGCGACTACACCCATTACACCGAAGACGACATCATACAGGCGGCACGGGTGTTCACCGGCTTTCGAAAACGCACCCAACGCGACCAGTACGACCCCGAAACCGGCATTCCTTGGGGTACCACCCAGTTTAGCCAACACGACACGGGCGTTAAAACCTTTAGCAGCAAATTCCAGAACAAAACCATCGCCGGCGCCACCAACGCCGCAGGCATGTACACCGAATTGAATGCCTTTGTCAACATGGTGTTCGATCAACCACAGGTAGCCCGCCACATCTGCACCCGCCTGTACCGGTATTTCGTGTCGCCCAAGGTCACACCCGAAATCGAAACGGACATCATTGAACCGCTGGCCAATACCTTCCGAAACAACAATTACGACATATTGCCGGTGCTCCAGCAATTGCTCAGCAGCCAGCACTTTTACGACGCCGACGATTCGGACAACAAGGACGAGATCATCGGCGGCATGATCAAATCGCCGCTGGAACTGAGCCTGCAAGCGATTTCTTTCTTCAACCTGGCCATCCCGGACGCCGTCACCAAGAACTACGACCATTACATACGCTTCTATTACAACGCCGTGTTCGAGCGTATGCTCGGGTTAGCCAATCTCCTGCTTTTCTTCCCGCCCGACGTGGCCGGTTACGCCGCCTACCACCAGGCACCCGACTACAACCGGCAGTGGTTCAACGCCACCACCGTCATCGCGCGGTACAAGTTGCCCACCATGCTGCTCTCCGGTAAACGCACCATTGGCGCAAGCCCCAACACCAGCATTGGCGTCCAGTTGAAAATCGCCGAATGGGTGCGCAACAGCGGGGTGATCAGCGACCCGGAAGACCCCTTCGTTCTGGTGACCGAACTGCTGCAGTACCTGCTGCCCGAAGAACCCGATGCCGCGCGCTTCGACCATTTTTACAACGTCATTTTCCTGGACAATTTGCCCCCGGCCGACTGGACCTACGAGTGGCAAAACTACATCAGCACCGGCAAGGGGGAAGAGGTCACCATCGCCCTGTCCCGACTGGTTACCAACATTATGTTCTCACCGGAATATCAATTGCTCTAACCCATGAAAAGACGTTCCTTTCTCAAGATACTCCCCGCCGCCGGCATCACCCCGTTCACCGTCAACGGTCTCAACCTGCGCCCGTTTGCCAACAGCCGCATGGACAAAGTGCTGCAGTCGTGCGACGGCGTGTCCGAACGCGTACTTGTTCTGATCCAGCTCAAAGGTGGCAACGACGGCCTTAATACCATCGTGCCGCTCAACCAGTACGATCGTTACAAGGAACTGCGGCCTTCCATCGGCCTGCCCGACAACGGCCTTACCCCGCTTATTCAGCTCGACAGCACCCTCGCCATCGAAAATCAGGTGGGTTTGCACCCGGCCATGACGAATTTCAAAGCCCTGTACGACCAGGGCTGGGCCTCGCTGATCCAGGGCGTGGGGTACCAGAGCATGAACCAGTCGCACTTCAAAGGCACCGACATCTGGCTCAGCGGCGGCGGCGGCTCCTATGAACTCAACAACCTGGCCTCCGGGTGGATGGGACGGGCATTAAATGCCTTTTACCCCAACGTGCAGGGGGAACCCACGCCGGAGATGCCCGACCCGCCCGGCATCCAGCTGGGGGACCCCAACACCTCCCTGGGCTTCCACACCGAGACCGAGCACCAGAACGCACTCAACCTGAGCGGCCAGGACCCCGCCGGCTTTTACTCGCTCATCCAGACGATCGGCGGCGCACCCCTCGTGAACATTCCGAACTCCGACTATGGCGCGGAGATCGACTTCATCATGGGCGTTGAAAACACCATCAGCCGGTACGCCCAGCGCGTTACCGAGGTGTTTAATCAGGGCACAAACGCCATTACCACCTACCCGAACTCTTCGCTGGCCGGACAACTCAAAACCATCGCCCGCATGATGAGCGGGGGCTGCATGACCAAGATCTACCTTTGCCAGATCGGCGGGTTCGACACCCACAGCGCACAGGTGGTCGCCGGCGACACCGGCACCGGCAACCACGCCAACCTCTGGCGCTCCATCAGCGACGCCGTTAAGGTGTTCATGGACGACCTCAACCAGCTCGGCCTCGCTGACCGTGTGCTCGCCTGCACCTTCTCCGAATTCGGCCGCACCGCCAAAGAAAACGGCTCCCTCGGCACCGACCACGGTACGCTCTCGCCCATGTTCCTCTACGGCAAAAACGTGCGCGCCGGTGTGCGCGGCACCAACGTCAACCTCTTCGACCTGACGACTGACAACCAGCTCCGCAACATGCAGCACGACTACCGCCAGGTGTTCGCCTCCCTGCTGCAGGACTGGCTGGGCGCCAACCACTACGTGATGCAGGAAGCCCTGTTCGACAACTTCCAGCAACTGGCGCTGGTAGACAAAGCGTACACCGTGCATCCCTCCTGCTATCTGGGCGGTTCGCCCATCGTGTACGATCCGTTCCAGAAACGAGGCGTCGGCATCTCCCCCAACCCGGCCCGCGTGAGCGCCGAACTGGTGTACGAACACCCGGGCCGCGAAGGGTTCCGCGCCCGACTCACCGTGCATGGCATGAACGGCGCCATCGCCCAGGCCTCCACGCCCTGGGTCGACCCGGGCCGAAACGTGTTCCCCATCGAGGTGTTCATGATGCCTGTGGGCACGTATGTGGTGCGGCTGGAGAACATGGAAAGCGGCATGGCCGAAGTGGCGAAATTGCAGGTGGTGCGGTAAGACCTCTTATCTACAATTTTTTGCCCATGGCCAAACTTAACGACCGCCTCAAAAACGCCATCTCCGCCCTGCCCGGCAAAGAAAAAGACAAACTCCTCTTTCGCCTCGTTGCCAAAGACGCCAAGTTGATCCGACGGCTGGAGTTCGAACTGCTGGAGGGGGGCGAAACACGCGACGACCGCTCTCAGGAGCTGCGGGACAACATCGTGAAAAACCTGGCCAAGTCGGGCGACGACGTCATGACGCCCGGCTGGGTACTCATGGAGTTGCGGTTCTGGAACGCCCGCATCACCGAACACGTGCAGGCCACTAAAGACAAAGAAGGCGAGGTGGCCCTCACCCTGTTCATGCTCAACGAGTCCCTGCGTCGCCACCGCGCCATGATCCTGCGCTACCCGGACCACCGCAGCGCCACCCTGGCCGATTACCTGGTCAGGCGCGCCGACGCCCTCATGACCAAGGCCGGCAAACTGCACGAAGATTTGCGCTGGGAACTGCGCAAGGACATGAACGAACTGCTCGCGCACATCTGGGCCATTCCGCGATCCGCCAAATTGGCCGGTCCTTTCGGCCTGCCGAAGGAATGGGCCGGGTGACGACGCTTGCGATTTATCCGGCGCCGATTACCTTTGTCCTCCAAACAACGCCGTCATGATGCGCACTTCGCTGCTCCTGTTCCTGTCCCTGCTGCTCGTCCAGTCTGCCACCGCCCAAAAATCCATCACCCTCGAAGACATCTGGGTCAACGGCGCCTTTAGCGCCCGCGGCGTGCCCGGTTTTGCTTTCCGAAACGACGGCGTGCACTACACCCGCTCCACCGGCACCACCATTGAGCAGTACGACCTGCGCAGCGGGGAAAAAACCAGCCAGGTGTTCGACGTCGCCACCGTTCAGAAAACCGACCCCGCCTGGCCGGGTGCGTTCGACGATTACACCTTCAGCGCCGACGAGCAGAACATCCTGCTGTCTGCCAACGTCGAATCCATCTACCGGCACAGCACCAAAGCGCACTATTTTGTTTTCGACGCCCGGCAAAACAGCATACTGCGCCTGCACAACGGCGCCGACAAACAGCGTTATGCGCATTTTTCCCCGCAAGGCGACAAGGTAGCCTACGAGTGCAACAACAACCTGTTTTTCAAAGACCTGAAAACGGGCAAACAAACACAAATGACCACCGACGGCAAACCCAACGCCGTGATCAACGGCGCCTCCGACTGGGTGTACGAAGAGGAGTTCGTGCTGGTGCGCGCCTTTGAATGGAGCCCTGACGGGCAAAAAATTGCTTACCTGCGCTTCGACGAGCAGGCTGTGCCCAGTTTCACCTACGAGCACTACCACCCCGACTCCATGTACCCCCAACCAGTCACGTTCAAGTACCCCAAAGTGGGCGAAAAAAACGCCGTGGTGACCGCCTGGGTTTACGACCTGAAAACCGGCAAAACCGTCGGCATCAACGCCGGCGCCGACGCGGAAGACTATTTCCCCCGGCTGGCCTGGACGCCCGACGGACGCGTGTGCCTCACCTGGCTCAACCGACACCAAAACCACCTCAAACTCCTGCTCGCCGACCCGAAAACGGGCGCCTGCTCCGTGCTGCTCGAAGAAAAAAACCAGTACTACATCGGCGAAAATTACGAACCGCATTTTCTGGACGACGGCTCGGGCTTCCTCTGGGAAACCGAAAAAGACGGATTCCTGCATGTATACCGCTACGATATGTCCGGCCGCGAACAGGCCCTGCTGACCCGGGGCGACTGGGACGTAACCGCCTTTTACGGCATCGACCAAAAAAATAAAAAAGCTTACTACCAGGCCGCCACCATCAACCCCATGCAGCGCGAGGTGTTCGAAACCGACCTCAGCGGACGCAACACGCGCATGCTGCACGGCGGCAGCGGCACACACAGCGCCGACTTCAGCAGCACCTTCGACTACTACGTGCACAGCGAATCGGGCATAAATACCCCTCCTGCGTATGTGGTGCGCAACCGCGCCGGCGAAGTGGTGCGCCCCCTGGAGGACAACGGGCGGTTGAAAACCAAAATTTCGGAGTATGGCCTTTCAAAAGCCGAGTTTTTCCAGTTTGAAACCCCGGAAAAGGTGCGCCTGAACGGCTGGATGATCCGCCCGAAAGGCGCGGAAACCGCCGGACAACGGTATCCCGTGCTCCTGTTCACCTACGGCGGACCCGGCAGCCAGGAAGTGCTCGACGAGTGGATGGGCGCCAACTACCTCTGGTTTCAAATGCTGGCCCAACAGGGTTACCTCGTCGCTTGTGTCGACAACCGCGGCACGGGCGGCCGCGGTGAAGCGTTTAAAAAAATGACCTACCTCCAGCTCGGCCACTACGAGACGATCGACCAGATCGAAGCGGCCCGCTACCTCGGCTCGCTACCGTACGTCGATCCGACGCGCATCGGCATTTTCGGCTGGAGCTACGGCGGATACCTGTCGAGCCTTTGCATCCTCAAGGGCGCCGACGTGTTCAAAGCCGCCATCGCCGTGGCGCCGGTGACCAACTGGAAATGGTACGACACCGTGTATACCGAACGATTCATGCGCACCCATTCGGAAAACAAAGAAGGCTACGAACAAAACTCCCCGATAAACTTCGCCGAACAACTAAAAGGCGCCTACCTGCTCGTGCACGGACAAGCCGACGACAACGTGCACTTCCAGAACACCGTCGAAATGACCAACCGGCTGGTGGCCGCCAACAAGGACTTCGACGTGATGTTCTACCCCAACCGCAACCACGGGATTTACGGGGGGTATGCGCGCTTGCATTTATACCGGAAGATGACGGCGTTTTTGGATGCTTCTTTGAAGTTAGTGAAGCAATAGAACACAGATTTAACGGATGCTGCGCAACACGGATTAAAACGGATTTTTTAATCCGTGTTGCGCAGCATCCGTTAAATCTGTGTTCTATAAAATACGCTAAAAATCAAACAGTATCCCCTGTGCCAGCGGCAACGTATCCGAATAATTGATCGTATTCGTCTGCCGGCGCATGTACGCTTTCCAGGCGTCGGAGCCGGACTCCCGGCCGCCGCCGGTTTCCTTCTCGCCGCCGAAGGCGCCGCCGATTTCGGCGCCCGAGGTGCCGATGTTCACGTTGGCGATGCCGCAGTCGGAGCCGGCAGCGCTGAGGAAGCGTTCCGCCTCGCGCAGGTTGGTGGTCATGATGGCCGACGACAGGCCCTGGGGCACGCCGTTCTGCAGGGCGATGGCCTCCTCGATGTCGCGGTACTTCAGCAGGTAGAGGATGGGCGCAAAGGTCTCGTGTTGCACGATGGGCCAGTGGTTTTCTGCTTCGGCGATGCAGGGCTTTACGTAGCAGCCGCTCTCGTAGCCGGGCCCTTCGAGCACGCCGCCTTCCACCACAAAGCGTCCGCCGGCCTTTTTGATCTCCTCGATGGCGTGTAGATACTGCTTCACGGCGTCCTGGTCGATGAGGGGGCCGACGTGGTTGTTCGGGTCCAGCGGGTCGCCGATGCGCAGTTGTTTATAGGCGTTGGCCAGCGCATTTTTCACGTCGTTGTACATACTGTCGTGCACGATCAGCCTGCGCGTGGAGGTGCAGCGCTGTCCGCAAGTGCCCACGGCCCCGAACACGGCGCCGGTGAGCACCAGCTTGGTATCGGCCGACGGGCTGACGATGATGGCGTTGTTGCCGCCGAGTTCGAGCAGGCTGCGGCCCAGTCGGGCGGCCACCGCCTGGCCCACGATCTTGCCCATGCGCACGCTGCCGGTGGCGCTCACGAGGGCCACGCGCGGGTCTTTGGTCATGAACTCGCCCACGCGGTAGTCGCCGTTGATGATGGCGCTGATGCCTTCGGGCAGGTTGTTGGCTTTGAGCACCTTGCGGAACAGGTTCTGGCAGGCCACGGCGCAGAGCGGCACCTTTTCGGAAGCTTTCCACACGCACACGTCGCCGCACACCAGGGCGATCATGGCATTCCACGACCACACGGCCACCGGAAAGTTGAACGCCGAGATGATGCCCACGATGCCCAGCGGGTGCCACTGCTCGTACATGCGGTGGCCGGGGCGCTCGCTGTGCATGGTGAGCCCGTAGAGCTGGCGCGAGAGGCCCACGGCGAAGTCGCAGATGTCGATCATCTCCTGCACCTCGCCCCAGCCTTCCTGCAGGCTTTTGCCCATTTCGTAAGACACGAGCCGGCCCAGCGGGTCCTTGTATTCGCGCAGGATCTCGCCGTACTGGCGCACGATCTCGCCGCGCTTGGGCGCCGGCATGCTGCGCCACACCGCAAAGGCCTCCTCGGCGCGGGCGATTACCTGTTCGTATTGGTCGCGCGTGGTGATGGTGACCGCGCCGATGAAGGCGCCATCCACCGGCGAGTGGCTTTGCAGCGAGCGGGCGCTGCCGCTCAGGTCGTTCAGGCCGGTGGAGGTACCGGCGTTTTTCTGTTTGAGGCCGAGTTTGCGGAGAAAGTCTTTGGGCTCCATGTAAATTTGGGTGGTGGTTAGGGGGCAAAGATACGGCAGGACAATTCGTCCTACGAGTATATTCGTAGGACGAATGGCACCCTAAACAAAAAACAATGCCAAAACAGATAAAGCACCCATAATCAAGCCTATAAATACTTTTTTTCGGTCACGCGACTCCTTGTTTGGGGGAAAATGTTTGAGTTGTACGATACCCGCAATAATGGCTACAATACCCAAGAGTACACCAACCAGGGGAATAATGCTGGTGGATATGTTGTTTGCGAAAATAAAACCCAACAGCCATACGGCTACCCCTAGCACGCCGAACACCAAAGTCGTATTCCCGGTACGCACATTTTTATCCTGAGGTGCTGCGCTTGGGTCTTCTATTCCTACAGGATTTTGTTCGGTCCCGGTCACATCGCCTTTCTTTTTTGGGTTCTCCATCCAATAGATCAGTGCGCGTGCAAAATGGTAAATGCTTAACAGGAGAACACCGAGCGCTAAGAACAAAAGCAGAAATAACTCAGTCGAGTCCGCCAAATACAAGAGTAAAACGCAAAGCAATAGCAACGCTATCCCGCCCCCCAACCATTTTCCGCCTGTTCGGGTCTTGCCTTTTGGCTTGGACCGTTGGGCATTTTTCTTCGATTTTACCTGTTTTTCCGGGATCAAACGTTGGTTTTCCTTCGTTGTCCACTGTTTGATTTGATACACGCCATAAACTTCCAGACGCGTCAAAAAAGTGATCGCCTCTTTGGGTGTACGCTGACCTGCCAAAACCTCCGTTTCAGCCTTTATCGTTGGTGCTCGCCCAACAAGCCCTGCCAGAAGTAGTACGTATAATTTGTTCATTTCAAAAGTTTGAAAAATGACATTTAATACATACAAAATTCTGAGACGGCATGCTCCAGGAAAATGACTTTAAACCGGTATTAAAATGATCTTACTCATTAAAGAACAGTACAGGATTGGCCGCTGACAGCCGGTCGAGGGATTTTTAGACAAGCGCTCAAAAGCCCTTACCCCTTATTTCGCCTTAACCACCCAAAAAACAACCCCGAACACACCAAAAACGGCACATCCGACGCGATCATCCAGCCATTTTTTGCGAGTATACCCACGAGCAGAAAGAATAACACCACCAAGGTCAGGAGCGTCACGGCGGCTATATTGACCCATCGGCCCATCCGGCCGGGGCGCCGGACAAACAAGCCGTACAGCAACCCGCTTACCCCCAACAGCCCGGATAAAATGACCGGATGCGTGATGGTACTCCAGATATTTTCGTTTTGAACCAGTTCATAAGGCATCTTCCAGATGAAGATGGAATTGCCCCCGCCCCACTCCAGGTAGCAAAGGAAAAAAGTGAGGAACAGGGCGAGGTTAATCCATTGCAGGCGGGTCATCGGTGTGGGTTTTGGTGTCGACAAAAATACATCCAATTACTTGTAGGACGCATTTCAAAACCATTCAACGGTCATCCTTTTTATCCCCAATGACTTTATCGAGCAACGCTTCGCCTTTTCGCTCCAGAAACGGTACAGAAAAACTGAATAGCAATTGCATCCGATCCCATTGTAGCGTAGCGGTATTATTCTTGTCGAAAACGTTGTCGTTTCCGCCATCCGGAAAGTCTACCGGTCTCGCAAAGTTTTGTTGACCGCCGGTATATGCCGCGCCCAGGGTGATATCGGCGCCCGGCAAAGTCAACACGAAACCGCCTCCAAAATGGAACAGGTTTGCAGAAAATGTACTATTTGAAGCTATGGGTTGGTTGTTTGAAAAACCCGTGATATTCTCCGGAACTGCCGAAAAATCCGTACTGAAGCTAAAATACATGGACAGTTTGTCTTTGATGTAGAACTCGGTACCGATGCCGAAGTTGAGGACGTTGTTCAATCGATCGATCAATTGAAATTTGATGGTATCCCCTGCGCTTTGGCTGAGGTGATCCTCGACCGTCAGTATGGTGTATTCCGCAACGCCGGCATACCACTCGCTGCCGAGGTGTATCCGGTGCCGCTGGACAGGGATGGAAAGTCCTGCGCCAATGGCCAGCGGCGTGCGTCTTTGAGCAGGCATTCCGGATTGCTGGTTGGTGGCATAGCGATCCGGCGAGGCGCCCTGCGTGGTTATGCCGGAGTAAAATTCTTCATAGTTGTAACTGCCCTCTCCCTTGATGTTGATGGTCGGTGTTGTGATGGTTACCCCCCAGTCTACACTTCCAAAAGTGGAGGCCACCCCCGCTTTCCACAGCAGGCCGTAGTTTTTGTAGCCTATGCTGCGTTTAAACTGGTATATGGCTACCTCTTTTGATTCCGAGAGCGCCTGAAGGGCAAAATTGGTGCCCTTATCCACTTCGAGTTGCGCGGCGTTGGCCGTCAGCCCCACGCTCCACCGGTCATTGATCGGATAAGCCCAGGAGAGGGAAGCCCAGCGCTCTTTACCTTTGGAGCCCAGGTTGATGTTTCCACCAAAAAATTCATCGCCCGGGGATTCCACAATCAGATCATCGAGGGTTTCTTCCCGGTATCCAATGTTAATGTCCATATTCTGGCGAAGTAAAATGGCATAGCCAAAAGTGTGCTTTTTCAGAGAAGGCAGGTGAAACGTGCCCGCCGTCAAACTCGGTAGCCCGCCAAATTCGGTCTTGGTGGAGTTGGTATTTTCGCCAAAGGAATTGACCACCCTGTAGCGATTCCATTCATATGCGTCGGCGCTGATCAGAAAAGTTGGACTCTGCACCAACCCCAACCGGGCAGGATTGTAGTATATCGCCCCCAGGTCTTCCACGCTGCCGATCACCGAATTGCTCAGCAACATGGATTTTGTACCATAGTGCTGCGTCCAGTAATGGCCGTCCTGTGCAAACAAATGGTGCGTCGTCAACATACCATTCGCGAGCAAAACAGCAACCGTGAAAAGTTTTGATTTTTGCATGACAACTGGTTTTAAGTTATGCTAATTCGTCCTACGAATATACATTTTAAAACAACCCCTCCGGCGCCATGTCTAAAAACACCTCCCATGGAACACCGCCTTGCCCAACCCAATACACACGATCCGGTTGATGCCTGCGAACAAACGCGTCCATGCCGCCGGATGGACGCCCCGTTCCGCTTTTAACCTCGATGGCGATTACCTTGCCCCGATGGGCCAGCACAAAATCAACTTCATCGTTGCCGCTCCGCCAATACCACAAACCGGCATGTACACGCAGGGCATAGTTTAACAAATGCGCACCAACAGCCGATTCCACCCAACGCCCCCAGGCCGGCTTGTCGGCCGACACGGTTTCAAATGAGTCCGGTTGCTGAGCGCTTAGCAGGGCCGTGTTGTGCACCAGAAACTTGGGGCTTGAGGCCCGCTGCCGAAGCACTTGAGGGCTGTATTGTTCCAGCCCAGCCAGCAACCCGGCCGTATCCAGGAGGCGGAGGTAATGCGCCAACGTAGTGGTGTTGCCGGCATCCAGCAGTTGGCCGAGCATTTTGTTGTACGACAGCTCCTGGCCGGAGTAACGGCACCCCAACTCAAACAACCGGCGCATGAGGGCTGGTTTATCTACCCGGGTCAGCATCAGGATATCCTTCGATATGCTGGGTTCGATCAAGGCATCCAGCACGTACTGCCGCCAGCGGGCCTCATCTTGGATCAAGGTCGCTGCTCCCGGATAAGCGCCAAACCAAACATACGCCTCCGGAGTGAAACCAAAAGCCGCGTGCATCTCGCCATACGTCCAGTGACCAATGTACTGTGCTTCAAACCGACCCGTGAGCGATTCGGTCAGCCCTTGCTGCAACATAAGCCGCGAGGAGCCTAAAAGCACCACTTTGAGCGGTATGCCGTCGCGTGTGTCGGCATCCCATTCCCGCTTTACCCATTCGCTCCAATTGGGGATTTTCTGTACTTCGTCCACCACCAAAACGCCCTCCGGCGCGCCACTCCGACGAAGCATCAAGCGCGCCGCCGACCACTGCAGCGATAACCAGGACTGCGGGTCCGAGAGCACCGCGTCGGCCGAAGCAAAATGAAGCGGCAAACGGGTTTGCGCCTCAAACTGCCGAACCAACGTGGTTTTTCCGACCTGACGGGGCCCGTACAACACCTGAATAAAGCGGCGTGGCTCGTTTTCTATGCGCTTGACCAGTTCCGCTTTTTGCGGGCGCTCAAAAGACATCATGGTTGTTTTGATACAAAGGTAATAAATTTACTCAACGTGTTGAGTAAATTTACTCAATAAGCTGAGTAAATATGCTAATTCGTCCTACGAGTATACTCGGAGGACGAATTTTAAACATCCGTATGCATTTTCCCCTCCCCGCGCATCCCTTTTCCAGACGCTCGTTCGTTTTTCAAATACCATCTTTCAAGCCATGAAACACTTCCTCTTTTTCCTGTTCCTGACCCTCTTTTTCCTGCCCGGCCTGTCCGCCCAAACCGTACTCCGGGGAAAAATCACCGACGAGGCCGGAGCGCCGCTGGTCGGCGCAGCGGTCAAGCTGTACAAAGACACGCTCGTCCACAAAGGCGCCGTTACCGACCTCAACGGTGAGTTCCGCCTGGCGCTCGAGCCCGGACAATACACCTTAGAAGTTCGGTACACCGGGTATGCCCTGTTGAAAACCGACCGGGTGGCCGTGCTCGCCGGAAAAACAAATACTTTTCTTGGCGTGCTGACCGCCGGAAATGTATTGAACGAGGTAGTGATCACCGACTACAAAGTGCCTACTATTGAAAAAGACGTTTGCTTCGCCGTCAGTGGTAAAGCCGACCGGGCAAAAAGCGAAAAAAAGCGGAATGCCGTGGCGCCAACCCCCGCCACACCGGCCGACGAGGATGCCATACTCAAAAAAATAGAAGCCGGTAACATCGTTTCCATGCCGGATGAGGGTGCGTACAGGGGCAACAGGTTCCGCCTCGACCTGGCAGAACGATATGAAGAACCCCTGCACCTCGACGACGCCGATGCCTACCCGGTCTCCAGCAACCCGGGCACACCCCGCGCCGGACAACTCACCGCCGGCGAATGGAACGACCTGCATAACTGGAACAAGCACTGGCTCGACCTGCTGGCCGACGGCGAGATCGACCCCTACATGGCCCAGTATGGCTTTTATCCTAAAAACCGGTTCACCGTTTGGCTGCACAACACCAACGGATTCCCGCTCGCCGACGCGCCCCTTCAGTTGAAAAACGACATCGGCGACCTCCTCTGGGAAGCCCGCACCGACAACATCGGCCGCGCCGAACTGTGGAACGGCATCGTGGACAAACCCGCTATGGGCGCCGTGTATGCCTTTTACCAGGGCAAACGCCTCGGAAAGCTCCTGCCCGCCCAGGAGGGCATGAACCACTTTGTCGTCGACGGCCGTTGCGACCAGACGGCCAAAGTCGCCGACATCCTCTGGGTCGTCGACGCCACCGGCTCCATGGGCGACGAGCTGGCGTTCCTCAAAACCGAACTCATGGACGTCATCGGTCGCGTGCAATACGCCAACCCCGACCTGGGCATCCGCACGGGCTCGGTCTTTTACCGCGACGAGGGCGATGCGTATGTGTGCAAAAACAGTCCGCTGAGTACCGACCTGGGCCAAACCGTTGCCTACATCGCCCAACAACAGGCCGCCGGCGGCGGCGACTATCCCGAAGCCGTGCACACCGCGCTGGAAGAAGCCATTCTGAAACAACCCTGGCGCAGCGAGGCGGTAGCCCGCATTTGCTTTCTGTTGCTCGACGCCTCACCCCACCAGGAACCCGCAGTGCTGGAAAGCATACGCCGCAGCATACGCCTGGCGGCGCAAAAAGGCATCCGCATCGTGCCGGTAAGTGGCAGCGGCATCCAGAAAGACACCGAATTCCTGATGAAATTTTTCGGGCTGGCCACCAACGGTTCCTATGTGTTCCTCACCGACCATTCGGGCATCGGCGGAAAGCACCTGGAGCCCACCACCGATGAGTACAAAGTGGAAATGCTCAACGACCTGCTGGTGCGCCTCATCACCGAATATACCTCCGTGCCGGACTGTGCCGGTAAAACGGCCTTGCGCCTGACCGACCCGCAGCACACGGAAACCGCGGATAGCACGCCGGAAGCATTCATCTTTCCCAATCCCGTGCGCGAAGCTTTTTTCCTGGAATTACCCCTGTCCGCGCAAAAAGTGACGCTGTACAACGCCGAAGGGCAAGCGGTGCGCAACCTGACCAACCTGGCGTCCGGACAGCACCGGATAGACGTTCAGGGCCTGCCGGCAGGCTTCTACACCCTGCGCATCTGGTGCGGCGAGCGGGTGCAAAGTGCAAAGGTGATCGTCGTGCAGGTTTGATCGCGCCGGATGCCTGTCAGGGCGCGCCCTCGTGTTCCGGGTCTGGTTTTGCATACGGATACCGCTCCAGCAGGCGCACCCCGTAGTAGCCGTCCAATCCCAGCGAAGTGACAGTTTCCGCTTTCTCCAGCGACAGGTACCCATCCTCGCCGATCAGGTCTTCGCGTACCCAGGCGCCTATCAGTCTTCCGATGACCAGAAAGGTGTTGTTGTGCCGGATGGGCGTCACTTCGACCAGGCGAAGGGCGTACTGAATCGCACTTTCCAGCACAAAAGGCGCCGGAATACCCTTCCGGAAACACGCGCTCACCCCTGCCGCCTCAAACTCGCTCACGTGTCGGGGGTACTTGGCACTCGTCTGGTGCGCACGCTGGATCATGTCGGCCTGCACCGAATTCATCGTATACACGCCCGTGCGCTCTATGTTCTCCAGTGTGTGCGGCGCAGCCTCCCGGGGCCGGTTGATGTACCCGATGAGTGCCGGGTCGGAACCGATATGCACTACATTGTGAAACAGCCCCAGATTGGTGTAGCCATCCTGGCTCAGGGTGCCGATCAAATGGGTGCTTTTGAACCCACTCAGGCAATTGAGCAGGTTAGCCCGGTAAAACCGGTCCCAGGAAGCAATGGTATCCGGTTCAAAATGAGCGTATTGCATGAAGATTGGGTTGGTGAGACCGCAAAGATACACACTCGGCCCAACTTTCTTTAAATAGCAGAAAAGCCGAATTCCCTTGCGGTCTCACCCCACCTGTCCACACCAGTACGCCGGCGTTTTTACTCTGCCCCGTCGGCCTGGGCACGCTGAATGGCGTATTCAGCGACAGCCTTCCCCTGGGTAAGCCCGGCTTCGGCGTCGAACCGATAGTGGATACCGCCGTAGATTCTGGACTCGGCCGCCTCCCGCGCCCAAGATTCGAAACGGGATGCGTCGGCAGGGAAAAAGTGCGACAGCACGGTCGCCGCGCCCGCCGAAAACGTAGAGTGTCCGGAGGTATAGGCGGGGAAATTGGGTATCCCCAGAATGGTTTTGAACCCCGGAATCGCCTGTGAAGGTCGCGGATAGTGGTAATAGTACTTGGCATCCCAACAGCTGATGCCAGCGTCCATAATCGCCATGTTCATGTAAGCCAGTACACGCGACGACCGCAGCGGATTCATTTTAAAATTGACCAGATACTCGCAAGCCAACCGGTTCCAGTGCCCCGGAGGCGTATACGTGCTCAGGCCGTCGGACCAGAAATTGGCGATCGCGCGTTGGTCGGTCGTGAGGTTGTCGGCAACGTCGCGAAGCTCCTGGGCGGCGGCTTCAAATTCCGGCGACCCGGGTGCTGGGGGAACGGACGGACGGGTCAATGTAACGTCAGGCAAGCACCACGTTTTCACCTGACCGAACAAAGGCGCCAGTCCAACCGGGCGTTGCGGAGACTCCAGGTTTTCCCAATGCCATCCGAACCGGTCCTGAGCGGCGTCGCGCAGGGAGTCGGACACCGGCTTGGGCGCCTGGGCCTGCTTCATGCCGTCGGCGGATGCACGCGCCAGAAAAATTCCGGCAACTGCGCGTCCGAGTGAATCGCCCGCAGAGATGTCGCTTTGCACATTTACACCGGCCCAAATCAGGCTTTGTTTGTGCTCGGCCGCTTTTTGGGCCAGATAGTCTTTCTCCAAAGGGAACATCACGGTAAGAATCGCCTGCGACACCGCTGCCACCACGGCCTCGTGGGCTGGATACGACGGCAGATCGTTTTTCGGCAAGGCCACCGGAATTGACGGGTCGGTCGCATAGGGCGCCGGCCTGTCATACGCGTATTTGTAATGCCAGGTGGCTATGAGTGCGTCGTACTGGGCTACAGACAAGTACGCCAGCATGCGGCAGGTGTATGGCGGATTGGAAAATGGAAACAATGGGTATACACCCGGATTGGCAGGGTTGGGCGCCGGATAGGTGCCGTCGGCATTTGGCGCCGGAATCAGGTTGTATTTGGCGGCCAGCTCACGCGCGATCTCGTTCCAGCGCACCGTGCTGTTGACGCCCCAGTAACGCACGGCGGCTTCCTGATCAGCGTTGCGCCCGGCGGCAGCAGAGCGGGTGGCCTCCAATTCGGCCAGGTATGCCGGTGAAGTGACGGCGGCGGGAACCGGTACGGCGATCTGGTCGGCACTGCTCAACAACACCGGACGCCATTGGCTGCCGTTTTCATCCAGCGATGCATAGTCGTACAACGCAATGTCGAGCTGTGTAGGAAAGTCGTCGTCATTGCACGCAACAAAAAAAACGGCTGCCAGCACAAACAAGCCGAAAACGGACAATATATTTTTCATAACAAAGCTTTTTTAAAAGAGAAAAAAGAAAATTACTTCCACAAACCAAACTGGTAGGCAATGCCGCCGGTGAATGCCGTGGACTGTCCTACGTTTCTGCCTGAAACGGTATAAGAGCCGCTGGCCAATACACTCAGCCCTTTTACCCATGGGGTGTAATATTGTGCAAAGGCGCCTACCCGGGTAGATACCATCCGGTTGGCCGGGAACGGCGCGTCCTGACGGCGGATGTCGTTTCCACTCAGGCTGGTCATGCCCTCCACTCGCGCCTCGGCACGCAAGGCATTGTCGAAAAGCCAGCTGCCCGCAGCCACATCCCAACTGATTGCATCGGGTACATCCACCTTGTTGGAATAAATGGCGTGGGTGGTGTAATAAAAGTCGCGCTCAATTTCCGTGTTGCTGCGCAGGTGGTAGCCCGCCTGGCTGTGCACGTAAAAACCCTGATCAAACTGGTACTGCACAATGGCCCTTAAAGTGCCCTCATAACTGGCCAAACCCAGGTTTAGCGGCATGTAGTCAGACAGATAATCGGAAGCGGGGCCGCTGAACCCGGCAACGCCAAACAACTGGAAATCGCCGGGCCCCAGGGGCTTGTCCAGCGCTTTTACCTTGGCCCAAATGCCAAAATCCTGGAGTCCCTGAACACCGGCGAGCTGGCCTGCGCTGGCCCCGGTTTTGACCCAAGGCAGTGCCCCCAGCACGTTGATCCGGTCGGTGATCCCCAAGGCAAACATTGGCGCAACGGTTTGCCGGGTCAGCGTACCGATGTTGCCGTTGTCGCGGTGCAGCGCACCTTCCCAGTAGTGATCCCAGGTGTCGTGGGTGTAGGCGACCGCCACACAAATTTGCCCCTTGTTCATCATCAGGGCATCGGTGGGGGTCTGTGCCCAAAGACGGACATGAGCGGCCAGCAATGAAGCCATGATGCCCGGCAGGAGTAGTAATTTTCGATTCATGAGAAACCTTTGTGGATGAATAATCAGGCTCCAAACGCATGGAACCGGCACAAAGGTAGCGGGGTAAAAAATGATAAGTAGTTGATTATCTAATTTTTAAGCACTTTTTAAGAAGTGCCCCGGTGGCTACTCCCATAAAAATAGTGGTAAGGAAACCAGCCCAACCCCCCGACGGGCCGGTCCCTGTACCACATGAAAGGCCCGTTGGCCTTTTTTTCTTTTCGCCATCCGGCGAGACACGGATCATATTCAAGTTTTATGCCAATTTTACTGTAAAAGGCATTTTGATGCAAAAGACATTTTGTCAGGACACCTGGGCGTGGCACGTACTTTGACCATTTGCAGGATATTGCTAACCCAAACGATGCATTCACATATGGCGAATAAAGGAACCATTTCCGTCCAGACAGAGAACATTTTCCCCATTATTAAGAAATTCCTCTACTCCGATCACGAAATTTTCCTGCGCGAGCTGGTGTCCAATGCAGTAGATGCCTCTTCCAAACTTCAGGTGCTGGCCAACAGGGGCGAAGTAAAGGAGGAGATCGGCGACCTTACCATCCAGGTCATTGCCGAACCGGAACACAAAAAGCTTACCATCCGCGACCGTGGTATCGGCATGACCGAGGACGAAGTGCTGCGCTACCTCAACCAGATTGCCTTCAGCAGCGCGTCCGAATTTCTGGAGAAATACAAGGACAGTGCCGTCATCGGCCACTTTGGCCTGGGCTTTTACTCGGCCTTTATGGTTGCCGACAAGGTGGAGGTGATCACCAAAAGCTGGCAGCCGGATGCGCCGTCCGTTAAATGGACCTGCGAGGGGTCGCCCGAATACACCCTGGAACCGGCCGACAAAACCGACCGCGGTACCGACATCGTTTTGTACCTCAACGAAGAAAACCTCTCCTTTGGCGAGCGCTTTAAAGTGCAGGAATTGCTGGATAAGTACTGCCGGTTCCTCCCGATCCCCATCCAGTTCGGCACCAAAACCGAATACGAAACCATTGGCGAAGGAGAAGAAGCCAAAGAAGAAGCCCGCGAGGTGCCCAACGTGGTCAATGATACGCACCCGCTGTGGAAAAAATCGCCGTCGGAACTCAAGGATGAAGACTATCAGCGCTTCTACCGCGACCTGTTCCCCATGTCGCCGGAACCGATGTTCTGGATTCACCTCAACATCGACTACCCGTTCAACCTCACCGGCGTATTGTACTTCCCCAAACTCGGCAACGCCGTAGAAGCCACCCGCAACAAGATTTTCCTGTACAGCAATCAGGTCTATGTGACCGATGATGTGCGCAACATCGTACCTGAATGGCTCCAGTTGTTGCACGGCGTTATCGACTCACCTGATATTCCGCTCAACGTGTCGCGCTCCTACCTGCAAAGCGACGCCAACGTAAAAAAGATCAACACCTACATCACCAAGAAAGTAGGCGACAAGCTGCTCGAGCTTTTCAAAAACGATCGCCCCGGCTTCGAGAACAAATGGAAAGACCTGGGTGTGTTTGTCAAATACGGCATGATCTCCGATGAAGACTTCCAAAAACGGGCCATGGCATTCGCCATGCTCGAAAATACAAAAGGCGAGCGGTTCTTGCTGGAAGATTACAAAGAGAAGGTAAAACCCAACCAGACCGACAAGCACAACAAGGTGGTGTGCATTTACACCAGCGACCCCGAAGGCCAGGACGCTCTGGTAAAGGCTGCCCAAAACCGGGGATATGATGTGCTTGCCCTGGGTGGCGTACTCGATAACCATTGGATCCAGCACATCGAATACCGCAGCGAATTGGGGCTGGTGTTTGTGCGCATCGACTCCGATACGCTGGACAAGCTGGTGCAGAAAGATGAAAAACGCTCATCGGTGCTGAGTGAAGCGGAAGAAAGCACGGTACGGTCGCTCTTTGAAAAAGCGGCTTCCAGCGACACCGGTGCGCGTGTGGAACTCGACGCCGGAGCACCCGACGACCAGCCCGTGCACATCACCCGGCCGGAGTTCCTGCGCCGCATGCGCGAGATGCAAAGCCTGCACGGCATGGGCATGGGCGATTTCCCCGACAGCTACAACGTGGTGGTCAACACCAACCACCCGGTTGTAGCCCAAACCCTGCTGAAAACGGACGCTGAAGCACAAACCGAGCTGGCCGCTTATCTGCTTCAGCTGGCGTTGTTGCAACAGGGCATGCTGAAGGGCGAGGCACTGACGCACTTTGTCAACAAGAGTCTCGAAAACATGACGACGCGGTAATTTCCCCGGCCTTCAGGGCTCCTGTGCGACTACCGCCAACTGCCATTTTCCGTTCATGGCCATCCGGCTAATGCTGCTGATGCCGAAAGCCGAAAGGTCGGCCACCGGCCTCCAGGCGCCAGCGGCATCCAGTTGCAGGAGCCGGCTGCCGGCTGCGCACAAGTATCCGCCAGAGGGGAGCAAAACAAAATCTTCGGTGTTCGTCGGCATCACCGCCACCGTCAGGAAACGCCGGGTTTTATGTTCGTAAGTCTTTAGAAACCAGGTTTGCGGGGTGGCTTTGTGCACAAAGACCAGCCTGCCATCCGTCGTGGTGCGCAGGCAACGCCCAATGCCTGCACTGACGCGCACGGGGACAGCATCCGGGGTGGTCATGTCGGCAACCACCAGGGTGTGTTCCTGATCTGTTTTTCCGACAATAAAGAGCGCGGCTTGCGTTTCGCTGAGCCATGCATAATAGCCCACACCCCTGATGTCCGGGAATAGTGGCTCCGGCGGGTATCCGTCGAATGGAAAAGCCCATAGGCGCTGTGTGCTGTCTGCCTCCACGCGCACAACCGTCAGCACCGCGCTTTCCGGTCGTTGTCCGGCGGAATATTCGGAAGTGCCCGGGGTTTCCACCAGCGGCGTTTGTGTCCGGGAGGCCAGGTTCAACTCGTGAATGTCCGTTTGCAGGCCATACTGAACGGTGATCCACAGCTGGTCGTCGGTGGCAAAATACGGTTGGTTGTTGTAGCCACGGGCGTTGAATGCGGTTAGAAACTGTGGCTGGGTGACGCTCCAAACGTCGGGGCCCGGCGCCGTTTGAAAAAGCCAGATGTTGGAAACGGGCAGCGACTGGGCAGGCAGCGACGACACCGTTACAGCGATACACACGGCCGGAGCAAGCAAATTTTTCATCATTTGGTGAATAGGCATGGTGTTGATCGGATCAGGTTTTGTACGTCCGTATATCTAAAAATTGACGGCACGCCTCCACGTCGGCCTGTTCATTGGTCGCGATGACCACGAGCCGTCCTTCGGCATAGCGGTCCAACAAGGCATGAAACCAGGCGGCGGCGGCCTTGTCGAGGTTGGTGGAGGGTTCGTCGAGCAGGAGCACGGGCGTGTCGCTGCAAATGGCGAGGGCCAGCCGGACGCGTTGTTTCATGCCGGAAGAAAAATATTTCAGGCTTTTGTGTCGGGCGCCGGGCAGTTCGATGAGTTCAGGTATCGATTGTGGATTCAACCCGGGCATGAACGGTTTCAGGCGGGCCTGGAAGAGCAGGATTTCGTCGAGCGTAAATTCTTCGATCAGCTCAATGTAGGGCGCGGCGTAGGCCACCTGCCGGTATACCGCACCGGGGTCTGTTTTTTGGCCGTGCTGAAAAAAATGGATGCGGCCTTTGGTTGGACTGAGGTGGCCGGACAATATCTTAAGCAGGGTAGATTTTCCCGAACCGTTGGGACCAAGCACCGCCCAGCGGTCGCCGGGTTGCAACCGGGCGGTCAGGTTGCGAAAAATCCATTCGAACCGGAAGCGTTTTCCGAGTTGTTCAAGGGCAATTTCGACGGCCATGTTGCCCGGTTATTCGTCGAGGAGGGACTCCGCCACACGGCCGGTGCCGTTCAGCGAACGGAAGCCTTTCATGACACCGCGTTTGGCCTCACGGACAAAGTGAACGATCTCATCCCGGAAGGGGCTGGCGGGGATCTCCTGTTCAATGATGGACAACGCCTTTGAGGTGGTGTGGCCGTACACAAAAAGGATGCGGTAGATGTCTTCGATGTGGTGAATGGTTTCGCGGTCAAAATTGGCGCGTCGCAGACCCACCCGGTTGATGCCCGCGTAGGAGAGCGGTTCGCGGGCTGCCATGACGTAGGGCGGTACATCCCGGCGCACCAGCGACCCGCCCCCGATCATCACGTTTTTGCCGATGCGTACAAACTGGTGTACGGCAACCATCCCACCCAGGCGGGCGTAGTCGTCAATGTTGATGTGACCGGCAAGGGTGACGTTGTTGGCCAGAATGCAGTTGTTGCCTATGATGCAATCGTGTGCTACATGCACATAGGCCATGACGAGACAATTGTCGCCGATGGCCGTTTTCATCTGGTCGGTTGTGCCGCGATTCAGCGTGCAGCACTCCCGGACGATGACGCCGTTGCCCAGTTCCAGGGTGGTGTTCTCACCCCGGTATTTCAGATCCTGCGGAATGGCGCTCAAGACCGCTCCCGGAAATATGTGGCATTTTTCCCCTAGTCGTGCCCCGTTGAGGATGTTCACGTTTGACCCTATAACGCAGTTGTCGCCGATCACCACGTCTTCTTCGATCACCGTAAAGGAGCCGATGGTTACATTTTTGCCGATTTGCGCCTTGGGGTGTATGTCCCGCAAGTTGTTCAGGTTGTTCATTGACATTCAAATAATTTGGCCCAGGCTTACTGTTCAAAGCGACAGTGGTTCGAATCGGGCGTTTCAGCAACCACCGTCGTTTACTTGTTCTTTATTGCGGCGCACGATCTGTGCTGTCAGTTCGCCTTCACTGACGATCTTGTTGCCTACATACGCAGTGCCTTGCATGTGTACAATTCCTCTGCGAATGGGTTCCAGCAATTCCATTTTCAGGATTAAAGTATCTCCCGGCATCACCTTGGCTTTAAACTTGGTGTTGTCGATCTTGAGAAAGTACGTGTCCCAGTTGCCCGGATCCGGCATGTTGTTCAGCGCCAGTATGCCCCCGGTTTGGGCCAGCGCTTCAATTTGAAGCACACCCGGAAAAACAGGATTATCGGGGAAATGCCCCTGAAAAAAATATTCGTTAAGGGTGACGTTTTTGACACCCACGACGTGTGTATCGCTGATTTCAATGATTTTGTCCACCATCAGGAATGGGAAGCGGTGGGGCAGCATACCGATGATGGCCTTGATGTCGAACACCGGCTCTTTCTCCGGATCATGCCGGGGGATGCCTTGCAGTTTTCGTTTTTCCTGGAAGTTTTTTTTCAAAATTTTGGCGAACTCCACATTGGCCGTGTGACCCGGCTTGGTGGCCATGATCTTTCCCCGGATGGGTGTGCCGACCAGGGCCAGGTCACCGATGACATCCAGCAGCTTGTGGCGGGCCGGTTCATTCTGGAAGTGCAACTTGACGGTATTGAGCACGCCCTCAGCGTCCACCTTCACGCTGGGCTTGTCCATTTTTTTAGCCAGCGCGTCCAACTCCTCCTGATCCATACGCCGGTCGGCAATGACGATGGCGTTTTCCAGATCGCCCCCCTTGATCAACCCCATGTCCAGCAACTTTTCCAGTTCGTGCACGAACACGAACGTCCGGCAGGGAGCCACTTCCGTATCATAGGCCGACAAATCGTGCAAAGAGGCAAATTGCGGCCCCAGAACCTTGGAGTTAAAGTCGATCATAACAGTGGCCTCAAAGTCGTCGGCGGGTAAGGCGAGCAACTCGGTTCCGGTCACCTCGTCTTTGTAGGCAATCGGTTCGGTGATGACGAAGTATACCCGCTCCGCGTCGAGTTCCACAATGCCTGCCTCTTGAATGGCCTGGACAAACGGCATGGACGTGCCGTCCATAATCGGCATCTCGGGTCCGTCTATTTCCATCAGCACATTGTCAACCGATTTGCCCCTCAGGGCAGAAAGAACGTGTTCGACGGTCGAAATCTGGGCTTCTCCCAGTTTTAGCGTGGTGCCTCTGTTGGTTGAAATAACGAGTTTGACATCGGCCGGAATCAACGGCTGATCCGCCAGATCAACGCGTTGAAAACGGTATCCGAAGTTTGGTTCTGCCGGCTTAAAAGTAAGGGTTACGATTTTGCCTGTGTGCAAACCGACACCTTTAACCGACACTGGTTTGGATATGGTTGTTTGTTTCATAAAAACAAAACGGAGTTCAACAGACAAAAGTAAGGCAGATGCGCGGGAATCGCTGTGGAAATGGCGTTCGGGGTCCAAATTTATTTTTGGCGTGCGCCGAATGATCCCGGGCTTACGTCTCTTTGTACGGAATCCGGGCGATGATCGAACGGCCCAGGGTAAGCTCATCGGTGTACTCCAGCTCTCCGCCGAACGATACCCCCCTGGCAATGGCGCTCAACGAAATGCCGAGGGGAATGATTTTTTTGGAGAGGTAAAAAACCGTGGTTTCGCCTTCAATGGTGGGACTGATCGCCATGATTACCTCTTTCGTTTCCCCGGCGCCTGCTTCCAGGCGCTGAACGAGGGAATCAATGTGCAAATCGGCCGGCCCGATGCCTTCCATAGGCGAAATGATGCCACCCAGCACGTGGTACAAACCCTTGTACTGGCCGGTATCCTCAATGGCCATCAGGTCGCGTACGCTTTCCACCACGCAAACCACGCTCCGGTCGCGCCGCAGGTCGGTACAAATAGGGCACTCCGGTGTATCGGACAGGTTGTGGCAAATACGGCACTCGAGAATGCCTTCGCGCATCTCCAGCAGGGCCTGGGTGAACTGTTGTGTGTAGTTTTTATCCTGCTTGAGCAAGTGCAGAACCAGCCTCAGGGCAGATTTGCGACCAATCCCCGGCAAGGTGGAAAAAGCGTCGACGGCTTTTTCAATCAAACGACTCGGCAAAGGCATGGACAAAGGTACGCAGACCAAAGGAAAAAGCGGCGATGTGCCTTTTCAGGTATCACCGCCGCGTAGAAAACTACCCTGTCATGTCCAAAATCCGGGTTATCCAACCGGGATACTGAGCACCGGGATCGTTGAGTGGTTTACGGTATCCTCCGTCAGACTGCCAAACAGCAAGTGCGAGAGCCCCTTGCGCTGGTGCGTGCCCATGACGATCATATCAACGCCCTGTTCGGAGGCAAACTGGAGGATGCTGGCTTCTTCATTGAAGGTATTTCCGCTTACAAAGGGTGTGGCATCTTTCAGCCATGCTTTGGCAGCAAACGTGTTCACGGCTTTTTCAATTTCCTCCTGGCTGTCGAATCCGGCCGGGTTATTGAGGTACAACACTTTGACCTCGAAGGGGAAGGCTTCCTGAAATTCGGCCAGTTTTCTGAATATTTCAGCCTGTTCCGGACGAAGCGTAGCCGCCATCACCACGCTTTTCAACTCAAATTCTTCGTCAGACTCGGGCACGGCGAGCACCGGACACGGTGCGGTACGTATCACCTTTTCCGTATTGGAGCCCACAAAAAACTCCACAGCGCCCTGTGCCCCTTTCGTACCCATCACGATGAGGTCAACCTTGTCTTCTTCGGCAATGCGTTTGATCGTGGCATACAAAAAACCCTCTTCGACACGCGTTTCCACTTTCAAATCGGCCATGCCCGGCATACCCGTCAATTCTTTCTTCAGGTTAAAAAGTTCTTCTGCAGCCATGTCGTAATACTCCGTCATGTCAACCTGATCGACGGCATAGTACTCCGGCAGTGGCGGCGCATATGCCACGGTTGTATTCGTGTGCAGAATCTCCACTTTTGCTCCCGTTTTCGCAGCAATTTTCGCAGCCACTTTTAATGCCTGCCTGGAGTTGCCGGAAAAGTCTGTTGGCACCAATATCGTTTTCATAAACTTGTCTTTTGTGAACGATGCGAAACAAAAGTAGGTGCCGTGTGCCGCCTGAATAATGACGTTGGTCAGAGGCGGGCATGAGCCTTGTCAAGTATGCCGCTAAGGGGTCGGATAGGGGTACTTTATTTCCGTGAGGAACAACCCTTGTGGAGGCACACTCAAACTTTTTTGCAGCGGCGACTGGTTTTCCAGTGCTTCGCCGATCGCCCCAACCTCGATCTGACCCATGGCCGCCTGCACGCACGCCCCCACGATCAGGCGTACCATGCCCCGAAGAAAGCGGTTGGCTACGATGTGAAAGACGAGCATTTGCCCGTGATCTTCCCAGTACGCTTGCCGGACGTCACAGTGGAAGGAGTCCAGACCGCTGTCGGTCTTGGCAAAAGGCAGGAATGCCCGGTATCGCGGCAACAAATCAGCGACCGCGTGCAGGGCTGCCCGGTCCATCCGTTGCCCCTGGGGGAAAAACCAGGCTGTTTCGGTCAGAAACGGGTCTTTGCGAAGGGTAATGCCATACAGATAGCGCCGCTCGAAGGCATCAAAACGGGCGTGCGCCGTTGCATGCATGGCGCGCAACCCATACACGGCAATAGCCGGAGGCAAAATGCTGTTCAGCGCGTTCAAAAAGGTGTCCGGTAAAGCATCCGGTGCGTCAAAATGGGCAATATAGTTCCGGGCATGCACCCCGGTATCGGTGCGGCCGCAACCCGTCACTGCCACCGGTATACGCAGCAGGGTAGACAACGCGTCCTCCAGCGTACCCTGAACGGACGGCGCATTAGGCTGTCGCTGCCAACCGCTGAAGGTTCGCCCGTGGTACGACAAGGATAAGAAATACCGCGTCATGCGCGATGGGCTTCTATGAACGCGCGGCAAGCGGCGTCCAACAGATCAAACACCTGTTCAAAACCATCGTTGTCGTAATAAGGATCCGGCACAATGCGCTCCTCTCCCGGAAAAAGCGCATCCATGATCAGGCTCACCTTGGCCATGTGCCCTGGCGAGCCGGCCTGGGACAGCACGTCGCGGAGATTTTGCGTGTCCATCACCAGAATGCGGTCAAACCGGTCGAAGTCCGCCGGCTTGAACTGGCGGGCGCGCTGATCGGTGATGTCTATGCCACGGGTACGGGCAATGGCCACAGAACGCCTGTCGGGCAATTCCCCCGTATGCCAGTGCCCGGTGCCGGCGCTGTCTACTTCCCACAAAAGACCGGCCTCCCGAACCCGTTGTTTCAGGATGCCTTCCGCCAAAGGGCTGCGGCAGATGTTGCCCAGACAAACCATTAAAACCCTCATGTCGAGTGTCGAGTGTCGAGTGTCGAGTGTCGAGTGTCGAATGTCGAGTGTCGGGTAAATTGATTTCGGTCCTCCGAGAAAACCAAGCGCCCAATTATTCGACACTCGACATTCGACATTCGACATTTAAAAAATGTGGCTGTATTTCAGCAGAAACGCACCAATCGTTTGTCCACCGCGGCCCAGGCGGTCATCGCCGGAGGTGGTGCCGTCGGGGTTTACGATCACGTTGTAGATGCCGTCGTCGTTTTCGTCTACCTGAACACGCACATCGTGGTCGTAAAAATACTCGAACACCAGCCCAAGGGAAAGCCCTTTGAAAAGGCGGATGTCGAGGTTATTGGTGAACAGGATATCGATGTTTTGCGGTTCGTTCAGGTAATTGGAATAGAGGCGCAGGTTGCTGGTGGCCATCAGGCGGTCTTCCCAAAATTTCCGTGCATAGGCTACCTTAAGTTCTGAACCCAGACCAAGAAAGTCGTTTTCGTATTCAATGATCCGACCGTCGGGGTCCCGCGTGACGTCGTTGCCGTGCACGCCGGTAGCGGCGATGGCATCGTCGGACACCAGGATGTATTGCACACCTACCGGTGAGTAGAAAAAAGACCAGTAGGCGTTGGGTTTGTAGTTGATTCCCGGGGAGAAGGTCATCCAAACCGGCGAAAAGAACTTGGATACCACGCGATCTTCGGCGTCCACGGGTTCCAGGTAGTTGCTGGCGTATGTGCTGAGCAATTGCGACTGGGCGAACAGGTCGGCAGCGGCGAACCACTTGCCGTCGCGGGAAATCTCGTATCCATACCGCGACTGGAGGCGAAGGATGTCTATGCTTTTTTGAAAGCCTTTGGGTTGGGTGGTGGAGGTACGACCCAGTTCCTGCATGCCGAGCTGGAGGGAGAGCTGGTTGTCCCAGAACGATTTTGCAGCTTTGCGGTTTGCAAAAAGGGAAATCAGGCCACCGATGCCGAAACGGGAGGTACCGGCACCTACTTTTGGCGAGAAGAGCTTGATACCACTCAGGTCGAGCCCAACCGCAGCAGCATAATGCCATCCGAGGGTGGTATCGAACTGTGTCTGTCCTGAAATTTCCTTGAGCCGTGCGTCACCGGCTTCCTGGGCAAAAAGTTGGCTTGTACACACAAGCAAAACAAAGGCGAGTAGTTGTTTTAACATATTAATTTACTGATTTTGTTTCGATTCAACGGCGATCTCCCGGGTTAAGCAGATTTTCCGTCTGCCCGTCCGGGTAAAAAATTTCGACTTTTTCCGAGGCCAGTTTGCTCAGTGGCACCACTATGGCGCGATCATCGGTTTGCAGGATGAGCGATGTGGCGTCGATCATGACCACTTTTCCGCGTACGCCGTCGATCTGCACGTCGTCGCCCAGGTGCACTTTCCCTTTGTTGTAATAGCTGGCGAGGTAATTGGCCACCAGATCGCGTGCTGCTAGGCCATAGCCGATGGCAAAGGCCAGCGCGCCGGCGCCGATGAGCACAGTGAGATTGGACGCAATAAAATCGGTTTGGATGTTGGCCTGCGAGAGCGCACTCACGGTGACCGTTACGAGCAGGAAATAGAAAATACCAGTGGAGATGCCTTTTGCCGAAGGCAGCCCCATCGACAGAAGGGCCGTCTGGGTGGCGTTGCGCAACAAATCGGCCAGAAAAAGGCCGATAACGAAAAGGATGAACGCAGAAAACAGCGCAGGCAGATAGTCGATCAGATCGCGCACCATGTCCGTAATGGCCGGTATGCCGAGTATGTCGGTTGCAAAAACGATAAAGCCCAGCATGATGACGTAGTAAACCATGTTGCCCAGCACCGCCGAGAGTTTGATCTGAACGCCACTGCGCTGCACCAGGTCTATTTCATTCAACTGCTCCGTCAGTTTATCAAACCCCACCGTTGCCATGATGCGGGATACCAGCCGCCGAACCGCCCCGGCGATGAGCCAGCCGATGAGCAGCACCAATAGAGCGAACGCAACCTTCGGTATGACCGAAGAGAAGCGCGCTATCAATTCATTGATCAGACTGTCTTTAAAGTTCATTCGGCAAAGCAAGGTGGATAAAAAGGAAGAGGAAGATGGATCGCAACAAAGTTAGCGCACCGAGCGGCCGGGCGGAAACCGCCAGTCGGGCCAGTCTTCGGGCGATAACGCGTTGCGGTCGCCACCCATGTCAACCGGCCCGTCTTCAGGACTGCCGCCGATGATGCGGGCAGCCGTCTGCAAGGCGTTGGGAACAAACAACTCAACCACCCGGCCAAACACATTGATGTGATTGACCTGCGTCAGCAAGTGCCGTTCCAACTCCGGGGGTACCCGTTGTTCGTTTTCTTCCTGCATGCGTACAAAAATGTTGCTCATAATGGATTAATTTACGGTGTTTGGATTCATTTCTTCGTCTTCAATTGGATCATTGGCATACAATTCGCTGTAAATATGCTGGGCTTTCTGTTTCGCCCGCATAATCTGCATTTTGATGGCGCTTTCGGTTTTGTTTAGCACATCGGCAATGTCTTTGATCGACAGATCGTCGATGTACTTCATCATCAAAATAGCTTTGTCGCCCGGAGGAAGGTGTTGCATCACTTCCTTGAGCCGTTCTTGTTTCATTTCCAGCAAAACACTGTCGGGCAGTTCCACCTCCGTCTCCTTGCTGAGTTTCCCCACATCCTCTGAATAAATCATCTGCACCTTTTTCTTTTTCCGGATCAGATCAATACAGTAATTGTACGTGATGGAATAGACCCAGGTAGAAAAGGTGGATTGGGCGCTGAAGCGAGACAGATTCAGGAGTACCTTGATGAAGACATCCTGCATGGCGTCCCGGGCCAGCCCCTCGTCCGACAACATCGAAATGCACTTGGCAAATACCTTACCGGCGTATCGGCGATACAGCTCCGAAAAATAACGGGCGTTTTGATCCCGCAAATATCGCGCAATCAAATCCGCATCGCTCAACGCCTGGATGTTACGGGAAGCGACCAAGTGCTCAGGGGTTTGATGAAAAGGCAAAAAGAACGCACAAAGAGACGAAAAAGACTCGACATGCGCACCGCCCCTGCCTAATTTTCTCCAAACCGTTAATGGGACGTTAAAAACGGACTTTCGTCACGACAAACCTTCTAATGACGGCTGTTTTTAACATTATCTACCCGACAAGGTATCTAAAAGGTTTCTTCTACCTCCCAGTTGGCCCTCAATGCGGGCAAATTTTTGGTGCGCACGACCTCCGGCTGCCGTTTTTGCAAAAAATGACCGGGATCCCAGCGACCATTTTTGTTCCGGTCTTCGATCAACCGCAAGGTGTAGGTCTTGGCATCTATACCGGGAAACAAAAAAGATTGACTGGGTCCTGAAGCCACAAACGGGCGTTTTTCCACGACGGTTTTTGCATCCACGATCTCCAGCACATAGGCATCACCGGGCGTCAGGCCGGCAACCGACAGGTTGAGCGTACTGAGGGTTTTTTCGGATAATACGTTCAGGATTATTTTCAGGGTATCGGTGTTGGTGGCGCCCCAGATATCCGTGATGGCGCCGGGCAACAGGGTCAATCGGTGGGCTTTTTCCTTTACCCACGGCACTTCCACGATCAGGTTGCGCGGACGCGCACTGTCCGCCCGTATCCGGGGTGCGGGAAGCAGCGAGCTGTCGAGCAAAAGTTGCCACAACGCGGTGTCCCATACCGCCACGGGTGCATTAAACGATAGCGCCGCCGGCCGAAGCGGGTTTTGGGAAACCGTAGGCGGGGGCGGGGGGGACGGGTTTTCTTCCTGCGGTTTGAACTTTCTGAATCTGTTCCGGTCGGCGGCTGCCGGATCGTACCAACCGGGCTTGTGTTGTTCCAGAAATCCGGACTTGCTGTGGGCCGGAACGCGAACGGTATCCCTGCCGGCGATCAGATTCCACGAATCTCCGTTTTCGGTGGTGTACCAGACAGCGATGCTGTCGCCGGTGTATTCGGTAAGGAGGGTAAGGGCCGGATCGTCTGCACGCAGCAAAAGCCCGTCGGTTGGAGCATTGAACTTGAGGCCGACCCTGCCGTAGGTGCTGGTGTCCCGGTTAATGACCCGTAGTGGTGGTTCCTCCTGAAACAGGCGGACAGAAGCGGTGGCAGTGGATGTATCGGACACGATGAGCAGTTGCTCTGCATAACCGATGCGTTCGCTCACACCATCCCAGCGAAGGTTGGGTACGGCGTCTTCGATCACGATGCATCGGTACATCCCGGGCCGCATGTTTTGCAGTTGGAATCGTCCGGACTTGTCGCTGCGGGTGAAATAAAACGGTTTTTCCAGGATTACGGCGCTGTCGACGGTGTTTTCATACAACATGGCTGTGGCGTTCTCCATCGGCGCGCCGGTGAAAGCATCCACGACGATGCCCGAAGCCGACAGGCTGTCGATATAGTCGCCCGTGCTGAACACAAAGCGGAGGTCCCGGGCCGGATTGCCCTCGTGCAGGTCGCGCACCGACGAGCCCATGTTAATGGTGTAGGTGGTGTTCGGACGCAGCGTCTGGTCTTCTGCGAGTCGGATGGTCACGGTTTTTCCTTTCAGGGAAATATTGGGCAGGCTTTTTTTGCCGGGCAACGGTGGGGAGATGACTACTTGTTGTGCCAGGTCGGAGAGCACGACCCATTCGTCAAACGTCAGTTCGATGCGGTCAGCACGGAAACCGGTGCTGAAATTGGGGGTACTTTCCTGGATCACCAGTTTGGGTGGCTCCACGTCTTTGGGTCCGCCCACCGGCGCAATGGGCCGGGCGCAGGCAACCAGAACCAGGAAAAAAAGACAACAGGCCTTGCGCATACGGGTGTTATAATACCGAGTGCTCCAAAAAATCCAGTTTGTCCGGATAGTCAGTCGTAAAGTGCAACCCCCTGCTTTCCCGGCGGTGGGTTGCGGAGCGGGTGATGAGGTATGCAATGGTGATTTGGTTGCGCAATTCCATGAGTTGAGGCGACACAACCGCCGTGCGGTAAAGTTCCTCGCTTTCCTGGTAGAGCAGATACAGGCGGTCCAGTGCACGCTTGAGGCGCAGATTGGAGCGCACAATACCCACGTAATACGACATGATTTCTTTCAGTTCCTTGATGCCCTGGGTGATCAGCACCATTTCCTGGGGATTGGTGGTGCCCTCGGCGTTCCAATCGGGTACGTTTTCCTGGAAGTCCCAATCGAACAGTTTGTTCTCGATGTCGCGGTAGATGCGGTCTGAAAATACCATGGCCTCGAGCAGCGAATTGGAAGCCAGGCGGTTGGCGCCGTGCAGACCACTGCTGGTGCATTCGCCGGAAGCATACAAGCGTTGGATACTGCTTCGCCCCCATGCGTCGATCAGAATGCCGCCACACATGTAATGGCATGCCGGCACGACCGGGATCATTTGCTGAAAGGGATCGATGCCGACGCTGATGCACTTGTCGTAAATGGTGGGGAAATGCTCTTTAAAAGCGGTCTGATCCAGGTGCCTGCAATCGAGAAACATGCAATCGGTACCGCGTTTTTTCATTTCGGAGTCAATGGCGCGGGCCACGATGTCGCGGGGCGCCAGGGAGAGCCTGTCGTCGTAGAGGTGCATGAACTCATCCTCTTCAGCGCCTTTGAGCACCCCGCCAAAACCGCGCACGGCCTCTGAAACGAGGAAAGACGGGTTTTCGCCTGCCGGGTTGAAAAGGGAGGTAGGGTGAAACTGCACGAATTCCATATTTTCCACCCGGCCTTTGGCCCTGTACACCATGGCAATACCGTCGCCGGTGGCAATGACAGGATTGGTGGTGGTTTTATACACCTGGCCGGTACCCCCTGTGCACACGACGGTAGCCCGGGCGAGCAGGGTGTCGATTTCGCCGCTTTTTTTGTTTAGCGCGTAGCAGCCATAACACTCGATACCGGGCGTAACCCGGATGATCATGCGCCCCAGGTGGTGTTGGGTGACCAGGTCGAGCGCGAAATAGTGCTCCAGCACCTCAATGTTCGGGTGGCGGTCAACCTCTTCCATGAGGGTACGCTGAATCTCCCACCCGGTCAGATCCTTATAATGCAAGATTCGGTGTTCGGAGTGGCCGCCTTCCCGGGCCAGGTCATATTCTCCGGTGTGTTTTTCTTTGTCGAAACGCGCACCCCAGTCGATGATCTCCATAATGCGCTCCGGCCCTTCTTCCACAACGATACGCACAATGTCTTCCTTACAGAGGCCGTCGCCGGCGTCCAGGGTATCGGCTACGTGTTTGTCGAAGGTGTCGTTCTCAAAATCCCACACCGCCGCCACGCCGCCCTGGGCATATCGGGTATTGCTCTCCCCTTCGTGTGTTTTGGTGAGCACGAGAATTCGGCGGTCCGGAAAGCGACGGGCCGTTTTGATGGCGAGTGTCAGGCCCGCCACGCCTGATCCCAGAATAAGCAGGTCGGCTTTTATTTGCGCCATGGGTTATGCTTCCTGATCGGTGTCTGGTTGCTCCTCCTCTTCGGCGCTGCGCTTCGGCGTGGGTGGGTTACCGGAGAAGTGCTTGAGCATGATCACCTCCCGTTGGGTGAGCTCGCGGAAGGATCCGCGGGGCAGTTCGCGTTTGGTGAGTCCGGCGTAATAAAAGCGATCAAGCTTGCGCACCCGATAGCCCAGGGATTCGAACATGCGCCGTACGATGCGGTTTCGGCCGATGACGACCTCCAGTTCCACCACATCGCGCTCGGGGTGATCTTCAGAAAAACGAATCCAGTTTACCGGCGCGGGTCCGTCTTCCAGTTCTATTCCTTTTTCGAGGCGCTCAAAGTCGGCTTGGGACAGCGGCCGGTCCAATCCAATCCGATAGTGCTTTTTGATCTGATGACTGGGATGGGCGAGTTTTTGGGCCAGGTCGCCGTCGTTGGTGATGAGCAGCAATCCGGTGGTGTCGCGGTCGAGCCGGCCGACGGGGTAGAGGCGTTCGGGGAAATGCGGGTCTACGATGTCCAGCACCGTCGCCCGTCCATGCTCGTCTTCTGTGGTGGTGATTACTCCCTTGGGTTTGTTCAGCAAGACGTATACCAGGCGTTCCTGGATTTTCATCAGCTGCCCGTCGCACACGATGATGTCGCCGGGCTGTACCCGGTAGTATGGTTCCGACTTGGCTTCGCCGTTGACCGTCACTTTGCCCTCCGTGATGTAATCCACCGCCTTCCGGCGTGAGGCCACCCCGCAATGGGCCAGGTATTTATTCAGGGGCATGCCTTCGCCGCTCGGCAGGCCGGGTTTCGGCTTGCGTTCAACGACAAAGTCCTCTTTTTTGCGGAATGGTTTTTTTCCGAACGGTTTTTTAAAACCGCCACCGCGCTGGTCGCGGCCCCCAAACCCACCGCCACCTTCGCGGCGCTCGTAGGGGCGCTGCGGACGATCGGGATCGTAAGGTCTGCGCGGACGATCGGGGTCGTAAGGACGCTGCGGACGATCGGGGTCATAGGGTTTGCGCTCCCGATCCTGCCAGGGCTTGCGTTCGCCGCCGCCAAAACCACCACCGCCTTCGCGGCGCTCGTAAGGGCGCTGCGGACGATCGGGGTCATAGGGTCGTTGTTGCCTGTCGGGATCGTAGGGCCTGCGCGGCCGATCAGGATCGTAAGGGCGTTGCGGCCGATCGGAATCATAGGGCTTACGCTCCCGGTCCTGCCAGGGCTTGCGTTCGCCTTGTTCGTTATCGCCGGATTCGCGGCGTTCAACCGGCGGGCGTTGCGGGCGGTCGGTGTCAAAATCTTTTTTGTCGCCCTCATCCTTGGGTTTCGGGTCGACGACTTCCCTTTCCGGTTGTTCTTCTTTGGTTTCCGGCTTGGTGCGTTCCGTCGAAAACTCGGAATTGGGCTTAATGATGCGCGGGCGGCGTTTCTTTTCCATGAAAGGGTAAAAATATGAACGGTTTAAATCGCAGCCGGTTCGGCTGTGATGACATGTACATTAGAAAGTGGTTTTCAGGTTCAAAAGAACGGGGTTTACCGGAATTTTGCAAGTTTTTTTTCCAAAAGCCTGTAAAGTTACAGTTTATTGAACCGAATCATGGTGCTGCGCCCCTTTGCATCCTGCACGACCAATCCATACCAGCCTGCCGGAAGAAGTGAAAACACCATAGGGTTGACGAGCGCTGAAGATGTCAGATTTTGCACCAGCTCACCCTGGCTATTGAACAGCCGGCCCGACAACGGTTCGAACGAGCCCCAGTCCACCGTCAAACGGTCCGTCACCGGGTTCGGCATCAAGCGGATGCCATATTCCGCGTACGGATCTGCCGAAGACACCGTATTTTTTACTTCTATCGGCCCCAGAGAGCCGGAACAACCGGTGAGTTCATGGGTGATGAACACCGAATACAGGCCGGCAAACAGCCCGGTGAGCACTTCCGGGTTACCCACCACCGGAAACGGCAGACCGTCTTTGAACCACTCCAGTTTCAGAGAAGGATCGCTGGTGCCCACGTCGATGGTGATCGAGCCGGAACCCGAATTATTTAGATCGTCGGTGACGGACACCAGGGTTGCCTGCGGGTTTTCTGCACCGAGCAGGCTGATCGCGCAGGTGCTTTTGTTGCCGTTATTGTCCGTTATCTCGTAGATCTGGGTGCTGGAAAACTGGTTCATGATCGAGCCATAGGGCAGTCCGAATTGCAACACCGGCGTTGCACCACCCAGGTCGCAATTGTCGGTAGCCACCGGAAGTGGATAGTCGATCGTGTCGCCCAAACAAACCGTCCATTGTTGAATACAGGTAAGCACCGGCGGCTGGGAGTCGGTGGCCACTACCTCGAATGCACCCGTGGCGATGCACCCGTTGGCATCCACCACAATCACCTGGTACTCGCCAACGCCCAGCAGAACAAACGGGTCATTGGGTGGCACCATGCCGCCGGTAATCGTGTAGTTGTAAGGCGATACACCTCCCGTAACGGTGATGTTCACGGCCCCGTCTTTGTCTTCCGGGCATTCCACATCGGTGACGTCAAACGCCACGGCGATCGCTGCGGGCCCTGATACCTGCACATTCTGCTGGATGTTGCACCCTGCGCCGTCGGTGTAACTGATGGCATATATCCCCACCTGAAGGTTGGTGAGGGAGATGGTGGTATCGCCGTTGGGCGAATCGACGTCGAACAAAATGGCCCCGTCTGCGCCACCGAAACAAGTGACATTGGTAACGGTAACCATTGCGCTGATAACACAATTGAACGGATTCACCGTAACCGTTTGAGCAGCTGTGCAGCCATTGGCGTCGGTAACCGTAGGCGTATACGTCCCCGGCGGCAGATTCGTGATGGTTTGCGCCGTGTCGCCGGTGTCCCAGGAAAACAGATATGGACCAACCCCGCCGGCAGGCTGGGCGGTGGCGGTGCCGTCGTTGGCGCCGTTGCCCGTTTCGGGTGTGGCAGAGGCGTTGGCGAACAACTGGGCGGGCTGGGTGACCGTGGCCGTGTCGGTAGCCAGGCACCCTTCAGCGTCGATGACCGTCCAGACATAATTGCCGGCGACCAGGTTGTTGATGCTCTGTCCGGTTTGGCCGTTCGACCAGGTCACCTGGTATGGACTGAGGCCCCCGGAGACCGAGACCATGATGACCCCGTTGTCGCCGCCAAAACAGGAGACATTAATAACGGTGTCCAACCGGGTTTCCAACACAGGATTTTGGGTGACGACCGCCGTGTCCACCGTTGTGCAGCCATTCGCAGCGGTGGCCGTTACGAAGTACAGCCCGGGTTGGCTCACCACCACCGTGTCGTCGACCACTACCCAGCCGGCCGGCCCACTCAGCCACGTTATGGTTGCGGGCACCGAGTCGGTCGAAGCAATCAGCGTATCCGTGGGTATCAGGCAGGTAAGGTGGCCGTTGGTGACGGTCAACGGCGGCGCTACAGTGTCGAGTACAAGAATGGCCGTGTCGAGCACGGTGCATCCGTTGGCACCGGTCACCGTGACGATGTACAAGCCCTGCGTGTCGACCACTATGGTGTCGGCAGTAGAGCTGAAATTTCCGGGACCACTCCAGGAGAAGGTGGCCAGGGTATCCGGCGACGAAACGATGAGGGTATCCTGGAATTGAAAGCAATTGAGTACGCCGTTGATCGTGTTGGATGCGGGCGCTGCTATGTTTTGCACTACGTTAACGGAAGCCGACGTGGAACAACCATTTGACGTGTTGATCACCAGCAGGGAATACAGTCCGGGCTGGTTGACAACAGGCGACAATGTATTTGCTCCGCTCACGATACCCGGGCCGGTCCACGAATAAACAATGTTGGCGCCCTGGGAGGATCCCAGTCCGCTGAGGGTGATCGTCGGCGTTGCGCACGTCAATGGACCGGGAGCGGCAGCAACGGCAGCCGGGAACACCGTATTGCTGCTGACGGTTACCTGACCTGTTTTGGTGCAGCCGTTGTTGTCGGTCAGGGTTACGGTGTACAAACCGGGTGTGTTGACCACCGTGGTGGGGCCGTTTGCACCATTCGACCACTCAAACTGGTACGGTTGCACGCCGCCGGTGGCCGAGGCGGAAATGGTCGCGGTGGGTTGTGCGCAAGTGATGATGCCGGAGACACTCGTCAGCACGTTGATGTTGGTCGGCTGGGTGAGCGTTCGGGATGCCGCAGCGGTACTGCCGGCCTGGTCGGAGACCGTAACGGAGTACGTGCCGGCCACCAGGTTGACCGCTGTTTGGGTCGTTTGCCCATTCGACCACAGGTAATTGTAAGGAGGGGTTCCGCCACTGGCCTGAACGGTGACGCTGCCGTCATTCCCGCCAAAGCAAGACACATTTTGAAAGGCGCTGATGGCCGCGGTTACCGGAGAAGAGGCCGGTTGAAATCCGTAGGTGTCGAGATCGGAAAACGCGATGTCGCCGGAAGTTCCTCCGTTTCCGTTGGTAAAATTACCGATGTAGTACACCCTGATGGTGTTTCCCCCCCCGACGGTGGCCGGCGCCGTCCAGTTAAAATCCCAGGATATCGGGCCGCCGCCGAAGGTCTTTGATCCGCGGTGTTCGATGTACTCGCGATTGGCAAAAAGCTCCGTCCCCGTCTCCGAGTTGATGGAGATCAGGTCGCCGGCGTCATTAAGGTTGTTGTCTACCACCACCAATTGAAAACCGCCAAGCGAAGGACTGCCGCTGGTGGGGGTCATGGTCAACGTCAAATTATACGTTGTATTGGCCTCAACCGTGCCGGGAAGCCCGCTCAATACAACATTGCCGTTGAAACTGCCGCCACTGTGGCAATTGTTGCAACTGCCATCGAATGGTGCATTTGTTCGCCCATTGGGCGGATTGAAACTGTTGGCCATCCATACGATCAAACCGAGCAGGATACCCAAAATACGAATAAAAGGGCGAGAGAGCATTGCTTTCATATCAGTAAGTTTTCAGTCGTCCTACGAGTATACTCGTAGGACGAATAAAAGTCCGCTGTTTTTTCCACAGAAAAAAAAATGAAAACGCCATTTTTGTCATTTCCCTCAATTGTAAAAAATTACGACATTTGTGCAGCGAAAATTCGCTAAACACATTGGTGCATTTAAACGTTTTTCTACAAAAGCAAATACCTTTATGAAATCCCGTCACATCCGAAAGGTGGCTGTCCTCGGCTCCGGCCTCATGGGTACCGGCATAGCAGCCCATTTAGCCGGTTGCGGTATGGAAGTGCTCATGCTCGACATCCTTCCGCCCGACCTCAAACCGGAGGAGGCCGGCGTGCCCGCAGCCCGCAACCGCGTTGGCCTCGCGGCCCTGCAAACCGCCCTTAAGACCAAACCCGCTCCCTTTTTTCAGGCTTCCCTGGCACAGCGGATTACCGTGGGTAATTTCGAAGATGATCTCCCGAAGATCAAGGATGCCGACTGGATCATTGAAGTGGTGGTCGAACGGCTCGACATTAAAAAACAGGTGCTGGAAAAAGTGGATCAGCACCGGGCCAAAGGAAGCCTCGTTACCTCCAATACTTCCGGAATTCCCATTCAACTGATGGCAGAAGGACGAAGCGAGGACTTCCGCCGGCATTTTCTCGGAACCCACTTTTTCAATCCGGCTCGCTACATGCGCCTGCTGGAGATCATCCCCACTGCGGATACCGACCCGGAGGTAACCCGGTTTTTCATGCACTTTGGCGATGTTCACCTCGGAAAACAAACCGTATCGTGTAAAGACACGCCGGCGTTCATCGCCAACCGAATAGGGGTGTACGCCATGGCCCGCATATTCCAGCTGACCCACGAGCTCGGCCTGGATATTTCCACGGTGGACACACTCACCGGACCACCCATCGGGCGCCCAAAGACGGGTACTTTCCGTTTGGGAGACCTCGTCGGCATGGACACGGCCCTGCACGTCATCAATGGTTTGCGCCACAATTGCCCGAACGACGAACAGATCAGTGCCTTTGAAGTGCCCGCTTTTCTTCAGTTCCTGATAGACAACAAGTTCCTCGGAAATAAATCCGGTAAAGGGTTCTACGAAAAAACCAACGAGCGGGACGAAAAGGGAAGGCCTGTTGTTAAATCATTGAATTTAAACACATTAGAGTACGTTGTTGCGGAAAAGGCAAAACTACCCATTCTCGATACCCTCAAACAAATCGACGAGTTGCCGAGACGCATGAAGGCCATTTTCAAGGGCACGGACAAAGGCGCCGAACTGCTCCAGCGATCGTTTTTGGGTTTGTTTGCCTATGCCTCGAACCGGGTGCCGGAAATCAGCGATACCGTGTTTGCCATAGACGACGCCCTGCGCGCCGGGTTTGCCTGGGAGAAGGGGCCGTTTGAGTACTGGGATCTCGTTGGCGTAGCCGAAGCGGTAGAAAAAGCCGAAGCAAAAGGCGAACGGATTCCAAACTGGGTAAAGGAGATGCTCGCATCGGGCCACACCACCTTTTATAAAATGGAAGGCGGCAAACGTTTCTGCTACAATCCGGCCACCAAAACGCATGAACCCTTGCCCGGCGGGGAGGCTTTCATCGTCCTGGATGCTTACCGGGACCGGAAGCCGGTTTTCCAAAATGCGGAGTGCACCTTGCACGACATAGGTGATGGTGTGCTTTGCCTCGAGTTTCATTCCAAAATGAACAGCATTGGCGAAGGTATCCTGCGCGGATTAAACGAAAGTGTCACCATTGCCGAAGAGCAAGGATGGAAAGGCCTGGTGATCGGCAACAACGCCCAAAATTTTACGGTCGGCGCCAACCTGATGATGATCGCCATGCTGGCTTACCAACAGGAGTGGGATGAGCTGAATATGGCCGTTAACCTGTTTCAACAAACCTCCATGCGCTTGCGTTATTCCGCTGTCCCGGTGGTCATGGCCACCCAAGGCTACGTATTCGGCGGCGGTTGTGAGTTTTCCATGCACTGCGATGCGGTGATGGCTGCGGCGGAATCGTACATCGGCCTGGTGGAAGTGGGCGTAGGCCTTATCCCGGGCGGGGCGGGCACCAAGGAGTTTGCCGTGCGTGCCAGCGACCGGTATGCCCATGAAGGCGATGTCCAGATTCCTACCTTGATCGAACAGTTCAAAACCATTGCTACCGCCCAGGTGGCCACATCGGCTCATGAGGCATTTCAATACCATTATTTGCTCCCGAACAAGGATCACGTTGTGTTGAATGCCGGACGCAACATCGCCGAAGCCAAGAGCAAGGTGCTCGAACTGGCGGATAACTACACGCAACCCATTCCGCGCAAGGACGTGTTGGTGCTTGGTCGTACCGGACTCGGCGCCCTGTACACCGCAACCCACTCGCTGTTCCTGGGCAATTACGCTTCAGAACATGACGTCAAGATTGCCCGTAAAATTGCCTGGGTACTGTGTGGAGGCGACCTGACCAGTCCGCAAACCGTGTCGGAACAGTACCTGCTCGACCTCGAACGCGAAGCCTTCCTCAGCCTTTGCGGCGAAACCAAGACCCTCGAACGCATCCAGCACATGCTGGAAAGCGGTAAACCATTGCGCAACTAAAACAACCGAAACATCATCATCATGGAAGCATATATCATCAAAGGATACCGTACCGCCGTCGGAAAAGCCGGAAAAGGCGGGTTCAAAAGTGTTCGGCCCGACGATCTGGCCATCGACGTCATCAAACACCTCCTCGCCCAGGTTCCACAGCTTGACCCCAGCCGGGTAGACGACCTCATCGTAGGCTGCGCCAACCCGGAGGGAGAACAAGGCCTGCAAATCGGACGTCTAATTGCCACCCGTGCCCTGGGTAAGGACGTGCCGGGCATGACCGTTAACCGTTACTGCGCCTCCGGGCTGGAGACCATCAGCATTGCGGTGGCCAAAATCCGGGCCGGTATGGGCCATTGTTACATCGCCGGCGGGACAGAGAGCATGTCTCTCGTGCCGATGACCGGATACAAACTGGCGCCCAATTACAACATTGCTGCCAATACGCCCGACTACCTCATCGGGATGGGACTTACCGCCGAGGCTGTTGCCAAAAAATACAGCATATCCCGGGAAGACGCCGACAACTTCTCCCTGCGCAGCCACCTGCGCGCCGCTGAAGCCGTCGATAATGGGCTTTTCAAAGCCGAAATTGTGCCCGTGTCCGTCCCGGAAGTATGGGTGGAAAACGACAAGAGAAAAGAACGCACACATATCGTGGACACCGATGAAGGCGTACGGCGCGACACCACCCTGGAAGCACTGGCGAAACTCAAACCCGCGTTTGCCAATGGCGGCACGGTTACCGCCGGAAACAGCTCCCAGACGTCCGACGGCGCCGCATTCGTTTTGGTGATGTCGGAAGAAATGATGAAACAGCTCGGACTCGAACCCCAGGCGCGCCTCGCTGCCTGTGCTGTGGCCGGCGTAGAGCCCCTGTATATGGGCATCGGTCCGGTAGCCGCTGTGCCCAAAGCACTGAAACAGGCGGGTATGAAACTCCAGGACATCGAGCTCATCGAGTTAAACGAGGCCTTTGCGGCCCAGTCGCTGGCCGTAGCCAAAGAGCTGGAATTCGATATGGAAAGACTGAATGTAAATGGTGGCGCCATTGCACTTGGGCATCCACTGGGTTGCAGCGGCGCCAAACTGACCGTGCAATTGCTCAGCGAAATGCGGCGCCGGAACCATAAGTACGGCATGGTCACCGCCTGTGTTGGTGGCGGCCAGGGTATTGCCGGCATTTTTGAACGGTTCAACTGATTGGGTCGCACATAACCGATGCAGCAAACGGTCAAATCAAAAGATGCATGACCATCGGCGAAATATGAAAAGGGGCACAGCCTGGCTGTGCCCCTTTTTCATGATTGAATTTATATTTACTCTCCCCCATCCTGTCTAATTTTGTGGAAACGCTATATCCTATGCAAACCCGGCACCTGATCGCCATTTTTTTCCTGTGGCTGACGCCCTTTGTTCCCGCAGTTGCCCAGGAATGGGTCATTGAAAAACTCCCGCCATCGATCAACTCACCGTACGACGAAATCACCCCCGTACCCTCGCGGGACGGGAGCCGGTTGTTTTTTACCCGGGTAGCATACCCGGTGTTTGAGCCGACGCTGATCCTGGATAGCATCAACATCCTGGACAGCCTGGGAGTCGATATGTACAGGGAGCGTTTGTCGTGGGTGTATGGCCAGCTGGGCGGAACCGGCCATGTTGCCGACCCGGCCAGGTCGCCGTTTAACCAGGATATATGGGTTGCCACAGTGGATTCGATTAATTTCAGCGACCCCATCCACCCAGGTGCGCCTTTAAACAACGCCTTGCCCAACAGTCTGGTGACCATCACACCTGAACCCAATGCGTATTATATCATCAACCAGTTCAAACCCAATGGCGACCTCAAACGTGGGTTTTCGGTGATCCGGGAGCAACCCGACGGCGCCTGGGCTTTCCCGGAGCCCGTGCAAATCGACGAATACTACACGATCAAATCCGACGTCAACCTGACCATGAGTTTCGACGGGGAAATACTAATCCTGTCCGCTACACGAAACGACTCCCGGGACATGGACCTGTACGTCTGCTTTCGCCAGGAAAAATACCGCTGGTCGGCGCCCCGCCACCTCGGGAATGTCGTGAACTCGCCCGGACGGGAAACAACACCGTATTTATCCGAAGACAATACTACCCTGTTTTTCTCTTCCAATCGCGCCAGCAGCATCGGTGGAAACGACATTTTCATGTGCAAACGCCTGGACGACACCTGGGTCAGCTGGTCGGAGCCCGTCCGGCTTCGGTCGCCCATCAACTCCCCTGCCGACGACAGCCAGCCCTATTTCAATATGTCTACCGGGTATTTGTACCTTACCTCGCGGCGCGACGGCAACAGCGACATTTTTCGTTTCCAGCTCGCGCCGGCCCAGCCCACCATGATTACCCTGCGCGGCCGAATTTTAAATAGTAAAACCGGCCAGTTGATCCCCCATGCCGAACTCGACTATCAAAGCAAGTGGATCCCCAGACAAACGACCGCTTGCCCCGACGGCACCTTCAGCATCAAGGTTCAAAAAGGAATCGCTTACGTCCTGCAAGGACACCAGACAGGCTTTGCCGGCAAACCCGACACCATCCGGTTGCGCAACGACTACGCATACTTTCAAGACCAATACGTCGATATTTACCTCACCCCACTGCAGGTGGGGGAAAAAATCGAACTGCGTCCCATTTACTTCCAACAGTCGAAAGCCATCATTCTGGAACATTCCATCCCGGAATTAAAAAGACTGGCGCAGTTCATGTCGGACAATCCGAAGATGCACATTCGCATAGAAGGACACACAGACAACGTCGGGAAAGCCGAAGATCTGATGAGGCTCTCCCAGGACAGAGCAGACGCCATTAAGACCTTTTTGCTCGAAAACAAGATTGCGCCGGAGCGAATCACCGCCGTTGGCCACGGGCCGAAATTCCCGATAAACGACAACAGCACGGAAGAATTAAAATCCCTCAACCGTCGCGTAGACGTGTACATCACCAAGATGGACTGATCGATTGTATGTTCCACGTGGAACATTCGTCGGCCCAAGCTGCTGATTGGCAGCGCTCAGTACGACAGACCGTGCCCACGGCCTGGCGGTACAAGGTGTGTAAAATGTTCCACGTGGAACATTTTTATAACAATGCTTTTACAATAAAAGACAAAAAGTGAGCAAGGCATGTTTACCAAACCGCCCGGTCAAATCAGGAACCAGCGATTGTTAGGCTTCTACCTGAGATGAAATTACCGCCAACAAAAACTTGTCGAGAATAGCATTGAATTCCGCAGGCTTTTCCATCATGGGTGCGTGGCCACACTCATCCAGAAAATGCAGTTGGGAATTTGCAATCAGTTCGTGGAATTTTTCAGCCACAAAGGGTGGTGTCACGTTGTCCTGCTTTCCCCAGATGAGCAACGTAGGGGCTTTTATGTTTTGCAACTTGTCGCCCAGGTTGTGCCGCACGGCCGATTTGGCGGTAGCCACCACACGGATGGCTTTATTTCGGTCGTTCACGATACCAAACACCTCATCAACCAATTCCTTGCTGGCCACATTGGGATCGTAGAAAGTGTCGGCTGTCTTGTGCTTGATGTACTCGTAATCGCCTCTACGCGGAAACGCCGTACCAAATGCGCTTTCGAACAACCCGGAACTGCCGGTCAGGGTTATGGAAGCTATCCTTTCGGGATGCGCCAATGCATACAGCAAGGCGATGTGGCCACCCAGGGAATTGCCCACCAGGTGCACTTTAGGGTATCCCTTGTATTCCACAAAGCGGGTCACAAAATCAACCAGCCCGGTGACCGACACCTGGAGAATGGGCATTTCGTAAATCGGCAACATGGGTACCACCACATTATACTTATCCGAAAAATTCTGGATAATACCCTCAAAGTTGCTCAATGCACCAAACAGGCCGTGCAACAACAACAATGTTTCCTCCGAACCGCCGGTTTCGATGTATCGAAAGCCGTCTTCTTCTTTAAAATAAATTTCCATCTCTTTGGTGAAAGATTTACTTAAACGGCAAATATATGTAAAAAAATTTCCGGAAACGAAAATAAAAGCGAGGCGTGTATCCGGAAAACTATTTTCGGATGCCGGCACCTGCCGCATACGTGGCCCACAACAAGGCGCCCAACAACAACACCGCTCCACCCTGGTGCATTACGCCCAACCCCACCGGTATGGTTCCTTTGCACGCCAGCACCGTAAGAATACCCAGTATCACCTGAAGCGTCAGGAAACCGCCGGTAAGCCAGAGCCGCATACGATATGATTCAGGAACGTCGGGGCGTCGCATCACCGATACCATGAACCACACCACCAGCGCGGTCAGGAGGTAAGCCGTATTTCGGTGCAGCACGTGTATCAAGGCCGGCATAAATGGATTGGTATCGTAATGGGTAAAACTGTCGACAGACCACAAGGCACCATCAAAAAGAATAGCGGGCAAATACTCGCCCTTCATATCCGGCCAGGTCGGATAAAACAATCCTGCCTTCGTACCCGACATCATGGCGCCCAGGGCGATCTGGACAAACGACAGCAACAGAAGCCCCCAGGCAAAGCGCCGGTCCCTATCCCGTCCCGACCGCTCCGGATAAGGCTGAAAAGCCATAAAGGTTGTCCAAAGCAAATGACTGAAAATAACCAGGCCCATGGTGAGGTGCAAGGTCAGGTTATAGGCATTGACCCATGGGCGATGAATCAGTCCGCTGGCCACCATGATCCACCCGAAGAAACCCTCCAACCCTGCCAGCAACACCAGGATAAGCAGTCGGGGAACCAGGCGTTGGGAAAACATGCCCCTCCACCAGAAAATGCCAAACGGAATGATGAACACCAAAAACATCATCCGCGCCCACAACCGGTGAAAGTACTCCCAGAAGTAAATGAACTGAAAATCAGGCAATGACATGCCCTGATTGATCTTCTGGTATTGCGGGGTTTGTTTGTACAAGGCAAACGCTTCCTCCCATTGGGCGGCATTCAGTGGCGGCACGGTACCGGTCACAATTTCCCAGCGGGTGATGCTCAGCCCGCTGCCGGTCAGACGCGTGATGCCCCCAATGGCTATTTGCAGGAAAATCATGACCACCCCCGTCAGCAGCCAAATTTTAACCACACGGGAAATACGACCATCCGGCGTCCATGCGCCGGATGGCGTTGCGTTATCTGAAATAGGCAGGCTTTGCATCCGCTGTTGTTTCTAATGTCGATTTGAGAAAGGTAAAACACCGCTTGGATAAAGCAGTTTTTGCGTTATCCCCAAAATACCATCATTCATTATAAAATTGAATTGATTTAAATATCTTTTATGCCCGGTCATTATCAGGGGTGTTGATTTGTGGGTAAATAAGTTTCCCACTCGCCAGGTTGGCTTGTCGGGCATTTCTCCACGGGGTATCCACATTACACAAAGAATTAAAGTGTTCTTTTTCAAAATATTGGATTATTTTTGAACGTTCTTAACAAGATTGCCGGTCGTCCGGAAGCACCTGCATTTAACATTAACTTAATGGTGGAAAACGGCTGCAATATGCCCCAAAACAGGTGTAAAAAAAAGACAACCTTGTGGAAAAGTCCCCATGAACGCAACAAGATGTGGAGAAGGGTGCAAAACGCCGGATTTTTTACACAAAATACACCCAATAGCCGTTTTTATAAAGTTTTGAAAATCAGACTTTTCTGCATCCACTTCTTTTTTTCTTAACATTGACTTTATATTCACCCCATCATCATTGCCATGTGCGGTCGCTACTCTTTCAAACCCACCCCCCAGCAACGTTCGGAGGAACTCCCCGGTTCAGTCCCCGAGTTCAAAAGTATGAACATTGCGCCTACGCAGCCGGCGCCGGTACGCACAGGCGCGCACGAATGGGCGTTGTTCGAATGGGGGCTCGTTCCCTTCTGGAGCAAGGACGGGAAAAACCAGGGTAAACTCATCAACGCGCGTGCAGAGAGCATGGATGAAAAACCGTCGTTTCGAGAAGCGTTCAAGCGCCGAAGGTGTCTGGTGCCGGCCGACAGTTTTTACGAATGGCGTACCCTGCCCAACCGGAAAAAAGTACCCTATCGTATTGTTCGTTCCGACGGCCGTTTGTTGTTTTTCGCAGGCATCTGGGAACGCTGGCGAAATCCGGATGGTTCGGAAAAGCACACGTTTAGTATTGTGACCACCGATGCCAACGCCGATCTTGAAGCGCTGCACGACCGGATGCCGGTAATCCTGGTCGATCCCGACAGTCGGGAGCAGTGGTTGCACGCCGATGACCCGGAGTTGCTGGCGGCGCTTTTGCGCCCGGCGCCCGATGGCTTGCTTCGCTATTACCGGGTGACCGATCAGTTGAATGCCGCGTCTTTTCGCGGAGAAAATGCCCACGAACCGGTTCCCGAAGACGGCGGATTATTTTAGAGAAATAACCGGTACACCAGAAAGGCAAAAAGGTAGGCCAGACCGCTCATGGCCAGGAACTGCAGCAATGCCCACTTCCAGCTGCCCGTTTCGCGCTGCACCACGGCAAGTGTGCTCATGCACTGCATGGCCAACGCGTAAAACACCAGCAACGACATGGCGGTGGCCAGTGTGTACACCGGTTCTGCCGAACCGGAAAACCTGGCGTGGCGCATCTTTTCGCGCAAGAGCGCTTCGTCGTCTGTGCTGCCTATGCTGTATATGGTAGACATGGTGGCCACAAACACTTCACGCGCCGCAAAGGAAGTAATGAGGGCAATACCGATTTTCCAGTCGTACCCCAGGGGCCGGATGGCCGGCTCGATGAATTTGCCGAGTTGGCCTGCCCAGGAAGCCTCCAGGCGGTAGGCGGCGGTCAGGTCTGCTTTGGCTGCTTCGTCCAGGGACTGGGCAACGGCTGTTTGTTCGGCACGCGCGTTGGCGGCCAGCATATCATCGGCCGGTCCGAAGCTGGCCAATGCCCACAACACGATGGAAATGAGCAGAATGATTTTTCCGGCGCCTTCCACGAAAGCTTTGGTTTTCTCCCAAACCGTCAACCCCACATTTTTCCAGTGGGGTACGCGGTAAACGGGTAGTTCCAGCGCCAGGAACGAGGGTTCACGCGAGTGGAGGTACTTTTTCATCAGCCAGCCGGAACCCAGCGCAGCCACTACCCCGAGCAGGTACATACCGGCAAAAGTGATTCCCTGGAGGTTGAATATCCCGAGCACCCTGTCAGCCGGCACCGCCAGCCCGATGAGCACGGAGTATACGGGCAGCCGGGCACTGCAACTGATGAATGGTGTGACCATAATGGTGATCAGTCGCTCCTTCCAGTTGCTGATGGTGCGCGCACTCATGATGGCGGGCACCGCACAGGCGCCACTACTGATGAGTGCCACCACGCTGCGGCCGTTCATGCCGAAGCGGCGCATACTTTTATCGAACATGAACACCACCCTGGCCATGTACCCCACCTCTTCGAGGAGGGCAATGAGGAAAAACAGGATGGCAATCTGGGGCACAAAAACAAGAATGCCGCTCAAGCCGGCGAGGATGCCGTCGGTGAGCAGGTCAGTCGTCCAGTGTACGGGTAAATGTTCGTGCAGCCAGCCGCTGAGTGCTGCGAACTGGTTTTCAATAAAATCCATCGGCACCGAACTCCAGTCGAAGATCGCCTGAAAAACCAGCAGCATCACACCGGCGAAAACAAGCGGACCCCACAGTGCGTGGGTAAGCACGGAGTCGATTCGGTCGGTCATGGAATGCGGAGCGTTCCCGGACTTGTGCACGACCTGTTCGACCAGTGGCGTGAAGTGGTCATACCGGGCCAAAGTCTCATCGACCTGTGCGCGCAACGAATGAAACGCTTTGGTCTGGTTGATGGCAGCAAGCGTGTGCCGGTCTTCGTCCGATAAAAACGGAAGCCATTCATGGTGATGGGCCAGCAGCAACGCGCGATAGGGAAGGGCGACGCCCAGGTTTTGCTGAATGGCCTCGGCAATCTGTTTTTCCTGGGTGTTGAGCTGGTAAACCGATCGCCGAACGACTTTCGGCGGATTCCGCAGCAGCTGCTGCAATTCACTCAGCACGTCGGACAAGTTGGCGCCGGTGCGGCCGTTGATGGCCACCACCGGAATACCCAGCAGTTTGCTCAGGCGCTGAGCGTCTACTACCGTTCCGTCTTCGCCGGCCCCATCCATGATGTTGAGGGCAAGCACCACGGGCAATTGCAGGTCCATCAGCTGGGTGAGCAGCAGGAGGTGTTTTTCGAGATGGGCGGCGTCGGCCACGTACAGAACGCCATCCGGGTAATGTGGTCCGCCGGGATCGGTGAGAATGGCGGTGACCAGCTTTTCGTCGGAGGATGTCGGATAAACACTGTATGCGCCCGGGAAGTCAATCAGCACGACCTCGGCGCCATCCGCCAGCTGAATTTTGCCCTTGTGGATGTCAACCGTTACCCCCGGAAAATTGCCCGTTTTTTGCCGAAGCCCAGTCAGTTGGTTAAAGACAGTGGACTTTCCGCTGTTGGGGTTGCCAATAAGGGCAATTTGAAGCGCTTTGCCGCCTCCTGCCTTCATACTTCGAGCAAAATATTCGCGGCTTCTTCTTCCCGGAGGGCCAGGCGCACACCGTTCACCTTGATGTAATAAGCCATGCCAAAAGGCGCAGTGCGAATCATTTCGATACTCGAACCCGGCAATATGCCCATAGCAGTGAGTTTGCTAGCCAAAGCAGGATCGGAAAAGGCAAGCGCACGTGCGCATTCATGCGCTTTTAATTGAGGAACGGTGCGGTGTGGGCGATGCATCAATCAGAAGTTTAGAAAAAACCGCGGTTTAAATTTAGACAAAATCTAAACAGAACAAAGGTAAGGCTTGTTCGCGAATCCTTTGTAAAAATTTGGACAGGAAATGCGCTGAAAACAGCTGAAAAAGAACTCTTGGCTGCCAAAGGTATGATTCAGAGCGATGTCAGGGCATAAACCATCGTCATACCGGGCGGTGATTTTCATTCTGTCATTACTGCCAGCCACGCCATCAACCCTCCCCCGGTAATCAGCGCTGCTTCATCAATGTCGAAAGTATCCGAATGCACCGGCGAGGTGACTCCTCTTTCCGGGTTCCCGGTACCGAGCCGGTAAAAACAGGCGGGTATTTGCCGGGAATAGTAGGCAAAGTCTTCCCCCGTCATCCGGATGGGCAGTTCCACGACATTCTCTCTTCCCAGGTATGTTTCTGCGGCGGTGCGGGCTTTCCGGGTGAGGGTCTCATGGTTGTGCAGTGCGGGGTAGCCCGAAACGATCCGCACGGTACAATCAGCGCCCATTCCCCGGCAAACGGATTCGGCCATATGCTGCACATGGCGGAGCGCGACATTCCGCCAGTTTTCATCGTGTGTGCGGAAGGTACCTTCCAGGTGCACCGTGTTGGGAATCACGTTGGTGGCGCCGCCGTCGGAGTATATTTTTCCGAAACTGAGCACGGAGGGCGTACCGGGGTCGGCTTGCCTGCTCACCAGTTGTTGCAGGGCGGTGATCAACTGCGCCGAAATGGCCACCGGATCAATGGTGGTGTTGGGCAGTGCGCCGTGTCCGCCCCGTCCGTGCACCGTAATATATACTTCATCGGTGGAGGCCATGTACATGCCCTCGCGAAATCCGACCACGCCGGCGCGCAGGGGAGGGTGCACATGTTGGCCGAGGATCGCTTCCGGACGCGGGTTGTCGAGTACGCCCTCGGCGATCATCAGGCTGGCGCCGCCGGGCAGTTTTTCCTCGCCGGGCTGGAACAGTGCCTTGACGGTGCCCGACCACCGATCGCGCGAGGCATTCAGGATGCGCAGGGCCGTGAGCAGGCAGGTGGTGTGCACGTCGTGCCCGCAAGCGTGCATCACACCATCGTTTTGGCTTTTGTAGGGCACGTTGTTTTTTTCAAGGATGGGCAGCGCGTCCATGTCGGCGCGCAAAGCCACCGTTCTGCTGTCCGGATTTTTCCCCTTCAACAACACGACGATACCGGTACCGGAAACCCCTGTCTGGTGTGGAATATCCCAGTTTTTCAGGGTTTTTGCGATAAACATCGCTGTTTCATGTTCTTCAAACGATAATTCCGGATGTGCGTGCAGGTGGCGCCGGATGGTTACGGCATCGGCTTGGAATTGTTCGGCCAGGGAATGAAAATCGGCAGGTGCAAGCATAGGTGAACAGGTTAAGGTCAAATATTCAGAAAAATGTCGCTTTTTTACAATCGCATTGAAAATTCAGACCCGCATCTTTGTCCTGTGAATTGTAACAAGTTTTGAAAAATGAATTTTGCAACCCAGTCCGTTCCAGTCCCGGTTGATCTGCAACCCTACGTGCACCAGTTGTGGTTTTGTGTGCACCAGGGAAGTCCGGATGTATGGTCCGCCGTGAACACCTGCCTTCCTTCCGGCAATTGTGAGTTGATCCTCCATCTGGATGATATGCAAGAGGAAGTGCGTTTCGGTGACGACGAGAATGCGCCATGGACGCTTATGCCAAAACATTTTTTTACCGGTGTGTACACAGAAAAGGTGCATTGGCGGGTGCCCGGAACGGCCAGGCTGATGGGCCTCATGCTCAAGCCCGAAGGCATACACGACCTGTTTGGCATTTCGGTTGGAGAGCTTTCCAACCGGTATGTCGAAGTGTCGAATATCTTGGGACCGGATATGCTGGATCTGATCAAAAAATTGGAAGATTCGGCGCCTGATCAGGATGTACTGGCGGGCATAGTGTTTGGATTTTTAAGGCAAAGAATAAAAATCAACGAAGACAAGCATAGCACCTACCTGACGGAAGCGATACGGTACATTCGGCGGGAAACCGGGGCGCAGACAGTCGAACAGCTTTGCGAAAAAGTTTTTGTCGGCGAGAGACAGTTGCAACGCGCATTCCTGGATAAAATTGGTGTTGGTCCCAAGCTGTATGGCCGGATTATCCGGTTCAACAGCGCCTGTTATTACCTGCAAAACAACCCGACCGCAAACTGGACGTCCGCTACCTACGCATTTGGGTACACAGACCAGTCGCACCTGATCAGGGAATTCAGGCAGTTTACCGGGCTCAACCCCCAAGCCTTTCTGTCACGCTATCGCCCCCAAGATGGGACGCCCTACGCGGTAGCGACCTAACCTCAAGCGGCATTTTCATTTTTCAACGCACCCATCTGCTCGGCAAAGTCGTAACGGCATTGTCTTGCCCTCCTGTGCACGGGCGGGCCGGATGGGTTGCTTTGAACACATGCATTCTTTCACAAAAAAATTTTTAATTTACACATGAAAACGCTTTTTTCATTTGCAGCATCTGCTATTTTTGTTCTTCTTTTGTTTGCTGTTGTGGCATGTCAGAAGGACGAGAATGAAAAACCAACGGATGTTTCCAACACGAGTAACCTCATAGCCGTACTTCAACAGCACGCTCATTGGCAGTCTGAATCCCACCGGATTGAGGGAGTGGAGGCCATACCTGCTGTAGTGTCGTCCGAATCTTTTTCCTTTGGCACCTACACCAACGGAAAAGGTCATTTTGTTTGGGAAACGTTGTTCACCGACGGTGGCGCGGACTACCAGGAGGGTGATTTTCACGTGGACACCTTGGCGCGTGAAGTGCATTTTTCCACCACACTCCAGAAAACATTTGCTTTTCGTTATGCCTTGGATACGACCGAACAGCTAATCCGATTTTCCGGCACTTACAACGGTGAAGACACGGCAATCACGCTTTCTCAAAAATAAACAACCAAACCTTTTTTATGAAAACGTACCCTGTTTTGGCTGCCCTGATGATCGCAGCCCTTTTCACCCTCACCCGTTGCCAGGAGCAACCGGCCGCTCATGAACATACCGACGCGCAGCCTGCCCAGGCGACCGAGTCGCCGGTACAGCGCGGTGCATATCTGGTAAACGCCTTGGGATGCGACGATTGTCACACGCCCAAAACCATGACGCCCCAAGGCCCGGCACCCGATCCGGAGCGCCGGTTCATGGGGCACCCGACCGCAGAGGCATTTGCTTTCGACGACAAAAAAGCCATGATCGCCGAGCAAAAAGTGGCAGTCTTCAGCCCGGGCATGACGGCCGCCGCCGGACCCTGGGGCGTGTCTTATGCCGCTAACCTGACCCCCGATGATACGGGCATCGGCGCCTGGACGGAGGCGCAGTTTATCAAGGCCATGCGCGAAGGCAAAAGTAAAGGCATGGACGGCACCCGGCCCATGTTACCGCCCATGCCCTGGCCCAGTTACCGAAACCTGAACGACGAAGACCTCAAGGCGGTATTCGCTTACCTCAAATCGGTCAAACCGATTGCGAATGTGGTGCCGCAGCCGGTGATGTTTTGATGTTTTTATGGACCGCGGAGGGCAGCGATAACCGCCCCTCCGCGGTTTACGCTGTTTTTAAAATGCCTGTATTGGTCAAAAGGTCAGAAGTGTATTATTATTTTATTACTAAAAATAATTGAAATAGGTACCTTTGTTTTGGTATTATTCCCAAATTTGATATGGTTAGAACGACTACTCTCCTGTTTGCCTGTGTCCTTGCCTGTCAAGCTATGGCTCAAGTGAACCCACCGCCTTTACCGCCGTGCCCAAACGGCACTGGTCCTTCTGATGATTGCAGGGCGGCTTGTATTGCCTGTGATTTCCAGAACCCGTTCTTTATCAACAGTGGGTCATTTACCAACGATCCGCCGCAGAACGACTGTCTTGGACAGCACAACAACATGTGGTTTGCTTTTTTTGTCAGCGAACCCACGGTCACGTTTTCGGCCATTTCATCCAACTGCGACCTGCCGGGCGGCATACAAATCGCTGTTTATGGTGCTTGCGACGGACCCTGTCTGTTTTTAGACTACGGTTGCAATGGCGGACCGGTGTCTACGACGGCAACGGGGTTAACGCCCGGCATTTACTACGTGGTTATCGATGGCTGCTCTGGCGCCATTTGCGACATTGAGTTCAGCGTGGAACCTTTGTCGGCCATACAAGCTCCCCCCATAAACAACATCTCGCCTTTGGAAGGGCCGACGGAAGCATGCCCGAAAGGAACCGTTCAATACTGTCTGGAGGAAGTACCCTATGTAGACAAGTACGTTTGGACGGTACCACCCGGGTTCAAGGTGAATGGCGTTGCCGGACCAATCGTTGTGCTACCGGCACCGGATGGCCGGTGTGCCGACATCACGTTTGCTCCGGTTACCGGGGCAGCCCAGATATGCGTACGGCCGGAGAGCCCCTGTTTCGTCGGTAATACACAATGTCTGGTGGTCAATGTTGCCAATATCCCCGAAACCATCCTACCCCAGGAGGTACTGTGTGCAGAGGATGCCGGAAACTATGTACTGCCCTGGGATGCCCCGATTAACCCTAACCCAGGTTCGAATACCTACCAAAAATTATTTCCATCCTATTACGGATGCGATTCACTGGTAAAAATTAATGTCACCGTACTCCCCCCCGCCATCACGAATCTCCCGGCTCAGTATGTCTGTCCGGGCGATTGTATAGAAGTAGGGAATGAGCAATTCTGCTTTCCAGGATCGTACATAATGAACCTTTCTACCATAAAAGACTGCGATTCAATAATATATTTTACGGTAATTGAAGCCAATTTGAAGGCAGACATTCTTCCGGGCGACACCCTGTCGTGCAATGATACATCGGTCACCCTGTATTCTGCCCAGCAACCTGGCGGCATAAAGGTCTGGCAGGATTCCACAGGCAAGAATATTGGGACGGGCGACTCCCTGGTGGTCTCCCAACCGGGTTTGTACTACCTGGCAGTGCGTTTGAATCAGTTTGGCTTGAGTTGTATCGCCGTGGACAGCGCGTGGGTGGTGCTTGATAGTACGCCTCCGGTCCTGACTGCCTTCTCCACGGGTTCAACAGGCTGCGGCGGGGCTACGGCACAACTCAACGCTGTAAGTAATGCGCTCAATCCGGCTTTTCAGTGGTCAGGCCCCGGAAATTTCAGCGCCGGCATCCCCAATCCATTGACCAATGCCGCGGGAACGTATTTTGTAACCGTCACCAGCCCCGGCGGATGCTCGGCCACCGATACGGTGTTGGTGCTGTCGGATACGCTGGCCCCAGTCGTCACCGTGAGCGCCGATACACTGGACTGCGGCCCGGATCCGGCAGCCATTCACGCGTCGACGGGCAACTTTCCTGCCTCTTTTCTTTGGAGCGGTCCGGGCGGATTCACAGCGAATGTTGCCGATACCCTGGTCTACGAGCCCGGATTATACGGTGTGACCGTCACCAACCTGACCAATGGTTGCACCGCATCAACGCTACTCGACATTCCCATCAATTACACACCGCCAGACCTGACCGTGGCGCCTCCGGGCCAAATCACCTGCAATGTCCCATTGATCAACCTGAGCGCGGTTTCCAGTACTGCCATCGCTTACAGCTGGGCCGGACCCAACGGCTTCACCTCGAGCCTCTCCCAACCAACCATCGATTCTCCCGGTATCTACACGGTGACGGTCGTTGACCCCAGCGGTTGCACCAACAGCGCGGCGGTTACGGTTGAGGTTGATACAGCGCCGCCCGTTCTGTCGGTGGTGAGCGACACCCTGAGTTGTGCAATGCCCATCGGCACACCGCTGGCAGAGGTGAGTTCCGGAGCGGCGACTTTCTTCTGGACCGGCCCCGGCGGATTTGCCGCTTCCGGGCCAAGCCCCGTGGTGGACTCAGCCGGCCTGTACACGGTTGTTGCCACAGCAACAAACGGGTGTACCGCCGAAGCATCCGTCGAATTGTACGCCGATTTCGATGTTCCGGATATTGCCGTATCGGCAGGTTCGTTGAGTTGCGCCGTTCAAAAAACCGAGATTAACGGAATCTCCGGAACACCGGGTGTTCAGATCTCCTGGACGGGGCCGGGCGGATTCCTATCCATTTCTCCGGTCGACTCCGTTTCGCTGCCCGGTATGTACACGGCAACGGCTACTGCCGGCAATGGCTGCTTTGCATCGGCGGTAGCTACAGTGGGCGCCGACACTACCCGGCCTGACATCGGTGCCAGTGGTGATACGCTGACTTGCGCGGTCGGTACCGCGCTGCTTGACGGCCGTTCTGCGTCGCCCGACGTATTGTTCCACTGGTCGGGACCCGGTAATTTCGACGCTCCGGTTGAGGATATTTTTGTGGCAGTACCCGGTCTGTATACACTCATGGTGACCGACCCCGCCAATGGTTGTACCGCGACCACTGCACAAATGATTGTGCAAGACACCGCTGCGCCTCCACTGGGCGCTTCAGCAGGTGTGCTCACCTGCCTGGCTACTGCGGCGATCCTGCAAGGCAGCTCCTCCGTTGGCGGTCTGCAATGGTTGTGGACCGGTCCTGGCGGCTTCTCTTCCAACGATCAGCAGGCGCAAACCAATGCAGCGGGGCAATACATCTTGATGGTCACCAACCCGGTAAACGGTTGCACCAACAGTGCTGCCGTTTCGGTGCTGGAAGACCTGGCCGAACCACCGGTGAACATCGTCGGTGGCGGTACCCTCACCTGTGCAAACCCTGTTATTTCGCTCAGCGGAAATTCCGGCAGTGCCCAAACGAACCTGCTATGGACGGATCCGCAAGGGGTAACGGCCAGCACTACCGACATTGGCGCGCAGATTCCCGGTACGTATGTACTGACCGCCACCGGATTGAACGGGTGTACCGGTACGACGTCAATCGACATTTCGCAGGACACCGTGCCGCCCACCGTCAGTGCTGCGGGCGATACCCTGGATTGTTTTTCCGGCCAGGCTTTCCTGACCGGCCAAAGCCAGACGCCGGGTGTTACCTGGTGGTGGACCGGACCCGGCAATTTTTCGTCCAATCAGCAAAATACACAAACGGCTGTTGCCGGGCAGTACACCCTTACTGTCCAGGCGCCAAACGGGTGTGAGACCAGCGTAACCGTTGTTGTAGGAGAGAACGACTCCCTGCCCGATGTGGCCCTCAGCGGGGCAGCGACCCTGAGTTGTTTGCTACCGTCGCTGATCCTCACCGCCACGATTTCGTCAAATGCCTCCGGGCAGTGGAGCACGGGAGAAACAACAACGGAACTGACGGTCTCGACACCCGGAACGTACGCGTTCACTGCCCAGGGGCCAAACGGCTGTATCAATACTGCTTCGGTGGTGATTGTACAGGATGCAGCACCGCCACAAAATGTTATGGCCTCCGGAGGAACACTTGATTGCAACACCCCGGTTACCTTCCTGAACGGAAGTGCCGATTCGCCGAACGCCACCTGGAATTGGACAGGCCCGGGTGGATTTAGTTCGTCTGTGCAAAATCCGACTGATGTGACGGCCCCCGGCCTGTATACCCTTACGGTGGTGAACAACGGCAATGGCTGCTCTGCCGGAACAACGATCTTCGTAACCGCCGATTTTACACCGCCCGACGTCTCTGCAACCGCCGACACGCTTACCTGCGTTGTTTCCCAGGTACAAATCCTGACCGCCACCGCCTCCGGCAACCTGGCGTATCGATGGGTAGGGCCTGCCGGGTTTCAGTCGGTGGAGGAGTCACCCTGGGTCGGTCACCCGGGCTCATATACCGTGGTGGCGACGGCGTCCAATGGTTGTACCGAAACCTTCTCTCTCGAGGTTGAGCAAAACATAGACCCGCCCGGGGCGATTGCCGCGGGTGATACCCTGCGTTGCGATTCGCCAACCGGCACACTGGTTGGCAGTTCGCCGACAGCGGGTATTGTGTATGGTTGGAGTGGCCCGGGCAGCTTCCAGACTGCAGAACAAAACCCGGGGGTAATGCAGCCTGGCGTTTATACACTAACGGTTACCGGGCCTAATGGCTGCACGTCTATTGCCCAGGCAACAGTGTTGTCCGATTCGATTCCACCCACGGTGTCGGCCAATGGCGGAACACTTACCTGTGAGCGACCATCGGTGATCGTAAATGTCGTCGTTTCCGGCGCTGCCGGTTTGATCTGGAGCGGACCGGGTAACTTCCAGAGCACGCTGCCCGCACCAACCGTTTCCTTACCGGGAACGTATACGGTACTGGCGAGCGGGGGCAACGGCTGCACCGCCACGGCCACCGCCATGGTGATGATCGACACGACAGCTCCGGTCTTTTCCATTGCTTCCCCGGAGGTGATTGATTGCAATACCGACCAGGTGACGCTTAGCGCCTCCGTTCAGTCACCCCAACAATATACGGTTCAATGGAGTACAACCAGCGGACACTTCACCGGAGGGGTGAACAACTTGCAGGCCGGCGCCGACCAGCCGGGAACGTACATGCTACAGGTGACCAATCTTGTGAATGGGTGTTCGGCGAGCAAGTCCATACAGGTACTTCAAAACCCGGACATTCCACTGGCGCTCCTGCTTAAATATCAGCACATTACTTGTTTTGGGTATAAAGACGGCCTAATCGCTGTGGATGCCGTTACGGGGGGCACACCGCCTTTGCTGTTTTCCCTGGATGGCAGTGCGTTTGGTCCGTCGGCAAGTTTCACCAACCTCGCGCCGGGCGCCCATACGGTGCGTTTGTTGGATGCCGCAGGATGCGAACTGGAAGCGACAGCCGTACTGCAGGAACCCAATCCACTGTTGGTATCCCTGGGCCCCGATACCCTGATCGAACTGGGCTACGGCATAACACTGCCCGTGCTTAGCGCTGTCAATGAGCCGCAGCGGGTGGTGGACTTTTCTACCAGACCATTTGTGGTGCAAGCAGATACGTTGGTGTATCCCTTGCAATCCTTCCTGTACAACCTATGGGTGCGCGACGACAACAATTGCGCAGCGACAGATGAACGTTTTATCCGTGTAAGTCGAAATAGACATGTGTACATACCCAATGTCTTTTTGCCCGACAAAAACGGCGTCAACGATGTGCTGACCGTTTACGGAGGACCGGATGTGCGCCAGGTTAAAGCGTTTCGGGTGTACAACCGGTGGGGAGCATTGGTTTTTGAAGCCCTGTCGTTCGCACCCAATGATGAAAGCATGGGTTGGGATGGACGCGAGAACGGAGTGCCGGCAGGACCCGGCGTGTTTGTGTATTACGCGGAGATCGAGTTCATCGACGGGGAAACGGAAGTGTTCAAAGGGGACGTGTCGATTGTCCGGTAAACAACACAAGGATAACTCAAGCCACCATCACCCACACCGCCACGGCCACCCACCTGCCCAGCTCCGACCACCAGCCCCACCACCGGTTCTCCAGGAGTCCACCCAGGCTCCCGGTGGTCCAGATGATCCAGCCGGTGAGGGCCAGGTTTTGGGTGTTCAGTCCGGGGTTTTCTGCTGCCGCGCTCAGGAAAAGAAAGGTGGCGCCGATGAGCAACACGAATTGCACGAGCACATAGTAGTTGACGAAGGGCGACACCCGCACGTCGTACTTGTGAAACTTTTCAGGTTTCACCGGCTTGGCCTCGATGGTACCCCCCAGGCTTTCGGGTAGCCAACCGGGTTTTTTGAACAGCATATTCAGGCGGTCGCGCCAGGTAGGCGCCAGGCGCAACTGCCGCCCGAGCCAAACGTAATAGTCAATTTGTGCCCAAACCGGGTTGAAGCTGTTGAGCGGCACCGTCACCCCGTATACCGGTTCTTCCAGTTCCTCCTGGAAAGTGCCGAACCAGCGGTCGAAAATGATCAGTGTGCCGCCGTGGTTTTTGTCGATGTAGAGCGGGTTTACCCCGTGGTGGACGCGGTGGTGCGAAGGCGTATTAAACACGTATTCGAATGCCGGGTGCAGTTTGCCCACCAGCCGTGTGTGTATCCAGAACTGGTACAGGGTCTGGAAGGTCTGCATCACCAAAAAGGACGCCGGACTAAAGCCCAAAAATGCCAGGGGCAGGTAAAAAAAATTGGACGCAAACGCCTGAATGGCCGACTGCCGCAGCGCTACGCTCAGGTTGTACTCCTCACTTTGGTGGTGCACAATGTGCGTACCCCACAAAAAGCTGATTTCATGCGTTGAGCGGTGAAACCAGTAATAGAAGAAATCCGCCCCGATAAACACCAACACGAAAGACCACCAGGTTTCCGGTATGGTAAATAGCCGGTACTCGTACGTCCATACGTACCCCGCAAACAGAATGGTTTTAAACAGCACACCAACCACCTGTTGTTGCACGCCGCAGTTGATGTTGGTCACTGCGTCGTTGAACCGGTACAGGTGCGTGCGTTTCAGCCTTTCGATCAGTAATTCGATCCCGATGAGCAGAAAAAACACCGGGATGGCGTAAAGCATGATTTTCATGTGTGGATGTCGGCTTTCGGCTTTCGGTAGTCGGCTTTCGGTTGTCGGTTGCGAAAATACAACCTGTTTGCCCAATTTGCCAAAAATTACTTTCCCAACAACCGACAACCGAAAGCCGACTACCGAAAGCCGATAGCCGACTACCGATAGCCAGAAAAGGTCATCGTCGCTTCGGGCCGCAGAAACAAAATACCGGTGATGGCGATGGTATCCCCCGCTTGCAGTCCTTCGGTGATCTCGACGAGATCAGACTGCCGGACACCGGTTTTCACGGTCACGAACGCAGCTTTTCCGTTTTTGCTGACGATCACTTTTTTATCGCGAGCCTGGGGGATGATGGCCTGGCTGGGCACCAGGAGGGCGTTATTCTTCTGGTCAAGCACCAGGTCGACCTCGGCAAATATGCCCGGCAGTAGTTCTTTTGGTGCGCCTTGCACGAGTGCGCGGACGAGCAGGTTGCGGGTATCTTCGTTGATGCGCTGTTCGGAAGCTTGCACGGCCGCGCGGTAGGTTTGGGTGCTGCCCTGGATGTGAAATTCGACTGTTTGGCCCGCGCGGATGCCGGCGCTGTATTTTTCCGGTACGGCAAAGTCGAGCTTGAGGGCGGTGGCTGCCCGTATGGTGGCGATGGGCGAAGCCGGCGTCACATAGGCGCCCGGACTGATGCGGCGCAGGCCGATGAGACCGTCGTAAGGTGCACGCAACTCGGTCTTGTTGATGTCGATGCGCACCAGATCCATTTCGGTGCGCAGGTTCTTCACTTCCAGGGCGGCGAGATCGTATTCCTGCTGACTGATGCCTTTGACCTTGAGCAGGTCGCCCAGACGTTGCTCGGTGATCTCGGCCTGTTTCAGTCGGGTCTCCAGTTGGGAGAGGCGCGCCTTGAGGTCTTCGTCGAATATTTTGAGCAGCAGTTCGCCCTGGCGCACCATTTTGCCTTCCGGCAGGTTGATGCGCACGACCCGGCCGGTGGCCTCCGAGTGCAGTTCCGTTTCTTCAGCGGGCACAAGGGTACCACTCACCGTCACTTTTTCACTCAGGGGAAGCGGCTTAACCACATACCCCTCCACGGAGGTGGTGTTGTAGGATGCCCGGCCCGGCGAACCGGATGCTGACGCCGGCGAAGCGGACTTTTCCCGGCAGGCCTGGAAAAGAAACAGAAAAAAGGAGATCAGGAAGAAGGATCGGTAGATCATGGGCATGCACGGTGAATTCCAAAAAGGAACAGGCTACATCGGCCAAAGTTCATCAACAGGCCTGAAATAGACACGCACCGACCTGCATGAATCCTTAGCGCATGCTGTTGAACGGGCGCATTTCCTCCCCCAGCCAGTTGCCATTCCAATCGTCTTTGGGCAGCAGGTGTTTGGCTTTGCGGGTGATCTTACGATACAGGAAGGCGACCGCCAGACGAGGCGATTTGTGCCACAAACGGGAAAGAATAGAAAAATATGTACGCATGGCGATTACAAATTAAATATTATTGGCTGTTCGTTCAGTTGATTCAACAAAAGAAACGAATTTCAGGGAAAAACAGTTTCCTAAACCGAATATTCTTTTGTTAAAAAATAGCGTTTTTGCGCTGTTTGAGCGACATGATGAAAAAATCGGGCCAGAAAAGTACTTTTGCGCACATTTTTGTACAGAAATAATCGTCTGAACCGGGTTTTCGTCGTTTAAAAACACCACTGTATGCATGAAAAACTGTCCATTGTCGTTCCCGCTTACAACGAAGAGCGGACGATCCACCTGATATTGGACAAGATCAAGGCAGTGACCTTGCCCAACGGCATGGTCAAGGAGGTGATCATCACGAACGATTGCTCAAAAGACGATACGGAGGGCGCCATCCTGCGGTACATGCAGCACAATCCGGAGCTGGGCATCCGTTACCTCAAACACGAGGTCAACCAGGGAAAAGGGGCCGCCTTGCATACCGGCATCCGGCACGCTTCCGGGAATTACATCGTGATCCAGGACGCCGACCTGGAGTACGACCCGGCCGAATACAATATTCTGCTGAAACCCATCCTGGAGGGTTTTGCCGACGTGGTGTACGGTTCGCGCTTTATGGGCGGGCGCCCCCACCGCATCCTGTTTTTCTGGCACAGCATCGGCAACAAGTTCCTCACAACCCTGTCCAACGCGTTTACCAACCTGAACCTCACGGATATGGAAACGTGCTACAAGGTATTTCGCGCCGATGTGATCAAAAGTCTGCACCTGAAAGAAAAACGCTTCGGCTTCGAGCCCGAGGTCACGGCTAAAATAAGTCGTATTCCGGATGTCCGTATTTATGAGGTAGGCATCTCCTACTACGGACGCAGTTACGAGGAGGGCAAAAAAATCGGTTGGAAAGACGGCTTTCGCGCCATATATTGCATCCTGAAGTACAACCTGTGGGCGCGCTAATGCCCTTTACAGGCAAAACACGCTGGTCATGGATGCTACCTGGGCGCGCTTGCTTTATCGGGAACTGGAAAAAACGGCCGGGCACACGTCCTGGTCCGACCGTGACAAAACGCTTGCACTGGGCACGCTGCTGGAAAAACTGTTTGGGGAGCTGACCAAGCGGGAGCAGATCGCCTTCAGCACCTTGTTTACCCGGATCAGTTATGTGGGGCACATCCACCAGCTTTCGCCTGTTGTTTTGCGCAACCTCCAGTATTTCCGCCGCACCGTGCAGCGGACACGGCAGGGGCATCCGGCAGACGCGTCCGACGTGGCTGCCGGCGTGCAGGCGTTGGTGGGCCTGGTCCAGTCGCTTAGCGGGTTACCGGCGCCCGGGTCGTTGAACGTACCAGCACCCGTTTCCCCTGCAGGAACCCTGCCGGGCGATACCCGGGTGGATGCGATGCGCGTGGTGGCGGTGGAAGACCGGCCCGAACTAAATTGCCTGATCGTATTCGCTGAACAGTCGTCGGACGAACCCTTGCGAATGTTGTACGGACTGCCCGACCGCAATGAAAATTTCAATCCAAGTATTCTCGCGATCCGGAAAGTGTTCGGTTTTCCGGTCACTTTGCGTTTGCTGGCGGTGGAGATCGACGGCGCCGGCAACCTCAAACCGCGCGGACTGGTAATTGAACCCGACTATCTGGTGGACATCTCCGCCATCGCTGAGTGTTTCAAGGAGTACGGCGCGGAGCCGCTGTATCATCTGGTGAAAAAATTTTTACCCTACGAGGTCACGCCGGCCATCCTGCTGGGGAACATCGCCAACCACTTTCTCGACCGACTGCTGCACGAACCGGAAGCCGAGTTCAGCGAACTGTTTCGCGAGACCTTTGCCCTTTACCCGCTGGTGTATGCGCCCATGCCCGACGCCGAGGTGCGCTCCCTGGCGATCAAGGCGCGCAAGCACTACCACAGCCTGCGGCAAATGGCCGGCGGCGGGTTTGCGTTGCAGGGCATTGAAGCCTCGTCGGCCGTGCTGGAACCGTCGTTTTTCAGTGCACGGTATGGCTTGCAGGGGCGCCTTGATCTGTTTTTCAGGGAAAACGACCGGGCGGCCATTGTGGAATTGAAAAGCGGTCAGCCCTTCCGCCCCAACAGCTACGGCATCGCCAGGGGCCACTTCACCCAGACGCTGTTGTACGACCTGCTCACCCGCTCGGTCTACGGGCATGCGTTGAGCCCCGCCAAATACATTCTGTACTCCGGCGCCGACGAGCAGCTCCTGCGCTTTGCACCCACCGTGGAGGCCGAACAGTGGGAGGCCATTCAGGTGCGCAACCAGTTGGTGGCCATTGAGCGGCTGCTGACCGCCATCCGTCCGGGCGACGAACACGCCCCGGTGTTCGACCGGCTGCGCAGCTCACCCTTCGAAGGAAAAGGGTTCCTGATGCGGGATATGGCGCGTTTCGAAAACGCATATCGAAACCTGAACCCCCTGGAACGCAAATACGTACTGGCGTTTACCGGCTTTATTGCCCGGGAGCACTGGCTGGCCAAGTGTGGCGTGGAGGGGAGTGAACAGACGCTCGGACACGCGGCCCTGTGGCGCATGCCCCTGGCGGAAAAAGAGCAGGCGTTCAGCATCCTGGCCGGCTTGCGGCTGGCCGATAACCGTGCCCATGAGCCCGACCCGACGCTGCTGTTCGAAAAAACGAGCGACACCAATCCGCTGGCCAATTTCCGCGTCGGCGACATCGCCGTGCTCTATCCGGTTGAACGACCCGGCGACACGGTTTTGGCCCACCAGGTGATCAAATGCACCATCACCGCCCTCACGCCGGAGCATGTGCAGGTGGCGCTCCGGTACCGCCAATCCAACGACCGGCCTTTTCGGCACAGCGGCCCCTGGGCGATTGAACCCGACCTGCTGGACTCCGGCTACGTGAACCTGTACAGAAACCTGTTCGAATGGATGGAGGCGCCGGGAGCGACGCGCGCACGGGTGCTGGATCCTGTGCATTGGGTAGCCGCCGCCGCCCCGGAAACACATCCGCCCGCACCCGACTTTCTGACGGCTGAACAAGCCCTTTTGTGGCGGAAAATGATCGCCCAAACCGGATACTTCCTGCTCTGGGGACCACCCGGCACAGGAAAAACCAGCGTGATGCTGCGCGCTTACGTGCAATGGGTGCTCGACCACACCACGGACAACATCCTGCTCATGGCCTACACCAACCGGGCCGTTGACGAGATGTGCGAAGCCCTCGAACGCATGGGCCCCCACATGCGCGACCAGTATTGGCGCATCGGCTCCCGGTTCAGCACAGCGGAGGCCTACCGCGACCGGCTGCTGAGCCGGCGGGTATCCGAGGTAAACACGCGCAACGAACTGCTCGACACCCTGCGCAGCCGCCGGGTGGTGCTAAGCACCGTGGCCTCTTTTTCGCAAAACAGCGCATTGCTCACGCTCCACCCTTTCCAGCGCCTGCTGATCGACGAGGCGTCGCAATTGCTGGAGCCGCAACTTACCGGGCTGCTGACGCGTTTTCGCACGGCCGTGCTCATCGGCGACCACCGGCAGTTGCCCGCCGTGGTGGCCCAGCATTCGGAGCATACCCTGGTCGCCGACCCGGATCTGCGCACCATCGGCCTGCTTGATCTGCGCGACGCTTATTTTGAGCGCCTGTACCGGCGCTGCCTGGCACTTGGGCTGGATGCACACATCGGACAACTCGACCGCCAGGGCCGCATGCATGCCGAAATCATGGCATTTCCCAACCGGAATTTCTACGGTGGCACCCTCAAAACCATGGGCGACGACCCCGGACACGTTCAGCACGCTCCCGCACCGTCGGGGCCCTGGCCCGTTGGCCTGCCGCCCTTGCCGCCTGGATTCCACCTGCCGGCGCCCGAGCGGCTCGCCGCCCGGCGCACGGTATTCATTCCCTCGCCTGTCGGCGATGCCTTGCCCGGGGCCAAAAACAACCGCAGCGAAGCAGAAATGATCGCCTGGCTGGTGCGGTATTTTCAGGCGTGGTACCGGGTCACGGGCCGAACCTGGATTCCGGAACACTCCCTGGGCATCATCACGCCCTGGCGGGCCCAGATCGCGCAAATACGCCAAACGCTGGAACAGGAAGGGCTGGACCCCAACGCTTTTACCATCGATACCGTCGAACGCTATCAGGGTGGCGCGCGGGATGTGATCCTGATCTCTTGCTGTGTAAACGCTCCCCACCAGCTGGAGGCGCTGGTGAGCCTGTCTGCCGAAGGGATCGATCGCAAACTGAACGTGGCGCTCACCCGGGCGCGTGAGCATGTAGTCGTGCTGGGCAACGCGCAAGTGCTCGGGGAAGATCCGCGGTACCGGTCGCTGATGGATGCCTGGTCGGTTAAATGACCCTCAGGTAAGCGTTTGCAGCGACGCCCATGGGTGTTTGAACCCGTTGAGAAAATCGCGCGCCGACATGCGTTTTTTGCCTTCCATTTGCAGCTCCTCTATGGCCAGGTAGCCGTTGGCGACGCGCAGCATCAGGTAATGCTTTCCGTCGGAGAACAGCTCGCCGGGCCCTCCTTGCAAGGGTGTCCGTTCATCCGGAACCGCGCGCAGGATTTTCAGCATGCGTCCGTCAAAATCCATCCAGGCGCCCGGGTAGGGGCTGAGTCCGCGGATAAAATTGTGTATTTCCCGAACGGTACGACCGGCCTCAATCCGGCAGGTATCGGTGAAAATTTTGGGAGCATGGGTCACCTCGCCCGCAACCTGGGGCAGTGGCCGGGCGGCGCCGGTTTCCAGTGCCTGAACGCTGCGCAACACCAGGCTCGCGCCCAGGGTCATCATGCGGTCGTGCAGTTCTCCGGCCGTTTCGTTTTCCCCGATGTGCACGCGCTCCTGAAACAGGATGTCGCCGGTGTCAATCTCGTGTTTCAGCAGAAAGGTGGTGAGGCCGGTCTCTTTTTCGCCGTTGATGATGGCCCAGTTGATCGGCGCGGCGCCTCGGTATCTGGGCAACAGGGATGCGTGCAGGTTCATGGTCCCGCGGGGGGGCATGTTCCAAACTGCCTCGGGCAGCATGCGAAAGGCAACGACGATCTGCAGGTCGGCGCCCAGGTCTTTCAAGGCATCCAGAAAAGCAGGATCCTTGAGTTTTGGGGGCTGCAACACCGGCAGGTCATGTTCCAGAGCGTACCGCTTGACGGCCGACTGCTGCACGCCGAGCCGGCCACCGGGCTTGTCGGGCGCAGTGACGACCGCAGGGATGGGGTAACCGTGCTGAACCAATATGTCGAGCGAAGGAACAGCAAACTCGGGTGTGCCCAGAAAAACGATGCGCATCATGGCACAAAGTTGCGGCAGAAGCGCCACACTTGGTGTGTTTGTTTATTTTTGTCGGGCAATTCCGGATCGTCCTCCGTCGCTCAAACACCCACCAACAGTATGAAAACCCTGTTTAACAGACCATTTGCCGTTGCACTGGCGCTATGCCAGGTGCTTGAGGCCCCTGGCATACTGTCCGGCCAGACCCGCGTAGAGGGGTACGTTTTTGAAAACAACAACAGGGGTTTTTTGAACGAGGCCAAAGTGGACGTTTTTTACTGGCCCTCCAGCCAACCCGTGGCATCAACATTCACCAACCCCGACGGACAGTTTGTTTTTTCACTACAGCCCGGCAGGTACCTGGTGCGCACCGCCAAAGATCTGTTTGAGGAACGGCGCGACACGATTACCGTGGCGCAAACCGGCCTGTTTTTGAAAATGCCCATGCAGCGCCGGCCGGGTTACCTGCTGGACGTGACCCTGGCCGATGCGCGCGAAGACGACAACGTGGTGGTGGACGCCATCACTGGCGCCACCATCGAAATTTACAACCGCACCCGGGATACCGTGGAAAGGGTGCTGGATCAGCATCCGGAGGCCTTTTTCCGTTTCAACCTCGAACAGGGAAACCATTACACCATCCTGATCCGAAAACCGGGATACCTGGCCAAACGCGTTGAGGTGTTCGTCAACGTGGAAGACTGCATCCTTTGCCTGCACGGGCTGGACGACATGAAGCCGGGTGTGTCAGAAAACCTGACCGGCGGCAATACCATGGGCACCCTGCTGGCGAACATCGGGCTGGAGCGGGCAACCATGAACAAAAAAATCGGGCTCAACAACATTTATTACGATTTCGACAAATGGGATATCCGGCCGGAGGCCGCCGCCGAGCTGGACAAGGTAGTGCAACTGCTGCTCGACAACCCCGATATCAGCGTCGAACTCGGCTCGTACACCGATGCGCGCGGCGACAACGAGTACAACGCCCAGCTGTCGCAAAAACGCGCAGAGAGCGCCGTCGCCTACATCGTGCAGGACGGTGTAGACGCCAGCCGCATCACCGCTCGGGGGTACGGAGAAACACAACCGGTGAATGCCTGCACCGACGGGGTGACGTGTACCGATGAGCAACATGCCGCCAACCGCCGCACCGAACTGCGCATCACCGGCATCTCGCCGGATGCCCTGGAGCGCCGACGCTGGCGCAGCCTGGAAGACATGATCCGGGAAGAACAAAAAAAACAGCCAACAACCCAAAACAAATAGTGCCATATGTTGCCGAACAAAGAGACCTTTCAGATTACTTCCTCCGCCGGCAACCGCCTGTACGGCGTACACTGGCCAGCCGACCGGCCGCGCGCCCTGGTACTGGTGGTGCACGGGCTCGGTGAGCACATCGAACGCTTTGGACACCTGGCAGCCCGATACGGGCAGGCCGGCATCGCCACCGCCGGCTTCGACCATCCGGGGCACGGGGCCAGCGGTGGAAAGCGCGGACACGCCGCCAGCCTCGAAGCGCTGCTGAACAACGTGTCTGCGGTGTTGGCCGAACTGAAAAAGGCGCATCCCAACCTGCCGGTTTTCCTGCACGGCCAGTCCATGGGCGGCAATATTGCCCTGCACTATGCCCTGCGCTTTCCGGACGCCGTGCAGGGGGTGATCGCCAGCAGTCCGTGGATACAACTCGCCTTTCCCGATCCGGCGGTCAAAGTGGCTGTAGGACGGCTGATGAGCCGCATTGTGCCGGCCTTTTCCCTGCCCACCGGCCTGGATGCGCGCAAGATTTCGCGCATCCCCGAGGTGGTGGAAGCGTACCGGCGCGACCCGCTGGTGCACGACCGCATTTCCGCAGCACTGGGCATGGCCATTCTGGATGCCGCCCGCCAACTCCATGCTTTTGCCGAAGCCTATCCGGTACCCTTGCTGCTGATGCACGGCGACGCCGACGGGCTGACCTCGCACGCCGCTTCCCTGGCGTTTGCCGGTCGTGCCGGCGGGGATATCACGTTCCGTTCCTGGCCCGGCGCTTACCACGAGCTACACAATGAACCGGAACAAGAGGCGGTATTTCGTTTCGGGCTCGATTGGCTCGACGCGCATTTGCCCGGCCGGTAAAAAACGCTGAAACTTTGATCCCGCCCTGTTGTTTTATCCCTATCTTTGTAAATAATGTTGGAAAAACAAGCAGAAGCCCGGATCCCGTCCCGCTATGGCGAGTTCACCATGATCGCCTTTGCGGAAAGCCCTGAAGAACGCATGCCACACCTGGCTTTTGTGGCCGACGGGTTTGACGCATCGGGTGTGGTGCCCGTGCGCATACACTCGGAATGCCTGACGGGCGATGTGTTCGGATCGCGCCGATGCGACTGCGGCGAACAACTCGACGCCTCCCTCCGGTATGCCGCCGAACACGGTGGCGTGGTGGTTTACCTGCGTCAGGAAGGACGCGGAATCGGCCTGATCAACAAACTCAAAGCGTACAAACTCCAGGACCTCGGCCTCAACACCGCAGAGGCCAATACGCACCTGGGTTTCGAGGTTGACGCGCGCCAGTACGAGTGTGCGGTGTTCATTCTGCAACACCTCGGCATCTTTCAGGCAGCCCTGTTAACCAACAACCCGGACAAGGTAGAAGCCTTGCGGCGCTCTCCGGTCCGGGTTGTGGATCGCATACCCCTGGTCATTCAGCCCCATGCAGACAACAGGGATTACCTGCAAACCAAGCAGGATTTGATGGGGCATTTGTTGGGGCTTTGATGGGGGGGGATGCGATGTTGTTTCGACGGTATCGTACCAACGATATCGTTTCAACGATATCGTTGAAACGATATCGTATCCGTCCCACGGCTGAAGCCGTGGGCTGATGGGGTTGATCAACCTTTTTTGAGTTTGAGCTTGGTGGCTACGGTCACTTTTTCTTTGGCCTGCTCTTCGTCGAAGGGTTTGATGTTCATGGTGAGCGTGTGGCCGTCGGCGCTGATCTCGCCGAGTTTGTTGTTGCTGGACTTGATCGCCTGGTCGGGGAAGTGGTAGATTTGTTTGTAGGACATATCGCCGAAAAACATTTTCATCATGTCCATCGCGCCCTCCATGTCCTCATCTTCGCCTTCTGCGAGTGCCTTTTTAATTTCTTCGCCGAGGTCGCCGGCGGCAAGGCGCTCGAACGATTTACCGTCGTACCGGAAAACGTCTTCGGTTTTGCTGTCGTACTTTTCCTTGTTGATCACGCGCAGGGCGCTGTTGAGGGCGGCGACATCGGCAAATTCAAAACTGTAACCGAACCGGAACTGGGCGGTATCGTTCACCTCGCGCACGTTGCTGATGCCTTTGATGCCGCTGAGCGAGGTGGTTACCCCGCTTAGCTCTTTGCCGATCTCGCCCATGTCGGTATCCGACAGGTCCGGCGTTTCTGCACCACCGGTGCTGTCATCGGCCATGCCTTTGAACATGTCCATCATGCTTTTCACCTCGCTCATGTCAATGACCATGGCGTACTTGCCATTTCCTTTATTGTTAAAGGTTACTTCTTCTTCGATGTGCAAACAACCGGTCAGCACCGATGCGACGGCCAGCACTACCGGCAGTAAAAAACGAAATTGTTTCATGTTAAAAAGTTGAATGCTTTATTATTGCTGCGCAAATATACATTCCTTGTGGTAAACTGGCTTGGTCAACCTTACCCCCTGACTGTAGGGTGGCACACTTCTTTGCGCAGCGGTCTGATCGCTGGTCTGGTGGTGAGTGTTTTTCTCTTTGTTTTTCGGCCTTTCGGTATGGGATTTGAGCCGGGACTGGCGTTCCATTTTATTGGGGTATGTCTGTTGTTCGGGTTGGTCACATTGCTGGCTTCGGCGCTCTGGGGGCTTGGCAAAAAATGGCTGATCGGACCGGATGCGGAGCGCACCTGGACGGTGGGCAAGGCCATTACAGACACACTGGGTCTCATTGCGCTTATTGGCGTGGGCAACTGGATACTCAGTGCCGTGCTGTTCGGGGAATCGCTGACGGCTTCCAACCTGTGGCGCTGGGAACGGATGACCCTGGCAGTGGCTACTGCACCGGTTGCGGTCGGTTTTTTGCTTTCCTACCTGAATTTGGTAAAAAAATACCGGGACATTGCGGCGCGTGCCGATGCAGCGATTCACCAGCGGTCCACGTCCCCGGCAGGCCCCCAATTCATCATCCTGGAAGGCGAAAACAAAGAAGACCGGTTGACGGTTCCGGCAGCGCAATTGTTGTTAATCACATCGGCCGACAACTATGTGGAGATACGGCATTTCACCGAAGAAGGCATCAGTCGCACCCTGTTGCGCTCCACGTTGAAGCGCATGGAAAATTCGTTGTCGGGTCATCCACAATTTATGCGCTGCCACCGCACCGCCATTGTCAACCTGGATTATGTTGAGCGCATCAGCGGAAACGCTCAAGGACTGCGTCTGCATCTCAGGGGGCTTGCAGACCCGATTCCGGTATCTCGACAGTTGACTGGCGACAGCCGCCTTCAAGGGGGGAGGCGGTAACGGTTTACGGCTGCATATCCACCTTGCGCAGTGCCACGGCATTGATGCAGTACCGCAGTTTGCTGGGCGCCGGGCCGTCGGGAAATACGTGGCCGAGGTGTGCTTCGCAGGTGTTGCAGAGGGTCTCTACGCGGCGCATGCCGTAGCTGTTGTCGGCGTGGTAGGCCACAGCGTTTTCCCGGACGGGCTGGGTAAAAGAAGGCCAGCCAGTGCCGCTTTCAAATTTTTCGCGGGCATCAAACAAGAGCGTGTCGCAGCAGACGCACTGATAAAGCCCCGGCTCGAAGCGGGAGCACAGATCTGAGCTGTACGGGCGTTCGGTACCTTTCTGGCGGGTTACGCGGTATTCTTCCGGGGAGAGTTGCGCGCGCCACTCCTCGTCTGTTTTTACTACAACGCGGTCTGGTTGGGGGGTTTCGGTGTCGGCGAATCGAAGGATGTCGGACCAGGTCAACATGGTATCGGAATTTTTCTTTTAAATGGATTTTCGGACTGGATTGTTGCGCAAACCCGTACGGATGTCGGCGCCGCAACACTTTGCCTTCCCATTCACCCCCAAAAGCCGGCTATTCCTCCCTTCTTCCTGTCAGGCGCTTTAAGAGGCGTTTTCTTTGCCGTGGGTTTAAAAAACAACTTATGGAATTCGTCCTTAACAGTTTCCTTTATCTGCACATTGCCGCCGGCGTCCTTACCCTGCTTTTGGGTCCTGTGGCGATCTACACCAACGAATCGAACCTGCGCATGCACCGGCCGGCGGGACGGGTGTTTTTTTACGCCATGCTGGTGGTGTGCGTTTCGGCGGCGTTCGGTTTTTTCAGGCGCCCCGATTTGGTCTTCTACCAATTCCTGCTGGGCATCGCGGTGTTTGTGTGGGCCGGCGTGATGCGGGGCTTTCGTGCCTTGCAATTCATGAAAAAAGGGCCGGTGTTGCCCCTGGATTATGTGTACACGGCTTTATTGGGTTTTGCCGGCCTGGCCATGGTGTTGCGGGCGGGTTGGATGTTTGCCCGGGGGGGCGACCCTGCCTTGCCGATCCTGTTCGGGGTGTTTGGTATGGCCTCCCTGTGGAATGCCTCCCGTAATCTGTGGTATTTCAACCATGCGGGCGAAGTACAGCGGCTTGAATGGCTTGCGCTGCATGTTTCGTCCATGATTGGCGCCTTCATCGCGTCGACGACGGCATTTGCGGTGAACGCAGCGCCGTTCCTGCCCTGGTACCTGCAGTGGTTTGGCCCGACGGTTCTGCTGGTGCCCGTGCAGGTGTACTTTGGGCGGCGTTTGCGGGCGCGGGTATCGGCGTGACATACATGATTCCTTGAATTGCCATTAAAGGCTGCCCGCTACGCACCACCTTAAATAAACCGCAGAGAGTGGCACAAAGGATACACAGAGGGGCACGGAGGCACCGACTACCGATAGCCTTTAAAATAAACCGCAGAGGGGCACAAAGGATACACAGAGGAAGCACGGAGGGGCCGACAGCCGACAACCGAAAGCCGACTACCTCTGTGCCCCTCTGCGGTTTATTTTAAAAAGGCGGTCGGATGCGAGTGGTATTGGATGGATCATTAGGCTTTCAGGTTTATTTTGGGCAGAAAAGATGCTAAAAATACCATTCGGCGATCGTCCGCTAAAGGCCCTGAAAAAAAAAACGGTACGCTCGCTGAATAAATTACCTTTGTGCTGCCATATCTGGTGGTTTTAATCAGTTTACCAAAACGTACAGACCTATCTCATGAAAAGCAGTACAACACCCCGCCGCAGCGACCTGCCGCGCGTAGCCGCCTGCGGGCGCCTCCTTTTTAGCTTGTTGCGTCGGGCAACAGGGGCAGTGGTACTGCCGAACCCATACCAGTCCGGACTCTTCCTCCTCGCCATGCTCGTTTCGGTATTGGGTTATGCCCAAACGACAAGGCAGCCTGCCACCGGCGAGGGCCAGAAGCCCGCCTACAGCCCCGACATGCAAAAAGCGCTGGCGTATGTGGAGCAGAGCGAGTATTTTATCCGCGACCAGAAGGCCAAAGGCGCCTTGCAAAGCCCCAACCGGGCGCACAACATGCGCTTCACGTACAAAGCGGACGGTTTTGAAGCCCAACCCCGGGTGGACAGCAGCCTGCAATGGAAGATCGCCTTTCAGGTA
>JANRJH010000052.1:0-23028 GCA_033764075.1 Saprospiraceae bacterium | reverse complement strand
GCCTCATCGTCAACACCCTGTCTGAATACAAGTACCTGGGCCGCCTGGTGGTTGACTTCGACAACCAGGGCGTGATCGACCTCAGCTCACTCGACGACGCCGTCAACGGCGCCTACCCCACCGACAGCCTCGGCGTCGAAGAACTTTGGGCCGGCGACTACAGCGCCGCCTTCACCCCCGGCTCCAAGGGCCAGAACGTGCGCGACCTGTGCAACGCCATCCGCAGCGTCATCGTCGCCAAAGACGGCAACATCCTCGGCAAGTCCAACGTCTTCCTCGAAGGCCGCCGCGGCTTCGTGCGCACCGAAGAGACCAACCTGGGCAACCTCAGCGCCGACGCCAACCTCTGGCAGGCCAAACAGGCCTTCCCCGACGTAACCGTTTCCATTAAAAACGGCGGCGGCATCCGCCAGGCCATCGGCCAGGTGTTCGCCGTCGGCTCCGACGTGCAGCTGTTGCCCCCGGCCGCCAACCCCGCTGCCGGAAAGGAAGAGGGCGACATCAGCCAGCTCGACCTGGAAAACTCCCTGCGATTCAACAACCGACTCTCGGTGCTTGAGCTCTCCGCAGCAGGTCTCGCCGCCGTCCTCGAGCACGGCGTGCGCGCCTCCGCCCCCGGCGCCACACCCGGACAGTTCCCCCAGGTGGGCGGTGTCCGATTCAGCTTCGACCCCACCCTGCCCGCCGGCGACCGCCTGCGCTCCGCTGTCATCACCGACGACCTGGGCAATGCCCTGGACACCCTCGTCAAAGACGGTGCGGTGTTCGGCGACACCGGCCGCGTCATCCGCATCGTGACCCTCAACTTCCTCGCCGGCGGTGGCGACAGCTACCCGTTCCCCGCCCTCGGCAAAAACCGCGTAGACCTGGATACCGTGCTCGCCGGCAACCCCGGACAAGCCACCTTCACCGTGCCCGGTTCCGAGCAGGACGCCATGGCCGAGTACCTGCTTACCTTCCACCCGGATGCCGCTTCCGCTTACGATGTGGACGATACGCCGGTGGAGCAGGATCAGCGCATTCAGCAGCTTAACCGACGCAAGGAAGGCATTTTCCCGATCGGCAACTTCGGCTTGCTTACGCCGCCCGACAATTTCCGTCTGGTCACCAGCCCTGCCAACAACGCGCCGGTACAGATCACGTGGGAACGCGCCGACAACGCCAACAACTACGAGTGGCTGGCCGATTTTCCGGGTGGAAACTTCATCTTTCCCATCTTGACCTTCCCGTCAGACAATGGTGGACAGGCGACAACGCTGACCAACACGGTGCAGGCACTCGACGGGATTTTGGCCAGCTTCGGCCTGCCGGCCGGCGACTCCACCGAAGTCATCTGGACCGTGCGCGCCTATGCCTTCGACAACCGCGATATGCTGGCTTCTGACGACGTGTTTACCCTCAAAATGGTGCGCGACGCCCAGATCCAGCCGTTCAGCCTGCTCACGCCGCCCAACAACAGCACCCTGCCCGTGGGCGGCAACCCGAACACGCTGGTGGAGATCACCTGGCAACCGACCACGACCGCAGCCAACGGCCCCATCCGCTATACCTGGCAGGTGGCGCTCGACAGCCTCTCGGCCGCCAACGCGCCCCTGGTAGTCTTCCCCTCCGACAACGGTGGCAGCGCACCCAAGCTGACGTTCACCATGCTCGCGCTCGACCAGTTGCTCGAAAGCGCCGGCCTGCCCGTCGGCGGCTCCGCCCAGGTGGTTTGGCTGGTGCGCGCCCAGGTGGGCCAGTTCTCCCGGGTATCGAGCCAGGCGTATAACCTCACGCTGGTACGCAACGGCATCATCGATACCTATGAGCCGGGTGAAGGCGTTGTAAGCCTGTACCCGAACCCCACCAACGGCCTGATCACCCTCGAGCTGACCCAAAATCCGACGGGTGATTACGAGATTTTCAATGCCGACGGACGGCTCGTCCAGCGCGGTCGACTGAGCGGCACCAAGGAGACCATAGACGTCAAAGCGCTGCAAAACGGCGTGTACAACCTCACGGTAAAAACGGACGGCGGCCTGTACGCTACCCGCTTTGTTGTACACCGGTAAGCCATTTTTCGAAACAACTACGGAGCCACCCCTCGACACGGGGGTGGCTCTTTTTTTTCTATTGTACCGCACGCCGGTGGCACACCACATGCGGCAATCTCCCTATCTTACCACCGGTAAATGTAAACGGCTTGTCATGCGTCTTTTGGCCCTTGTCCTGTCCTTTGTTCCGATCATTCTGGCAGCCCAGATCGCCGATGATTTTTCCGACGGCGACTTCCTGCAGAATCCGACCTGGGAGGGTTCGGTCACTCAGTTTATCGTCAACCCTGCAGGAGAGCTGCAACTCAACGCTCCGGCGGCAGGCACCTCGTTTCTGGCTGTGCGGGGCAATATTCCAGACAGTGCACGCTGGCAATTCGACGTGCGCATGCCCTTCGCCCCTTCGGCCACCAACCGCGTGCGCATTTACCTGATGGCAACATCGGCCGATTTGAGCACGGGAAACGGTTACTTCTTCGAGATCGGCGAAAACGGAACCAACGACGCCCTGCGCCTCTTTCGCCAGGATGCCGGCGTCGCCAACCTGATCGGCACCGGCGTTTTGGGCGCCGTAGCCACTACCGTCAACCAGACGGTATTCGTCACCCGGGATAAAAACGGAACTTGGGCGGTGGACATGGCCACGGTTTCCGGCGCACCGGTCTTCCAGTTTGAGGCGACCGACGCCACCTACCCTGCCGGCAACGACCTGTACTTCGGCTTTTATTGTGTGTACACCGCTTCGCGGGTGGATCAGTTTTTTTTCGACAACATCCGCATTGACGAAGACATTCCGGACAACACGCCCCCCCTGCTCCTGGATGCCATGGCCCTGGATGCCACCCATATTTCGCTCCTTTTTAATGAAGCGCTGGACCCAGTTTCCAGCCAAAACACGGCCTTTTACGACATTTCGGGTATTGGAGCGCCCGCAACGGCCACCTTGCAGCCCGACGGGGTAACGGTGCTGCTGGCCCTGCCCGCGCCGTTGAGCAGTGGTCAGAACTACACCGTGACCGCCAACCAGGTGCAGGACCTGGCCGGCAACGCAGCAACCCTTCAGCAGCAAACCTTTTTCTTTTTCCAGCCCGACCAGCCGGAGTCGTCCGACGTGCTGGTGAATGAATTCATGTCCGACCCAGCCCCTTCGGCCGGCCTGCCCGAAGTAGAATGGGTCGAACTGTACAACCGCTCCTCCAGGTTCATCAACGCCAACAGCCTGACCCTGCGCGACGCCACGAGTGCGCGCATTCCGCTGCCGGATTACGTGATGGCGCCGGGAACCTACCTCGTGCTGACCACAGCCGCCGGCGCCGGCGCCCTACGCCCGTTTGCCGCCGACACCGTGCTGGTCATCGCCCTGCCCTCCCTTAACAACGACGCCGACGAGATCGTCCTCGAACGCGCGGCAGACAACCTGCGCATCGACCGCGTCGCTTTTGCCTCGGACTGGCACACCGATACCCTCAAAATCCAGGGTGGCTGGACCCTGGAGCGCATCAACCCCAACCTGGTGTGCAAGGGAGAAGCCAACTGGCAGTCCTGCCCCGTGTCGCCCGGCGGCACCCCGGGCGCCGCCAATGCTTCGCTCGACAATACGCCGGACACCGAGGCGCCCCAGTTGCAGACGGCATTCACCCAGGGAAGCCAGTCTTTGCTGCTTCGCTTTTCTGAAGAACTGGACGCCGCCACGGCGGGCCTGCCGTCCGCGTACAGCCTGTCCCCCGCCGTCGGCATTGCCTCGGCAACGCCGAATGCCAACGATCCGACGCAGGTGACGCTCCAACTGGACGCCCCCCTGCAAACCGGCGTTTTTTACCAGCTGACCGTTGCGGCAAGTGTGCAGGATTGCAGCGGCAACGGCGCCGCCGGGCCGCCGGCTACCGTGGTATTGCCCGATGTGCCGGCGCTGTTCGACGTGATCGTGACCGAGTTTATGGCCGACCCGGGCCCCAACGTCGGCCTCCCCGAGTTCGAATGGGTCGAGCTCTTTAACCGCTCCAATAAACTGCTCAACCTAAGCAGCATGACCTTTCGCGACGAGACCGCCGCCCCCGTCACCCTGCCCAACTACCTGCTCGCCCCGGGCGAATACGCGACGCTCACCACGCCCGACGGGGCTGCCGCACTCGCCGGGCTGGCCCAAAACGTGCTGGCGTTCAACCTGCCCTCCCTGAACAACAGCACCGACTTCCTGATCCTGGAACGGGTGACGGATGGGGAGCGCATCGAACGGGTTGCCTACAACGTCAACTGGCACGCTGAAACCGGCAAACGCGACGGCGGCTGGTCTCTGGAGCGCATCAACCCGGGACTGCCCTGCCTGGGCCGTGACAACTGGCAGTCGTGCCCCGTACTGCCCGGCGGCACACCCGGGCGTCAGAACGCCTCGTATGCCGACGCGCCCGACACCACGGCGCCCTTCCTGATCGATGCATTTCCTACCGACGCGCAAACGCTGGAGCTCCAATTTTCCGAAGGGCTCGACGCCGCCACCGCCGCCGACCCGTCGGCGTACGCCGTGTCGCCCGGCATCACCGTGGTCGACGCCGTGCCCGACGACATCAACCGCAATTACGTCACCCTGTACCTTGATGCCCCCTTGCAAACTGCCGCGTTGTACCAGCTGAGCATCGCCGGCGCCGTGCAGGATTGCAGCGGAAACGGCGTGGCCAACGGATCGACCACCATTGGCCTGCCGACCGATCCGGCGCCCCTCGACGTAGTGATCAACGAGGTAATGTTCAACCCGGCCAGCGGGGGCGCCCGGTACCTGGAGATGTTCAACCGAAGCGACAAAACGTTCAACCTCCGGGAATTTTACCTTGCCGAGTTGCTCGACACACTCACCGTCGTCAAACCGGTTAACCTGCAAAGGTTGTTCCTCCCCGGACAGTACATGGTCTTGAGTGCCGATGCCGCAGATACCCGTGTGCGATTCCAAAACATCGAGCCGCTGAACGTCATCGACATGGATTTTCCTACGCTTGACGACAAAACCGGCAATGTCACCGTCATCTGGACCGGCGCAGGGGTGAGCGTTACCCTCGATTCGTTCGATTACGACGAAGACTACCACAACGCCGTGTACAGCGTTTCTGATCTCGATGGTGTTGCCCTCGAACGCATCCGTGTCGACGACCCGACCAACGCACCCGCCAACTGGACGTCCGCTTCTGCCCTGGTCACCGGCGCGCCGGGCACACCCACCCTGCCCAACTCCCAGGCGGAAAATCCGCTGGCAACCGGAGGCGCCGACAGGGTGCGCTTGCTCAACCAGCGCCTGTCGCCGGACGGCGACGGTTTTGAGGATTTTCTGGAAATACAGTACGACCTGCCCTCGACCGGTTACAGTGGCGAGGCGGTGATCTTTGAATCCGGCGGCCAGCCCATCCGGCGCCTCCAGCGCCAGACCCTGCTGGGCAGCGCAGGCACGCTGCGCTGGGACGGCGACACCGACGAAGGCGTACTTGCCCGTCCAGGCATCTACATTCTGTACTTTGAACTGTTTGACCCGCAGGGCAATGTGGAGCGGATAAAAAAGCCGTTTGCCCTGGTGGCGAGGTGGTGAGCGTCAGTTGATTACCCCCGCCGGATATTGCATCGTGATGCAGTGCAGCGAACCATGCTGTTCGATCAGGGGTCGGCAATTGATCCCGATCACTTCCCGATCGGGGAATAACGCGGTGAAAATGCGCATAGCAGCTTCATCCTGCGCCACGCCGTACAGCGGCACGAGCACAGCGCCATTGATGATCAGGAAATTGGCGTAGGTGGCCGGCAGCCGGTGTCCGTCGGCAGCGAAGCAGGCGTCGGGCCAGGGTAGCGGCACCAGCCGATAGGGTTGGCCGTCGGCCTGCGTGAAAGCGCGGAGTTCCGCCTCCATTTGCTGAAGGGCCTCAAAATGCGGGTCATGGGGGTCGTTGCACTGCACAAAAGCGATGGTATCGGGGGAGCAGAACCGCGCCAGGGTATCGATGTGGGAGTCTGTGTCGTCGCCCTCCAGAAAACCATGGTGCAACCACAGCACCCGGCTCAGGCCAAAAAGGGTTTTAAGGGCTTCCTCCGTCTGCGACTGGTTCAGGTGCGGGTTCCGATTCGGCGAGAGCAGGCACTCAGTGGTGGTGAGCAGCGTACCCTGCCCGTCGGATTCGATGCCGCCGCCTTCGAGGGCGAGTCCGCCGGGCACATAAGGGGCACGGAAAACACCACGGCGACTGAGCTCGCCGGTAATCAGGTTGTCTTTGTCGGCAGGGAATTTGAGGCCCCAGCCATTGAAGACAAAATCCAGCATCAGGGGTTCGCCGTTTTCCAGGATGGTGATGCCGCCGTGGTCGCGCGCCCAGGTGTCGTTGCTGGGTATCTCCGCCAGCACAAGGCGTTCTGCCGGGATGTTGCGGAGCAGCTGCCGGGCAGCGGCGGCGTCCGAGCAAACAACCAGCACCCGTTCGAAGCGGGCGATGGTTTCGGCAATGGTCACGAATACGGGCAGCACCACATCGAGCATGTCAGCCCAATCGGTGCCGGCGTGCGGGAAGGAGAGCTGCACGGCGCTCTGGGGTTCCCATTCGGCGGGGAGTCGGCGGTTCATACGGGCAAAGGTACGGATTCCGGCCGACCAACGCTCTGGAGCGTCGAATTGGGCGGCGGTTGGTGCGGGGCGTCAGGCGTTAAACACGGTAGAAACCAAAATTTGCTGGGTCGACATCCCCAATTTCGGGTCGGCTATTCGCTCCAGCAAACGAGTCGCCGCCCGGGTACCCACCTCGAACCCGTTGTGAAGCAGATACGGCACGGGAGGATTAAAGATATTGGGTACCATGCCGTCGCTGATGCACACCACCCTGCAAGAGTCGGGCACCGGTACGTGTAATTTGCGCAGGGCTGCCATCGCCCCGACCAGGGTCTCGTCGCTCATGGCAAAAAGGCCGTCCAGCCGTTGGTCGGAGAGATGGGCAAGGCATACGACCTCCGCCGCTGCGGAACTGTCGGCGTACAGGATGGGTGCGGCCGGTTGCAGGTCGAATTGCGCCAGCGCCTGCCGGAAGCCATCCTCCCGATTCCGGGAGATGTCCATCCGGGTATTGCCAAACACCCCGGCGATCCGGCGGCAGCCGGCATCGATCAGGTACCGGACGCAGCCGGCGGCGGCCTGCCGGTCATCGATCATCACCCGGTCGAACCCGGCTCTGTCCTGGGTTTTGTCGAACAGCACGACCGGTATGTCCAGTTGAGCGGCTTGCAGGAGGTGGTCCATCTCGTGGGTTTCGTGGCTGAGGGAGACTAGGAGGCCCTCCACGCTGTTGTCCAGGCAACGCCGCACCAGTTCTTTCTCCTTGTCGGCCGACTCCTGCGACGGCAGCACCATCACCTGGTAGCCGTTGGCCTCCAGCACCGAGGAGACCCCCCGAATGATGGAGGGGATGAAAAACATGCTGATCTCCGGGATGATCAGCCCAATAAGCCGGCTGCGGCGCTGCCGGAAGTTTACCGCCTGGGTGTTGGGGTGGTAGTGCAGGGCGTCGGCCACGGCGCGCACCTTTTGTTTTACCGCTTCGCCGATGTCGGGATGGTTGTGCAAGGCGCGGGATACGGTCGACACGCTGACCCCGGCCATTCGGGCGATGTCCTTGATGGTTGCTCGTTTCACTTCCTCACCAATCGTTTTGCAAAATGTTTTTTCAAAAAAAAGCAAAAAAGTTTTCCACCGCAACCGTTTGCGCAAACGGTTGCGGAACGGAGGCGGATCGAAAGGTATTGCAAGGAACCGGCATTCCGTATACGTTTATGCCAAATTTGGAAAAAGGCTCAATCTAAAAAACAAAAAATGATGAAATTCTTACGAAGTTTTCTTTTGTTTGCTTTTTCAATGTGCATCTGGTCTGCCGGCGTTTTTGCGCAAGGCACCATTTCCGGTACGGTCAAGGATCGTTCGGGCAATGCCATTGCTTTTGGCACCGTCAGGCTGCTCGGTTCGGGCCTGGGCGCCACCACCGACAACAACGGCAGTTACCGCATCGCCAACGTTCCGGCGGGCACCTATTCGGCGGTAGCCTCGTATGTGGGATACGGCCAGTCTACACAGGTCGTGACGGTGGCGGACGGGCAAAACACCCAGCTTGACTTTGCGCTGGCCGAAGACCAGCTCGATCTCGGCGAGGTGATCGTCACCGGTGTGGTCAACCCGCGGTCGGCCATCTCGTCCAGCGTCTCCATCAGCACGCTCAAGCCCGACGCGGTGCAGCAGGCATCCCCCCGCAGCACAGCCGAGATCCTGCGGTCCATTCCCGGTGTGCGCTCTGAGGCGTCTGCGGGCGACGGCAACACCAACATCACCGTTCGGGGTGTGCCCATCGCCACGGGCGGTTCCAAGTACCTGCAACTGCACGAGGACGGTCTTCCGGTGCTGCAATTTGGCGACATCGCCTTCGGCACCGCCGATATTTTCTTGCGTGCCGACTACACCGTAGACCGCATCGAAGCCCTGCGCGGCGGTTCGGCGTCTACCCTGGCCAGCAACTCACCTGCCGGCGTAATCAACTTCATCAGCAAAACCGGCGAGGTGGAAGGCGGCAACGTAGGGACCACCATTGGTCTGGATTTCCCCAACTTCCGCACCGACTTTGACTACGGTTCGCCCATCGGCAACAACGTGTCCTTCCATGTCGGCGGCTTCTTCCGCCAGGGCGACGGCCCCCGCCGCACCGGTTACACCTCCAGCTACGGCGGCCAACTGAAAGCCAGCCTCACCAAACGCTGGAACCAGGGCTACTCCCGCATGTACTTCAAGTACCTCAACGACCGCACCCCTGCCTACCTGCCTATGCCCATGCGGGTCACCGGCACCAACGACGACCCCACCTGGGAATCGGTGGATGGCTACGACGCCAAACTGGGCACCCTGCACTCCCCCTACATGCTCAACAACATCGGCACCGGGCCCGACGGCACCCCGCGCCGCAGCACCCAGGCCGACGGCATGCACCCCGTGAGCACCGCCATCGGCAACGAAACGGCCTTCGACATCGGCGAAGGGTGGCGCATCACCAACCGCGCCCGCATGGCCTTCAACAAAGGCCGCTTCGTGTCGCCATTCCCCGCACAGGTGGGCACCGCCGACGCCCTCGCGCAGGAGATTACCGGCAGCTCAAGCTACACCCTTCAGTACACCGACGGTACGGCATTCCCCGCCAACGCCAACGGAAACGGGCTGCTCACCCGTATTCACCTGTTCGACACCGAACTGAACAACTTCAACAACTTCACCGACGATCTGAACGTCACCAAATCGTTTGAAAAAATCGACGTAACGGTGGGTGTCTACAAAGCCTTCCAGCGCATCTCCATGTCGTGGCTGTGGAATTCCTTCCTTACCGACGTGAACGACGAGCACGTGCGGCCCGTCAACCTCAGCAGCAACGGCACCAACTACACCCAAAACGGCCTCCTGGCCTACGGCGTCCCGTTCTGGGGCAACTGCTGCCACCGCAACTACGATACCCAGTACGACATCACCGCGCCTTACGCCGCCGCTGAACTGAAACTGACTTCCGCACTTACCGTAGACGGCAGCTTCCGCTACGACATCGGCAACGTGCAAGGCTCTTATGCCGGCGGCGACGGTCAGACCAGCGCCATTGACGTGGACGGAGACGGCACCATCAACTTCGTGGAACAGGAAGTGGCCACGATCAACAATGCCAACGCCAAACCGGTCAATTACGACTACGACTATGCGTCGTTCTCCATCGGGGCCAACTACCTCTTCAATCCCGACATGGCCCTGTTCGGCCGTTACAGCTCCGGCGGCCGCGCCAACGCAGACCGACTGCTCTTTGGCCCCTACATCCTGCCCGACGGCAGCGCAGCGGCAGACCTCAGCTCCGACATGGTCACCCAGGCAGAAGTCGGCTTCAAATACCGCCGCCCCACCTGGGCGCTCAACGCCACCGCATTCCTCGCCAACGTGGAAGAGCAAAACTTCGAAGCCACTACGCAAAATTCGGTCAACCGCGAATACCAGGCCCTGGGTCTGGAACTCGACGGCGCGCTCCGGCTCAACCGCTTCGACCTGCGCGGCGGACTGACCTTCACCGACGCCGAAATCAAAAAAGACGCGCTAACGCCCGAACTGGAAGGCAACACGCCCCGCCGTCAGGCAGACCTGATCTTCAACCTGGCCCCGGCCTACCGCTTCGGCAGGCACGCCGTCGGCCTGAGCTTCATTGGCACCACGAAATCGTTTGCGCAGGACAACAATGAACTGATCATGCCGGGATACACCTACGTGAACGGATTTGCCGACTTCAACATCATTGACAACCTGTTCCTTTCGCTTAACGTAAACAACCTGTTCAACACCATCGGCGTCACAGAATCGGAAGAAGGATCCATCGTTCCCAACCAGGAGAACGTGGTGCGCGCCCGCTCCATCACCGGACGGTCTACCACCGCCTCGCTGCGGTACACCTTCTAAGCGAAAAAAAGCTCGTGTAACACTGTTATTTTTTGTAAAATGGGTTTGATTGTGGTGGCGAGCCGCAAGGCTTGCCACCGCCTCAAATCCAAACCGCACCTTATGATCCGCACAGAAACCGTCGACGCCGCCTTGCAAACCATCCGCACCGCCTGCGTGCCGGAGGGCATCCTGGCCGGCGCCGTTCGGCACGACAACTACGCGCGGATCTGGTCGCGTGATTCGGCCATCGCCGGCATCGCCGGAAGCCTGTACCACGACGATTTCATCACAGCGGCCTGGGGCGCCTCCGTGCAAACCCTGGCCTTCGGGCAATCGCCCCATGGGCAAATCCCGTCGAACATCGGCGCGGATAACGGGCAAATAAACGTCAGCTACGGCACCCTCGCCGGCCGCGTGGATGCCACCTCCTGGTGGATCATCTCCGCATCGCTCTACGTGCTGCACACCGGCGACGCCGCACGCGCAGCCGAATGGCGGCCCCGGGTAGACAAAGCCTTGCAGATCCTCCAAATCTGGGAGATGAACGAGCGCGGGCTGGTGTACACCCCTCTTGGCGGCAACTGGGCCGACGAATACGTGTACTCCGGCTACCTGTTGTACGACCAGGTCCTGCGCGTTTGGGCCCTGCGCGCCGCAGGCTCGGCCTTTCAAATGGAAAACTGGCGGGAGGAGGCTGAACGGCTCACGCAGCTCCTGCGCCTCAATTTTTCCAAAAACGATAACCCGGCGCCCCGGTACCACGCCAAAGCATACGCGCAAACGGACTTTCCCCAAGGCTACTGGCCTTCCGGATTCGGCCCACAGGGGTATGACGTCCGGTGGGATATGGCTGCCAACGCCTTGTCACTCCTCCTCGGCATCAACGAACAGGCCGCATCCCTGAGCACCTTTCTCAGCGCCCTGGCCGCTGAAGTGGGCCACTGGATGCTGCCGGTGTTCTGGCCGGTAATCCGGCCCGGCGACCCCGACTGGCGCCTGCTGGCCGACAACCACCTGTACGCGTTCAAAAACCAACCCTACTGTTTTCACAACGGTGGGTCCTGGCCTGTATTTTTGGGCTGGCTGACGCTGGCGCTGACCCTGCACGGCGAACACCGGCCCGCCGGGGCCATCGCACTGGCGCTCGACGATGCTCTGCACACCGAAGAGCCGCCCCTGACCATGCACGAATTCTGGCGGACAGACACGCGCAGACCCGGCGGGGTGCCGCACCTGTGCTACACCGCTGCGGGAGCCCTGTTGGCCGCTTATGCGCGTCGCCCCAACAACGACTTTGCACCTCTTCAATCGTACATTGCGTGATCGGAGACCCTATACACATCAAAGCCGAGTACTTCGGAACGGCAGATGCCGTTCTGGCCCATTTGCCCGGACTGGGACAAGGGCGCAAGGTCTTGCTGGTGGGCGGAGAGTCGGGCAGCGGGAAGTCCGTGACCGCCACATGCCTCCAACAACGCCTGACACAGCAGGGCATAATGGCGCTGGTGTTGCACCAGGACGACTATTTCCACCTCCCGCCCCTGCCAAACCACGAAAAACGCCAGCATGACCTGGGCTGGGTGGGCCCGCAGGAAGTCAAACTGACCGCATTACAGGCACACATCGACGCTTTTCTGGAAAACCAGCCCTTCATCACCAAACCGCTGGTGAACTACCGAACCAACGAGGTGCTGGAAGAGACCGTGCCCCTTGACCCGTACCAGGTCCTGATCATCGAAGGTACTTACGTACTGTTGCTGGAGCGCGCCTTCGCCGCCATTTTCATGGACAGGGACTACCAACAAACCCTTGCCCAGCGAATCGCCCGCAACCGGGAGCCTTACGACCCTTTTGTCGAAATGGTGCTGAAGATCGAACATGAGATCATCCGCAAACTGCGCCCCCGCGCCCATCTCATCGTGAATACCGACTATTCTGTCTCTTCGCAACAAGCCATAGCACACACATGAGCCAAAACAAGCCCACCCTGAATTTCTGGCAGATCTGGAACATGAGCTTCGGCTTTCTTGGTGTCCAGTATGCTTTTGGCCTGCAACAGGCCAATATGAGTCCCATTTACCGGTACCTGCACGCCGAGGAGTCGCAAATACCCCTCTTGTGGCTGGCCGGCCCGATCACCGGCTTACTGGTGCAGCCCCTCATTGGCGCCATGAGCGACGCCACCTGGCATCCGTTCTGGGGGCGGCGACGCCCGTATTTCATGATCGGGGCTGTGCTGACCAGTGTGGCGCTGATCCTCATGCCCATGTCCACCGAATTGTGGATGGCCGCCGGCCTGCTCTGGCTGCTCGACGGGTCGGCCAACGTGACCATGGAGCCGTTTCGGGCTTTTGTGGCCGACAAGCTGCCAGAAAAGCAACGGCCGCTGGGCTTCACCATGCAGAGCTTTTTTGTGGGCCTGGGGCAAACGCTGGCCAACCTTATGCCGTTCCTGCTGCCGGCCTTTGGCCTGGCGCTCGTTGGGCAATCGGGTGGTGAGGGCATTCCCGATTTCGTGCGTTACTCGTTTTTCATCGGAGCAGTCGCCATCCTGGTGTCCATTGCCGTAACGGTGCTCACCACCCGGGAGTACCCGCCGGAGGACATGGAGGAGTTCCGGCTGGCGCGCAAAAAAGGGTTCATGCAGAGTTATCAGGAGATCGTGGATGCGTTTCGCGACATGCCCCGAACCATGCGCCAGCTCTGGTGGGTCAAGTTTTTTACATGGTACGCCCTGCCCCTCATGTGGCAATACCTGAGCCTCTCCATCGCCCGCCATTGTTTTAATGCACCCAACGCGGATGCGCCGGGCTTCGAGGACGGCGTGCGCTGGGGCAACATGGGTTTGGCGGTTTTTAACATTGCCTGCTTTGGCGTTTCGTTCTTCCTGGTGGCGCTGGCCCGCCAGACGTCGAGCCGGGTCACGCACGCCATCTGCCTTAGTCTGGCCGGAGTGGGGTTTGTCAGTATGCTGTTCACCACCGATGTGATGATGGTGATGGTCTGCATGGGGCTGGTGGGCATCGGCTGGGCGTCGATTATGTCCATGCCGTACGTCATGTTGTCCAACTCCGTGCCGGAGTCGCGCATGGGCGTATACATGGGCATTTTTAATATGTTTATCGTGATTCCGCAGATCATCAACATGATTACCATTCCATTATTGTACAAACCGTTATTGGGCGACGACCCCCGGCATGCACTGGTGCTGGCAGGGGTGATGCTGTTTTTCGCGGCCGGCGCCTGCTTTTTGGTAGACAGGTCAAAAACAAACTGATTCGAATGCGGAATGCGGAATACCAGGGCTCCTGGTTTTAGCGTGGATACCAAGAGCCCTGGTATTCCGCATTCCGCATTCCACATTCCACATTCGAAATTGGTGTGCTTCTTGTTAAACATTCCATAGCTTTGCCCGGAAACACCACGCCTGACAAGCAACTCAAATGGACAAACTGATCGCGGCCTTTCCCGGCCAACTTGAAGAAGCGCTGGGCATCGCCCAAACGATTACCCTGAACAAACACAATGCCCCCTTTCGCAGCGTTTACATTTCCGGACTGGGGGGCAGTGGCATTGGCGGTAACTTTGTACAGGATTTTACCCGCAACACCGGCAAATTGCCTGTAGTGGTGGGCAAGGGTTACCACATCCCCCACTGGATCAACAAACACACCCTGGCCATTTGCTCCTCGTACAGTGGCAACACCGAAGAGACCATCAGCGCATTCGAGCAACTGCGCGCTGCGGGCGCCAAAGTAGTGTGCGTATCTTCCGGAGGGCGGCTCCTCGAACTCGCCCGGCAACACGGCCTGGATTACGTGCAACTGCCCGGTGGGCACAGCAGTCCGCGTGCTTGCCTGGGCTACTCCATCGTAGCCCAACTCGGCGTGCTGCGCGCTGCCCGGCTCATTCCGCAGGTGCATTTTACCCAGCTGAAAAACAGCATTCGGCTGCTGAACAAGGATGGGAAGGACATCCGGGAAAAAACACAACGCCTGGCCGCTTTCCTGCACGACCGTACACCGGTGATCTATGTTGCCGACCACATGGAATCTGTGGCGGTCCGCTGGCGCCAACAGATCAACGAAAACGCCAAGATGCTGTGCTGGCACCATACCGTGCCCGAAATGAACCACAATGAGCTCGTGGGCTGGCGCGACCAGCGACCCGACGTGGCCGTCATCTGGCTCCGCAACCGGAATGATTATACACGCACTGCTGCCCGTATGGACATCAACAAGGAAATCATCGAGCACTTCACCGGCACGTCGGTGGAAATATGGTCCAAAGGCAAATCACTCATCGAACAGGCCATATACCTCGTGCACTTCGGAGACTGGCTCTCGTTTTACCTGTCCGAAAAGCGCGGTGTAGACGCCGTAGAGATCAAAGTAATCGACTTCCTCAAATCAGCACTATCCAAAATATAAATATAAACCCACGGCTTCAGCCGTGGGACCACGGCTTCAGCCGTGGGACAAATAAACCCACGGCTTCAGCCGTGGGACAATACATAGCCCATGCCCAACATCTCCCTGGACCTCACCCCTGCGGCGCCCTACCTCTCTGCCGACGAACTCCAGCGCCTGGAACCGGCCACCACCGCCGCCGCCAAACTGCTCGACTCCCGAAAGGGTCCGGGCGCCGAGTTCACCGGCTGGCTTCAACTGCCGCGCAACTACGACAAAGCTGAGTTCAAACGCATCAAAACAGCGGCCAAGCGCATCCAGAAAGAAGCCGATGTGCTGGTGGTCATCGGCATAGGCGGCTCCTACCTCGGCGCCAAAGCCGCCATTGAGTTCTGCGGACACAGTTTTTACAACAACCTGACCAAAAAGAAGCGCAATAAAGCGCCGGAGATCCACTTCGCTGGCACCAACCTCAGCGGCACCTACCTGCGCCACCTGATCGACGTGATCGACAACCGCGATTACGCCGTGGTGGTCATCTCCAAAAGCGGCACCACCACCGAGCCCGCCATCGCTTTTCGCCTGTTCAAACAACTGCTGGAGGAAAAATACGGCAAGCAGGGCGCCCGGTCGCGCATCTACGCCGTCACCGACAAGGCCCGGGGCGCCCTCAAAACCCTGGCCTTGCGCGAAGGATACGAGACCTTTGTGGTGCCGGACGACGTCGGGGGACGTTTTAGCGTGCTCACCGCCGTCGGCCTGCTGCCCATCGCCGCCGCCGGTATCGACATAGACCAGCTCATGCGCGGCGCCGCCGACGCCATGCGGCAGTGCAGCCTGCCTTTCGCCCAAAACGACTGCTACCGGTATGCAGCCGCGCGCAACGTCCTGCTGCGCAAAGGCAAGGAGATCGAACTCCTCGTCAACTACGAGCCCCGGCTCGCCTACATGGCGGAGTGGTGGAAACAACTTTTTGGCGAAAGCGAAGGCAAGGAAGGCAAGGGCCTGTTCCCCGCCGCCGCCAACTTCACTTGCGACCTCCACTCGCTTGGGCAGTACGTACAGGACGGACGCCGTCACCTCTTCGAGACCACCCTCGAGGTCACGCAGCCGGAACTTGACCTCACCGTGGCGCCCGAGCCCGACGACCTCGACGGACTCAACTACCTGGCCGGCAAAACCCTCGATTACATCAATAAAAAAGCGGCCGAAGGCACCCGCATGGCCCATACCGACGGCGGTGTGCCCAACCTGGTGGTGCGGATTCCACAAGCTACTCCTTACTACCTCGGCCAGTTGTTCTACTTTTTCGAAAAAGCCTGCGCCGTAAGCGGTTACCTGCTTGGTGTGAATCCGTTTGACCAGCCCGGTGTGGAGGCATATAAAAAGAACATGTTCAAATTGCTGGGGAAACCGTAGGGTTGGTTGCCTTAAACCCTGGTCAACACCCTCGTTTGCCGGATCGTTTTGCGCAGGAACAACCACGGGGGTTGTGTCGCCATAACCCGCAATTCTTCCCACAGGGAGCTGTCTTCGTCCAGAAAACGCAGCATAACGTGCGCCGGCATTTTGGAGAAAATCCGTGTGAACACCTTGCTGCCCTGCTCCGGCATGTCGCGCAACACCCGCAGCAGGATGCTGTCGTAAGCGCGAAAACGCCAAGGGCTGCTGAGGGCGCGCTCCGACGGATGGCCGTGGAGGGCCCAATCGTCTACAAACACACGCATTTTGTACAACGTGCGTTTGAATGCATAGCCGCTGGAAGCCTTTACGAACCCGGCCGCCGTGCCGATGTTCCACACCTTGCCGTTCCGGCGGGGCTGGAACGGGTAGTCTGTCATGGGAATCACCCCGAATTCTGTTTCCGTGATCTGGTAGTGCTGAATACCCAGATATTGTTGAACATATTTCGCGAGGGCTTTGTCGTAGTCCGGTTCCGGCAGCAGTTTTTCAGAAAAAAGGGTGTACTCGACGAGGGCCTCGGTTTCGGAAAACGGCAAAACATAGGCAAAGCGCACCGCGCCGTCCTGCGGCACCCGAAAATCCATAAACCGCACCTCGTCCGGGTCGAACGCGGGTGCAGCCGTGCGGATAACCCATCCCTTGAAATGTTGCAGCAGAAGGGAAAACTGAAGGGGCACGACGTGTCCGTTTGTGGAGAACGGGCTGGGGAAACGCTCGTCAGCAGGCAGCAGGTTGCGGGCCGTCTGTGCGCTGTTGAAGAGGTAAGGGGATGTCCAGGTGCCCTTCGACGTGCGTAAGGCGCCCGTTTCGGCGTTCAGGTCGTTGATTTCTGCATGCACCCGTTCCACATTCGGGTATTGGGCCAGTTCATTGTGCGCCCATCGGTAGAAATCGATTCCGCGCACCGTGTGGTAGCGGAAGTCCCCCATGTCCATCGGCACATCTACCCCGGGCGCCAAAAACCGGCACCGTTCCCAAGAGCGGTGCGCCACGGGCGGGATTTCCTCGTCCGGGGTGGCCCAGAAACTCCAGGTACGGTCGTTCCGCTGCTTACTGTCGCGATCGACAAGCACGATACGTTGCCCGCGAAATGCCGGCCGGCGAGCGAGCTCGACGGCCAGGGTGAGCCCGGATAGGCCTGCGCCGGCGATGAGGATGTCCGCTTGTTGAGTCATAAGCAAACAAACAAAGTTGGCGCGGTTGTGTTTTTCCAGCACCCTCGCCCGTGGATAAAAGTGCGTCGAGCCATGCGAAAAACTGCAAAAATTGGATGGAAATACAGATTTTTGTGTTTCCATGGAATCCAACAGCCGCTTTCCCGGATTGCCGTCGGCCGCACACCTGCCCGCCATTCGCATTTTGCTGACCGAAGACGCGATCAAACGCGCGTTTATCGGCTTTCTCAAGCAGTTTTACAAAAACCGCTATGAAATTAACCCGGGCAGTTTTCAGGCGAGCATAGACAACATCAGCCAGGGCGGGCTGGTCGCCGACGGCATCCTGCGCTTCACCCAAACGAACGGCAAAGTATTCACCTGCGCCTATGAGTCCACCAGCCGGGATCGGATCGACGAGGTGCGGTTTACCCTGAACGTGGCTTATTTTCTTTGGGACTGCGCGGCTTTCGGCGCCGTAACGGCGGCCATAGCATACGCTGTTTTTTTCGTTACCCGCATGAAATGGCTGCTCCTGCTGGGCTGGGCGGGCAACATAGGCCTGCTTTTGTCCGTATGGCTCATGGGCTTCCTGCTTTGGTATTTTTCCCTGCGGGGCTGGCGAAAATACCGCTACATATACGCCATCGAGCAGTTCAAACAATATTTTGCCGACGATCAGTGGATAGCGTTGGGTGACGACGTGTTCCCATCACCCATCGACCCATACCTGCAAGAACTGCGCAGCCAGTGCATATACCATGGGTTCGGGTTGGCCCTGGTAGACGCCAACGCACAGGTTCGGATTTTGGTGAGCCCTTCCAGGCTCGATTTTTACGGAAAAGACAGGCGCATCGTCGAGTGGGTCATCCGGAACCCGTGGTACCAGGCCGTCAGCCAGAACGTGCGGGCCATGCAGCCGTTCCGCCCCACCCTGCCCTCCTCCGCCCGGGTGCTCGCCAACCGAATCGTCCGGCCGGTGCAATTCCTCGTCTGGGAGCCGGCCAAAAAATTCCTGTGGCAGGCCATGCAGCAGCCCCTGAGCGAGTCCAACGAGGCGTTTGAACGTTTCATGACCGGGCAAAAAGTCCAGAAATGGATATTTTTCCTCTCCCTGCTGCTCATAGGAATGCTGGCCTGGCAAATGACACACCGAAAGGTGGAGAAAAAACAGATGACTTTTCAGGATATCCGCGACATATACGGGGGCCAGAACCCCGAGGACTACCCGTATGCCATCACCGGAGAACCCATTCCCTACCAGGGCGGCATCGCCAAACAATACGCAGAGCAGGAAGAGGAAACACCGACGATCGACCTCTCCGGGTCCGACGCGCCGCCCCGGGAAAAGGTGACACCCCTGCCCGTGCAACCCCAACCTGTGCAAAGCGAACGGGTGATCGGCATGCCGCAGGAACCCTGCACGGCCCTTGCCGGCCCGGGCTGGGTGGTGGTCGACCACCGTTTCGGCAGCCGCCTGGATGCCGACATGCGCACGGCCGATTTGCGCTCCCTCGGCTTCGACGCGGTGACGGCGCCGCTGTATTGCGTGGAAAAAGGAAAAACGGGGTATGTGGTGCACATCGGCACGGTGTTCCCGAGGGAAGACCAGGCGCGGGAGACGCTGCAGCGTTTTGCCGAGGCATTGAACAAAAAAAAGCTGCTCCTTCCTGGCGGGAAACCGGAATTGAAACGGCTGGAGTAAGCAGTTATCCGCGTTTTGATGCATTTCGTTTGTCTCCAGATCAAAAAATGTAATGGTAGGTGACTCTTTTCAGCGTTTGTGGCTGCGGGCAACGGCGCTTTGCCTGCTGGGCCAAATGGCCCTCAGCTTCCCCCTCTGGGGCTGGCGTGCGGCCGGCGCGGTGCCCGCGCTGCCGGTCTGGGGGGAGGCGGGGGGGGCGGAAGCATGGTGGTGGTGGTTGCCGGGCTTGCTACCTGCCTTGCCGGCACTGCTGACGGTCGTTTTTCCGGACCGTCGGTTAACCATGACTCTGGTATTGTGCCTTCTGTTCAGTGCGCTGTTTGACATCAACCGCATGCAGCCCTGGGTGTACTGGTATGTGTTGGTTTGGGGCGTGACGGCTTTTGTTGCCGATCCCCGGCCGGTGTTGGCGTGGGTGATGCCGGCTGTTTATGTTTGGAGCGGGTTGCACAAGATCACGCCCTGGTTTGCAGAAGACAATTTTCCGTGGTTCTGTGATGCCTTTGCGGTGACCCGGCCGCTGGGGACTCCGGCATTGGGTTACCTGGCCGCCGTTTTGGAAGCACTCCTGGCGCCATTGTTGTGGTTTCCGCGCACAAGGCACTGGGCAGTTTCAGGGGCTTTGCTGCTGCATGCCTGGATCATGCTGGTGTTGAGCCCGGCAGGATTGCACTGGAACGCCGTGGTCATTCCCTGGAATGCCGCCATGATGGCAACTGTTTTGTATGTATTTATACCAAAAAACATTTTTTACAAGCCAGATAAACCTTTCGAGTGGATGCTGGTTGTCTGGCTGTTTCTTTCGCCTTTGATTCCCGGTTTGCCGCGCGTCTTTGGATGGCATTTGTACAACAATACCCACCCCGAGGCCACTTTTGTACGCGGTCAAACAACACCTTCCTGTGTAACCGATTGGGATTCGTTGGCTTACGGGAATGGAAATCGTTTGTTGCTCGACGACTGGGCGGTGCGCAGCCTGGGGGTGCCGTTGTTTAACAGTCGCCCTGTTTTTGAGCGATTGCACCGGTATTTGCAAGGGTGCAGTTCGGGCGGCGGGGATTTGGAGGTACTGGAGGTGGATTGGTGGAAAAATTCGTCTGACGAGTAGACTCACTTTTTCTTTTTCCCGATCAGTATGGATTTCCCGGATTTGAGTTTTTCCAGTTCCAGGTCGATGGTTTGCCCGGGCTTTCCTTTCTCAATCGCACCGGAGACAATGCCGGGAATCGGGTTTGTTTCAATTATCGTGCATTACCCAATGTTACTCGATTTATTTTCCAATTTCGCCTAAAGACGTTGATCGATTCCGACACTTGGTTGAAAACGGCTTGCGTCTGTCGTAAATTTATTAAACCTTTGTACAGGTTCAGGGTCATATAAGCCAAAGCCTCTCCCGCATGCTCCGATTTTTTATTATTGCCGTCTTTTGTTGGACGAGTACCCGGGTGTTCGCCCAAGTCCCGGCGGACTCACTAACCCTATACCTGTTCCTCCTCGAAGACTGCAAGATCACCCAGGCCTACACCGACCGGCTGCACGACATCTACGATCGGTACAATCCGCAAGGCATTCGTTTTGTCGGTTTGTTTTCCAATCCCATTTCGAACGACACCACGGTAGCGGCTTTCACCGCGAAATACGGGATACCATTTCCCTGTCGGATCGACGACCGGGCTGAAAAGGCGCGAGCGCTGGGTGTGACCGTCACGCCGGAAGTGGTGTTGTACGACGAACGCAACCACGCGATTTTGTATCAGGGCCGCATAGACAACCTGTACGAACGCGTAGGGCAGCGCAGGCAGGTGGTCACGTCGTTCGAACTGGAAGCGGCCCTGTACGCCGTCACCAGCGGCCGCCCCGTGCCCATTCCGCGCACCCAGGCAGTGGGGTGTTATCTTCCAATCTCCAAACCGTAAACTGTTTCCATACATGAAAGTCATTTTTTCTACCCTGGTCCTTCTTTCCGCCGCCGTCGGTATTTTGCCTGCTCAACAGATCACCTGGAGCGAGCATGTGGCGCCCATTGTGTACAACCACTGCACCTCCTGCCACCGGCCCGGCGAAATCGCGCCGTTCTCCCTGACCAATTATAACGAAGCACGCGACTGGGGCGGCATGATGGCATACGTCACCCAGATTCGATACATGCCACCCTGGAAGCCCGACCCCGACTTCGGCGCCAAATACCTGCAGGAAAATTACCTGAGCGACGACGAGATCGCCACCATCAAGGCATGGGTGGACGGCGGCATGGAGCAGGGAGACCCGGCGCTCGAACCGCCGCTGCCCGTTTTCCCGACCGGCTCACAGGTGGGCACGCCCGATCTGGTGCTGTCCTTCGCCCAAACCCACCTGCACAAGGGCAACAACTACGACGAGTACCGCTACTTTGTGATTCCCACCGGCCTCACCCAGGCCAAGGACCTGGTGGCCCTCGAAATGCGGCCCGGCAACACCCGCATCGTGCACCATGCGCTTTTTTGGGCCGACGATACCGGCACGGCCGCCATGCTCGACGCCCAGACACCGGAGTACGGTTACGAGGGTGGTCAAAGCACGGGAGGCGGTGTCGACGACCTGGGCGCCCAGCTGCCCGGCTACGTACCCGGCGTGCGGCCCCACGTACTCACGAACGGCATCGCCCAGCGGGTACCCGCCGGCGCCGACCTGGTGGTGCAGGTGCATTATGCGCCGACGACCAGCGATGAGCCCGACTCCTCGACGTTCAACCTGTTTTTTGCCGACCAGCCCGCGCAGCGATACCTGCAGACCTACGTCATGCTTCCTTTCCTGGGCACCCTGCAAAACGGTCCGTTTTTTATTTTTCCCAATGAACGACCCGAGTTCCATGGCACCCTCACCGTCCCTTCCGATGTGAGCATGGTGGGCATCGCGCCCCACATGCATTTGCTCGGCACACACTGGCGCGTGTTTGCCGTGAAACCCGACGGTGATACCGTTCCGCTGATACACATTCCCGACTGGGATTTCAACTGGCAGGGCGGCTACTACTTCAAACAACTGATCAAGCTGCCTAAAAATACCGTCATCCATGCCTTTGCCGGCTATGACAACACGCTGGACAACCCGAACAATCCGAGCAACCCGCCCAAATTCGTCACCTGGGGCGAAAGCACAACCGATGAAATGTACTACCTGCCCCTGCTCTTCCTCAATTACCAGCCGGGCGACGAAAACATCGTGTTTGAAGACCAAACCACCGATACAGACCAACCACTGTATGCCTTCGCCCAAACCAAACTATATCCGGTACGCCCCAACCCCGTCCGGGGACCGGTGAACATCGGCTTTACCCTCGGCCAAACCAGTCGCGTGCTGCTCGAGGTGTACGACCTGTACGGCCGCCTGCAACAAACGCTGGTCAACCACAAACTCAACGCAATGGGCGAACACGTGCAAGCATGGGATACGAGTGACCTCGCCCCCGGCATATATGTAGTGTCTTTGCAGGTGGAAGGGAAACGGTGGGCGCAAAAGGTGGTGGTGCCTTAGGCCGAAGGCCTCAGGCCGAAGGCCGTCGGCCGTCGGCCGTCGGCTATCGGCTATCGGTTGTCGGTCGTCGGCTATCGGTCGTCGGCTATCGGCCGTCGGCTGTCGGTCGTCGGCTGTCGGTCGTCGGCTGTCGGTCGTCGGCTGTCGGTCGTCGGCTGTCGGTCGTCGGCTATCGGCTATCGGTAGTCGGCTGTTGGTAGTCGGCTATCGGTAGTCGGCTATCGGTTGTCGGCTGTCGGTTGTCGGTCGTCGGCTATCGATTTCGGGAAGCCAACAACCGATAGCCGACGAC
>JANRJH010000029.1:0-156038 GCA_033764075.1 Saprospiraceae bacterium | reverse complement strand
CCAGCAAACGGCCGACTACGCCAAAGGTTACAACACGGTGATGATCGACCGCTCGCTGCTGAACACGACGGGTATGCTGTACTACCGCCTCGAAACGGCGAAAGACAGCGCTACCAAGTCGATGATTCAGACGAAGTAAGCCACAACCACCGCAGGAAAAGCCGGGGCGCCGAACAGGAAACCAAAGCGCCCCGGCACTTCCCGCAGTGATGCAAACGACACATACGCACCCGGCACTCGAGCCTGTCGGGATTCTGAAAAGCGATTTTGTACTTTAAAATCGGTTTTTGGGATGGCCTCTCTCCGCATGCTGGAGGGGGGCTTTTTTTTTCGATTGTCGAATGTCGAATGTCGAGTGCCGAATACAAAGGCCTTGGCTTAAAGTAGTAACCAAGAGCCGAAGTATTCGACACTCGAAATTCGAAATTCGACATTCGAAAAAGGTGTACCTTCACTCCGCTAACCAAACACCCTATGCATGCGGGACATTGTTGACCTGGTGGGTCGCATTTTTCTGGCGGCCATTTTTATCTTCGAGGCATTTGATACAGCACTATACATGGATAAAACGAAGGAAACCATGGCGTTGTACGGGCTTACCTGGCATCCGGATATGATGATCTACGCGACAACTTTTCTGTTGTTGCTGGGCGGAACACTTGTATTGATTGGATACCGAACTACCTTCGGCGTGGTGCTGCTGTTGCTGTATTGGGCGCCGATCACCTTCATCATTCACGATTTCTGGAACTACCCCAAGGGAGACCAGCTCCGTCTGCAAAGCATTTTGTTCATGAAAAACATCGCCATCATCGGTGGTTTATTGATGCTGGCGGGGAAGGGCAGTGGTCGCTACAGCATCAAACGGATACTGGCTACTACCAGGGTATAAACGGTAATGGACACCAGATACAGGCTTCTGTTTAAACACTAAGTGACTTTTGCACGTCGGAGTATCCGCGAAAACCAACCTGGAAAAAACCGTTTGAGGTAGATGGCCAGTACTTCCCGGCCGCCAAAATAGGCTTCCTCCCGACCGTTTTCCACAGCGCGGAGTATTTTGCGCGCTACCACATCGGGGTGCATGCCCTTCCCGGTAGCCTCGTCCATTTTGCCTTGCGGTTTCCCCGCGCCGGTCAGGGCGTTTTTGCTCACGTTAGTCCGGATGAAACCAGGGCAAATGATGGTTACCCGTATGGGGGTTTCCGCCAGTTCGGCGCGCAGGCTGTCGAAAAAACCGTGGAGGGCGTGTTTGGCTGCGGAATAGGATGATCGCAAGGGAGAGCCGATGATGCCCACCAGGCTGCTGACAACCACAATATGGCCCAGTTCGTGCAACAACATGTGGGGCAGCACCGCTTTTGTCAGCGCGACCGTGCCCATGTAATTGACATCCATCAATTTTTTGTCCACATCAAGCGTGGTGTCGAGCGCCCGGGCGCGTTGGGAGATGCCGCCGTTGTTGATGAGCACGTCTATCTTGCCCACTTTCCGGATCAGTTGATCGGCAATGCCGGGCAGTTCAATGTATTGTTCCAGGTCCAGCGGCTGGACGATTGTTTCGGGTGCGCCGGCTTCCTTGCATGCCGCAGCGACGCGCTCGAGTTCCAGGGCATTTCGGGAGGACAAGATGAGGTGCGCGCCTTGTCTGGCCAGGGCAATGGCCAGCGATTCGCCGATGCCGGAAGATGCGCCGGTGATCCAGATGCGTTTATGGTAAAAAAAGCCGGCCATAATGAAGGATTTAGCGGTTCAGGTAATGGTGCCAGAGCAGGCGCGTTCCGACGGATCGCCAGGGGCGCCAGTGTTCGGTTAGCCGGACGAAGGTAGGGTGATCCGGGCGATGGGGCAACAGGTATAACATTTTACAGGCTTCGAGCATCGCGATGTCGCCTTGCGGGAGTATGTCGGGTCGCAAAAGACATTCAGACAGGTATATGTCCGCCGTCCAGTTGCCGATACCTTTCAGGCGGGTGAGCGCCTGGCGGACGTCGTGGTCGGCCATGCTGTTGAGCAGGTTGAGGTCGAGCCTGCCGTCGTGGATGTGCGCTGCCAGGTTGCGGGTGTACTGGATTTTCTGACGGCTGTATCCAAGGGCCCTGAGCGTCTCGTCGGTGAGGGAAAGGAAGGCGGTGGGGGTCACCTCGCCCACGTGGTCCTGAAGCCGGCGAAAGCAGGCATTGGCGGAGGCGAGGGATACCTGTTGTTCGAGGATGATGTGTGTCAACGTAGCAAATCCGGGGGCACGGTTCCACAGGGGGGGGTATCCGTGTTGCCGGAACACCCGGTGCAAGACCGGGTCGCGGGCGCACAACCAGCGGGTAGCTTCCTGCAACAGGGATTCGTTCAGTTCGATATACATGGTGCAGGGCAAAACAAAACCAATTACCTTTGGTTGGACAAAGCAAGACAATATGAAAATAGCCACCTTAACCCTGAATCCGGCTTTGGACAAGAGCACCACCGTTGAACGCCTGGTGCCGGAGCAAAAACTCCGGTGTACGCCCATGCGTACCGATCCCGGCGGCGGCGGCATCAATGTTTCCAAGGGTATTCAAAAGCTGGGGGGGCAAAGCACTGCCGTTTTTCCCGCCGGCGGGAGCACGGGCGAAAAACTGAAGGATCTGCTCACACGGGCGGGTATCCCGATCCTGGCCATACCCGTCGGCAGCGAGACCCGGGAAAACATCTCCGTCACGGAAAGCGTCTCCAATGTGCAATACCGGTTTACCCTGCCGGGAGAGGTCATGACAGAGACCGAAGCAAATGCGTGCCTGGATGCGCTCTTTGGGCTAAAACCCGATCTGGTTGTGGCCAGCGGCAGCCTGCCGACGGGATTGCCGGAGCATTATTTTTCCGTTGTTGCCGAACGCGCCAAGGCAACCGGCGCAAAACTGGTCATCGATACCTCCGGGCCGGCGCTCCGGGCGGCAACGGAAGTAGGCGTATTTCTCCTAAAACCCAATCTGGGTGAGCTGAGTGCGCTTGCCGGTGTGCCGAAACTGGAAATGAACCAGGTTGATGATGCGGCTATGGAGATCATCCACAGGGGACTCTGTGCGGTGGTGGTGGTTTCCCTGGGGCCCCAGGGCGCCTTGCTGGTGACCAGGGAGGGCTTTGAGCACATACCCGCGCCCATGGTCAAAAAACAAAGCACGGTCGGCGCTGGTGACAGCATGGTGGCCGGCATGGTGTGGTCGCTCGCACAAGGCCAGACTTACCGTCAGATGGCACAGACCGGCGTCGCCTGCGGAACCGCTGCCACCCAAAACCCGGGAACGGAACTGTTCCGGGCAGACGATGCTTTTGCCCTGTTGCAGTGGATACAAAAGTACGGCGAACGGTACCGGTTTACAGATTTCTAATGTCGGTTTAGGTACGATCCCTTAACTTTACCGGTGGATAATTGTTTCTCGAAAAAAGGTAGTTTTTGGCATATCTCACAACCTTACATGATTAACCTGATCTTATTTGGCCCCCCCGGTTCGGGAAAAGGCACACAAGCAGCCATTCTAATTGAAAAATATGGTTTGGTACACATCAGCACCGGGGATCTGTTTCGCTTCGAAATGAGTAACAACACACCGCTGGGGCTGGAAGCCAAATCCTACATTGCCCGGGGAGAACTGGTTCCGGACGCGGTGACGATCGGCATGTTGCGCAACAAGGTGGAGGCTCATCCGGGTGCACGGGGATTTATCTTCGACGGATTTCCCCGTACCATTCCGCAGGCACAGGCACTCGACGATCTGCTGGCAGAAAAAAAAGCAAGGGTGAATGCCTTGCTTGCCCTCCAGGTCGACGATGAGGAAATCGTGTCGCGCATCAAACTCCGCGGTGAAACTTCCGGACGGGCCGACGACAACGACGACAGCATCATTCGAAACCGCATTACCGTGTACAAAAGCGAAACTACACCGGTTTTCGACTACTACGCAGAAAAAGGCGTGAGCCACTCCATTAACGGCATCGGAGAGATCGACGACATCTCCGGCCGGTTGTTCGACTGTATCGATCCGCTTTTATAGTTTGTAGGTTGCCGTTCGGCAAAAACACAGTACATTTGGCCCATCAATCTGCCACACCATGTACCTGCCCAGTAACCCGTGGAAAGCATTGTGGAACTTGTTGCCTGAAAGGCTTCAAAACCGCTACATCCTCACGGCTGTGGTCTTTTTGTTCATCATGCTGATCATCGACCGCCACAATGCACTCACCCAATGGCGCCTGTGGCGTGGTAAGCAGCGACTGGAAGCGGACAAGGTATTTTACCAGCAACAGATCGAGGCGGCCAAGGCGGAAGCAGAGGATTTTGAGCTGACCAAAGAAAAGTACGCGCGGGAGAATTACTACATGAAACGTTCGGATGAGGACGTATACATCATTGAAGACAACAAATAAACACCAATGGCAGTTTTAGTCCACAAAAATTCCCGGATCATTGTCCAGGGTTTTACCGGTAAAGAAGGTTCCTTCCATGCCGAACAAATGATCGAATACGGCACCAATGTAGTGGGCGGTGTGACGCCCGGCAAAGGCGGCCAAACCCACCTTGATCGTCCGGTTTTCAACACCGTTGAAGAAGCCGTGCGCGGCGCCGGCGCCGACACCACCATCATTTTTGTGCCGCCGGCTTTTGCTGCCGACGCCATTATCGAAGCTGCCGCGTCGGGCATTAAAGTCATCGTGGCCATCACGGAAGGCATCCCCGTGCAGGATATGGTGCGCGCAAAAGCCTTTGTGGACCAGCGCAACTGCACGCTCATCGGCCCCAACTGCCCGGGGGTGATTACACCCGGAGAAGCTAAAGTGGGCATCATGCCCGGGTTTGTCTTCAAACGCGGACCCATTGGCCTGGTTTCCAAGTCGGGCACCCTGACATATGAGGCGGCCGACCAGATCGTCAAACAAGGCCTGGGCATCACCACCGCCATTGGTATCGGCGGCGACCCGATCATCGGTACCACCACCAAAGAGGCCGTCGAACTCTTTATGAACGACCCGGAAACAGAAGCCATCGTCATGATCGGTGAGATTGGCGGCAACCTGGAGGCCGACGCCGCCCGATGGATACGCGAAACCGGCAACAAAAAACCGGTGATCGGCTTTATCGCCGGCCAAACAGCCCCCAAAGGCCGAAAAATGGGACACGCGGGCGCCATTGTCGGCGGCGCCGACGACACCGCAGAGGCCAAAATGCGCATCATGAGCGAAAACGGCATCACCGTAGTGCACAGCCCCGCTCTCATCGGTAAAACAGTAAAGGAAGTGTTCGGCGGCAGGTAAGGTTTACCGTATGCACCAACTCCGTTTAGAAAAGCAACGCCCGGCACGTTCTTGCAACGGCCGGGCGTATTGTTTACAAAACCTTCTTCCAGTTGAACGCTGCTTGGGATGGAACGCTCAACTAAGAGAATCCGTTTTTCGCTAATCGGGCTTCATGTCGGCGGGCGTGATCACCATGGGTATCTGCCCGCCGCTGCCGCCGACCAGTATCTTGGTATTTGGCGACTGGGATAGCTGCATCCAAGCCTCAATGGATTTGTACTGAAGAATGGCCGGCGAGAGCCCCTCGTTGATGATGGCATTCGCGTCGCGCACCCCCTCGGCCTGCAGTCGTTTGCGCTGGGCCTCCTGTTTCTCTTGTTGCAGCACAAACTCCATGCGTAGGGCCAGTTGTTCCGCTTCCAGTTTTTGCTCAATGGCGGCCGCCAGGCTGCGCGGCAACTGGATGCTTTTGAGCAGAACATTTTCGATGACGATGCCCTTGTCGCCCATGCGCTCGGTCATCAGGTCGCGTATGGCGTTTTCAATGTCTGCCCGACTTTGCCCGGAGTGCATGTCCTTGGCGTAGTAGCGGGAAGACACGTCGGCCATAGCAGATCGGAAAACGGGCAAAATCACGGTTGATTCGTAATCCACGCCTATGTTGCGCAGCACATTCGGCGTTTCTTTGAGCTTGAGGTGATACAGAATGGATACGTCTGAACGGATGGTCAAACCTTCTTTCGACGGGATATCCACCTGCACCTCCAGGTTTTCGGTTTGCGTCGATACCTTGACGATGGACGAGGTGAACGGGTTGAAGAATTTCAATCCGCTGGTGTAAGGCTTGTCGTTGTATGTGCCAAACCTGCGTTTGACGCCGGCCTGCCCCTCGCGTACTACGGTGCAGGAAAGGAGGCCGAACAGGGGCAGCAAAAATATGAGCAAAAAGAGCCGGTTTTTCATAATAATTTCCCTTTTGTGAAAGTTATGCTATTATAACTATGCAATGTATCTATTGTTTGATTGTTTAACTATTTTTTAACCAAAATTGGTTTATTAATATATTTTGCCGGATGTGCGACTTTTGATTTTAATCAATTGTAGTTAATTTTGAACAAATTTTATAACATTTAACTTCCCAAAAATGAACCGAAACAAATACCTGATTTTGTTCTTTATGGCTTTGGCGCCCGCGATGGCCGGGGTGAGTGCCCAATGTGTCCAATGGCTGACCAGCGACGCCCCGGTAGTGGTTTCCGACGATTCGGATAACGACCCGGCGCTGTGGCGCGACCCACGGTTGTTTGATCCATTCTCGGGGGCAACTGATCTGGCGGAGGCAACGGTACAACCAACGGCCGTGGCGCTTCGCCGGAGCGCCACATGGTGCACGGGCGGGCAACAGGTGTCGGCCACCGTTCACCTGGACCTGGACGGCGACGGCGCCCCGGAGTCCGTCTGGCAAACCGGCCAGACGATGGCGGCCGGTTTTTGGCCCTTGAACAACCGGTCGACGCTGTTCAACCGCCCGGCCGATTCCGTGCTGTACCATCCGGGATACGTCGGTGCAGACCGCACAAGCCGGCTGCTGCCGGTCGGCGTCCAGCAGGGTGACACCCTGGTGTACACCTTGTGGCTGGAACTGGCAGACGGCAGTGGCGTCCAGCGCGTGCCTTTGCTGCTGCCGTATGGTGTGCACCGGGTGGCGTGGCGGATTGATGCAGGGCCGTCTTTCGATGTGTTGCAGTATACGCTCGACATCCGGTATGGCGGCGCGCTGACCATCACCACCTGTGTCGCCACGCCCGACGGGGTGCCGCTTAACAACGTTCAGTATGCCGTGAGCGTCCCAGCCGGCACGGCTTATGCTCTTTCGGACGATGGGGGATGCACCACGCTGATGGTGCCCGGTGCAGTGCTTCCACCCGGTACGGAAATATGCATGATGCCTTCTCCTCCCGACGACGATCCGTTGATTGATGCCATTCGCCAGGGCGTTTCCCTTTTTGACGTGTTGGCCACGTACCGGCATATTCTGGGCATTGAACCGCTGGGCGGGCCTTACAAACAGATTGCCGCCGACGTGAACAAAAGCGGTAGCCTGAATACAGCTGACATCGTGACAATGCTTCGGATGCTGACCGGGCGGCTGACCGAGTGGCCCAACAGTCTCAACTGGCGTCTGGTGGACGGGCAGTTTGTTTTTCCGAACCCCACCAACCCGTTTTTAACGAGCATACCGGAACAAGGATGTTTTATTGATCCGCAAGCCGACACCGTCTTTTTTGTAACCATTAAAACGGGCGATGTCGACTGCTCTGCCCTCGTTCCGACACCGGCATGGCCGGTCAAGGTGCTGGAGGTGGCAGGGCCGTTGAACCTCAAGGCCGGCGACGAGGCCACCGTTCGGGTTCGTTTGCGCGAATCGGTGCGGCTTTCGGGCATCCAGATGGGCATCGCGATCAAGGCGCCCTCCGCTTTGCAATGGGTGTCGGGCGGGTTGTCGAGTGCGTTGGCGGACTTTGGGGACACCCTGCTGTTCCGCGAAACAGCAACCGGTGTTTTGATGGCTTACATGCCTTCCGATGTGGTTACAGGTGAACCGGTTGAGGCCGGATCGACCATTTTATCGTTCCGCGTCAGGGCAATCAGCGATGTTTATCTGCCCGATGTTTTGGCCTTTGGGTACAAACTCGCTCCGGAATTGTACACGCCGGACATGCATACCTTTGCACTGGAGCCGGTGTTTCTGGACGAGTTGGCGCCGGATACCGAGGTGCGGCGCAATGTTGCGCGCAAGGAGTCGGGTGTGGTATTGTTCCCCAATCCGGCAGGTGATGTGTTAACGATCACGCATGGCCCAGGCGGCGGACGGATGCGCATCGCCGACCCGCTGGGGCGTGTGGTGTTCGATCGGGTGTTGGCGCCGGACGAGGAGGTTACCCGCCTACAGACAGGGCAATGGCCTGCCGGTACATACACGTGGTCGTTGTTGCGCGGCGATGTGTTGGCCGTTGGCCGCCTGGTTGTTGGCCGGCCCTAGGCGGGGAATGGGGGGCTGCATCGAAAAGTATTAACGGTCCATTATGGCTCGTCAATATCCGACATCAACGGCAAGTTCATCCGTATGCGGCGTTCCTGGGGCAGGTAGTTGTTTAACCGGTTGGGCATTACCTTCATCCAGCCGAGGTTGAGTCCGGCGTACCGGGCCACGACCCAGCCTTGCGGGGTGTTGGGGGGCAGCGCGGGGCTTTCCTTTTTGAGGTAGAGCAGTGCCTGTTCCTTGTCGAACGCGACGGAGGGCAGTTGGGGTTGAACGCTGGTACTCATGGCGAGTGCGTGGGCAGGAATGAGGCTTTTCCCCTTGTATTCACCGAGCAGGGTGCCGAACCACCGGGCTTTAAGGTGTTTGTCGAGCAGCATCAGGTCGGGTTCGAGGTGTTCGGGAAAGAACAGGATTTCGCCGTTGGGAATTTGCCAGAAGGCGGGTTCTGTTTCGGCGTTCACCCATGGGTAGGTGTCGGCCCGAAGGGCACGGGGAAGGGCTTTCAGGTTTTTGAAGCCCGCTTGTCTGGCTTGTTTGGGCGCTTTGCCCTCTTTCTTGCGCAGGGCAGACAGGAAGAAGCCTTCGCCTTTCACCCGGTGTGGGTAGAAGTGGTGTCCGGCGTCGGAGGTGAGCACCCCCCATTCGGCGGGCGGATTCAGTTCGATGCGTTCCATGGGCTGGGTATCGAGCATCCATTGCACAATGCCGTCGTTTTCCCAAGGGTTGTAGGTGCAGGTGCAGTACAGGAGCACGCCGCCGGGGCGGAGTGTTTGGATGGCGGCGTTGAGGATGCGCCGTTGTCGACCGTAGCAGAACTCCACGTGGTCGGGCGACCATTCGCGGACGGCGGCGGGGTCTTTCCGGAAGAGCCCTTCCCCGCTGCAGGGCGCGTCAACGAGCACCAGATCGAACCAGCCGGCGAGCGGCACGAACTCGTCCGGATCGGCGCTGGTGACGGCGATGTTCACCGGGCCCCATTTTTCCATGTTTTCGCGCAGCACCTTTACGCGTTGGCGGATCACCTCATTGGCGACCAGGAGGCTTTCCTTGGGCAGAAAGGCGGCCAGCAACGTGCTTTTTCCGCCAGGGGCCGCGCACAGGTCGAGCGTTCGCATGGGTTTGTCGCCCGGGTATATTTGCTCCAGGGCGTAGTGCACAAACATGGAGGACGCCTCCTGCACGTAATAAGCGCCCGCATGGATCAGCGGGTCCAGGGTGAAAGCCGGGCGTTCGGCGAGGTAAAAGCCTTGCGGATGCCAGGGCACCGGCGCCTGGGTGAGCGGCAATTGCCCGGTGGCCGGTTTATCCGGGTTAAACCGGATGCTGACCGGAGGCGTTTGCGCCAGGGCGGCTTCGAAGGCATCGTAGTCGCTGTCGCCCAGGCGCAAACGCATTTGCCGGATAAACGCTGTAGGGAGCATAAAATAGGGGTTGGACGTCCGCTGGTGGACACTAAAGGCAAATTTGGCAACAATTTCAGGAAAGCGGAAAAGAAGGCCTACATTTGCGACGTTTTTCCAGTCAATCGCCCGGATACATTTAAATCTGCATCCTCATGCAAGCATCTGAAGCCCTGCAACTCGTCGTACAGCAAATTCGGGGAATATTGTCGCAGTTGTCTGCCGACGATTACCAAAAGGCGCTTCCGGAATACCGGGGCAGCACCGTGGGCCAGCATTTCCGGCATATACTGGAATTTTTTCATTGTCTTGAGCAGGGGCTGACCGCCGGCCGGGTGGACTATGCGGCGCGTCGGCGCAATCCATTGTTTGAAACGAGTCCTGGTCTTGCATCGGATGCCTTCCTGGCGTTTGCCTGTCTGCTGGAGGGTTTGCCTTCCGAGGAACAAACGGTGGAAGTGTATGCCGAACTGGGCACCGATCACCGTCCGTGCTACGGCAGCACGCTGGGGCGTGAACTGGTTTTCGTGTACGATCACGCCATTCACCACCTGGCCATTATCCGGATTGGCCTGCAGGCGCACTTCCCTGAGGTCGCCACCGATGAGCACCTGGGCGTTTCGCCTTCCACGATCAAGGCGCGCCTGGGGCAGTCAAATTAGGGGTTTTCTACAGCCCCCGCCGGTTGATAACAGATGGCGGTCATCAGGTGCTGTTCATCGGGCAAGGTATGTTTTTCGAGCAGCAGGGAGAACGGTTGCCGGTAGTCGTCCTTGGCGATCCATCCGGTGGTTTCGGCCGGGAATGCAGGCCACAGGAAGTGCTCCAGACGCATGTGTTTTCTGAAATCCAGTTCGCGGAGGCCATAGGCTTTGTACAGGCTTTCCTTGGCGGTCCAGAAGGCGTGAAAGAGCTCGAACTGCTCTTTGGCGGGGAAGGTGTTTACAAACGCGAATTCTTCCGAATTGATGAATTTAGGCGCCAGTTTCGGCATTTTATCGACAAAAACCTGGACATCACAGCCGCAGTCTACCGTTGCCAACAGGGCGCCGACGATGCCGTGCGAATGGCTGAGCGAACAACGGAGGTCCGGTTTGTCGAGAAAAAACGGTTTGGCGAAAGCGGTTTTGGCGAGGGGCAACCGCTCGTTTTCGCCGGTCAGCAGGTGGAGCAGGTAGCGACCGGCGAGCCATTCGGCGCGTCGGATGCCCTTCAGGGGCGCCAGGTCGCGTTCCTCATCGCGGGCAAGCGGGAGGCGGTCCAAGAAGAAGTCCTCCGGTTCGGCGATTTGCCATAGGCCGAACGTGGCCTGTTCAAACGGGTGGGCGGAGAGGAGTACGGGCATGGTTCAGTTGCGCGCAGCGGCGCCGGCGTGATAGGCTTCGTTGACCTTATCCAAAAATTGCAAGTATACGGCGTCCGGTAGTTTGTGTTGCAAGCTGTTCAGGAAGTTGCAAATCTTTTGGTATTCGTTTTCAGAGAGGTACCCGTCTTCCATGAAGGTATTGAAGAGTTCCAGGAAGTTGGACGTGACGTTTTTGGCCAGTTCTATGCTTTTGACCTTGTCTTCGATGAACGCGAGGAAGTACAGTCCTTCGGTGTAGTTCAGTTTTCGGGTGAGCACCAGCCCGTCCACCTCGCGTTTGATGTTTTCCAACTCGGCTGCGGCGGCATCCGAGCTAATCTCTTGTTCCTCGAACTGCCGGTAGAGTTCGCGCACCCGGTCGCCGTAGCGGCGGATGAGTTGCTCTCGGCGGCGGAAGACCAGCCAGCCGATCAGGGCGGTGAGCAGGGCGGTGGCGGACACCACGCTGATCTCCACCAGGTACCCGGTATCCTGCAGGAACCGGATCTGGCGGGCGATAAAATTGCTGCCCGGCTGCAAACCCGCGTGCTTGAGGGTGTAGTCGATGTCGTCGAAGTCATCCGGAGACATGGGGCGCGCAGGTTGAAAGGCGTTCACGTGGTTGATATACACGGATTTCAGGTCTTTGTAATCTTCTTTGCGAAAGTACTCCCTGATGTTGCTGCCCTGGCCGAGCTGGTAGCCTTCGGAGTACAATCGGGCGATGGTTTCGTTTGCTTTTTGGAAGGTGTAAAGGAACTGCAGCATCTGCTGGGTATCCCGGAGTGCTGCCAACCTGTTTTCATCGACCCGGTTTCGGTGTGGTTTGGCGTTGATATCGCCGGCTTTTTGGTTTAGTTTGGCCAATAGTTCACGGGCATTGGGCTCGATGATGTACAGCCGGCCAATGCGCTTGAAATGCTCCTCGTTCAGCTCAATGTAGGCGCCAGGGCCGAGGTGGGTGACGGAGATCAGGTAAAAATTCTCCGGGATGGAGATGCCCTGTCCGCCGAGTTGGGCGGAGGTTGTCCGGTCGTTGAGGACCTCCCAGATATCGGGTCCAAAAAAAGTTTCCGGGTTGATTTTGTCGAAGTTATCGATGACCGCGACGAAAGGTTTGTTGGGCTCGCGCCGGCATTTTTCCCAGAATTTGAGGAGCAGGCCGGGGTTGAAGCGGCCGTCCACGTCCTCCCGGCCGATGTATTTTTTGTGGTATTCCAGGTCAAAGTGCGGTGCGCAGCGGATTTCCAGGAGGCGTTCCGGGGTTTGGGCGAACAATCGCGCGACCCGCAGCGACAAGGTGGTGGAGCCGACACCGGTGACACCGGAGACGACCATGAACCGGTTTTTTTTCAGGTAGCGCGCTGCGGCAGCAAATTTGTCCCACTCCATGGTCGGCGTGTAGTCGAACATGATGTTGAGGTAAGCGCTGGAGTCGCCGGGCCTGACGGGCGCCGACAGCTCGTGCACTTCTGCGTGCAGGTGCTGCAGGGAATCGGCCGCATGGGCCACGAGCAGGGTGGGGGAGCGCAGCAATTGGCGGGTTTGTTCCCACAGGGGGTCAGGGTGGTTGCGCAGGCCCAGGCCCAGGAGCAGAAAAACCAGGGGGAGAGCCAACCAATACTTTCGGGTGCGATTTGTCAGGTGAACCAAGGGAAGGGGGGATTTTGGGGTCAAAAATAAAAAAAAGACCGGTCAGGCGACGCATTGTTTACCTTTGCCTTTTTTAGCCAAAACCTTCATGGATTCCAATTTTCTGACGGAGATGCACCGCCGGCGCACCTTTGCGGTAATCGCCCACCCCGACGCCGGTAAGACCACCCTCACCGAAAAACTGCTCCTGTTCGGCGGGGCCATCCAGACGGCGGGCGCCGTCAAGAGCAACAAGATCAAAAAGAGCACCGTTTCCGACTTCATGGAGATCGAGCGCCAACGGGGTATCTCCGTGAGCACCTCGGTCATGGGGTTTGAATATCGCAACCTCCAGATCAACATCCTGGACACCCCCGGCCACGAAGACTTCGCTGAGGATACCTACCGAACGCTCACCGCGGTAGACTCGGCCATTGTGGTGGTGGACGTAGCCAAAGGTGTCGAAACCCAAACCGAAAAGCTCACCAAGGTGTGCCGCATGCGGGACACCCCGATCATCTTTTTCGTGAATAAGCTCGACCGGGAAGGAAAAGACGCCTTTGATTTGCTTGACGAAATTGAGCAAAAACTGGGCGTCCGGGTGCGACCGCTCTCCTGGCCTGTCGGCATGGGCCAACGATTCAAAGGGGTGTACAACCTGTACGAGAAAAAACTGGCGCTTTTCAATCCGCACGGGAAGCAGGAGGAGGAAGAGGTTATTGTAATAGAAGACCTTGCCGACCCGGAGTTGGAGCGCCACATCGGCGACAGCGCGGCGCGTACCCTGCGCGAGGAGGTGGAAGTGGTGGAAACGGTATATCCGCCGTTTGAACGCTCCGACTACCTGAAAGGCGGCGTTTGCCCTGTTTTTTTCGGGTCGGCCGTCAACAATTTCGGGGTGAAAGAAATGCTGGATTGTTTTGTGGACATCGCCCCAACCCCGCTGCCCCGGTTCACGGAGGAACGCCTGGTGAAGCCGGAGGAAGACCGTTTTTCCGGGTTTGTATTCAAGATTTTTGCCAACATGGACCCCAGGCACCGCGACCGGATCGCGTTCCTGCGTATCTGCTCGGGGCGCTTTGAACGCAACAAGAATTACCGCCACATCCGGCTGGGGCGCGAGTTGAAGTTTTCGAATCCCACCATGTTTATGGCCAGCAAAAAAACGCTGCTTGAGGAAGCCTATCCGGGTGATGTGGTGGGGTTGTACGATTCCGGAAACTTCAAGATCGGCGATACGCTGACCGAGGGCGAGGTGCTGCACTTTAAAGGCATCCCGGCGTTTTCCCCCGAACAGTTCCGTTATGTGGAAAATGCCGACCCGTTGAAGCAGAAACCGTTTGCCAAAGGGCTTGATCAGTTAATGGACGAAGGGGTAGCCCAGATGTTCACCCGCCAGATCGACAACCGCCGGATCATCGGCACGGTCGGTCAACTTCAGTTCGACGTCATCCAGCACCGGCTCGAGCATGAGTACAACGCCCGGTGCCGGTATGAGCCGGTAAACCTGTACAAGGCCTGTTGGGTGAGCAGCGACGACCCCAAAGCCTTTGAGGAGTTCCTGCAGCGACGCAAGCGCGACATCGCCAAAGACACCGACGGACACTGGGTTTTTCTGGCCGAATCGCCCTGGATGTTGCAGACGGCACAGGAAAACTTCCCTAAAATCCGATTTTCGTTTACCTCGGAGGGTTAAGTGTTGGGATGTTTTCATCCCTCACACATTTGAAAAATTCAGGGACAGGCGCTGTGCGGGGTCAACCTTCTCTGCCGAATCCTGTTTCTGCTGTTTAACATGGATATAGGAATCATCGGGGCGGGTATTGCCGGGCTGTCGGCTGCCGTGCGGCTGGCCGCCAAGGGTCACCGGGTGACCGTTTTTGAAGCCAACGATTATCCGGGCGGGAAGTTAAGCGCGTTCACGCTGGGCGGTTATCGCTTCGATGCGGGACCGTCGCTGTTTACCATGCCCCAGTACGTCGAGTCGTTGTTTGCGGCAGCGGGGGAGGACATGCGACCGCATTTCCAGTACCGCGACATGCCGGTGGCTTGCCACTATTTCTGGGACGACGGGGTCTGGCTGCATGCCTACACCGATGCCGAGCGTTTTGGCAGGGAGGTGTCGGAAAAACTGGGTGTTGACCCCGCCGTCATTCCGGCTTTTTTGAACAATAGCAAGCGCAAATTTGAGCTTGTGGGCCATATTTTCCTGGAAAAATCGCTTCACAAGGCGCGCACATGGTTGCACCGGGATGTCGTCCGCGCATTGGTGCGCCTGCCGTCTTTCGACATCTTTTCGACCATGCACCGGGTGCACGAACGCTGGTTTGGCGATCCCAGGCTGGTGCAGTTGTTCGACCGGTACGCGACGTACAACGGTTCGGATCCGTACCAGGCTTCGGGGATGCTTACAATTATTCCGCATTTTGAATACAATATGGGGGTATTTTATCCGGAAGGCGGCATGCACCGGATCACCGAGAGCATCTATGCGTTATCCAAAAGACTCGGGGTGACGTACCGGTTCAATACGCCTGTGGAGCGTATCTTGCACCAGGGAGGCCGGTTGCAGGGGCTCATGGCCGGCGGACAGACGCATGCGTTTGATGCGGTGGTGAGCAACATGGACGTATACTACACCTACAAAAAACTGTTGCCCGACCGGCCGCACCCGGAGCGAATTCTCCGGCAGCCCAAGAGCACGTCGGCGCTTATTTTTTACTGGGGCATAAAGCACTCGTTCCCGGAGTTGGGCTTGCACAACATCTTCTTTTCAAACGATTATCGCAGCGAGTTTGGCGCGCACGCACGGGGAGAGGTGACCGACGACCCGACGGTGTACATCAACATCACCTCCAAATACACACCTTCGGATGCGCCGCCGCGCTGTGAAAACTGGTTTGTGATGGTGAATGTGCCACCCGATCTGGGTCAGGACTGGGATGCCATGATCCCCCGCATCCGCGGGCAGGTGCTGCAAAAGCTCGGCCGCCGCCTCGGCGTCGATCTGGAACCCCTGATTGAGGCAGAAGAGGTGCTGGATCCGCGGCTTATCGAGCGCAAAACCTCGTCGCACCTGGGCGCACTTTACGGATACAGTTCCAATACGCCCATGGCGGCGTTTTTGCGGCATGCCAATTTTTCGCGGGATTTAAAAGGATTGTACTTTGTCGGTGGGAGTGTGCACCCGGGCGGGGGGATACCCTTGTGCTTGTTGTCGGCCCAGATTACCGACGAGTTGATAGCCGGGCATTACCCATGAACAGCGCTTTTATTCAAAACGTTATGGGCGGAACGGCAAAACTTCGCATCAGCCGCTTCCTCATCAGTTCCAGCTATGTGGCGGGGTTGATTGGCATGGCTGGACCCTACCTGGCACTGTTCCTGCTGCTCACGCCGTTTAATCTGCTGCTGTCTTTCGGAATCCTGTTGTGGAACCACTTTCCCCGCAATGCCGGGCTATGGGGGTACGTTGCCGGTGCCTGGGCGGTGGGGTACTTTGCCGAGGTGGCCGGCGTATCGACGGGCGTGATTTTCGGTGAATATGCGTACGGCGATGTCTTTGGCTGGAAAATACTGGAAACGCCCCTCCTGATTGGCGTCAACTGGGCGATGTTGGTTTACATAGCCTGTGAGACGACGTCGCGCTATTTGCCGATACACTGGCCGGTGGGGATAAAATGGGGTATCGCCTCCCTTTTGCCGGTACTGCTCGACGTGCTGATTGAGCCCGTGGCCATACGAACCGGCATGTGGCACTGGTATGGCAAGATGCCGCCTTTGCAGAACTACCTGGGCTGGTACGCTGTTTCACTGCTCATGAGTGCTTTGTATTTCCGCTTCATTGGTCAGGCAAATCGAAATCCAGTGGCCTCCCTGTTGTTGCTGATGCAACTGCTGTTTTTCCTTGGCATGAATCTCTTGTCACTTAACCGTTTCTTTTTATGATGCGCAACTTTACCTTTTCCCTGGTATTTTCCGGTTTGGCCTTGCACGCGTGCTTCGATGCCAGCGCCGTTTCTTCCGTCACCCAACACAACGTAAACACCATGTCCGACAGCACTCGTGCCGCTTTTTTTACATTTACCGCCAACTCACTGTACGGCGAACCGGTCTCACTGGACCAGTTCAAAGGCAAAAAAGTGGTAGTGCTGAATGTCGCCTCCAAGTGCGGCTACACCCCCCAATATGCCGATTGGGAGGCCTTCTACAAAGCCCACGGGGACAAGGTGGTGGTGCTCGGGTTTCCGTGCAACGACTTTATGGGCCAGGAACCCGGCTCCGCGGAGGATATCGCCTCCTTTTGCCAGAAGAATTACGGCGTGACGTTTCCCATGTTTGAAAAGGTACACGTAAAGGGTCCGGAAAAAGCACCTGTTTACCAGTGGCTATCCGACCCAAAACAAAACGGATGGAATGACCAGGAACCCACCTGGAACTTTTGTAAGTACGTGATCAATGAAAAAGGGGAGCTCACCCACTTTTTTGGTTCCAAGGTGAAGCCGCAGGATGAGGCGTTTTTGAAGGCGGTGGGGTTTATGTAGGGGGGGATTTAAGAAATAAACCGCAGAGGATCGCAAAGGTTTCGCAGAGGAACGCGGAGGGTAATCCCCTGCGCCCCTCTGTGAAACCTCGGAGCCCTCTGTGGTTTATTAAAAAAATAAACCGTTTAAAAAAATGAACCACAGAGGATCGCGAAGGAACCGCAGAGGCGCGCCGAGGGTTAGTCCCCTGTGCCCCTCTGTGAAACCTCCGAGACCTCTGTGGTTTATTTAAAAAAATGAACCGTTTAAAAAAATGAACCGCAGAGGATCGCACAGGTTTCGCAGAGGAACGCGGAGGGTAATCCCCTGCGCCCCTCTGTGAAACCTCGGAGCGCTCTGTGGTTTATTAAAAAATGAACCGCAGAGGATCGCAAAGGTTACGCAGAGTCACTCGCAGTGTAATTCCCGTCGCCCCACTGTGTAAACTCGGAGGCCCATTTTGTTTATTAAAAAAATGAACCGCAGAGGATCGCAAAGGTTTCGCAGAGGAACGCGGAGGGTAATCCCCTGCGCCCCTTTGTGAAACCTCCGAGCGCTCTGTGGTTTATTTAAAGAAAATCATTTAACCCTCTCACCGCGCATACGTCCGGTACCCCGGAGTCCGGGGCGAACCGATAACGAATACATCTGCGGGCTGGTCAGTTTCTATGTCCATGCTGTCTGCGCCTTCGATGAGCGCAAAATCACTCTCTACGGCGGCTTTACCCGACAACCGGACGGCGCCGGAGATCACATAAGCAGAGTAAATCTTATCCGTGTCGAGCGCGCGGTGGAATGTGCCGGGTTGGAGCCGGATACGGAACACCTCAACGCCGGGTGTGTCCATCTGAAACGGGCTGCCAGGGCCAACCAGGGTGGTGATTTCCGCGTTGTCGACTTGCCCGACCGGGAAATCGCCGGCACGGTAGTCATCATACGAGGCCGGTTGTTCAAGCGTTTTGGCCAGGTTGGGATCAAACCAGATCTGGAACATCTCACTGCCTTTGCCCATCCATTCAGAGTGGCTGATGCCGTTGCCGGCCCGGATGATCTGCACGTCGCCGGCCTGGAGCGGGCGCCACTCCTTCAGCTTGGTGTCGTAATGCCGGATCTCGCCTTTCAGCACAAAAGAAGTGATTTCAAAACCCTGGTGCGGGTGCAGTCCAATGGTGCTGTCAGTGACGGCCTTGGCGTGTGCCCAGTAAAACAGGTTGGAGTAAGGCCGTAGCAACGACTGCTCACGGGGAAAGCCAATCGGCTTGTTTTCAACGATCTCGCCGCCGTTAAAAGCGCCGGAGCCTTGCTGGTCCTTCGGGATGATCTGTACGTTTGCCATAATTGAGTGTTTAGACATTAAAACGCAAAACACTTAATTTTGTTGAAAAAAAAGTGTGGATGGACGATTTATTCCGGTAGTTCAGTTCACCTTGACTGCCCGAATCAGGTCAGCGAAATCGCCGCCTTTAACCTTGGCTTGAATAACCTGGTGGTAAGTTTCCAGTTTTTCGAGCAGGAAGAAGAGGGTATTGAGCTCGTTTTGGTCGAGGTTTCCGGTGACCAGGTCTGCGACGAAGTGCATGCGGGGTTCCAGTTTTTGGACGAGGAGTCTGCCGGACTCGGTAATTTGCAGCAGTTTGCTTCTGCCGTCTTCCGGGTTTTCAGATTGCACAACGAATCCGGCGTTGATCAGGCGTCGGATGATGTCCATACCTGTTGGTTTTTCGTGGCGGTTCTCGTGAATGAGTGCGGTTTTGGACATTGGTCCGCTGTGGAACAGGATGATCAAATAGATGAGCTCATCGTCGGAACTCAACGGGGTTCCTTCCAGGGCTTTCCGGGTGTACCCTTTGGCATAGCGCTGCAAGTAAACCACCAACTGGCTGATGCGGTGCATTTCGAAGGAAGGAACGTACGCAAGGGATTCCTTGGGCTGTTCGTCCAGCACCCAGCGGGCAAAATCGGGTACAGAAGTCCGGCCCTTGTGTGCTTGCTCATACCGTTCCAGGTGGTCAAGCAATTCTCGAACGATTTGGTATGATTTCATTTTTTATTTAAAAAAAAAGAGTTATTTACAAACAAAAACAAAATTACAATGTTTTTGCTATAAATCACTAAAAAAGGTAAAAAAATAAACTAAAATGAAGTTGAGTTTTTTCATTTTCGCGGTTTTACTGCCGATTTCGGTCAGTTTGTACGGCCAAAACACCGGCATACTGACTGGTACGGTCAAAGATAAACAAACGCAGGAGTTGCTGGTGGGGGCAACGGTACGTCTGGAGGGTACCGGCCTTGGGGCGGCCACGGACGTGGATGGTGCCTTCCGAATTGGCGACATACCGGCGGCCTCCTACAATGTATCGGTGGAATACCTCGGGTACGTACGCCAGACGCGATTCAACGTGGTGGTCACGAGCGGCAACATCAACACGCTTACTTTTGAACTGGACCCCGACGGGCAGGCGCTCGGCGAAGTAGTGGTGTCTGAAAACCGGAGCGTCCGGATTGCTTCTTCGGAGACGCCATTGTCAATACAAAACCTCAGCGCGGAGGAGATCAAGAGCAACCCGGGCGGTAATTTTGACATTTCGAAGGTGATACAGGCACTTCCGGGGGTAGGGGGGACTGCCGGGTCGGTAGGCAGTTTTCGGAACGACATCATCATTCGCGGTGGCGGGCCCAACGAAAATGTGTACTACCTGGACGGCATTGAGGTGCCATTCATCAACCACTTCTCGACACAAGGCGCTGCGGGCGGGCCGGTGGGCATCCTCAACGTCTCATTCATAGAAGACGTCACGCTTAGCTCCAGCGCGTTCAACGCCCGCTACGACAACCCGCTGTCCTCCGTACTGCAATTCCGCCAGCGCGACGGCAACCCCGAGCGCCTGCAGGGCAATTTCCGGTTGAGCGGCACCGAGGCAGCCCTGACCATGGAAGGGCCACTGGGCGACAAGACCACCTTTCTGGCATCGGCCCGGCGTTCGTACCTTCAGTTTCTGTTTGCGTTGCTGGACTTGCCGATCCGGCCCGACTACTGGGATTTTCAGTACAAGCTCACACACAAGTTCAACCCCAAACAATCGCTCACCCTGCTGGGTATTGGCGCCATTGACGAGTTTTCCTTCGCAGCGCCCGAGGAGGCCACACCGGAGAACCTGTATGTACTCGGTGCGGCGCCCAGCGTCAACCAGTGGACCTACACCCAGGGAATCGCCTTCCGGCAACTGGTGGAAGACGGCTACTGGAACCTGGCGCTCAGCCGAAATGTGCTGGACAACCAACTGGATCAGTTCAGCGACAACTTTGACGGTACGCAGGACGACGAGTCGAAGCGCATACTCGGTATTCAAAGCCAGGAGATTGAAAACAAGTTGCGCTTTGACATGAACCGGTTTTCGGGCGACTGGAAGTGGTCGTACGGTGCGGTGGCGCAGTTTGTCCGCTACACCAACAACAGCTTCACGGTCATTCAACCCGAGGTGACGGACTCCCTGGGCAACGTCCTGCAACCCGGCATCACGGAAGCATTTGACTCCGACATCGATTTTTTCAAATACGGTATGTTCGGCCAGGTAAGTCGCGACGTGCTGAACGACCAGCTCACGCTCTCCTTCGGCATGCGTGCCGACGGGAATACGTTCACCGACGACGGCAACAACCTGCTGCAAACCCTCAGTCCGCGACTCAGCGCCTCGTATGCCCTGGCGTCGAAGTGGCGGTTGAACGCCAGTGTGGGTCGCTACTACAAGATACCCATTTATACCGCTTTGGGTTACGAGGACGAATCGGGGGCATTGGTCAACAAGGACCTGCCGTATACGCGCGCCGATCATTATGTTGCCGGGCTGGAGTACATTCCTTCGGCCAACCTGCGTTTCACCGCAGAGGGATTTCTTAAGAAGTATTCGGACTACCCGGTGAGTGTGCGCAACGGCCTTTCCCTGGCCAATCAGGGCGGCAATTTCGGCATTATTGGTAACGAGGAGCTCACGGGAACCGGCGAAGGCGAGGCTTATGGCCTGGAGCTTTTTGCCCAACAAAAACTAAATAAGAACCTGTTTTTCACCGGGTCTTACACCTTATTCTGGTCGCGTTTCAGCGGAACGGACGGCGAGTTGGTGCCTTCGGCCTGGGATACCCGTCATTTGGTGTCGCTCTTGCTGGGCCGCAAATTTCGCGGCAACTGGGAAATGGGCCTGAAGTGGCGATTCCAGGGCGGGGCCCCCTTTACGCCGTTCGACGAGGTGGCCAGCCGGTACAATTACGCTACCACGGGGCAGGGTACGCTGGATTACGACCAGTTGAACGAACAACAACTCAGTACTTTTAACCAGTTTGACTTCCGGATCGACAAAAAGTGGAATTTCAAGCGCACTACGTTTGACCTGTATTTCGACGTGCAGAACGCATTTGTTCAGGTAAACCCGGCCTACCCGGAGTACACGTTCAAACGCAAGGCCGACAACAGCGACTGGGAAACCACGGACGGAAAGCCGCTCCAGTCCGACGGCGCCAACGCCATTCCCATCATTCTGGACAACGAAGAGGCGTCGGTGGTGCCTACGATTGGGTTTATTTTTGAGTTTTAATCAGGGTTCAATGCCAAGGATAAGTAATGGGACAAGGGGGGATGTTTCTTCCCTGTCTCATTACGTCTTTAAAGTATGCTACAAAGTTGCCACCGGATTTGTACAATTCTATAGAAACCATCGTATATTTGCGCACTTTTTGAAAAAGCCCGGCCAAACCGGGTTATCCCATCATCACAAGTTCGGGCGCAAGCCCTTGAAGGAACATTTATATCCCAGTTATGCAAAGCAAAGGCGTTGTACGTTTTTTTCTGATTGCGTTGACCATCGTGTGCCTGTACCAGTTTTTGCTGGTGATCCCTACGAACCGTGTGGAGCGAAATGCCCGTGTGTATGCCGATGACATGTCGGCTAAGTCCCCTGACGTTTCGTGGCGTACGCATTACAGCGAGTACCTGGACTCTCTGTCTTCCGAAACCGTGTTTTCGATTCCCCTGATCAAGAAGTTCACGTACACCGAGTTGAAAAAAAGCCAGTTGGCGCTTGGTTTGGACCTCAAGGGGGGTATGAGTGTTTTGTTGCAGGTAGACTTGCGGGACTTCATGAAGAGCCTGGCGGGCAACACCACGGATCCGAACTTCGACAAGGCGCTGGACCGTGTCGGCGAGTTGCAAAAGACCCAGCAAACCGACTACATCACCTTGTTTGCTCAAGCCTGGAAAGAAGTGGGCGGTGGCAAATCGCTGGCTTCTCTTTTCGGCCGCAGTGAGACGCTGAAGGGGCGCATCAATTTTGAGTCGCCCGACGCCGACGTGCTCAGCGTACTGCGCGAACTGGCCGACCAAACGGTAAACGAGACCTACAAGCGCCTCAAGCAACGTATCGACAAGCTGGGCGTGGTGCAACCCAACGTCAACCTCGACGCGGCGCGGGACCTTATCCTTGTAGAGCTCCCCGGCATCGACAACCCCGAACGCGCGCGCAACATGCTGCAACGCGCTGCCAAACTGGAGTTCTGGGAGACCTACCGTTTTGGCGATAACGGCATCAGCGAGGCCCTGCTGGCGGCCGACAACCGGCTTCGCGCCCTGATGAGCGGCGACACCACACAGCAGGCCCTGGTTACGGTGAAAGACACCAGCTATGTGTACCCTGCCGGTCCGGACGGGCAGCCGGACTCCACCCAACAGCCGGAGCTACGCATCACAGACCGTCCGACCGACACCACGCAATTGGGCGCCGGACCCCTGCTGTCCAACCTGTCTGTAACCGGTCAGCCGGAGACCGTGATCATCGGTTTTGCCGACAAAAATAAAATCCGCGTCATCAACGAGATGCTGGCGCGGGAGGAGATCAAGTCCCTTTTCCCGGCCGACCTGATTTTCCGCTGGAGCCAAAAACCCCTGCTGGATGAGAAGAACCCCGGCCTGAACGGCAAATACGAACTGTACGCCATTAAGAAATTCCGCAACCAGGACAAGCCGCGTATCGACGGCTCGGTGGTTACCAGCGCCAGTGAACAACCCGACCCGCGCACCGGCGAGGTGACGGTGAGCCTGGCCATGAACTCCGACGGCGCCCGCGAGTGGGCCGACATGACCCGCATGGCTTATGAGGCCGGAAACCGAGAAATCGCCATTATGCTCGACGACGAGGTGGTGAGCGCCCCCCGTGTGATCAACCCCATCGAAGGGGGCAACTCGCTCATTACCGGCGATTATTCCATTGAAGAGGCCAAAGACCTCGCGAGCATACTCGAAGTGGGCAAGCTGCCCGCCGGCACGCGCATCGTGCAGGAGAGTCAGGTGGGGCCGTCGTTGGGTGCCGACAACATCAACAAGTCGTTGTTGACCCTTATCCTTTCAGTGATCCTGCTGTGCGGCTTTATGATCGCCTACTACGCCAAGGGTGGCGTGGTGAGTGTGATCGCCTTGCTGGCCAATATCTTTTTCATCATCGGTACGCTGGCTTCCATGGGTACCGTTCTTACCCTGCCCGGCATCGCCGGTATCGTGCTGACGCTGGCTACGGCTGTGGACGCGAACGTAATCATCTACGAACGCATCCGGGAGGAATTGCGCGCGGGCATGGACGTCGTCAAGGCTGTGGGTGTCGGTTTCAGCAGAGCGCTTCCCGCCATCATTGATGCCAACGTGACCACCGCCCTTACCGCCATTGTACTCATGTATTTTGGTCTTGGCCCCATTAAAGGATTCGGTACGGTACTGATCATCGGTATCCTCAGCTCGATGCTCACCGCCGTTTTGATGGGCCGCATGATCACCGACGCCTGGCTGAAACGCGACCCGAACATGACCTACAGCTACCCTTGGTCAGCCAACTGGCTGGTGGGCGTAAATGTTGACTGGATCGGCAAACGCCGGATGGCCTACGCTTTCTCCGGTGCGCTGCTGCTCATCTCCATTATTGCCTTTGTAACCCGCGGTTTCGAGTTGGGCGTCGACTTTAAAGGCGGCTATTCGTTTAACATTCAATTTGATCAGGAAGTATCGCTGGAACAATTGCGTCCGGCACTCACGGAAGCGCTGGGTGGCAACCCGATCATCAAGAAAGTCAGCACGGAAAACACCTTTAACGTCACCACCTCCTACCTGATCAATGAGCAGGGGGGCGACGTGATGGTTCGTGTGCAGCAAAAACTGCACGAAGGTCTGAGCAAGGCCGGGGTGAACGTGCCTTTTGACGAGTTTAAAAATACGGACAGCAAGGTTACGCACATTGCCTCTTCCAGCCAGGTTGGCCCTACGGTAGCCGATGACATCCGGCAGTCTTCATGGCTGGCCGGTATCTGGTCGCTCGTCCTAATTTTTGTCTATTTGCTGTTCCGCTTCAACAAGTGGCAGTACTCAATGGGCGCAGTGCTGGCGTTGTTCCACGACGTGGTCATTACCCTGGGTTTCTTCTCTTTACTGTATGGCCTGGTGCCGTTCTCTCTGGAGATCGATCAGGCAATCATTGCCATGATCCTGACGGTCATCGGTATTTCGGTGAACGATACGGTGATTGTATACGATCGTATCCGGGAATTCGTCAACACCTACGCAGGCCGACCCAAGGAGGAGGTGCTCAATATGGCCATCAACACCACGCTGAGCCGGACCATGATTACCTCGGGTACCATTTTCGTGGTGGTGTTGCTGCTGTTCCTCTTTGGCGGAAGCGCGATCAAGGGCTTCGCCTTTGGTATGACGATCGGCATGTTCTTTGGTACATACTCCTCTGTGTTTGTGGCGTCGGCACTTGTGGTTGATTTCACCAAAGGCGAAACGATGGCCGGGAAATCGGTTTCTGCGGCGGCATCCGCAGAAAAGCAGGAAGCGAAAAAAGCTGTTTCCGGCAAGAAAGAAAAAGTTTAGTGCAGAATAGCGGTCCGTTGCGCGACGATTGTTTGCGCAACGGATCGCTACCAACCCTCGTGCAACAATACCCGGGCTTTTTCTACCCAGTCGCCGTCTTCCGGATGTAGCGGAACTTGGGACTGAATACCAATATTGTCTATACCAAGGCCATTCGGTACGCGCAGGGAACGGGAGGTGGGGTACCAAATTTGCCATCCCGCGCAGGGGAAAGGCAGGCTGTGCAGGTTTGCATAGTCCAGTACGCCGCCGGTGCGCGTACCCATAAGTTTTACCTTTTTACTTTGCACGGCATACAGTACAAACTGTTCACAGCTGCTGGCGCACCCTTCATCAATGAGTACGGCTACGCGTTGGGGTAAAGGGCGTACTTTTTTTTGCTTATAGGTATACGTGGCGGTTTTTCCGATGAACTTGCCCTGATTTCGGCGTATTTTTCTTTCCAGGGAGGCATAGTGGCGGCGATCCAGCCAGGGCATGTTTTTGTCCTTTTTCAGTGCGGCGTACTTGCCGGCATTATCCGGCGTGCACCAGGTTTGCATGCGGTGGAATTCAGCCGGGTTGGCATACAGGTAGGGCAGGAGGGGCTGAAAGGTGATGTCGCTTCCGCCGCCATTATTACGGCAGTCTATGACCCAGTAGGGCGTGTTATCCAGCCGATTTTTTTCGGCCTTGAACAGGCTGTCCAGCACTTTCCAGTACCGGTCGTTCATGGTGGGCAACCGGATCAGCAAGGTGCTGTCGTCCAGATTGGTGATGGAAAACGGATTTTGGGCGGAAGCCGGCCAGTGCCAGGGAGCCAACGGTGTTTGGCGCGTCCACTGGGCTAGTCCTTCAAATTGGAGGGTGTTGCCGGCAAACTGTGCCTTTCCCTGGCGGGCACTGTGGTCGCGCATAAAAAAACGAGCCGGGTAAACACCGGTGCTGTCGGGCGCCTGCAGCTCAAATTTGACCTGACCGGGCGTCCAATATACGCTGTCCGATTGCAGTATGATACCGGCGAAGGTCCTGTTGGCATTGGGTTGCCTCAACAGGGCGACGCGGTACTGCCCTTCGTTCATCAGGTAGATGCCTTCGATCGGATGGGCTTCGCCCTTTTGGAGGTAAGCGGCGATGTCGGACTCTGTGACGAGAATGCGTTCCTCCTGTGCATAGCGGCTGCGGATGGAGTCCGGAGCGATATCTGACTGCAGGCGATCGAGATAAAGGTGTTTGTCTTCGAACCAGGTCAGCCACTGTTCACACAGGTTCCAGCAGGTTGAATCGGTGCTGCCAAGCCGTTGAGACGCTTGTCGAAGCGATTGGGTAAAGGCTGCCAGGCTGTCGGCTGCACTTGCCTTGGTTTTATCGCCATAGCCCGCATAGTTGGTCTCCACTTTCCGGGTCAGGAAATCGAACTGTGTGGTGCAGGCACAATCTTGGGCTGCTGACGGCCGGGTTCCGGTCGTCAGCAGCACGATCAATGGCAGGTATATGCAGTTCTTAGCCAGGGCATAACGAATTTAGCTGTCCTTTTCTTCTTTTTTGGCCTTTTTGGGCTTCTTTTCAACCGGTTTATCAGCCGTTTCCGTCACGACAGGTTGGTTGGTGACTTCGTCTGCGGCGGCGGCGCTTTCTACGACGGTTTCCGGTTCGCTTTTGGGCGTTGTTTCGGCCTCGACCGCTTCTTTTTCGCGAGCTTCCACATTTTCGATGGCCTGGGCGACCAGTTCCACCTGATCGACGATTTTTTCCACGGCCTCTTCCGCCGCTTCTGCCACCACCCCGGCTACCGCTTTGGTGGTAGCGATGGTGTCGTCAATCACTTCGCCGATCACATTGCCGATGGCTTCTAGCAGGCTGTCGGATTTAGGGGCCTGGGTAACTTCTGCTTCGGTGGATGCGTCGGGGGTGTCCGCAATACCCGGCGTGACTTCCGGCACAGGGTTATCGTCCGCCGCTTTTTTAGTCTTGATTTCTTTGGCGATTTCGGCTTTCGCCTTTTCTTTCGCTTCTGCCAGGCGGAGGCGTTCGGCTTCTTTTTCAGCCCGTTGTTTTTCCTTTTCCTCGGTGATGCGGATCTGTTTTTCCACCTGCTCCTGGGTGCGGATGATTTCGTTCAGTTTTTCGCGTTTGGAGGCGATACGCTCTTCGATCATTTTGATCTTGGCGCCCCGGATTTGCGCTTCGAGTTGTCCTTCGGTCCGTTCAATTTTGCGTTGTTCGAATTTCAGGTCTTCTTCGTCGCGCTTGATGGAGTTGGCCATGCGCTGAACGGCATCGCTGAGGCCTTCGAGGCGTTTACCATGGCGTTCGACGACGCTGCCTTCGTTGACCGAGGGGCCAAATTTGCGCTCTTTGGCTGCTTTGAAAGCGTTGTCTATGCGATCCCACAAGCGGTTGCGGTGCTCGTTGCTCATGCGGGCTTCGCGGTATTTGCGTTGCAGTTTTTTCAACTCGTCGAAAATGAGGTTGAATTTAACACCCTTCGCCTCTAACTTTTGTTCAATGGCGGCCAGCGTTTCACTCAGTTCCTCAAAGACGCCTTTGGATGCCGAGTTGAATTCGTCGTTGGCTTTCTTCCGCAGGTTTTTCAGGTCGTTGAACAACCCGTCGATGTTTTCGCGCAGGTGTTCAGCCTGTTCGCGCAGGATGTTGCGGTCGCGGGACTGTTCCTGCACTTTTTCCCAGAATGCCTTCAGGCTGACGAACAATTCGTTGTCATAGGAGCCCAGTTGCTGCACCCTTTCACGGAACTCCTGGAGTTCCTGCTCGTACATTTTATATAATTTGGAGGACAGGACGACAAACTGCCATTCGGTTTGCGCGCGCAGGATAACGTCTGTGCGTTCGGGACGGAGGTCGTCGGGCAGCAGGCTTTCCACCACGCTGAGTTCGCGCTCTTCCTGGTTATAGCCTTCGGGAAAGGGCACGGGCTCTTTTCCGGAGCGCCATTTATCCATCATATCGTTGACGAATGTTTCGACGGCGATGGATTCCGGAAAGGTGTAAAGCATGACCTTGTTGTCGTCTGGCAGTAATTCCAGTGCGATAAGCACTTTTTCTTCCTGTGCGTTGGTACCCCAGAGTACGATCTTGTTTTTCATGACGTTGGCGAGTGCTGGACGGGTTCGTGGTAAATAACGTGTCGTCTGTTTCGGAAATAAACGGTGTGTGCTGAAAAGCGCGGCAAATTTAAGCAGATGTTTTGGATTGAGCCATTTTTTCGTCCAGTAGTCCGTTTTCCAGCAGGTATTCGGCGATTTGGATGGCATTGGTGGCGGCGCCTTTGCGCAGGTTATCGGACACGACCCACATATTGAGGGTTTTTGGCTGGCTTTCATCGCGGCGTAGGCGGCCGACGAACACCTCGTCTCTGTCGTGGGCGTCGATGGGCATGGGGTAGAGCAGGTGCGTTGGGTCGTCCTGAACGACAATCCCCGGGGCTTCAGACAGTATACTGCGCAACTCGTCGAGGTCGAAATCCTGTTCAAATTCTACGTTGACGGATTCGCTGTGTCCGCCTACAACCGGCACGCGCACGGTGGTGGCGGTGACGCGAATGCTGTCGTCGCCCATAATCTTTTTGGTCTCATTGACCATTTTCATTTCCTCCTTGGTGTAACCGTTGTCGAGAAACACATCGATGTGTGGCAGCAGGTTCAGGTCGATGGGGTAGGGGTAGGCTTTGGCGACCGGGCGGCCTTCGCGTTCGCCCATGAGTTGCTCGACGGCTTTTACCCCGGTTCCCGTGACCGACTGGTACGTACTGACCACGACCCGTCGGATGCGGTAGCGGTCGTGTAGGGGTTTGAGCGCAACCACCATTTGTATGGTTGAGCAGTTGGGGTTGGCGATGATTCGGTCTTCGGCGGTGAGTACGCGGGCATTCACCTCGGGCACCACCAGTTTTTTGGCGGGGTCCATACGCCAGGCGCTGGAGTTGTCGATCACGATGGTGCCCACTGCAGCAAAACGGGGCGCCCATTCAAGGGATACCGATCCGCCGGCAGAAAAGATGGCCACGTCGGGGCGAAGGGCAACGGCCTCTTCCATCCCGATCACGGTATGGGGGGCGCCCCGGAACTGCACGGTTTGGCCGACGGAGCGGGCCGAAGCCACCGGGTAAAGGGTATCAACCGGAAAATTCCGCTCGGCGAGCACTTGCAACATTTTGGTGCCAACCAGGCCGGTGGCGCCTACAACAGCAACGGTCATTGTTTGAACGAAAGAGGTGAAATGAAACGAATTGGTCTGAGCAGCAAAGTTAAGGGTTTTGCGATTGCCACAACGCAGCAAACAAATGGGGCGCATGCACCGGGCATGTTTTACTTTTGTGCAAACGTTCGAAACATGATCCGCATCCACCGGGAAGGTTATGCCGTGCTGCTTTTCAGCTTGTTTTTTCTGATTTTGATGGGCGTCATCCTGCGAGTTCGCGTTGCAGGCCCCGTTTTTGTCCTGTACATCCTGTGCGCCCTGGTTTTGTACGGGCTGGTCCTGCAATTTTTCCGCAACCCCGAACGGGCACTCCCTCGCCGCGACAACCGGCTGGTGTATGCACCTGCCGATGGGGTGGTGTGCGCCATTGAGGCGGTGGACGAGCCGGAGTATTTTCAGGATAAACGGTTGCTGGTCAGTATTTTTATGTCGCCACTAAACGTCCACGTCAACCGCAACCCCGTTGAAGGAGACGTAGTTTACGTCCAGTACCATGCAGGCAAATACCTGACGGCCTGGCACCCGAAAAGCAGCACGGAAAACGAACGGACGACGGTGGTGTACCGAACCGTGCACGGTGAAGTGCTACTGCGCCAGATCGCCGGCGCGGTGGCCCGGCGCATTCGCTGTTATGTACACGCCGGCGACCGTGCCGAACAAGGCGAAGAGATGGGGTTCATTAAATTCGGCTCCCGGGTTGATCTTTACTTGCCCCTGCACGTTGAACTAAAAGTAAAACTAAACGACGTTGTGAAGGGCAAAACCGATGTGATCGCGGCCTTCACCACTTAACGGAGGAATGCCTTTGTCCGGAAATACGAAAAAATGAACACCTTCGGCCACCAATTTCGCGTAACCACCTTCGGTGAATCCCACGGCGCCGGGGTCGGCTGTGTTATCGATGGTTGTCCGGCCGGTCTGGCTGTTGACCTGGATTTCGTGCAGCAGGAACTGGACCGCCGCCGCCCTGGCCAGAGTGCCATCGTTACCCAGCGCAAGGAGTCGGACCGGGTACAAGTGTTGAGTGGGGTATTCAACGGGGTATCGCTGGGTAGCCCGATTGCGTTGTTTATCCCCAATGAAGACCCGCGCCCGCAGGACTACGACCACATCGCGCAGGCATACCGCCCTGGGCACGCCGACTACACCTGGCAAGCCAAATACGGTTTGCGCGATTACCGGGGTGGCGGGCGCTCCAGTGCGCGGGAGACGGCCGCGCGTGTCGCTGCCGGCGCCGTGGCTAAATTGTTGTTGCGCACCTGGGGCGTTCAGGTGCAGGCCTGGGTGAGCCAGGTGGGTGATCTGGTGCTGGACACCCCGTACGCCGAGCTGGACCTCTCCCAAACCGAGTCCAACGAAGTGCGCTGCCCCGACCCCGAACTGGCGGAACGCATGATTGACCTCATTCGCGCGGTGCGCAAGGACGGCGATACCCTTGGCGGCGTCATCAGCACCGTGGCAACCGGATGCCCGCCGGGCTGGGGCCAACCGGTATTCGACAAGCTACACGCCGACCTGGGCAAGGCCATGTTGGGCATCAACGCAGCCAAGGGTTTCGAGTACGGCTCCGGCTTCGCAGGGGTCGCTATGCGCGGCAGTGCGCACAACGACGCTTTTTTTACCGACAACGAAGGCCGGGTACGCACCCGTACCAACCACGCCGGTGGTATGCTGGGCGGCATCAGCACCGGCATGGATATATTTTTCCGGGTGGCGTTCAAGCCGGTGGCTACCATTGTGCCCGAGCAGGAGAGCATCGACGAAGCCGGAGCGACAACGACGGTCCGGGGTAAAGGTCGGCACGACCCCTGTGTGGTGCCCCGCGCGGTGCCCATTGTGGAGGCCATGGCAGCCCTGGTGCTGGCCGATCATGGTCTTCGGGCGCGTGGAGACCGGGTGTAATATTTGCTGGAACCGGACATGGATTTTTCAATGATCCCCTGTGCTCCTCTGTGAAACCGCTGTGCCCTCTGTGGTTTATTTAAAAATGAACCGCAGAGGGCTCAGAGGAAACGCAGAGGCACACGGAGGGTATCCCCTGTGCTCCTCTGTGAAACCGCTGGGCCCTCTGTGGTTTATTTAAAAATGAACCGCAGAGGGCGCAGAGAATTTGCGTTTAAGATGCCTAGAACCAGACCTGTACGGTTTGTACGCCTTTGGATGTGCCGGCACGAACGAAATACATACCGGAGGCAAGGCCGGGGCAGTCGATCCATTGCGGGCCGGTATGGCCGGGCAATCGGGATTGCTGCAGCAGGGCCCCCTGCGCGTTGAATATTTCCAGGGTCAGCAATGCGTCGGAGCAGTTGCCCGGATCAACGGACAACCCGGCGCCCTTTCGGTACACGTTCAGTACGCAAGGCTCGGGAGTGGCTTCGTTGGACGGCACCAGTCCGAAAAACGGCGCAACGGCCCAGTCGCCATGCCGGGCACCGGCCAGTTGCGCGGCGGTGGCGAGTGTGGCGCGCAACACATCGGACATGAACGTAAAGGATAGCTTCTGATCGGCGGTGTCCATGGCAGTGTGGTAGCAGGCATTGCGGAAATTGGCGCCGTCGGTAATCATGAGGGCGGGGAATCCGGCATCCCAGAAAGGGGCATGGTCGCTACGGCGGAGGTCGGGCGCGATCTGGCTGTTGCCTGGCGCCTTGATGCTGATGACGCGCAGGTTCGGCACATGGGTTGCGGCGGATTGCGCGAACAGGTCGACCAGCGCCGATGAGGCTGTGTTGCCCACATTGGTGATGAAATTTCCGCGGAACTGCTGCGCGGCCACCGCATTGTAGGCGTCGGGGAAGAGGATGTTGAATCCGGCAGGCAGCGTCTGGGAGTTGGGGGCATCGGAGTAATACCCGATCATTTCAAAGTTGAGCACACCACTGATGGACTCATTGACCGGCAGTGCCTCTGCGACATACCGGGCGCTGCCCACCAGACCGGCCTCCTCCAGGTCGAAACCGATGAAACGGACGGTACGGTCGGCCGGAAAACGGCTCAGGGTGCGAACGGCCTCGATTACCCCTGCGGTGCCGCTGCCGTTGTCGTCGGCGCCGGGCGAATTGAACACGGTGTCGTAGTGTGCGTCAATGATCACCACTGTATCGGCGGAGGTGATGCCGGGAACGGAGCCCGCCAGGTTAACCCCGGTGGCGCCGCTATACGGGAACGTGTGCTCCTGCACATGCAGATCGTGGCGGTAGAACTGGGCGCGGAGGGAGTCGCGTACGGCTTCCAGGTGTGTGGCGCCGCTGCTCCGGTGTCGGACGCCTTCTATGTAGTCGAGGTCGTGACGCAGGCGGTTGCTGTCGACCGAAGCCACCAGGCTGTTTACGTCGAAAGGTTTGCGGTCGAGCACCACCAGACGAACCCACCAGGCGCTGTCCTGCCCCAAAATGGGGTTCAGGTCCACCTCAATGGTTTTACCGGCGCCGGGCAGCACCGGGAACCCTAGGTCGCCGGAAGCCGGCAGGGTCAGGTTGTAGGTGCGGCCACCGTTGTTGCTGAACTGGACGATGACCTCCAGGGAATCGTTTTCCGGATCAGACACGCTGTAGGTTACCCGAAGAATCCGTTGTTGCTGGTCGGTGTTGGTGAATAGTTCGTTTACCACCGGGGGAAAATTCTGGGTAAAAGCGGTCGGGGCCCAGGCGAAGAGGAGCGAAAGGGTGAAGATAAATCTCATAATTTTGCTTTTTTGTTTAGTTTGATTAAATGGTATTCTCAACGGCGTTGACAATTGCTTTTTTGACATCCTCCCAATTAAAATTTTTATCTAAAACATCCAAATCACCATCCTTGTCGGCGTCTTCAAACCAGGTCAGACTTTTATACACATGAAACAAGGTTGAATGAGGATACATATTGCTGTACGCATCCATGATCTCATACAAGGAAAAATATCGGAGTAAATAGTACAGGCGTTTCAGTAATCCAAGTGTGAGGGGTTCGACTGTTTGAGTGTGTAGCATCTGAAATTTTGTAACGGTTCGTGAAAGTACGCGGCACAAAACGCCAGCGTCTGTTTGTCCAAATACCGCGCTTGCATGCTTTCAGCCTTGATGCTTGCCTTTCCGTAGTATTTTTTTATCAAAAACCAATCAGACAAGGTTCCGTGCGTGAATGTGCGCTCGATGATAAAACGACGGTGCCGCTCAAAATCCAGCGTCGTCTTGTCCACGTCCCAGAACAGCGAGGGGCTGAAATCTTCAATTGTCAATTGCTTGTCCATTTTTCAAATGCATTACCGAACAAAGATACTGTTTTAGGCAAACACAGTACAACGGCCGCCATGTCAGTAGAACGCATGAGACATCCGGCGGGCCCAAAACATCGGACGCCACGAACCCCGAATCGCAACTTTTTTACTTTTTTTCGTATAAAAGGCGACATTATTCCCGGGATAAACACACAAACACATGATCCCGGCATTATCTTTGCCAATGCTTTCATAATCAACCCCTTCTAGCCGGTAAATATCACTTTTCCGTTCATCTTCATTTTATTCACATGCATTTCATTAAACCATTTGCCAACTTTTCCTGGATGCTGGCGGGGTTTCTGCTTGCTTCGACCGTTTTGCGGGCCCAGGCGCCGAAGCCGGTTCGGGTTGGGCCGGAGGGGCAGCAAATTGCAGCCCAAATAGCGGATGTGTACGGTGGGCCACAGGAATACATCGAGACTTTTTTGCTGGAAGCGCAAAAACTGGAACACGAACAGGGTATACCGGCGCCCATGGTAGTGGGCATAGCCATTCTGGAATCCGGGGGGTTCAGCAGTTTTTTGTTTGAAAATGCGCGCAACCCTTTCGGTATGCGCGCCACCTATCCGTGGAAGGGCGAGACTTTTGTGATGTTTCACGAAGGGGCCGACGCGCCATTCCGGAAGTACGCACATGCCCGGGAGGCGGTTCAGGACTTTTCCGTTCTGCTGTACAGCCGGGTATGGCTTGCCGATGCCCTGAACTGCCCCGACGGCGACACCAACTGCTATTTGCAAAAACTGTCCGCATCGGAGAAGCCCAAACACCCGGGGTATTCCCGCGACCCCCGGTGGGCAGAAAAGATCAAAGGGATCATCAAGCGGTACGGGTTGGACAAGCTGTAGCGCGATTGCCCGGGTTTTACCAGGTGCCGTCCGAGCGCCAAAAAGGCGGATACAGGTCGCGATTCTGCTCGGCCCGCAGCCGGGCGGCTTCTTCCGCTTCGGCTTGGCGCTGGGCTTTGGTTTTTTCGAAGGTGTCTTTGGGCAGGAACAACTGCCGTTCGGCGTTGCGTTCTTCGGCAAACGGGTCATACGGCGCTGTAGCGGCCTCCTCATCCTCCAGAACACCTTTGAACCAATAGGCGGTTAGGATGCCGACCAGTCCGCCGAACAGGTGACTTTCCCAGGAAATGCCCTCCTGTTTGGGAAGGATGCCCATGAACATGCCGCTGTAGAGCAGCAAAACAATCACGGCCAGCACAATGGATCGCATGCTGCGCCGGAAAATGCCGTTCCAGAAGATGAACGCCACCAGCCCATACACCACCCCGCTGGCGCCGATGTGCGAAACGGGGCGGGCAAAAAGCCACACCGTGAGACCGGTGAGCAGGTAAATGGCCCAAAACGCCTGCATGGCCACTTTGCGATAGAACAGCAAGGACAGGGCGGAGAGAAAGAACAACGGGAAAATATTGGAAAACAGGTGCTCCCAGCTGCCGTGTACCATTGGACCCGTCAGAATACCACGCAAACCCCACATGCGGCGCGACATGATACCGTAGGCGCCGGGATCCCAACCAAAAAAAACCTGATGAAAATGGGTGAGCAGAATGATCAACACAACAAAGGCCGGCCAGCGAATGCTCCGGCGGAAATGCGGGCCGAAAAGTTCGGATTCGGCAGGTGGCGGATCAGGGTGTGCTTGCACGTTGCTGTGGGGTGGGATAGGTCCACGGATAAACAGTTTTTTTCGGTTTCCGGTTCAGCGGAACGCTTAATCCAATCGTGGAGACCGGGTAGCCTTGGGTTCCGGGCACGGCCCGGAGCCGGAAACTGAGGTCGTCGCTCACGTCAAAACTTTTGAGTTGTGCGTCGACAAATGCCTCTCCGATGGAAAAGATGTAGCCCAGCCCAAGAAACAGGGCGCTGAGCTCCGAGTAGCGCCGCCACTGATCCCGGTATGTCTTCATGCTGATGGGATCTATCTGATCGTAGGGCGACTCACTGGGGTTGGTGTTGGGATCGTCGTCGACCTGAAGGCGGTAGTTGTCGCGCAGGCGGCGGTATTCGTTCCGGTTGTCGATGTAGATGTAGGTAAGCGCCCCCAGTCCGCCGTAGACGATGGGCAGCTTCCACCAGTCACGGTTGTACACCTGCCCACCGCCGGGGATGATGCCCCACAGGACGGCTTTTTTAGGATTCGGCCAGCCGGACGCGGCAGGCCGGGCCTGGGCGGGAACAGGCGGCGGCTTGGGCACCGTGTCTGTTGGTTGGGCCCAAGCCGCCGTTGTTGCGCTCCAGAGGAGCAGGAGCAAGAGGTAACGTGCTGTACGCATCGGGGCAAATAACGCCATTTTCAGCGATAATGTTGCCTGTTTAGCGTTATTGCACCTTCACGTCGTCTACCCGCCAGGTGGTGGTTTGGTTGTTGGTGTTGCCCGTGTATTTGAAGCCGATGTAGCTTTTTCCGGAGAGGACAGGGAGCTGCACATCCCCGGAGAGCACCCAGTTGTATTGTCCGTCGGATTGTTTGGCCAATTTCACGTTCAGTTGGGTCCAGGTGGCGCAGGTGACGTTAACGCCGTCGAAGTTGTTGGACACCCAGACGCTTAGGCCGTCGTGCACGTAAAAGCCCCAGGACGTCTCGCAACTGAAGGTCTTTTGGGTCGACAGGTCGAGCGCGGGCGTGATGAGCCATGTTTCCATGGCCGACAGCCCGGAGTTGAATGCGGTGGCCTGTACGTACTTATCGCCGCTGAAGGAGGTGCCTCGCCATACGCGGGAGCCGATGGTTTTGATGTTACGCCAACCGGATATGGCTACATCCACGTTGTCGGAAACGCCGTTGAACGCTTCGTTGATGCTTTGCACCGGAACATCGGTGTTGACGGCCGGCTCGCCACAGGGGTTGGGGTTGGAGCCGCCGGAGCATCGGGCGCTGTCCATTTTTACGTCGTTCAGGTCGCGGATGTAGAGTTGGGCGTCATCTCTGAACACCCCGAGAACGCCGACGATGGAGCCGTTTTTACCGGGAATTTTTGCCCCGGCAAAATCGGCGAATCCACTGCTGCGCAAGATGAGTTGTTTCCCGTTGCAATCTTCCAGGTTGCGGTTCACATCGGTCTGGGTGATGGGTTCGGCGTATGTTTTTCCGGTGTCTGCGGCAATGAACTCGACGTTTTCCAGCCGGATAAGCGTGCTGATGTGGCTGGTGTTGATCTGGTCTATGCGCAGGGTTTTGGGTTGGGGATCGGGGCCGAAGGCGCCGCCAACGACGCGGGTGCGTACCTGGGCTTCCGTAAGGCCGATGACGTTCGGCTGGCCGCCAGCTTCGTAAATGACGCTGCCGCTGAGCTGGGTCAGGTTCTCGTAGTCGGTGAGCAACAGGCCGGTGCAACGGATGTAAATGGTACGGCCAATGGGGAAACGGGTGTACAGACCCGGATCGTTGAACGATACCTCAATGCCGCCGGTGGAATCCTGAATAACCAGCGCTTTATAATAGTTGCCCGACTCGTCGTCCATCACCACAACCCCGCCAATCACGATGGAATCGCCGGAAATAGTTTTGATGGAGTCTATCTGCCCCAGCGTGTGCAGGGCCTTCAACTGGGCGATGGTGGTGTTGGGGGTGATGTTCACCGGATCACCGCCGGTGGGCGGTTGATCGAAATCCGTTTCCACGCAGGCAAAAAAGCCGGTTGTGGCCAGAAGGGTGATGATGAGGAGCTTGGTGAAAGGATGTTTCATGGTATGATAAATGGTTGAACCGTGGTGTTTACAGGCGGAGAGCGATGCTGGCGAAGTAGTTGATTCCGGGTGCATAGATGATTTCGGAGGTGTAAAAACGCGGGTCGGTGATGTCGAATCGGTAAGCGTTGCGGTAGCTTTCTCGTCCGGATACGATGATGTTCTGGTTGTTGAGCAGGTTGCTTATGCCGAGATTGAAATAGATGAAGGTGTTGTTGCGGAGTTTCCAGGATTTACCGCCGAAGAAGTCGAGGGTGAAACCGGAAGGCGCCTGAAGTTGGTCGATGGCCTGGTTGTAAGCAGGCGAGCCCTGTTCGAGGGCTTCGACATAAAGTTTGGTTCGACGCACACGGTCGAAATCGTACCAGATGGCGTCGGCGTAATTGGCGGTTAGGGATGCGAACCAGAATTTTTTGGATTCGTATTTTACCCCAACGGCGGCTGCCGATTGCGGGGTCCGGGGTACATAAAAGTTTTTCTGGTACACCTGACCTGCTTCGAGGAGGGGTAACGACTGGTTGTCCAGCGAGATAATCAGGTCGGGGCGGTTGGTGTATATGTGTTTGCCGATGGTACCGGCGAAGGTAAACACCCAGGAGGTGAAGGGTTTGGCCTCTATAGCGCCCTCAATGCCCATGTGCCGGCGATCCTGGCCGCGCAACACGGAGGCGCCAAAGAACAGGGGTGCATTGAGGAAACTCTCGATGTCCTGATCGCTGATGCTGCTCAGGTCGAGGCCTTCAATGACCTGGCTGATGGTCTGGCTACTGGCGAAGATGTTGTCGGTTTCGTTGAGGAAGTCGGTGAGAAATGCCGTCACGCGGATGCGGTATTTGGGTGCACGCAGGAGGTACCCGCCTTCCACGCTTTGGACGGTCGCCACGTCCAGGTTGGGCACGAGTACGTCGCGGGTGCGCGGAGAGAGGTAAGCATCCTGGAATTTGGGTGCGCGGGTGCCGTACAGGCCATTGGCATACAAGTAATTGCGACCGTTTATTTTCCATACGGCTCCGCCTTTCAGGTTGTATGTATTGAACACCTCCTTGTCGGATTCGCCCAGGGAGCTGAGCGGGAACCGACCGTTTTGCATGTATCCGGTTCTCCAGTACTGGAGGTTGGTCACGTCGGCGGCGGCGAACAACTGGAAATTGGCGAAGGAGAACTGTCCTTGTCCCCAGAAGTTGGCGCGGCGGATGTTTTCGTCGTAGTTGTATCCAAACACATCGCCTTCGCGGACGAGGTTGTTCGGGTTTTGCAGGTCGCTTTGCCGGCCGATCTGATTGGCATTCAGGTCGAATACGCTGTAAAAATCCCAGTCGAGCCAGAAGTCCGACCCCAGCAGATCATCCACTACCTTGAAATTTTCGCCGGTGTACCAGCTGTACTGAAATCCGCCGTTCAGGGTGGTTCTTGGGCTCAGGGTGTGGCGGGCGAATACGTTCATGCCATACTCACGGCTGTCGGAGCGCTGGTCTTCCACGATGTAGAGTGCGCGGGCGCCCTCCACGGTATTGCCTTCGATGCCTTCGGCGTTCTGGATGGCTTCAATATTGCGCGTATTGGCGTCGTACAGTTCGAACCAGTTGATTTGCCGCAGGCTTTCGTTTTCGCTGAGCACCTGGGCCCAGAATGCCTGTTGGGTGGGGTCTTCGAGACTGCTGGGCAGCCGTCGGTTGAAGTCGGGCGCCGGGTTGTTGGCGTCGAGCCAGTTCAGGCGGGTGAAACTGTTTCGGCCGCCCTGTGCATACGCGACGGCGGTAACGGATGTGTTGTTGTCGGGGGTAAAATCATACCGCAGGGTGCCCAGCGGCTGGTGCTGGTTGGTGGTATTGGCGTTTCTTTTGTCGCCGTTCCAGTATCCCCAGAGTGGGTTGTAGTAGTTGGTGCCGGCAATGTCGAACATTTCCTGAAAGGAGTCGGCGCTGCGCCCGCGTTTGGTGGGCGCCCCCATCACGGTCAGGTTCAGGCTGTGCCGGCGGTTAAACTGTTTGTCTACGGAAAGAAAATAGCCGTAACCGTCGAAGTAGGTCCCGGGCACATACCCTTCCTGGGCCCAGCGGCGGCTACCGGACGCGCTGATGGCCCAGCCACCGGGCATAAGGCCGGTATTGTACGTAATCATGATGCGGTTCCGGTAAATCCGGTTGGTGGACGCGTACGATACACGCAGTTGTTTGCGCTGGCGCGCCGCCCGGGTGTCGATCAGGGTGGCGCCGCCGAGGCCACCGAAGGAGAAGTCGGCCGCGTTGAGGCCCACCACGCTTTCGCGGTTGCGCAGCACGTCATTCATGCCGCCGAACTCGCCGAAAAACACAAAACCGGTTTCCGGGTCGTTCATGGGAGCGCCGTTGAGGAGCAGGGGGAACAGGTCGCCGTCGTACCCTCGTTCGCGAAACCGGAAGGTAAACCACCCAAAGCCGGTAACGTTTTGGTACACATCGCGGTTTGCCGTCAGGAGGTTGGCCACGTCGGTGCTATTGTCTTCAATCTGATTTTCAACGTCGTCCAGGGTCAGGGTTGGAATGTCAACGGCATTGCCTTGCGCACTCAGGTCGCGGCGCATGGGCACATCCATTTCGACCGTCTGGCCGGCATTCAATTGCAGTGACAATTCCTTCGGGTAGAAGCCCAGGTGGGTGACGGCGACGGAGAAAACGCCGGCTTCCAGGTCCATCAGTTCAAAATACCCGCTGGAATCGGTCTCGGCAATACGGCCTGTGTTGGCGATCACCACGGTGGCGTGGTGGAGTGAGCGGTTGTTTTCCGAATCGAATACCCGGCCACGCAGGGAGGCCTGCTGTGCCCATGCGGTGTGCGTCACCGATAGCAACAGGCACAGTATAAAATATCTTTGGAACATTTAGGGAGAACTTGTTTATCTGGTTTGAAAAAATGGCCCGGCAGGAAGGTTGGGGCGGATGTAATCCGGTTTTTAGCCTGCAAAAGTACAATGGCCCAATGGCGAATGGACAAAGGTCATGTTAAATAATTGCTAACCGGACTTTTGGGCGCAGGCTTTTACCGTTTTTTGTGCTTTCAATTGACCCATCCCACATGCGAAATGTAATCATACCGGCGTTACTGGCCGTTCACCTGTGCGCCAACTGCGCGTATACCCAACCCGAAAAACCGTCCAAAGGGGAGTATAAAGTGGCCGGCATCGGCTTTTACAACCTTGAAAACCTGTTCGACACACTGGACAACCCGGTGACCAACGACGCCGATTTTTTGCCCAACGGCAAGCTCCTCTGGAACACCGAAAAGTACCTGCTCAAGCAGGCCAACATGGCCCAAGTCATCCGCGAGCTGGGTGCCGAACTCACCCCCGACGGCGTGGCCCTGCTCGGCGTGGCCGAAGTGGAAAACAGGAAGGTGCTGGAAGACCTGGTGTCGCAGGCGCCTCTGCGCGACCGCAATTACCAGGTGGTGCTCATCGAAGGCCCCGATGAGCGCGGCATCAATTGCGGGTTGCTGTACCAGCCCAAATATTTTCAGGTGGACGGCGCACGGTCTGTTACCGTTGATCTGACCGACCCGCGCACTGGCGAGCGCGACTTCACCCGCGACATCCTGCTGGTCAGCGGCCGGTTCGATGGTGAACCCCTGCATGTCATGGTCTGTCACTGGCCCTCCCGGCGTGGCGGCGAAAGTGCCAGCGCATGGGCCCGGGCTGCCGCCGCCGACCGCTGTAAAGCATTGGCCGACAGCCTGCGCCAAACGGATCCCGCTGCCAAAATCGTGGTCATGGGCGACCTGAACGACGACCCGAACAACAAAAGCCTCACCAAACACCTGTACGCCACCGGCGACCTGAATGCTGTGCGGGACGACGGCTTTTTCAACACCATGTACGAGCACTTCCGCGACGGCAACGGAACCCTGGCCTACCGCGACTCCTGGAACCTGTTCGACCAGATTTGCATCTCCAAATCCTGGATTCAGGTGCAATCCGGCGGCTGGACCTTTTTTAAGTCGGTGGTGTTCAGGAAGCCCTGGATGATCCAGGCCGACGGTACATTCAAGGGGTACCCTTTCCGCACCTTTTCGGGCGACACCTTCATCAATGGGTACAGCGACCACCTGCCGGTGTATATGGTGGTGGTGAAGAAAAAGTAGGGAGCGATCAGCGCAGCCGTCCCAGCACCGCTTTCATCCGTCGGCAAGCCTCCCGCAGTTCATTTTCCGATGCGGCGTAGCTCAGCCGGAATGAGTTGGTGTCGCCGAATGCGGAGCCGGAAACCAGCCCGACGTAGGCGTTTTGCATCATGTAATCGCAGAAGTCGTCGCCGCTTTGTATAACGGTATTGCCGTCGGTACGCCCGAAATAGGCGCTAACGTTTGGAAAAATGTAAAAAGCGCCGTCGGGGTGGTTGCAGTGGATATCGGGCATTTCCTCCATCATGCTCAGCACAATGTCGCGGCGTTCGCGGAAGGCCTCGCGCATGGCTTCGGTGGGCGCCATGTCGCTCATCAGGGCCACTGCGGCGGCTTTTTGCCCGAAAGAGGAGGCGCCGCTGGTTACCTGTCCCTGTATCTTGGTACACGCGTCGGCGACTGCTTTGGGCGCGCCCATGTACCCCAGGCGCCAGCCGGTCATGGCGAATCCTTTGGCGAATCCGTTGACGGTAATGGTGCGGTCTTTGACGACGGGCAGACTGCCGATGCTCACATGTTCGTGGGTGAAGTTGATGTACTCGTAAATTTCGTCGCTCACAATGAGCACATCCTTGTGCGGGGCGATGGCCTCCGCGTAGGCCTGGAGCTCGTCGCGGGAGAACACAGTTCCCGTTGGGTTACAGGGAGAGGAGAACAGTACAAACTTGGTGCGCGGCGTAATCGCTGCGGCTACGGCTTCGGGCGCGGGCTTGAAGTCGCGCTCCACACCGGCGTACACCGGCACCGGTATGCCTCCGGACAACCGGATGATCTCCCAGTACGAGACCCAGTAAGGGGAAAAAACGACCACCTCGTCGCCGGGGTTGAGCAACGATTGGCAGATGTTGTAAATGGTCTGCTTGGCGCCGTTGCTCACCACGATCTGCTCGGGCCGGTACTCCAGGTTGTTGTCTCTTTTGAACTTTTCGCTGATGGCTTTGGTTAGCTCCGGCAATCCGTTCACCGGCGTGTAGTGGGTGTATCCGTCTTGCAGGGCCTGCCAGGCGGCCTCTTTAATGTGTGCAGGGGTGTCGAAGTCGGGCTCGCCGAGGCTCAGGCTGATGACATCGTGCCCCAGGGCTCGCAGTTCGCGGGCCATACGGGCCATTTTAAGGGTCTCGGATTCGGCAAGGTTGCGGACGCGTTCGGAAAGCATAAAAAGATCTCGGATGATTGAAAGTGAGCACCCGGGGGTTCAATTTCCGGATGCCGGGTGATGGAATGCGAATGGCGGTTTCGGTGTTTATCCGGCGGTCAAAGGTATGTCAAGCCAGGCGAAAAACGGCCATCATCCGAAGCGCCACTTGCCAAAAACCCAGCCGGCAGCGGCGCCCACGGCGTTGGCGATCATGTCGTCAAATTCGAACGAACGCCCGGGGAAGTAGGTCGCCTGAATGTATTCCATGAAGGCGCCGTAAAGGGTGGCGCCCAGAAAAACGGAGATGCCCCAGTATTTACCCAGATCGCGCTGCCGGCGGTGGCCAAACCACAGCAACACCACCAGCATGCCGTACACGACAGCATGCGCCAGCTTGTCGGCTGAAAACAGCGAGAATGCCGGCAGCGAGATGCCGGGACTTGTGGAGAGATAGGTAATGATCAGAAGCCAGACAAAGGCAGGCAGATAGCGCGTCATCGAATGCTTTGGGTGTTTATTTTTTGTAATAGTGGACTCCGGCGCCAAATACCCAGCCGGTTTTGCCGCTTTTGGTTTTTATTTTGACCCAATGATCGGTAACCTTTCCGTCTCCCAGGTTTAATTCTTCGGTAAAATCGGTTTTTTGGTTCAAAAAAGTAACCGCTTCGTGTTTTTTCAGCGTGGCAACCGTCTTGCTGCGCACGTTCGGCTCGCTGCGTACATTCAGGCCCTCCACGTTGCAGTACAACAGGGAGCCGCCGGTGTTTGCCGTACCGTTGCCGGCGCCCAATTCGGGGCGCGGTTGTTTTTCCGGACTTTTGGTGTTTACCGGCGTCGTCGTCGGCGGCTGAACGGGTTGTTGCTGAACGGGTTGTAGCTGAACAGGTTGTTGCTGAACAGTCTGCTGCGGCGCCGGTCCGGACTTAGGCGTCATGTACACGGTGTCGCGCCGCACTGGGCGGTCTTCCTCATCCGTGACGGACCTGTCGCGGGCAAGCGTGCGGCTGCGTTGGTCGTTGCACCTCGACACGGCCCAAACCGCTACGCAACCAAAAAAGATGAAGATCATGAGCACTTCAACTTTGGGCAATTTCATGTTTTTAAAGGTTTGCTATTTTGTAAAATTGTATTACTTTTGCGTGGTAAAAGGAGCCTAAAACGCACTTCCGGGTCTGCCCGGCTCACAAATCTATGTCAGAAACGCTTCAATTTCAAATCGCCCTGACGATGGCGTCGCATGTGGGCGCCGTGACCGCCAAAACCCTGGTCAGTTATTGTGGGGGAGCGGATGCCGTTTTTCGCACCGGCAAGCGCGCGTTGCTGCGTATTCCGGGTATCGGCCCGGCCACGGTGGAGGGGCTGGCGGCGCCGGATTTGCTCCTCAAGGCAGAAAAGGAGTGCCGGTGGATCGAACGGCACGGCATAACGGCGTTGTTTTACACCGACCCGGGGTACCCTTTCCGGCTCAAACAAAACGCCGATTGCCCTGCACTCCTGTATTGCAAGGTTTCCGACATCGACCTGTTAAACGCTGCGCGTTTGGTGGGTATTGTTGGTACTCGTACCCCAACGGAGTACGGACGGGCCATCTGCGAGGAGTACGTGGAAGCCCTGTTGCCTTACGGTGTGGTGGTGCTGAGCGGGCTGGCTTTCGGCATCGACGGGATTGCGCACCGCCGGTCGAATGCGCTGGGCATCCCCAATCTGGGCGCCCTGGGTCATGGGCTGGCCGCCATTTACCCGCGGGAACACGCGGAGGTGGCCCGGAAAATGACCGAAAACGGCGGGCTGATCACCGAGTACCCGCACGACACCAAACCCGACAAGGAACATTTCCCCATGCGCAACCGCATCATTGCCGGCATGTCCGATGCCCTGTTGGTGGTCGAGACCGCAGAAAGCGGGGGCAGCATGATTACCGCCGAACTGGCGGCACAGTACGACCGCGACGTGTTCGCGGTGCCCGGGCGGGTGCGCGACGCCAAAAGTGCCGGCTGCAACCGGCTCATCCGGCAAAACAAGGCGAGGCTCACCACATCGGTCGCCGATCTCGCGGAAGCCATGGGCTGGGAGGTCGCCGGCAAACGAAAGCCACAGCAGGCCCGGTTATTCGTAGAACTGAGTCCCGAGGAGTCGGCGCTGATGGAGGTCTTGCAGAAACGTCCCGAGACCGGCATCGACGAGTTGAGTTACGACGTTGCGCTTGCCCCGGGTCGCATCGCGGCGCTGCTCCTGGAACTGGAGTTCAAAGGGCTGGTGCGGACGCTTCCGGGCAAGCGATACAGGGCAGCTGATCGTTGATACAGCTCAGGGTAAATCCTGGAAAGGTTTCATCTCCGCCTCAATTTGCTTGCGCAAATCCATCAGTTTGATGGCATACCGTTCCAGTTGCCGGTCTTGTTCGGTCACCGGTATCCACTTGGGTACCGGTTGGGTTTTTCCCGCGCCATCAACCGCCGCAAAAACGATGATGCAGTGGGTCGTCTTCTGAAATTCGCCCTCCGTTACCGGCCTGGATTCCAGGTCAATGGCGATGTGCATGCTCGTCGTGCCCGTGTAGATAATGCGCGCATGCACCCGCACCAAATCGCCGATGTGAATGGGGCGATAGAACCGTATGCCGCCGACGTAAACAGTGACACAATAGGTTCCGGCCCAGGCGCTGGCACAGGCAAAGGCGGCTTGGTCGATCCATTTCATCACCACGCCACCGTGCACTTTGCCGCCGTAGTTGACGTCGGATGGTTCGCTGATGAATTGAAAGGTAATGTTATTTTGCTTCATGCGAATAAAGGCCTGACGGCGCAGGGATTAAACAACCTTGCGCACGTTCACCGGTTGATGATTAGTCGTTTGATCAGCAATCCCCCATCGGTTGATTCCACCCGCACAAAATACACGCCGCCGGGCAGACCCGTCAGCGGCAGCTCAAACCGGTAATCGCCGGCGGGCAAGTCGCCCGGGTATTGCCGGAGCGCTACCCGCCCCAGCGCATCGGTAATGCTGAGGGTCAGCTCGGCCTGTTCGCGCAGGTACACATCGGCGTAGGCGAGGCCGGTGGCCGGGTTGGGAAAGATCGTGAGGCCGCTGATCGGCCCGGATACCTCGTACACCGGGGTTGGGTTAAACCCGCCCGGCAGCGGCACATACACATTGGTGTACACGCGGTACTCGCCGGCCTGCAGGGTGTCGATCAGGGGGGTGCCGGCGTATTGTACGCTGTCGCCGGTGTAGTACTCGTACCACCAGCCGTTGAGCGACAGGCTGATGCTGACGGGCTGCGGGGTAGTACCGATGTTTGCGTACACGGCGACACCCTGGTTCAGGTTGTTGTCGTTGAGGAAAACGGTTCGGATCGGGCCACTGCTGAGGCTGGTTTGAAAATTGTCTGTCTCGAACACATCCAGTTCCTGTCGCAGGTGGAGCAGCGAGGCCGTGACGTCGTACAGGCGGCGGCGGTACGGATCGTCGTAGTAATCCCAGCGGATGGGCTTGGGGTCGGTGCGACACCCGGGCTGGCCGTTGGGGCACTGGTTGAGGGGAAAATCGTAGCCCAGTTCGCCGAACTGCCACAGCATTTTGGGCCCGGGCACGGTGAATAGCAGGTTTTGCAGCATCTCGATGCGGCGCATGGCCACCGGCAGACTTTTGATGTTGTAGTTGGGGTTGGCGCTGTTGCCGTAGGTTTTGCATTCGAACCCGATGCGGTCTTCATCGTGGCTCTCGAAGTAACCGATCAGGTGGGGAACGGTCCACCCGCGCGATTTGTAGCTGATGCCGCTCATGTTGGTGGAGCTGCCGGTGTTGTAGCCAAGCGCTGCATCCTTGTAGGCGCCCCAAAGGTTGCCCCACAGCATCATGCCGTATTCGGCGAGTTCTTTTTCTTCGTTGTTGGCCGCAAAATGCTCGAGAATGACGTAGTTGTCGGGGTCAATGCTCCAGATGAAGTTGGCGTAGTCCTTCCAGATCGCGATCCGCGTCGGGTCGTACTGCCCCCACGCATTCACGTCGCCCAGGGTGTTCTTTTGGGTGAATCCTTTGGAAAGGTCGAAGCGGAACCCGTCGACCTGGAACTCCTCGATCCAGTATTTCAGCGTATTTTTGACGTATTCCTTGGTGGCGACGCTTTCGTGGTTGAAATCGAGGAATACGTTGAACTCGTGTTTGGGGACAGGGTTCAGGTAGGGGTTATTGGTGGCGGGGCGGCCGTTGGCGGCGTCCCACCAAAGCTGGGCGAGCGGGCTTTGGTCGGTTACCTGGTTGTACACCACGTCAATGATAACGGCCATGTTGCGGCGGTGGCACTCGTCGATGAGCGTTTTGAAGGCTTCGGCGGTGCCGTAGTATTTGTCCAGTGCCTTGTGAAAAGACGGGTTGTAGCCCCAGGAGATGTTGCCGCCAAACTCGCTTACGGGCATGAATTCGATGGCGGTCACACCGAGTCTTTCCAGATAGTCAAGGGTATCGAGCAGGGTCTGGTAGTCGTGCCGATCGATGAAATCGCGCATCAGCAGTTCGTAAACGATCAGGTCGGTTTTTTTGGGGCGCTGGTAGTTCGTCGCCGTCCAGTTGAACGGCGGTTGGGCGGTTTGCAGGACGGATACCAGGCCCGTGGTTTGTCCGGCGGGGTAAAGCGGGCGGTTGGGGTAGGTAAGTGCCGGTATGAATGCGTCGTTGCCCGGGTCGAGCACCAGTGTACTCAGGGGGTCGGCAAAGCGTATGCCGTCGATGAAATACTGGAAGCGGTATTGCTGTCCGGGCTGAAGCCCCGTGATGTCGAGCCACCAGTAGTTGCCGTCGGTGGAGCGTTTGAGTTGGTAGGCGTCGTCGAACTGCCAGTTGTTGAAGTCGCCCAGCACGTACCCAACCCCTTTGCCTGGCGCGTACAGGCTCAGGCGCACCGACGTGTTGCTCAGGTACTGGATGCCGGTTTCGGTGCCGGCCGGCCGGTCTTCTACCGGTTGGTTCGCCGGCACGAGATACTGGAATACGCTGGTGTCGCGCTCCGAACCGGCCACGGCAATGAGGCGCACGGTGTGCAGGCCGCTACCGATGGTCAGGTTGGACGCGATGGACAGCCCGGTGGCGGTAGCCACCGGCGTGTCGTTGTCGGTGATCGTCAGCTCGGCGTTTTTAGAGGCCGCTGCCGACACGGAAATCACCTGGCCGGCCGTGGGCGTTAGGAAAGAAGAGGAAGGGTTGATGAAGCGCGTCTGCAGGGGCGCGTTGGCGGGGTACACGTCGTAGTACATGTCGCTGCCGTCGGCGGCGCGGCCAACGATGGATCCGCTGGCGTTTCGGAACACCATGGCCAGCTTAAGCACGGTCTCGTTGGCCGGGATGTTGAAAAAAGTGCGGATGTTAAACGACTTTTTCCAGACGTTGGGCGACTCCAGGGTCATGGTCGACGCCGCGTTGCTCACCGCCCACTGTGTAGCCACGTATTTCCAGTCGGTGGGCGACTGGCTTTTATCGGTGATCACGCCGAGGTGGGCATACACGGGCGAAACACCATTGAGGGCGCCGTTGCCCTGGGTGGCATCGTAATAAATGGTTACGTTGTCGTCAACAGTGGGGAAAACCGGATCGCAGGTGACCTGGGCGATGGCGGTCCGGCAAAAAAACAGGCCAATGGCGACCGTGAGGCGTAGCTTGTGCATGACAAAGGGTTGATACGGACATAAAAAAACCTAAAGCGTTCCCCACCGGGGAAGGCTTTAGGTCAGAGCATGGCAAAGATAACGTCTGTTTCCGGAAGTCGGCGCAGCTTAACCCAAAATTTCTTTTTCGAAACAAACGCTGTTTTCGACACTGGCATATTGCCCCGTATGCGATCAATTAAGTAGAGACGTTGCATGCAACGCCACTACCGAACACCAACCCGTTCAAACCGGGTTGGCCTCAATCCAGGCTTTGATGGTGGAGATGAAGATTTTCATGTCGGCAAGGAGGGTTTCGAGGTCGTCAGCAGTAGGCACTTCGTTGATGTTGTAATCCGAGCCTGTTCTAACTTCAAATGTTTTTTTCACCATTCGACCAAAGTGGGAAGGAAAAATACCCGTATGGACGAAATTCTTGTTGAACCAGCCAATCATTTGCATGTGCTTGGAAGTCTCGAACTGCCGCATCGTGCCGAGTGCCAGCATAGCATAAAACATTCCGTAATAGATCCGATTTGTTGCCATAGCTAACCGCTCTGTGGCCAAACAATGCTCCACATCTGAAATGCACTCTTCGGCTTGTTGAAGGCGCATTGAAATTATCTGGATACGTTCATCCGGTGTTATCATGCGTAGATGCCTTGGGAAAGCGCTTTTACAACTACGGGTTCGAAACCGCGAAAGGTTCTTTTCAGTTCGTCTTCAGAGACGACAAGCGTTTGTGTAAAAACATCAAAATCCGAGTCAATATCGGCCATAATTTCCCAAACAGTAAATCTGAACGCCCAGTCGTACTCCCCCCGCACCACCACCAAAAAATCCCAGTCCGACCAGCGGTGCGGCTTGCCCCAGGCCCGCGAGCCGAACAGGATCACATCCTTAACCCGGTCGCCGAAAGCAGCCACCAGGCGGGTTTTGGCTTCGTGCAGGATTTTGTCGCGCTTTTTCATACGGCGAATGGATAGTAGTACAAATGTACGAGAATTCCGGGGAAAAATCGTCTTGGAAGTATATTCGTAGCACGAAAAATTACGTCAGCTGCCCGGCAGTTTTTCGCCTCTAGCAGACAGCTCGGCGATTTGTTCGATGCGTTTTTTCCGTGTTTGATCTGTTTTGGCGAGTTTGATCCAGCGCAAAACGAAGCGCTTACTCGAATCGTTGATTCCATGGAAAAATTCTGCTGCTCCGCTGCGGCTTGAAAGAGCTTCCGACAGGTCGGCAGGTACCTCGAGATTGTCTATGTCATCCATAAAGTGCCATAGCCCGTTGGCTTTCGACGTTTCGATAGCCCTAAGTCCGGACGCGTGCATTTTTCCTTCCTCTATCAATTTCGCCGCCCTTTCTTTGTAGGTTCTTGCCCAGTGCTGCGCCTTTCGGGGCGAGATGAGTTGCATCGTCCGTTTGCCGTCCAGCTTGCGCCTGTGCCTTTGCGGCCGTAGAGACGTTGCATGCAACGTCTCTACCCGGAAATTTCTTTTTCGAAACAAACGCTGTTTGCCACGCCGGCATATTGCCCGTAGTTGGGAATCCGGGTATAACCATTTTTGGTGTACAGCCGGATGGCTTCCGGTTGCTTTAGGCCGGTTTCGAGGATGCATTTTTGATACATAAGCTCCCGGGCCCAGGTTTCCAGTTCATTCAACACCTGAAGGGCGATGCCCCGGTTCCGGCTTTCCGGCAGGGTAAACATACGCTTGACCTCCATGACGCCGGGTGCGTACGCTTTGAGGGCGCCGCAACTCACGGGAACGTCGTTTTCGCAGGCAATCACCACGTGCTGAATGTGATCAATTTTGTTGAACTGGTCGTAAAAGGCGTGCTCATCACCGTCGCGAATAGCCAGTTCGGCGTCAAGCTCCCGCACCAGGGAGATGAAATCGGGATTGGAGGAGTCGGTTCGAAGCAGGCGAATTGGCATGACGTAAGTTCTGTTATGCATAGGATGTGTTCATGTAATGGGTTTCCCGAAAGTCGGTTGTCTTGCTGGGATGCTGGAGTGCCGGTGCAAAGTTGAAGAAATCGGACAGGTTGTTGAAAGTTCAACCCGATCAAGCAACTGAAAAAAAAATCACGGTGCCCATTGGCTGTAAACGAACCTGTATTTCCAAAACGACAATACGCATGAAGAACGCATTTGGTCTGTTTCTGGCCACCCTGTTGGTCTTAAACCAGGCAAAAGCCCAATACTGGGAGGGCGATAACTGGTATAACAATCCACTGGGTTTCGAACCCCTGAAATTACACACTTCAATGGCATTTCTGGTGCCGGCCGTGGCGGTGGGCGCGTGTTTACTGCTCACAGAAAGGGACACTACCCTGAAAAACAAATTGTCCGGTTACGGTGAAGCCGGTTTTTCCTGGGGTTACAAATATCCCTACACCTTTTTGCCACAACTCAACTTTGGCATCAACTACCAACTCAGGAAGTTTATGTCTGTAGGTGTCGAGTTCGACATCTATTCTGCGCTCGACGACTACAACCACACGGCAGGTCTGGGCATACGACCCTTTGCCCGGTTTTACCCTGTCAACCGCGACAACTGGCGATTGTACTTTGAATCGGGCGGTGGGTTAATCTATTTTTTTGATTATTTCCCCAAACCAACCGAACAGGACAATCGATTGGGCACCCACTGGAACGGCACAACCAAATACGGGTTGGGCGCTGAAGTTAACCTGAGTTCAAACACAAATTTGATGTTTGGTGTACGGCACATCCACGTTTCGAACAGCAATACAAAAGGCGTAGAAAGAAATCCCTCGCACGACAGCAATGGGTTCTTCATCGGATTGTCTCATGTTTTCTGACATCCCATTCAAGCAGGGGGAACTTACTCCACCACCACTTTGCCCGTCCGAATAAACCCTTCATGCTCGATCGTGTACACATACACGCCAGGTGCCAGCCCACTCATGGGCAATGCGGTCGCGCCTTCAAAAACGGTCACCCGGATGGCGCGGCCTTTGGCATCGAACAAACGGAAGGTGCTTTTGCCGACCAGGTTGGTTCGGATGCTCAGGGATCGGGTTGCGGATACGGGGTTGGGTGAAACGGTCGCTTCCGGATGCGCGGCAGATTCCGAGGGCGTTGCAGAAAGCAGCGGCCTGGCGACCACCAGTTGCGCCGGGCCGGAAACGCTGTTGCCTGTGCCGAAATACGCGGCGCCGTCGGGTCCAGTGGTCAGGTTTTCTGCTGCGTCCAGCATTTGCCAGGTGTCGCCTTCCGCACGCGCGCCCCGCCCGTACAGCCGAAATTGTTCGGGCACGGCGCCCACCGGCACGGAGCCGATGCGGTCAAATCCGATGGCGGCCGGTTCGTCGAATACAGCATTGGCGCCGAATGTATGCACCACCCAGTACGCGGGGCTCAGGCTGTCGACCGCCGGAGAGTAGTCGGGCTCGATGTCGAGGCGGGTCACCACGACGGGCCCCTCGGGGTATGCGGATGCGCCGGCGGGAAAGGTCAAGGTGAGTCCGGTGCCGGTAAAATCGTACACGCCGCCTTGGGATATGATCTGCTGGTGGCTTGCGCCGGGGCCTATGGCGACGGTGGACGGTTCGCGGTGTGCGTCGCCACCCAACGCGGCGAAACCGGCTCCGGTACGGTCGAAGGCGGGGCCGTCGGGCTCATTAAACTGGAGGTAGTTGCGCAGCCCGGTCGCGTCGGTGTGGGTGCGGGACAGGTGCATTTCACGGCGAATCTGCTCCTGGGTTAAGGCCCGGTCGTATACGCAAACCTCATCCATGAAGCCGCGATAAAACCGGTTGCTCCATCCGGGGTCGGTGCCCAGCGCGATGGCCGCGTCGAATGCTTCGGGGCTGTGGTTTGTGATGTTTTGGGCCGGCACGCCGTTCAGGTAAATGGTGGCGCGCGCAGGCTCGACGACCAGGGCCACGTGGCTCCACTCGCCGTCGGGGGGTATCAGCCCCGAGTTCCACCACCAGTTTTCGTCGTTCCACATGTAGCGCAGTTCGTTGTTGTCGCCAAAGTGCAAACCGGCGGTGGTACTGCCGCCCCGGCAAAGGATGATGCCGGAATAAGGCGCCTGATTGCCCTGGGGTTTGATCCAGGCGGTGAAGGTCGCGGTGTTGGATGCCAGGTTCAACGGGGTGTTGAACGTAGCGTAGTCGCCGTTGCCGTCGAACACCAGTGCGTTTCCAGGCCATGCTTCAGGGACGAGGCTAGTGCACTCGTCTCCTACCCGCACCACCAGGGTGTCGGTGAACGTGCCCAGGGGAGTGGTCAGGGACATGATGACACGTTTCTCGCCGGCAGACTGGAACACGACTTTAGGTGTTCGCGTGTTTTCACCGATCACGGTTTGGGCGTCTTCGAATGCCCAAAGCCAGGAAGCGCCGGCGTGCAGGACCACCGAGCGGTCGTCGAAGTAAAAGGTGTCGGTGGGGCAGTAGCCGGACAGCTTGTCGGCCGTAGCCTGGGCGAGCACCCGGCTGGGTTCGTAGAGGGGGGCCTCCCACACGCCGGCGTTCCAGCAGCCGTTGCGGAGGAGTCCGTTTTTATAAAATGGTTTCAGGCGGTTGGTTTCTGCGCTGAGCGGAAGCCCGTCGCTGTAGGGCTGCCAATCGGCCAGGGTGTTGTTCCGGTAAAAAACATTGCCCTGGCTGGTACCCAGGTAAATGCCGCCATCGGTGCCGTGTTGGGCCAGGATGTTGGTGATCCGGTGGCCGTTCAGGGCAGGCGTGGTCAGGTTTACCCAGGTGTCGCCCCCGTCGGATGTTTTGTAGATTTTACGGCCGTCGAAGCCATAGGTCACGGCCACCCAGAGGACTTCGGGGTTTTCGGCGCTGACGGCCATTTTCACGCGGTCGTTGTTGTTGGGCAGGGGCAGGGGCGCGCAGGTGGTCCAGGTTTCACCGCCATCGGTGCTGCGGTGCACGATGTCGTCGAAGCCGTTCCACTGCGACACGTACATGTGCCTGGCGTCGGCCCGGCAAATTTCAATATCGTACACCCTGCGGTCGGCGTCTCCCGGGAAGGTATGCAGGACGGTGAAGGTGGTGCCGCCGTCGGTGGAGCGCCAGAGTTTGTTGTCTTTGCCGAGGTAAACGATGTTCCAGCAATCCGGATGCCACTCCATTTCAGAGTTGGCGTAGTAGGCGTAACTTTCGTTGGGCCAGGTGCCCATGGGAAACCCGCCCAGGCCGTTTCCGAAGCCGGGGTTGATGATACCGCCGCCGATGTCGGAATGGTAAATTTTGCGCTCGGGCCCCGGATTTACGTACCCTGTGGCGGACTCGGCGCCGCCGATGGCGTAGTAAGTGCCGGCGGGGAAACTTTCGTGGTAAGCCATGTTGCCATTGTGGTAGCGGCCGCCAACGAGGATGTCCTCGTTCCAGCCGGCGTCGAAGCCCCAGAGGGCGGCGCCGCTGATGCCGTTGTTGCGACCTTCGACGTGTTGGCCGAAGTTGGTGGAGTACACCAGTCCGCCGTCGGATGCGATCCAGAGTTCGTTGCCCACGGCAGCGGTCCACTGGATGTCGGGGTGGCGGTCTCCGCTGATGCCCGGGCTGCCGACATAGCCGCCATAAGAGAACCAGGTGGCGCCGCCGTCGTTGCTGCGGAACCAGGAGCAGCCGCCGGCGATGAGCTGGTTGTCGTTGAGCGGGTTAACGACGATGGCCTGGTCGTAGAAGCCCTGCCAGAACCAGTCCACCCCGTTGGCGTCCATAAGGTTGGTATGGCCGGGGATGCTGTAGGGCTGCCCGACGGCGCCGGCCGGGTTGGTATTCGACCAGTTGGCGCCGCCGTCGGTGCTGACAAAGACACCGATGTGGCCGCCCAGCCCGTCGCCCTCGCCGCTGAGGAAAGCGTACACTTTATCGGGTCGGGAGGGGCAGGGGGCGATGATGGCGCCAGTGACTTGTCGGTTGCCGGAGGGTTGCCACCAGCCGGCATTGGAGGGGCTGAACACGGCGCCGCCGTCTGTGGAGACCATAAAATCGCTGCCGGCGCCGTTCCGGCGAATGGCCCAGATGGTGCCGGGTTCGCCTGGTTTGGCTTTTACGGTCCAGGTGGTTTGGGGGAATAGCCGGTTCCAGGTAGCGCCGCCGTCGGTACTGCGCAGCAGCCCCTGGTCGGCGGCGGCCAGCACGATGTCCGGATTGCCGGCATGAACGTACAGTTCGTTGACCCAGAGGCCGTTTTCCGTGTAAACCGTTGTCCAGGTAGCCCCGCCGTCGGTGGTCTTGAGGATCTTGCCATCGGTGCAGATGTACGCTTCGTCGGCATTTTTCGGGTTGATCTTTACCGCGCCGAAAGCGCCGTGCAGGACGTTGGCAGTGAGCAGGGTCCAGTTCTGGCCCTTATCGGTGGTTTTCCACACGCCGCCGGCTTCTCCACCGGCGTACAGGACGCTTGGATTGGCTTCAAAGATGTCGAAGCAGTAAATATTGGTGTGATCGACCGATTGGGCGGAGGCGTCCGGAAAGTAGTGCACTTTGGGTCCGTTGAACGTCCACAGTGCAGCGCTGCGCTGCGCTTGTTCCTCGTGGCGACCGAGAAGAAGTCGCTTTTCCGTTGCCGCTTTTGCTTCAGCGGTAGGGATGAGCAGGGCGCCGTCGGGCTGTGCGTAGGGTCTGGCCCATTGCATCCACCGTTTGTAGTACTGGGTGTAGCGGTTTTTCACAAATGGCCGTTCAGCGTACCATGCCTGGTAGGCGGCTTGAATTTCCCGGACGTTGGGTTGTGCCTCCGTCAGCATGCTTGCCCATGCCGGGGCCTTGGAATCGAAGTGGGGAGGGTGGGGTTTTTGCTGGGCCGAAAGGCCGGAAAGGAAAAGCAGGAAGCAGGAAAAAATAAAAATTCTTTTCATGTCAAATGGCCGGGTTGGCTTCGATCCAGGCTTTAATGGTGGAGATAAAGGATTTCATGTCGGCAAGGAGGGTTTCCAGGTCGGTGGCAGTGGGCGTTTGGTTTAGTTTGTAGTCGGAATTGGTTCGGGTTTCGAATGCTCTTTTCAGGTACATGCTGAATTCCTGAGGGAAAACACCTGTGTGGACGAAGTTTTTATTGAACCAGCCAATCACCTGCATATGCTTTGAGCTTTCGAATTGGCGCAACAGTCCCAAGGCGAGCGTCGCATAGAACATCCCATAATAAATTCGGTTTGCTGCCAGGGCGAATAACCCTTGTTCCAAACAAAACTGGGCTTCAAAAATGGATTTTTCAGCCTGTTCAATTCGAAGTTCGATAAGATGCTTCCGTTCTTCCGGTTCAATCATGCGTAGATGCCTTGGTTAAGCGCTTTGACAAAAACCGGTTCGTAACGGGCGGTGGTGTGCTTCAGTTCATATTCCGAGACGACGAGGGTCTGGGTAAAAACATTGAAATCTAAGTCAATGCCGGTCATTATATCCCAAACGGCATGGTCGAGTTTCCAATCGTGCTCCCCCCGAACCACCACCACAAAATCCCAGTCCGACCAGCGGTGCGGCTTGCCCCAGGCCCTCGATCCGAACAGGATCACATCCTTGACCCTGTCGCCGAAAGCGGCCACCAGCCGGGTCTTGGCCTCCTGCAATATCTTGTCGCGCTTCTTCATGCTGAGAATGAATGGATTGTTGTGCAAATGTACGAAAAAGACGAAACAAATGCTGAAAACACTTCTTCTCCTGGTGCTGCCCCTGCGCCTTTTACCCATCAATAGAGCGTATTCCGCATTCCCCACTCCGCACTCGACACGCGCTGTCGTCATCGGCATCTCCGACTGCCAAGCACCGACCATTCCCAACCTGCGCTTCGCGGACCGGGATGTTGGGTCGTATGCCAATTCCTTGCACTCACCGGCAGATGGGGCGTGTTCAGCTACCACCTTCAAGCTGAAAAACGATATGAAAGCGTTTAATTTAAAGGAAGAATCATATCGTCTGGAGGGAGGTCCGAACCTGCGTCAGGCTCCGCTACCTTTGTTGGTGCGCAGGCCAATCATTGCCCAGATCGGGCAGTAATTGATGAGCGCTGTCGCCAGCAGAATGATGCCGACGATGCCTACGATCCAGTTGTGCCAGTAGAAAAAACCGCCGAGGATGCCGGCAAGGCCGAGCACCAGGCGAACCATGCGATCCAGGGAGCCGATGTTGCGTTGCATAGGGACGGGTGTTGGTGAGCATTTCAGAAAGATCTGACAAATGTAGTAAATCAGTTCATTGCTTGATCCGTTGGCCAAACTTTTTCAGACATTAGCCGGAAAAATTGTTTATGAATAATTCCCGGTTTCAGTTCCTTGTTCCCGTTTGGTTTGGCCTGTGTTGCCTGCCCCTGACGTTGACAGCCCAGGAGCCGTTCGACGCCTCTGCCACCATGCGCGAGGTCAACAATAGGATAGCAGCGGTGAGCAAAGGGTGGTTCGAAGTAGCGGCTACCTTTAAGTTTTCGAGTGGCAACGACACATTGAGGCATGCGGGTACCTGTTATTTTTTCAAGGAAACGCCCGGACGGGATTCGGTGGCGCACTTCGCCGTGTTTGTCGGAGATACCCTCGTGTACGCCTACGATGGTCAGGTATTTTGCGATTTGTGGGACGACGGCATTTATCGCGTGACTTTTCTCAATGAAACGGTTGACGTGGCCGACCTGATGCGGGGTAACGTGCGCAAGTCCAACTTGCTCATCGACCATTTGCTGGGTTGGTCGCCCGCGTTTACGCCGGAAGCGTATGACTCGGTTTTGCGATACGATGTCTTGCGGGATGGCGTTTATTGGACGCGTTTGCAATATCTGGACACGATAGAGGACCGATCCCTGGGTTATGTGGAAGACAACGAGATCGTGTTGGACATCAACCTGTACCTGGATACTACATTAAATCCCAGGGAAAAGGAGGGTTTCGTCTGGTTGTTCGACGGGTGGCAATACGATAAAAAGGTGTTGTCGCCCATTGTGCCGCTTCCCCCCGAAGCCGCTTTGCGTGATTACTTCCTGTGGGATTCGCTTGCCGTTCAAGGAAGATGGGAGGAGTACAATCCTTACGCGTCTGATGAGAACGGTCCCCAACTCATCGGTGTAGGCGAATCCCTTCCCGTTTTTGCCCTGGCCGACCTGAACGGCGATACGGTAAAGCTCGACGACCTGTCACAAGGGTTGATTCTACTGGATTTCTGGTATAAATCGTGCTACCCTTGCCGGGTTTCCATGCCGACTATCGAATCATTGCACCAATCGTATGGGCCACGCGGATTGCGCGTGTATGGTGTGAACCCCTTTGATGCTGAGGACGATAAACTGCAAGGTTGGCTGAGGGCCAGAAACGTGACTTACAACACCTTGCTTGACCCCTTGCACATCCTTCCGGAGGCCTGTGGGGTTACAGGATACCCAACGCTCCTGCTGATAGACGCCGTTACCCGCAAAGTGCTGTATGCCCAAGCCGGCTTTTCGGAGTCAACAGACCAGGAATTGACCCGTTTGATCGAAAAAGGGCTCAAGTGAGTGGCCGTAAAAAAGGTTTTGGGGTTAGCTATTACAAAGGTTTGACCTCTCCGAGGGCATTCTGCTGAGGTCGTTTCCAATAACCTTTTAAGTACCTCGGAGAGGTGTTCGGGCTGTAATTGATGAGCGCGGTAGCCAGCAAAATGTTACCGTCGATGCCTTCGGCAACAGCAAAAAGGTGGTCATTCAGCAGATCACTCCTGCGCTCGATCGTATCGGCAGCAGCCGGGCAGCCTGTCGTAGACCGTGTCCGGTGCTTTTTCGCCATCGGTATCGTGACCCGACGCGACGACCCGCGACCGGATGGTCGCAACGTCGGTTTTGCGTGCGTCGTAGCGGACGATCAGCTGCAAGGTCTCTGCCGACCAGGAGGCGGTTTTTACGCCTTTGCCGAATGCGGCGGTTTCAATGCGTTTTTGACACATTTCGCAGTTGCCGCGTACGATGAGCGTATCGGTGCTGAGGTCGCTCTGGGCGGATAAGGCGCCGGAACAGAACAGGAAAGCGAGAAAAAAGTAGTTTTTCATAGTTGTAATGGTTTAAATTGTCATTGAATTCGTCCTACGAGTTAACTCGTAGGACGAATTTCGGCTTCACAACCCCGAAGGCGACACCCGCACACCTACGTAACCGATGGCCCCCATCACTGGCGCCCACACCTGCGTGGCGTTGAAGTACGGGCTCCACGGGTCGTTGGCGGAAATGATCACGTCGTGTTGGCGGTACCCGGTCAGGTTTTCGCCGCCGAGATAAATTTCCACCTTTTTCAGGCGATAGGTCACCTGTGCGTTCAGCAAACCGTACCATGGCGTGGTTTCCAACAACTCATGGTCGTGGTGCACATCATGAGGCAGCTGCGAATTGTCGGGCAGCCGCTGCGGGCCCACCAACTGTATGTGGGTGTTGAACATCCAGCGTTTTCGCGGCGTCTCGTAATCAGCTGCGAACAGCGCGCGCTGTTGGGGCAACAAGGGTGGGGTATTGTAATTTCCGCCGGCGTACTGGGCGTGCACGTCGTTCCACTTCCAGGCAAACTTCAGGTCGAGGCCGCGCAAGGCGTTCAGCTGAAACAGGGCCATTACGCTGTTGGCCCATGAGGCCCCCTGCGCGTACCGGAAGTACACATCGGTGGGCGACTCGTCGACATCAACCAGAATCTGTTTGTCAAAATCGGTTCTGTAGGCATCCACGCTCAGGCTGGCGATGCGGTCCAGCAGCCGGAACTCCTGGGTATAATTGAGGCCGTAATTCCAGGCGGCTTCGTAGCGCAGGTCGTCTGCAAAGTGGAGGGTTCGGTTGCTGGCCAGAACACTGATGTTTTCGGCCATCAGGTTGGGTGAACGGTACCCGTAACCACCGGAGACGCGCAGCGTGCTTTTGGGGGTAAGGGCATATCGGGCACTCATGCGTGGGGTGAAAAACCAGCCGAAGCGGCTGTTCCAGTCGGCCCGGGCGCCCAGCACCACCGTGAGGTCGGGGGTGCCGGTTTCCAGATTGGGCCGGTTGTAGGTGTATTCTACCATGGCGCCCGGTACGGATTCCGTTCTGCTCAGGTCGGTGTCGTTCACCTGTTCGTCGATATCGTCGTACTGAAAAGAGGGCGCCACCAAAAAAGTATGGTTGGTGTTTCCGAGGATGGTCTGGTAGAGCGTTTGCCAGTAGGCAGAGCGCTGGGTGGCCCGGTATTGGTTGTTTCCATAAACGGCGTCGAAGCGGTGCCAGGAGGCGGAGAGCATATTGCCCCACTCGTTGTACGGGCGGCCGAAGAGGCCCTCCCTGCCGAGTTTGCCCCACACCTCCACGCGGTCGTTTTGCTGGTCTATGGCAAAGCGTTCAAAGCCCTCCGAAGGGTTGATCTGTCCGCCGGTCCGGTGATCGGTCAGGGCCTGAACGTTGAGCTGACCGCACATCCCTTCGCTTTCGTAAAACGCCCGGTACAGCCCGTTGAGTTGTTGCCGGCTGGGCGCGTCGTAAAAGTTGTCGTTGTTCATATCCCAGTTGTTCTCCACAAAGGAGCCGTGGGCAAGGAGTCCGTGCGACAAATGTTTTTTGCCCTTCCTGTTCAGGTGCAGGTTCAATTCTCCCCGGCCTTCAGTGCTGGCGAAGGCATTGACGAACAGTGGTTTGTCCAGATGTGGCTTGGCCAGTTCGGCGTTTATCTGTCCGGCGATTCCGGCAAATCCATTTTTCACCGTACTGGCGCCCTTGGCCAGCTGGATGCCGCTGAGCCAGGTGCCAGGGATCATTTCGAAGGCAAACGGGGTGGCGATGCCGCCCAGGGTGGGCCTGTTTTCGAGCAGGAACTGGCTGTAGATGCCGCGCAGGCCCAGCAGCCGGATTTCGCGGACGCCGGTAAGCGGATCGGCGTAGCTGACGTCGACCGATCCGTTGGTTTCAAAACTTTCCGAGAGGTTGCAACAGGGCGCCTTGCGCAGCTCCTTGCCGGAGATGCTTTCGACGTTGCGCGTTTCGAGCAGGGAAGTGGCGTTGTCAAAGCGGTGCCCGTCCACTTGCACCTCCTCCAGAACGGTGACGCCATTTACTTCGATCCACAGGTTGGTCTCGCCCGGCAGCACCTCTACGGCGGTGGGCAAGTAGCCGGCGTAACGAATGATCAGTGAATCGGGCTGTGCCTGGGCGGAAATGGTGAACCGGCCAAGTGTGTCGGTGATGGCTCCTGTTTGCGCGTCTTTCCAGTGCACGGTAGCGCCGATGAGCGGCTCCTCGGCCGTATTGGTAACGAGCCCGCGGACGAAGTTAGGTCCGTCGGGAGTCTGGGCGGTAAGCAGGTTGGTACACAGGCCAAAGCCCAGCAATATGCTGTTGAAACAAGCGATTTTCATGTTGAAGAACGGTTTTTCCTGAAAAAAATGGGAAATAGCGATCGCCAACGGCAACATACGAAAATGGACCGTCGGCGAATGTTCAAAAGAACAAACCGTCTTAAGCTAACACAAAAAAAGCTGGTGGCGCACACAAAGCTCGCGCCCGGAAAGGGGTGGGGGTGGTTGTGGGGGAGCGGGTAGCGGGGCTTGCCCAAAGCGCGGAAGCGCGATGGCCGGGAGTGGCTGGTCCCATTGCGCAGGCGCCTCCCAACCCCATTCCAGTACCGACACCCCTTCCACCAGATACTCGACGTCGAGCTGGTGAACCGTAAGGGTGGTTTTGGTGCACGAATGCGGCTCCTGCTGCTGGGTCGGGAATGCACAACACGACGGCGTTTTTGCCGGCGCCGCCATGGGGCAAGCACTGGCTTTGCCGGAGCAGCAGGTGTCTTTTTTGTCCTCCTCGCGGGTCCTGCACGGGTCCGCTACACCGAAAAAATTTACGCTGGCCTGTTTCAGGCAAAAACAATAAACCTCGTAAATGGGCACACCCACCGTAGAAGCGGGTATGCTCAACAGCCAAAGCCATAAGAATGGCGTAGTGAGGAGGCGCCTTGGAAACATTAGTGCAAAGTTACTGCTTTTTTCCACTTAAACCAAATCACCCGGCAACTGTTCTTTCGCTCATGAAAGACGTCCTCCTCATCCGCACCCTGGGCGAGCTCAAAGCCAGCGGATACAGACCACGCTCCGTCAAAGACGAACTGCGTGAAAACCTGATCGACAAGATCCGCCAGAAGGCGCATATTTTCCCCGGCATATTCGGCTTCGACGACACCGTGCTGCCCGATGTGGAACGCGCCGTGCTCAGCCGCCACAACATCCTGCTGCTGGGCTTGCGCGGACAGGCCAAAACCCGCATTGCCCGACAATTGATCCACCTGCTGGATGAATATACGCCGGTCGTCGCCGGCTCCGAACTCAACGACGACCCCCTGCACCCCATCAGCCGCCATGCCCGGGACATCATCGCCCAATACGGTGACGATACGCCCATCGATTGGCTGCACCGGAACGAACGGTATGTGGAAAAACTGGCCACCCCCGATGTGAGCATTGCCGATTTGGTGGGCGACGTAGACCCCATTAAAGCCGCCAACCTGCGCCTGCCCTACTCCGACGAGCGCGTCATCCACTTCGGCCTCATCCCCCGAGCCCACCGCTGCCTGTTCGTGATCAACGAGCTGCCCGACCTCCAGGCCCGCATACAGGTGGCGCTGTTCAACGTGCTTCAGGAGGGCGACATGCAGATCCGCGGCTTCAAGCTCCGCCTGCCCCTCGACGTCGAGTTCGTGTTCACTGCCAACCCGGAAGACTACACCAACCGGGGCAGCATCATCACCCCGCTCAAGGACCGCATCGAAAGCCAGATCACCACCCACTACCCGACCAGCATCGAGATCGGCAGACAGATCACCCAGCAGGAGGCGCGCATCACCGACGAACAGCGCGCCGCTATCGCCATCCCGCCCCTGCTCAAAGACCTGATTGAAGAGATCGCCTTTGCCGCCCGGGAGAGTGAGTTTGTCGACAAAAAAAGCGGCGTGAGCGCCCGCCTCACCATCAGCGCTTATGAAAACCTGTACGCCACCGCCGAACGGCGCATCCTGCGCAACGGCGAAAAAGAAACCACCGCCCGCATCTCGGACTTCTGGGGCGTGATCCCGGCCCTGACCGGCAAGGTGGAAATGGTGTACGAAGGCGAACAGGAAGGTCCGCATGCCGTGGCGCTCAACATCATCGGCCAGGCCCTCAAAAAAATGTTCCTCCAGCACTTCCCCAACCCCAACAAACTCAAGCGGGGTCAGGAGAAAGACCCGTTTGGTGTGGTCCGCGCCTGGTTTGCTGCCGGTAATACGGTGGATTTGTTCACCGACCTGGACAATCAGCAATTCGCCAAAGAAATCGAAAAAGTGGCCGGCTTGCGCAAACTGGCTTCCGGGATTGGTGTTCCCGCCGCCGATGAACCGGTATACATGGAACTGTTGCTGCACGGACTGGCCGAACTGGAGGTGATCAACAAGGAACTGGTCAATTCCAAATGGGTGTTCAAGGATTTTATCGCCGGGGATTTGAGCCGCGACGACGACGACGACGACAACATGCGTGATTTGTTTAACTGATATCAGGGCGGGCACGAAACAGCGGTGCCTTGGCGCTTGTCAATCCTGCTTCGAACCGTATGTTTGCGGATGCAAAAATTTCTGGTCCCCTTTTCCCAAATCCCGCAGTTGGCCAAAACAGACGTGGCCTACGCCACCGGTGAGCAGGCCCTCGAAACGTTTTACCCGTACAAGCCTGCGCCGGAATCTTTTCCGGCAATCGTTGCCGCCCGGGCCGCATTTGACAGTCCCAGGAAGACGCTGGTTGGCGCCCTGAAGCAGCAGTATGGCGAGTTGCCGGAGCAAGCGCCTGTCGGCCGCAACATCGACCTGCTGCTGAACGACCATACCTGGACCGTGACCACCGCCCATCAGCCTGTGCTGTTCGCAGGACCATTGTATTTTTTGTACAAGGCCATTACCACCGTACGGCTGGCCCGCGAGGCCGAACAGGCGCTGGGCAGCCCGCACCGGGTGATGCCGGTATTTGTTCTGGGGAGCGAAGACCACGACCTGGAGGAGCTCAACCACGCGCGGCTGTTCAACAAAACCATCACCTGGCAGCCGGGCCACACGGGTCCCGTAGGCGTGATGCCCTCCGATACCCTCGCGCCGGTGCTCGAAGAACTGCAACTGCTGCTCGGGGACGCCGGCGCCGCGCTATTCGAACGCGTGCAGGCGGCCTATGCCCCCGGCCAGACCTTTGCCCAGGCCACCCGCCGACTCCTGCACGATCTGCTGGGATCGCAAGGGCTGCTGGTGCTGACGATGGACGCTCCGGAGATGAAGCGGCATTTCATTCCGGTCATGCGCGACGAACTGCTGAATCAGACAGCCCATCGGCTCGTGTCGACCACCATTGCCCAGCTCGAACAGGCGGGCTTCAAAGCCCAGGCGGCCCCGCGGGAGATCAACCTGTTTTTCATGAAACCCGGGCTGCGCGAGCGCATCGTCGCTGAAAAAGGCGGGTATGCGGTGCTGAACACCGACTTGTTCTTTTCGCAGGAGGCCATGCTCGCCGAGCTCGAAGCGCACCCCGAGCATTTTAGCCCCAACGTGGTGCTCCGCCCGCTGTACCAGGAACTCATGTTGCCCAACCTGGCCTACGTAGGGGGTGGGGGAGAGCTGGCGTACTGGCTGGAACGGCGCAGCCTGTTTGCGCATTACGGCGTTCCGTATCCGATGCTGGTGCGGCGCAATTCGGTGCTTTGGCTCGACAAGGAAAGTGCCAAACGGCGTCACCGCTTCGGGTTGGCGCCCGAACAGTTGTTTGCCGACACCGACGCCCTGGTGCGTGCCTACGTGGAATCCAATGCCGGTACAGACCTTTCCCTTCAGGAAGAAGCGGAAACCGTTCGCCGGGTCTATGAAAAGCTGTCGAAAAAAGCCCAGGCTGTAGACCCCACCCTGGAAAAAGCCGTTCTGGCCGACGGCGTTAAAGCGGTGGCGGCTGTTGCGCAATGGGAAAGCCGGCTGCTGCGCGCCGAAAAGCAGCGCCACGAAACCTCGGTCGGCCAGATCCGCGGTCTCCGGGAAAAGTTGTTTGCCGGCGGCAACGGGCTGCAGGAGCGCTCCGAGAATGCCCTGCCCTTTGTGCTCAAGTACGGCGACGGGTTCGTGGAAGCGTTGATGGCGCAGTTGAATCCGTTCGATCAGGGGTTTGTCGTGCTGGAGGAGACGCCGGTTGCTGCGACTGCTGTATCGGACGTTAACGGCGGCTGAATGATGCCCCGGCGGAGTTCCAGCAATGCGTTTCTGTTGGGCAATGCCAGCGCCCTTCGCATGCCCCACCAGCGCCGGAAATGCTCCCGGTAATGCATACCGTACCAGCCGAGGGCTGGCAGGGCGAAGGCCAGGGCGATTATGCGGGGGTTCCAGGTAAACAGGCTGACCACGGCCAGCAGGAAATAGTAGAACATGCCGGTCACGTATCCGGCGCCCAGCCAGATAGACGATTTGAACTCCCGTTTTTTCGCGAACCGGCCGGCGGCCCATCGCCCCGTGGCGCGTACGGGCCAGGAAGAGATGCGTCCGACCATAAAAGCCGGGAAGAACAACAAGAAGTACAATGCCCAGGCCAGGTGACCCTGGTGTGCATTGCACAGGGAAAAATCGTCGGTGCCGGCGGTTTCCAGGGCGGAAAAATAGGCATCGACCCGGGTGCGCAAGGCCGTTTTTTCGGGTTCCGGCATGTCGTTCAGCCGGTCCAGTACAGCTTTTTCAGCCGCGAAACGCGGATGTTTGAACTCGACGATCGGCAGGAGCTGCCAGGGGTGGTCGGACCGGTGCAGTTCGAGGAGGCGTTCGGCGAGGGCGTCGTCTGCGGGATTTTCGATGTGGAAGCAAACCGTCCGGAGGGCGCTCTCGATGTCGGCCGACAGTTGGGCGATTGCCGCCTTGGGGTCATGCCGGTACGCCGGCGCGTACGCCTGCACGGGTATGGGTTGCCCGATGTTCACCAGGGCCGTGTCGCGGGGCTGATCGCCGTACACGTAATTGCAGCCGGCGGGAATGATCAGGAGTTCGGTGATGCCGGCCTCTTCGAGGGCGCGGAAGGCAATGAGGGCCACACCTTTCTGGATGGGACGTACGCGTTTTTCGAGGTGGTGTTCGCCTTCCACGTAGATGGTCACCACCTGATCCTCCCGCAGCTTGGCCACGCAGAAGTCGAACACCTCGTCGTTGCGATTGCGTTGGTTGTAACCGTCGCGGCTCCGGTAGACCGGAAACATGTTGATGCTTTCCAGAAAATTGCGGGCGAGCGGCTTGCGAAAGATGTCGCCGCGCGTCATGTTGTACAGGGGTGCATCGAGGTGGGTGCACAGCAGGAAGGGGTCGATAAATGCCGTGGGGTGGTTGGCGGCCAGCAGCACCGGCTTGTCGGTGGGCACACCTTCGCGGTTGTTGACGTACATTTTCTGCAGAAAACCGCGCAACATCAGGTGGCCTGTCGGGACGATATACGGGTACAGCCACCCGGAACTTTTATGGCGCAGGCTGAATTTCATGGGGCAAAAGTACATTTTGCCGATCTTTGCGCGAAATATTCCGTTTGTCCGAAAAACACCTGCTGGTCATAGGGGGCGCTACCGCCACCGGGAAGTCCGACGTGGCCCTCATGTTTGCCCGCCGGTTTGGTGCGCCCATCCTGTCGGCCGACAGCCGTCAGTTTTACCGCGAGATGACCATCGGCACCGCCAAACCGCCGGCCGAGGTGCTGGCCGAGGTGCCGCACCACTTCATCAACTCCCTGAGCATACACGATTCGTACAGCGTGGGCCGTTACGAGCAGGATGCGCTTGCCCTGCTGGCCGACCATTACCGGGAAAGGGATCTGGCGATTGTGGCCGGTGGCTCCGGGCTGTTCATACAGGCCCTGTGCACGGGCATGGATCGGTTTCCGGACATTTCGGAGACAACGCGGCAGTGGGTGGCCGACGGCGAGGCGGCCGGCGGCATCGACTGGCTGCGCGCGCAGGTGGAGGCGCTCGACCCTGCGTATTTCGCCGCGGTCGACCGCCACAACCCGGCCCGATTGCGCCGCGCCCTGGAGGTGTGCCGGGAAACCGGGAAGCCGTACTCCGCATTTCGCAGCGGGCGCCGGACGGAACGCCCGTTCTCGATCCACTACCTGCTGTTGCGGCGGCCACGCGCCGAACTGTACGCGCGCATCGACGCCCGCGTGGATGCCATGGTGGAGGCCGGGCTCGAAGCCGAAGCCCTGGCGCTGTACCCGCACCGACACCTGCCCGCCCTGCACACCGTGGGGTACGAAGAGTGGTTCGACCACTTTGACGGCCGCGAGACCCGCGCAGAGACCATCCGGAAAATCAAGCAACATACGCGCAACTACGCCAAACGCCAGGACACCTGGTTCCGGAAGTACGGCGCCTGGCAGGTTTTTCATCCGGATGAAAAACCTTGGGAAGGGTGGGTGTTCAGATGATGGGCGCCCGCACCGTTCGCCAAAGCCTGGACGGAGGCGGGGTTTGTGGTGGCGACGCCTGGAAATTATGAGGCTTGGTAGGAGGAATTGCGGTGACATGAACGGCAACCGGGTACTTGTGCCGGTCGACTGGTTCTTAGCCGGAAATTCTTACGACTCAGGCGGCCAAGCACATACCGCATTCTTAATAAAAAATTAATCGTGCCTGGTTCACGGCTTACCGCTAAATCCAACAACTTTGCCAATAAAGTACGCACCTAAACAAAATGTTCAAATGACCCAAAATGCCGTGTTCCCCACCACCTTACGGTGGCCAATCGCCCTCGCCGTGCTGATCGCCACCGGACACCTCCAATGCACCGGCCAACAACCACCCAACCCCGCCGATTCCACCCAGGTGCAATCGGAACTGGTGCGGCCGCCACGTATCTATGGGGCATATACCCTGGAGTGGGATCGTTATACCCGAGGATTCTACCGCGACACCATTACCATTGATACGGTGCAATACGTTGTAGAAGAACAGGCGCCGGGAATATTGGTGTTTGATCCTCAGTGGCCTTTTCCCGGATTAATCTTTACAAAACTGGAATATTATGACACCCTGTCGCATGCATTATTAAAGACGGTAAACCTCGAAGCCCTTTCTCCGTACTACAATGGGCAATATCCGGGTATTGAAGTTGGTAATTTTGATTGGGATTATATGATTTTGCCAGAAGAACCCGACTCCAATTGTGTATTTTCAAAATTACCGCCGCCACAATATTATTCTACCTACAACGACATACGCCTGCTCTCCGATGCCGGGTATTACATGGTGGGTAATTATTTAATTGGCTACCGGAAAGAGGACGGATTAACGTATGTAGTCAGTTGGGAGAGTACCGTTATAATTTTAAACCCGCAAGGAGAGGAAGTGCTGCGTATCAAAACGGACTATTCTCTTCAACGTGCCTTGGTTACGGCCGACGGTCGCTACCTGTGCGTATCTTATGGTGGGAGACAAGGTGATATCTCTGACAGTCCATTTGATCCCTGTGCGGCTTTTTTTGACATCTACGACATGGAGGAAGACAAACGATTGATGCATTATATGGGGATGAATAAGCTTCAGGGGATTACTCCCGGTTATTTGCAGCCTTATTCCAATGGAATGGTATACAACAGCTTTACAAAATCTGATTTTTCCGACAGAGACAAAACACTAATTGAAGAGTTGATTTTTGACCCTATTAAACGAGAGGTTAGAATATACAATATTGGAAGTGAAATGATACTGCACCCGCAAAATAATGTGTATTTATTAATAGAAACAATGCCCCACAAACTCCGAAAGTTTTAAGCCATGCCAAATAGAACAACATTCCTTCTTTTTCTTCTTATAAGTGGCCTTGCCACCGACCTTACGGCTCAAGCGGCTAAGTACAGAAATTATCGTGGAATAGTGAATGGCGTGCATACGTACGATACTGCCGTTTTGTTTCCTAATGATCGGGTAGCCGATGATTATGGACCGAGGACGGGTGACCCCTGGCACTCCGGAATAGACTACAATGCGCCGGGTGGAGACGATCAAAATGACTTGGGGGATTTGATATTGGCCATTGAAGGCGGAAAAGTATCGTCCACAAGCAACGTGAACACCGGTAGTTTAAAATGGATAACCATTGAGGGGACTCATAACATTGCTTATGAGCATATTGGCGAGTGTGGGGATATTTCGGGGGATGGGGAATATACTGGCGGTTGTTTGATAAAAAATCTTGATGAGAAGCCGAAAAATTTACGCGATAACTGGGCCATAATATTCCAAATCAACGGAAACTACCATGCTATCGGCCCTGTAGACAGTTCAAAGGTTACTTTCAAAGATGAGGCAGGCGTAAGCAGAACGTTGACGGTATCCAATACTGTAGCTCAAGGCGCGCCCGTGGCGCCATTAGGGAACTCATGTGATCCAAAAGAGCCGTATGAACCCCATGCGCACATACAAGGCATGAGTCAGCTTAATATCGGGGACGAACCTATTAAAGTAGGGCTTGCTGAAGGAGACAAATATTCAAAAAACATCTTGGAGTATGTGCCGCACGATTCCCTGCACGATTCCCTGCGGTATATTTTAACAGTAAAACAGCAATCTCATCCCAGCGGCATCTCACCAGTTTACCCTGGAGATGAGAGAACGCCCTTGAAAGCGCATGTTGTGCTGAGTGGTGAAACCGGTAAGCGATATAATAAGGGAATAATGGATGTGGAGGCGGTGGAATTCAAGATCAAAAACCACTTGTTTTCCGATTGGAAAAACATCAAAGGGCCTAATTTTGACCGGTTTCAGTTTGGAGGCAGAATGGACAAGGGCGTCGTACCCAAAAATTTCCGGCAATCGACGATAGGAAGTTGGGGGGTATCCGGCATGGATCCACATGCGTACTTAAAGGATCCATATGACGATTTTTACTTCAACGAATTTTATGCGCGCATCCACAAAAGCGATCCGACGAATGGCACACTGAAGGCGGCATTGTACCCGTGGGATAGCCGATATATGGATGGCAACTACACTTTGAAGGCTGCCATGACCAACGTCCATAACGAGTTCCCTGACAATTGGTCGGGAGGGTATGACTTCATCATCGACAACTTCAAGCCCTTCATACACGGTGTACGTGTAGAAATTGACGATCTGATTCCTACTCCATTTTCAAGAGACACTGTCTATGCCCGATTTTGGGAAGCACAAAATACAACTGCGAGTAAAATTAAACTGGGCGCCCGAATGCAAAAAAGCTTGAAGGGCGGTGTATACAACAAGCAAATAATAGTATATGCACTATCGAGTGAAAGCATGTCCAACGTACAGGCCAGCATCCCCGACTTGCAGACCAACTGGATAAATGGAGTTGCCCTTGATGTTGAAAGAAAAAAGTGGTTGTTCACTTTCAGCCCACATAACTTGTCGGACAATTGTTATGAGATTGAGTTTACAGGCCGGGACTTGAACAACAACCAGCTCTTGGACCTTCCGGCTCCACTTTTCTGTGCTGGTGGAGACTGGCTGAATGCGATCGTTCCCAAACGTACCGGAGCAAGCACTTGGGATAATGCCCATCCCCAAGGAACAGATGAGGTGCATCGATTCTACATCGGCCCATGCGAAGAAAGGCCCGAAGCAGTCAGTGAATCGCCCTGCCCTGAACGGGAGATGATTCAGTACACCGTACTACACGCCCGAAACGCATGGTCGGGTACCGGCAAAATCACCTTGAACATTTCCGTAGATTACAGCAACTGGGTATTCACCTGGAAGAACGAACTGGGAAATGTGATCAGCAATAGTCCAAACGTTACCGGGTTGCTTCCAGGAGTTTACTGCCTTGAAATTACCAATGGCTGTTGTTCGTACAACGATTGCATAGAAATTGCAGATTGCAATTATTCCATTGACGAGCCAATAGTAAATTGTGCCAATGGTTGCATCGATATTAATATTACCGGGAATTTTCCGCCATACGAGGTTACGTGGGAAATACCCAACAACTCACCGGTAACCCGATCCGGCCTGTCCGGCAACAATGGCTGGGAGGATCTGTGTTATTTACATGAAAACGGTGCTTATACAGTGACGGTAAACAATGAATTGTGCGGCGTTTTGAATGAATATGCCTGGGTAGATTGCGGAAACTGCGATTTTGTGATCATGGCGGAAAAAGTCAGGGATGCCATTTGTGGCAACAACGGATACATAAAGGTAAGCACCAGCCCTTTTCAGTCGGGTGCGCGCTTCGACTGGTATAAGTGGGACTATGCTATTAAGGAATGGCGTTTGTACATACCCAATTCCGGCAGGGAAATCTCGGGCATTGGGTCAGGGAAGTACAAAGTGGTAGTCCGCTCCGGCGATTGCTTTATCAGCAAGGAGTTTACCATCATTTCCAGAGACGATTTGCACGGCAATATAGAAATCGTTAACCCTGTATCCTATTGTACCCCTCAGCCTGCCTATTGGCCTTACTATTCCAGCAGCAACGATGGAATACTTTGTGTTGATTACGCTCCAAATAACCTGAGTAACTTTCAGGTAGTGTGGAGCAATGGCGACACCGGATTTTGCAATTACGATTTAGCCCCCGGCGCCTATTCGGCAACCTTGGTGTTCGACGACGGGTGTGAATTCCCAATTGAGCCGGTAGATTTGTGTTGCTGTGAAAAGAGTGGCGAGCTGCCGGCGCATCCTGGTACGCCCTTTTGTGTGGACGGAGGGAGTTACCCTGGCTTTATCAACATCACCGGCGCTGACATCACCGGCTCGTCCGACAATGACGGCAGCATTTCCATCAACGTATCCCCCAGCTCCGGGGCTACGTATCGTTATTCCTGGTCACCTTATGGTACCGGCACATCCCACACGGTAACCAATCTTGCCCCGGGTACCTATTGTGTAACAGTCTCCCATATCTGTGGCGGAGAAATCTATGATTCGGAATGTTTCGAGGTGCAAGGGTGTAACGCTGTAATTGATTGGACAGTTGGGATGAAGACCAACAACATCAGACCCTGTGCAGTCGGTCAGGGAGCCGTCGGCGATTTGCTTTTGATCAACGAAGGCAATCAAATGGCGCCTTTTACCTATCAGTGGACAGGTCCGGGTGGCATGACTTCTACTGAACGAGACTTGTTCAATTTGCTACCAGGGTTGTATACGGTAACGGTTACCGACAAATGCGGAAGGACAATCACTGCGACACATGAGCTGGATTGTTGCACAAATAGTAATTATGTGTCTTCTGCATACAATTGTTTTCGCGTGCAAACCTTGTTTGGTTGGCAGGAAAAGGATGGCGACCTTAACTTCCACAATAGTAATGATATATACGGCGGGAATGTACATCCTTGTGATGAAGAAATTACCTTGTACTGGTACGACGGTTCCGAAAATACCATAACCTGGAATGATGCTGCATCACGATACGACGGCGTGACAACGAAACACCCTCCCGCCGGACAGCCCGGCCAATATTGTGTTTCGTGGACAAACAAATGCGGGTGCTCGGGTTACGGTTGTCAATATTTTGGAGGTGAAGGAATCGTCTCCGGGTTTAGGCAAATTGAGTTGGAATATTTCATGGATAATAATAATCTGAACGGATTTAGTTGGGGTGACGGCGCGGATGGTATAAGCTACAATTTTAATGTAATCTATCAATGCGGTAGGTGCAACGCATGTGGAGGAGGCTACGATGACGTACTTATGCATGACTTTGAATGTTCTGAAAATGACCATCGGGATTATTTGCAGTTGCATGATACGGAACCCTATGATGATTCACCCTGCTCCGGTGAAGCAGCCATCACTTGCATCAATAATCCGTCGGATCCTTTAGACCCTTGGCTCATCCCCTCCGGCATTGAAGGCATTGAGCTTATTGATTACAATACAATTGAATATAAATACAAGCCGGATGGTACGCCTATATGCGTTCATCCTGTATGGTGCTTGTTCACCGGATCGCAAATTGATAACTTCCCTCGCTCGGAGCCGGTTTTGGTGCAACACCCGGTTGGAAAAATTATTGATGAAGGCACCAGTTGTTTGCCATTGGAGCCTCCGGTAAGTAGTTCATGCCCCGGGGGCGTGATTTTGCCTGACCCGAATGGCGTAAATGAACGATGTGAGCTCAAGTGGTATTGTAGCACAACCAATCAGGTGGTGGAAACAGAGGTGTTGGACGAGTTTATCATTACGTGTCGTTGCATAAGGAGCACGGTTTTGGGAGTAGATAATTATTGCAACGTAGTGAATAAATGCATAACCTTCAATCCCGTTAATGAGGACCAATATCCTCCATATTTATGTGGTGGATTTGAGGTGTTACCGGAGGAAACCGCAAATTGTGCTACCATGACCAATATTCCGGATTGTTTCCCACAGGCAAGGCCAGGTTCCTCCGGTCAGGGTAATGGCAAAGAAGTAACTGTCTCTGCTATAAATATTCCCAAGCGTGAAAATAAGGCCTTCAGGTACACTGTTTTTCCAAACCCGTTTCTGAATAGTCTGACTATTCAGTTTGAGCATGCCGAAAATACCTCATTTGGGCCTACTGATATTATCCAATTGTCGGTTTATGATGTCGCCGGCCGTTTAATCGGTCAACAGGAAATGCAGGTACATGGCGAAACCCTGAGCTGGGATTTGCAGTCTTTGGGATTGTCGAAAGGGGTTTACACATTTATGGCAAAGAGCAATATTGAACACATGAACTTTCGGTTCATATTGGCCAAGATGGAGTGAGCACATGCTGTATTCGATCAAATTTTGTACTTTTACCGGGCTACGAAGAGTGGTTCGAACATGTAGAAGGCCGGTGGACCCCGAACGGAACCATCCAAAAAATCAAACAGCACACGCGCAATTACGCCAAACGCCAAGACACCTGGTTCCGGAAGTACGGCGCCTGGCAGGTTTTTCATCCGGATGAAAAACCCTGGGAAGGTTGGGGGGTTGGGTGAAGGGTGTTTTTTTTTAAGATAAAAAAGCGAATTGCTGTGACAGTGGCGGCTGTTTAATTTTCCGGGAGACCCCAACCCCTCGGCCACCCGATAGCGTCTCTATCTAAAACAACACCCACCAGACGTCTTTCCCATGAAAAAAATGCTCTCCTGGCTTTTCCTGCCTTTGTTTTTACTCTCGGCCTGCGACAAAGAAACGACCCCTTTGGTTGAGGTGCCGGTAGACCCCGTAACCTTGCAATCCGTCGCAGCATCCAGTCAGTCCATTGGCTGGGGCCTTTTCCGGGAGGAACAGCTCGCCAACCCGGGTAAAAATGTGCTCATCTCCCCATTCAGCGTCCAGACGGCCCTCCAGATGGCTACCAACGGCGCCCGGGGCGCCACTTTTTCCGACATCATGGCCGTGCTGGGCTTGAACGGCCAAACCCCCGGTGCGACCAACGCCTTGCACCGCAACCTCTCCCTCCTGCTCACCCGGCAGAGCGGCCATCCGGAGATGACCATAGCCAACCGATTCTTTTTCGATGCCAACCGCATTCAGGTGCATGCCCCTTTTAAAGACAGCATCTCCGTGTATTATGCTGCCGGCAGCCAGGACATAAACTTCGACGACGAGCCGGTGGCGCTCGGCCAGATCAACGGTTGGGTGAAATCCAGTACCAACGGCAAAATAGACCAGATTGTAGACGACATTGCACCCCTCGATGTAGCGTTTCTGATCAACGCATTGCATTTCAAAGCCGACTGGGCCACCGGATTTGATCCCGATCAAACTTACTCCGGACCCTTCACCCGCCCCGACGGAAGTACCCTGCCTGTCGACTACGTCAACGCCGACCGGAATTTTACCTTTACGCAAACATCCGACCTGAATATGGTCGACATTCCGTTTCGCGATTCCACTTTCGCCTGTTCACTCCTGCAGCCCGCCGCCGGCAACGCGGATCCCGACTGGCATTTGGAGATTACGCCTGAAAAATGGCGCACTCTGTACGATCAGTCCCAATACGAACGGGCAATGGTGTTTTTTCCGCGTCTGAAGCTGGCCTACAAAAACAACCTGGTACAAAGCCTTAAAAACCTGGGAATGAACGCCCCCTTTTCGGAAACGGAAGCCGACTTCAGCCCCATGGGCGCCGCGTCCAACCGGATTTACATCAAACAAATTGCCCACAAGGCAGTGCTGGAAGTGGATGAAAAAGGCGCTGAGGGCGCGGCCGTCACGTCCATTGGATTTGCACAGACATCCCTGCCACCGGTGTTTTCGTTCAACCGACCCTTTGTGCTGGTGCTGCGACACGTGCCCACGCAAACGATTGTCTTTTTGGGCTATGTAGCCAATCCGCAGGAAGGCTAACCCCTGGGCATTGTTTAAAGGGAACTGCTGCGGCCGGTCTCAACGAAAAACCAGGCGCCCTTTTATTCCGCATTCCGCATTCCAAATTCCGCACTGATCAAAGCCATGCCTATACCAATGGCTGCGCCGGCCAGCACATCGGCCAGGAAGTGTTGCACCAGAAATATGCGCGACACGGCGCAGGCGATGGCCAGCAACGCCAAAGGGAGCCCGAGCGGGCGCATCCGGGGCGGCAGCATAAAGGTAAGTGCAGTGAAGAGCGCAAACGCGCCGGCCGTGTGGCCCGAGGGGAAGCTGGTGCGCCCGCGGTTGAGCTTTTCGCCCGGCACCAGCACCAGCTCTTCCCGTTTGCCCTGTTGTTCGAACCAGGCGATCGGGCGCGGCGCCTGAAACCGGTTTTTCATCACATTGACAACGGGGATGACCGCCAGGCCGGTCAGGCTGAGCAGCAGGGCGAAACGATATTGGCGCAGCAGCAGCAGCAGCACGACAAAAACGGCGTAGGCGGAAAATTCGCCCAGGCGGGTGGCCCATTTGAACAAGGTGTTCAGGGGTTGTTCCCGGTACTCGTTCCAGAAAAGGATTTCCGCGCCGTACGCCAGGCGGGCCAGCAGCCAGAGTCCGACACTGAAAAAAACAAGTACCGGGATGCCAAACCAGGGGTTCCAGTTTGTTTTCGTCATGATGCCGCGGCGAAGTCCGCCTTCTTTCTTTTAAGCGAACGGAACAGGCGGGTTATCCATTCGAAATTGAGCATGCGCGAGTCGTTCATCGCCTTCCATGTCAGCAGGGCCGCCACCGGCAGCAGCACCATCCACGGCATCATGGCCGCCCAGAAGGGCGGCAGGAATAAGCTCTCCGCCAGCTTGCGACACATGATGGTGAGCATAACGAATACCACGAAAAATACGATGGCCACCAGAATAGGGTAGCCGAAACCGCCTTTCCGGATGATGGCGCCCATCGGCCCGCCAATGAACAGGAAAAGCAGGCAAATGATGGCAAAACTGTATTTGATGTACAGGTCGTACGACACCTTCACCTCATCCAGCTGCCGGGCTTCGATCTGCTTTTTGCGCGTTTCCAGGTTCGAACGATGCGATTCGAGCCGTTTTTTCGCCTCATCCTTGATGCGGGTACGGTCGGTTTCCGGGAAAGTCTCCAGCAGCCCGCCGTACGCCGTCAGGGGTTTGTCGATGGGGTTTTGGGCAAACAGGGCCGTCGGCGCAGCGATGGTTGCAGCCTGTTGGGCGGGCTGTCCGAGGCGCCGGTTGAGGGCGGCGGCGGCGTTTTCGGCAGCAGCAGCGTCCGGCCCGGAGGGCGGGGGCCGCTCCTCCTCCTTCAGTACCGACAACACGTTGTCGGCAATGGCCTTCCGGTGGTCGAGCACCAGGCGGTTGAGGGAGTCGGAGGTCTCGCGCAGTTGCTTCATGCTGAGCATCTGCCGGTTTGTTTTGAAGTTGTCTTCGTCGGTTCGGTTGATCTCGAACTCGCGCATGTCCCACACCTTGGTCATGGACTTGAAGTGGATGCGGATGAAGGGGTAGGACTGCTTGTTGCCGGGCAGATTGCCGGCAGTGCCGGGCTCCTGGTATTGCACGCCGTTGAACAGATTCATCACAAAAAAACGGCGGTCGTCGGAAGAGTACATTTGTCCGCTGTCGGCCAGAATTTCGTTGAGTTTGTGGCGATGGGGCGCACTCTGGTCGATGAGCATCACGTCGCCGATCGTCTCCCCGTCGGCCTTTTTGTCGCCGATGCGGATGATGAACTGGCGGAAATCCTCGTTAAAAACGCCCTCTTCGATAGACAAGGCGGGTTTTTGCCGCTTGATGTCGTACAAACGGGTTTTAAACTTGAGGTTGGAGATGGGTATGAGGAAGTCGGAACAGACATAGGAAAACAGGCTGATGACCGCGCACACCAGCATAAGGGGCGCCATGACGCGCAGGAGGGAGATGCCGGCCGATTTCATACTCGACAACTCGTAGCGCTCGGCGAGGTTGCCCATCAGCATGACGGAGGCCAGCATAACAGCCACCGGCAGGGCCATGGGGATGATGGAAATGGAGAGATACCCGATGAGTTCGAGCATCAGGAACAGGTTCACGCCCTTGCCCGCGATGTCGTCTATGTGCAGCCAGAGAAACTGCATGATCAGCACAAAAAGCGAGATACCGAACGCGGCGGAGAACGGTCCGGTGAAACTGCTCAGCACAAGGTAGTCAATCCTTTTGATCATACGAGGCGTCGAATACCCGTGTAAACGCTTTCAGGGCCGCAATCGTTGCGGGCGGATCCTGGGCGCCGAACACGCTGCTGCCCGCCACCAGCACATCGGCGCCGGCGCGGAGCAATTCCTCGGCGTTGTGCAGGCCCACACCGCCGTCGATCTCAATCAGGGCGCTGCTGTTGGTGGTGTCGATCAGCTCGCGCAACCTGCGCGTCTTGGGCAGGCTCTGATAGATGAACTTTTGGCCGCCATAGCCGGGGTTGACCGACATGAGGCACACCAGGTCGACCATTTCGATCACGTCCTCCAGCACCGCTACGGGTGTGTGCGGATTGATGGCCACGCCGGCCCGCGCGCCGGTATCCCGGATCTGTTGGAGGGTGCGGTGCAGGTGGGGACACGCCTCATAGTGCACGGTAATCACCTCAGCGCCGGCCTTTCGGAACCCTTCGATGTATTTCTCCGGCTCTACAATCATGAGGTGCACATCCAGCGGTTTTTCCGCCAGGCGGTGTATGGCCTCCACGATGAACATGCCGAAGGTAATGTTGGGCACAAAACGGCCGTCCATCACGTCAAGGTGAAACCAGTCGGCCGAACTGCGGTTGACCATGTCGATTTCATCCGCCAGGCGGGTAAAATCGGCTGCCAGGAGGGAAGGTGCAATTAAATGGTTCAAAATGAAAAAACGAACTGCAAGGTTTACGATCGGGATGGAAACATTTCTAAGCAAAAGTCTACCGGACCACCACCACCTGTTCGGGCAGCAGCAGGGGCTGGCGTTTGAGGCGTAGGAACAACTGGGCGGTGGCGAGCACATCTTTTTCGCAGTACGCCGCGATGCGGTCCAGGTCGCGGTCTTCCCAAAACACGCGGGCTACGTCGCTGCCGTCGATGTCGTCTTTGGGTGAGGGTATGTCGAACAGGGCAGTCAGCAGGCGGAGGGAGGTGTAGTTTTTTACGTCGCCAAACTTCCACATCTCCAGCGTGTCGAGCAGGTGTTTGGTTTCCCAGGGTTTGCGACCGGCGATGTCGAGCATGCGGGGCAGGGGCAGTTGGTTGACGAGCATGCGCCGGCAGATGTACGGGATGTCGAACTCCTTGATGTTGTGCCCGCAGACCGCGAACCGCTCCGGGTTGTTGAAGTGCTTGTTGAGCAGCTCGCTGAAATCCTCCAGCAGTGCCGCCTCCATGGTGTTGGCAAACGACTTAACGCGCATCACCGGCTTTTCGTCGCCGGGGCTGCGCGTCATAAAACCCACCGAAATACACACGATGCGCCCGAACTCGGCGTAGATGCCCGCCCGGTCGGCGAACAGTTCGGCCATCTCCTCGTACTCAATCTCCTCCACGGTGCGTTTCAGCAGGGTGCGGCATTTAAGGCCCCACAATTCCTGCATCTCTTCCGACATCGCTTCGAAATCAGAAACAACCGGAACGGTTTCAATGTCCAGAAAAAGAATGTTGTATAAGTCAAATGCGTCAAATGCAGACATTGTAAAGCCCTTTCTGTGAAAGGACAAAGATAGGCCATTCCTGCAAAAAAGTTTGGCACAACGCAATAAACGCGCGTGACTTCCAGTTTTTATACCGTCTACATCAAGCAAGACATCATCGAACAAAACAAACTTGCTTGAAAGGTTGCCTATGCCATAATCCTACTTTCACTAAACTAAACCTTTCATCCACAGTATGAACACACCCACCAATTTCAATCAGTCCTCCCCCAATCCCATGCCCGACTTTGGCCAGCCCGACAAAAAGGACAACTCCAAACAGATTATCACCGCTATGGGCATCGCGCTGGCGTTGTTGCTGATGCTGAGCATCTGGTTGCTGGTGTCCAAGTCCCGCACCAACTCCCAACTGGAAGCCACCAGCATCGAGCTCAACGAGCAGAAGCAGGCCTTTGCCGATCTTGAAGTGCAATTCAATGAGGCCAAAACCCAGCTGGAAGAACAAAAAGGTATCAACGCCGAGTTGGACGCCAAGATCAACGAGCAACTCCAGCAACTGGAAGAAAAGAAAAACCAGGTGGCCGGTTTGATCCGCGAAAACAAGAACTACAAAAGCGCCATGGCCGAGTTCAGCGCCCAAAAAACGCAGTACCTGGCGGAGATCGACCAGTTGAAGGAGCAATTGGGCATTGTTACCCAGGAAAACACCACGCTGAAGTCCTCGCTCACTGAAACGCAGACCCGCCTGGAAGAAGAAAGTTCTGCCAAAGCAGCGCTGATCTCCGAAAAAACCCAGCTGGAGACCGAGCGCACCGAGTTGACCAAAAAGGTGGATGTAGCCTCCGCCATCAAAGTGAACACCATCACCGTGAAGCCGGTGGATGTGCGCAAGAGCGGCAAGGAAAAAGAAAAAGCCAGCGCCAAAAAAGTGGAGCGCCTGAACATCTGTTTCACTACCGAAGCCAACGAGGTGGTGCCCGCCGGTGAAGAAACGTTCTACTTTACGATCGTCGACCCGACCGGCGCTACGCTCGCCATCGAAGACCTGGGCTCCGGTGTCTCCAAAGAAAAGAAGACCGATACGGAGTTCCGCTACACGATCTCTCAGACAGTTGCCTACGACAACCAACCCACCAACGTGTGTGCTGCCTGGCAGCCTGGCCAGAACTTCGCCAAAGGCAAGTACTCCGTGCAGATTTACAACAAGGGTTACCTGGTTGGCAGCAGCTCGTTTAACCTGAAATAAGCTGGTATTGGGCGGTTATTCGCCTGTGTACTTGGTGATAAACCACCCGGAGGAGTGTATCCTTCGGGTGGTTTTTTTTATTGGCTGGCGCTTTTTTTAAATGAACCGCAGAGGGTGCAAGGGTAACACAGAGGATCACAGAGAAGAATTCTCTGCGCTCCTCTGCGCTTCCTCTGTGCCCTCTGCGGTTTATTTCAAAACACTACCCATTCATAAACCATGACCAAAATCTGTATCCCGCCTAACCTGCGTCATTATCCGCTGTAGTAAAATAGAAAATATTTGCTCGATTTTAATTTTTCAGCAGCCATTACCTTCTCCTTTCTGAAATAAAACCTATGTTCTACCATCGTTTGGGTAAAATTCCCCGCAAGCGCCACGTACAATTCCGCCGCGAGGACAACGGCCGGCTTTACGCCGAAGAGTTGGTAGGTACCCAGGGTTTCTCGGGTGTCTCCTCCCTGGTGTATCACCTGCATCCGCCGACCATCGTCAAGTACCGGGGCGAGCAGTACCCTGTAGCCCCCGAAATAGCCATTGAAAAGAACCTTGAAGCGCTGAGTTTCCAGGGGTTTGAGTTGCCCGCCGTTGACAACTACCTCGAGAGTCGCACCACCCTGTTTGTCAACAACGACTTACACGTAGGCCTCGCCGCTCCCATGAACGGCACCAAAGATTATTTTTTCAAAAATGCCGACGCCGACGAGGTGCTGTTCGTGCACCGCGGCTCCGGGACCCTCAAGACCGCTTTTGGCATGATTGAGTTTTCGTACGGCGACTATCTGGTCATCCCGCGTGGCACCATCTACCAGATTGAGTTCGACGGGACGGACAATCGCCTGCTCTACCTCGAATCGTTCAGCCCTGTGCGTACACCCGAACGCTACCGCAACCGGTACGGACAGCTGCTCGAACATTCCCCGTTCTGCGAGCGCGACTTCCGGGCGCCCATGGACCTCGAAACCTACGATGAGGCCGGCGATTTTGAGATTTTCATCAAAAAACAAGGCATGATGTACCCCTATGTGTACGCCACCCACCCGTTCGATGTGGTGGGCTGGGACGGGTACCTCTATCCCTACGCCTTTTCCATTTTTGACTTCGAGCCCATCACTGGTCGCATCCACATGCCGCCACCCATTCACCAGCAGTTTGAAGCCGACGGGTTCGTCGTTTGTTCTTTTGTGCCGCGCCTGTACGACTACCATCCCGATGCCATCCCGGCGCCATATCACCACAGCAACATTGACTCTGACGAGATTCTGTACTATGTAGACGGTGACTTCATGAGCCGCAACAACATCCATAAGGGTCAGCTCACCCTGCACCCGGCCGGCATCCCCCACGGGCCGCACCCCGGCGCGGTGGAAAGAAGCATCGGCAAAAAAGAAACGCAAGAGCTGGCGGTCATGATTGACCCCTTCCGACCTGTGCAGATTACCGCAGCGGCCCTGCAACTCAACGTTGAAGATTACTACAAGTCATGGCTGGCGGAATCCCCCAACGCCTGACAAAGAACTGTTCACCGCAAAATCGCTCTCTCTATGGAAAACCTCACCGGCATTGCCGACTATAACTACGGTATTCAGAAAATCTTTGCGGAAGCGGAAGACTTCCTGCCCCTGCTGGGAACCGATTACGTCGAATTATACGTCGGTAACGCCAAACAGGCCGCACATTTTTACAAAACAGCCTTCGGCTTCCAGTCACTGGCCTACGCCGGACTGGAGACCGGCGTGCGCGACCGCGCCTCCTATGTACTCCAGCAAGGCAAAATCCGACTGGTACTCACCACGCCGCTCACCTCCCGAAGCCCCATTTCTGATCACATCAAGCACCACGGCGACGCCGTAAAAGTCATCGCGCTGTGGGTTGACGACGCACGCGAAGCGTTCCGCCAAACCACCGCCCGCGGCGCCGCGCCTTACCTGGAACCCACCGTCGAAAAGGACGAGCACGGCGAGGTGGTGCGCGCCGGCATTCACACCTATGGCGAGACGGTACACATCTTTGTAGAGCGCAAAAACTACCACGGCCCGTTCCTGCCCGGGTACGGTCCCTGGACATCGGATTACAACCCCGCACCCACCGGCCTCCAGTACATCGACCACATGGTGGGCAATGTGGGCTGGGGCCAGATGAACACATGGGCCACGTTCTACCACGACGTCATGGGCTTTGCCAACCTCATTTCATTCGACGACAAGGACATCTCAACCGAATACTCCGCCCTCATGAGCAAGGTGATGACCAACGGCAACGGTCGCATCAAGTTTCCCATCAATGAACCCGCCGAAGGGCTTAAAAAGTCGCAGATCGAGGAATTTATCGAGTTCTTCGAAGGTGCAGGCTGCCAGCACATCGCCGTGGCCACCAACGATATCGTGCACACCATCGGCGAAATGCGCCGCCGCGGCGTGGAGTTCCTGCATGTGCCGGGCAACTACTACGACACCGTTTCCGAACGGGTAGGCATCATCGACGAAGATCTGGAGCGACTCAAATCGCTCGGCATCATGGTTGATCGAGATGACGAGGGCTACCTGCTCCAGATATTTACCCGTCCGGTAGAGGACCGCCCCACGATGTTCTTTGAGATCATCCAGCGAAAGGGCGCAAAATCGTTCGGCAAGGGCAACTTCAAAGCCCTTTTCGAAAGCATTGAGGCCGAACAGGAGCGACGGGGGACGCTGTAAGGACAGGGACGGTTATTTTGAAAGAGGAGGCTACCGAACAGGCAGCGAAAGGTTAGTCTTATTCGTCAATGTCAAAGTCCAGATGCGCACCCGCTGTTTTTTTCAAACAAACCGAAGAGGACACAGAGGCGATGACTTATGGACTTAACGAAAATCCATGCGCCATCGCCTCTGTGTCCTCTGCGGTTTATTTAAAATAGTCTCCGCTGTGGTTTTTTAAAATAAACGTCATGCCCACCATATTTCCCTACCTCATCCTCCTGCTGCTGCTCGTCACTGCCTGCGGCAAACCCGATTGCAACAACACCAACCCCGTCTTCGACCAGTACGGCACAGACGAGGAGACCTACCAACAGGAACTGATCCGCCAGATGAAAGGCGCCAACCAGGAAAAAATGACCTTCTGGATCGCCGGATATGCAGCGCGGAATGGACACCCGCACCTGTTGGTAGACATGGTCGGTGAGGGCATCTGCGCCCAGGGATGGGTGCGCATCAACGACGCGTCCGGACTCGAAAATGTCGTACGCAATCAAAGCCGGGGCTACCGGGGCGCTGAACTCGTCGGCCTGCGCCTGGAAGTGTCGGACAACGAACTGGTTTACCGCTCGGTGCAACGAGTGGCCGACTGAGCAAAATACACCAGGCGGACGTTGATTTTTGCTTTTGACGCGTTCAGGATATCCCTTTCCACGTCGATGCCGGGTGTCACTTCACGCAGTTCAAGCCCGCTTTCAGTGAGGACAAAAATGCCTGTGTGGGTCACGTAGTACACTTTTTTCCCTTTGCGCAGGGCTTCCCGGGCGCAGAAGGTGATGTGCGACACTTTGTCGACAAACTTGCAGGGGCCGGGCTTGACGATGCGGAGGCGACCGTTTTCGAGCGCGAATTGTGCTTTAGCCATCCAACTACCAACGAAGATGATCGTGCGTGCGCCGCCGGCGATGTCCGGGAACCCGCCTGGACCCACCAGGTCGGTCAGGCGCGGCCCGCGGTGGGAAGCGTTTACATTTCCCGCTCCATCGACCTCCAGGAAGCCCAGGATGGCGGTGTCCAGCTCCGACTGGTAGCGTTTGAACATGACGGACGACGGTTCCAGGTGTTGCGGGCAGATGGCGGCGCTGAAAAAGATGCCCGGCGCCGGCAGTCCACCGTACGCGCCGGCCTCGGTGGTGAACAGCACGCGATCGCTTTGGCCGTGCTCGACCAGCCTGCGCGCCACTTCTTCGGGATAGCCCACGCCAATGTTGACCATGGCGCCGGTGTGGGTGGCCTCTTCGAATACACGGGCGCCGAGTTGGGCCAGCGCGTACTCAACGGGGCCACGCACTGGAGTGATTTTGAGCAGGTTGTTAATGAAGCGCAGTTTTTCTACGGCCTTTTTGGGGTCTTCGGTCGCGCCTGGCGTGAACATGGGCCAGAACCGGCGTTGCGGGATGCTGGCCGTCTGTTCGTTGTACGGGTGCACGACGATGTAATCGACTTCGCCGGCGGGCAGACTAATCTCCGACGCCACCCTGGGCACGATGGCGCTGACGGTGACCATCACTTTGCCGCCGTTGGCCCTGGCGGCACGGGCCGACTGAATGTTCTCCGTCCAGGTGGCAGCATCCCGGAAATACACGTTCCCTTCAGCGTCTGCGTACGGTGCGTTTATGAAGGCAAAATCAATTGCCGGCAGCGTGTACCGCAGGGCGTCGCCATCGGCTTCGATGTACTGGGCGTCGGCATCCGGTATCAAGGCGGACCCGCCACCCACCCGGGGGTCGAGAAAGGTGCCGACGCCCACCTCGCTGCGCAAGTGGGCATGTCCGGCAGCGCGGGCTTCCAGCAGCAGGGACATGACACCCTGGGGCATGGTGTGAAGATCCAGTCGGCCCGCCTCTGCCAGCCTTAGCTGGGTTTTGCAGGTCTCCAGGTGTCCGGCGATGTAGCGGGTCATCAGACCGGGCAGACCAATCTCCTCGATGGTTCCGGGCACCTTGCCACGTCCGCCCTGGGCACCCACGTTGATCCAGGTGAGGCCTCTAGGGTGCCCTGTTTGTTTAAAAGCATCGCGGATGGCCCAGAAAAAGGCGGAGCAGCGGGCATTGCCGGCCAGTCCGTTGGAGAAGCAAACGGCGCCGTCGGGGATGAGGCGCGCAGCTTCCCGTGCGGTGATGAACCCCGGTAGGAGATCGCCTTCAGGCCGGTAGTCGAGCTTTTTTTTTGACCAGGAGAGGCGCCAGCGGATGACGTGGGCGAGGAGCGATAGTTTTTCGGACAGCGTCATTTTTGGAGGGTTTATCGGGTTACATGGAAATGCTGCCCTCGCGGAAGGCTGTGGAACCGATAAGGGCATTGATCAGGTACGGTTTTCCGGCGTCCATGCTGCGGACAGCGTTTTGTATGGCCTGCTGAAACGCTTCCGGGGTGTCCACCCGTTCACCGGCGGCGCCATACCCCCGGGCTACGATGTGATAGTCGGTGTGGGGCAGGCGCACGGCGGTATCGGCACCCAGCAGGGTTACCTGGTCGCGTGCGATCTGCTCCCAGGAGCCGTTGTTGCCCACAATGCCGCACACTTTGAGTCCGTTTTTGGCAAAGGTCTCGAACTCCGCCAGGCTGTAGGCGGCGCTGCCGTCGCCGTAAATGATCCAGATGTACGCATCGGGGCGGCAGGCGGCGGCGCCGAGGGCGAAACCGCCGCCGACACCCAGGGTGCCGAACACCCCGGGGTCGAGCCAACTGAGCGGTTTACGGGGTCGGAGGGTGTAGGCTGCGGTAGCAGCAAAGTCGCCTCCGTCGGCTATCAATATCGAGTTCTCAGGCAGTGCTTGTTCGAGGTGTCGAAAGAGGGCCACGGGGTTTATGCCATCAACTGTCTGTGTCGCCAGTTGCCCGATCTCTTCTTCGCGGTGGACATCGCGGGCGCGCAGGGTCTCCTTCCAATCGGCCCATTCGGGCAAGTGGCCGGTTTGTGTTGCCAAAGCAATGAGAAAAGCGGATGGGTCGGCCTGGATGGCGCGGTGGCCGCGCAGGTTCTGCTGCAGGTCATGGCGGCTGCGGTTGACGGCAATTTTGACAGCGTAGCGGTTCAGCACACGGCCATAGTCGAGGCGGAAGTCGCATGGAACACCGGCCAGGATGATGAGGTCGGCCTCGCGCAGGGCCTCTCTGCGGTGGTGCATACACTGCAACGGGTGGTGGGCGCCGAGGAGCCCGCGGGCCATGCCACTCAGATAAACCGGTATGCCGAGGCGCTGCACTGCTTCGGCAAGGGCCGGCGCCTCCGCAGGTCGGAGCATGGCGCCGCTGCTCAGCAGCAACACCGGGCGCCGGGTGGCACCCAGGCTTTGCAGCGTGGCCTGGAGTTGAGCCCTGGTATACGCCGGTACACGGGGGAGCCGTGGCCGGGATGGCTGTTCAGCAACGCCGGCAAACAAACGGTTGAGGTGTCGTTGGATGTACCATCGTTCCAGCCGGTCCATCAGTCCGGACGCCTTTTTGTTTTTTCGGCCATACCATTCGCGCACGGTTGCTTCCGGGTACAGCAGATCGACCGGACATTCGAGAAATATGGGCCCCGGGATGCCATCAATGGCTACCTGAATCGCGTTTTCCAGCGCAGGGGCTAGTGAACGGAGCCGGTTGGCGCGGGCCAGTTGCTTGACGGAGGAGCGCAGCAAGGCCAGTTGGTCGATGTCCTGCAAAGCGCCGCGGTTGCGCAGCAGGGTAGCGGTGGCGCCGCCGAGCAGCAGGATAGGCGACTGGGCCATCTGGGCGTTTTTCAGGGCGGTTATGGCGTTGGTTACACCCGGGCCAGCGGTGACGGCCGCTGCGCCGGGAACGCCAGTGAGCCTGGCCACGGCGTCGGCGGCAAAGACGGCCGAAGCCTCGTGGCGAACATCCCATACGCGCATACCGGCGCGTTCGGCTTCCACATAAATCGGACCGATGTGGCCACCGCAGAGGGTAAACAGGTGTTTGATCCCGTTTGCCTGAAGTGTTTTGGTGATAATTTGGCCTCCGTTCATGTTTGCGTTTTTTACACGAAGCAAGGTAGGCGGGCCGTCTTTATGATTTTGGGATGTTGGTCATCTGTCCGGATAATCTTCGTCACCTGCCGACACGTCACCTGCGGCAGGCCCGGAGTTGGCAATCATTTCAGACGCAGGATGTTGCCCATCGCGTAACACGTCCGGCACCGGGGTTCGTAGTGCTCTTTTTCGCCGAGCAGCACTACTTCGTCGCCCTCGGCCAGGCGGTAGGAGTGGGTGGCCAGGGCGCCGCAGTGCACGCAGATGGCGTGTACTTTGGTGACATACTCGGCCACTGCGAGCAGCTGGGGCATGGGACCGAAGGGTATCCCCAGGTAGTCCATATCCAGTCCGGCGATCACCACGCGCACGCCGCGCAGGGCCAGTTGCTCGCAGGCAACGGGCAGATCGGCGTCGAAGAACTGGGCTTCGTCTATGCCGACCACACGGGTGTCGGGGTTGGTCAGGCGAAGCATGTCGGCGGAAGCAGCGATGGGTACAGCGACCAGCGCGGAGGTGTCGTGTGAGACGATGTAGTCGGCGGCGTAGCGATTGTCGACCCCGGGCTTAAAAACCTGTACCGGCAGTTCGGCGATTTGTGCCCGGCGCAGGCGGCGGATGAGTTCTTCGGTTTTGCCGGAGAACATACAGCCGCAGATCACTTCGATCCATCCGGCCCGCTGGTTGCGCAGGTTGGGTTCGAGAAACATGGCAAAATGCGGCTCAATTTGGCATTTGGCGCAGCCTGTCGGCTTTGAGCACCCGGATGGTGCCGTCGCTCACGTCAATCAGCCCTTCTGTTTTGAAGTCTGTGAGGGTTCGGATGACCGTTTCCTTGGCGGTACCAGCGATGGCGGCCAGGTCTTCGCGCAAGAGGTTGATTTCCTGATAGCCCTGGTCGAAGAGGTGCACGATGGCAGTGGCCACGCGTTTGCGCACGGAGTTGTAGGCCAGGTCGATGAGTTGTTGTTCCTGATCGGCGATGTGGTTGGACAGCATTTTGATGAAATGAGCGCTCACGTCGCGGTTGCTGTGCACCAGCGAGAAAAAGTCCTCTCTGGGGATCAGGCGCAGGTCACTGTCTTCCAGGGCGGCGGCGCTTTCGGTGTAGCGGTCGTCGTTCAACAAGGCCAGGTAACCGAGAAATTCGCCGGCGATGGCCATACGAACGATCAGTTCGCGACCGTCATCGTTGGTTTTGAACACCTTGACGGAGCCTTTTTCAATGAAAAAAAGCCAACGGGGGCGATCGCCTTCGCTGAAAACGTTGTCTTTTTTGCGATAGTGCCTGGTTTCCCGGTTATCCGGCAACGCCTGAATGGCCTCCAGAGCTTTCGCTTCGTTGATGAAATGCTCCAACCCTTCTGTTCCGGCGCCGACGGAGGCAGCCTTTAACCTTTCGGCCTTGCGCAGCCGCGTCTCGATGGTTTGCAGGAGCATGGTGTCGTCAAAAGGCTTGGTGATGTAGTCGTCGGCGCCCAGCGACATGCCTTTGCGGAAGTCGTCTTTTTCGGCCTTTGCCGTCAGGAAGATAAATGGTATGTCGGCCGTGTGTTGGCTGCGGTTCAGGATGTGCAAGACGCCAAAGCCGTCGAGTTCGGGCATCATCACGTCGCACAGGATCAGGTCGGGATGGGAGCGCAGGGCCAGCTCCACGCCGGCCTTGCCGTTTTCGGCACTTATGACCTCATACCCGCTCAGGGTGAGGATTTCGGTGAGGTTCTCCCGGACGTCGGTGTTGTCCTCGATGATCAGAATATTGGGCATAGGGCAGGGTTTGTCCGGCCCAAATATAGAACAGTTCGCTGGTTCCCGTTTGATCAACATTATTTGTCCTGAACCAGACATTTGATCAGCATCACGTTTTAGGGTGAGATGTGTCATGCCCCGCTATCCTGATTTACACCACCTTTGTGACGAGAGGGGTATTCGTTGCGACTTATCCCGCGTAATGTCCAAAAATTTAGTGATCAAACCTTAGCCTAAGCACATGAACACCTTTTTGCCAGTTTCATCCATCATGACTCCAGCGGACAATCTTGTGACTGTTGATCCGGAAACCAATCTGCTGGAAGTGAAAAAAATTTTCGATGCCCATTCTTTCCACCATATTCCGGTGGTGCGTTTCAGGAGTATCGTGGGTATCATCTCCAAAACCGATTTTAACCATTTTATGGGCGGTTTGAGCCACCACGCGGAAGATCGCTTCATGAACGAAAGCAAGTTGTCAAACACCAAGGCGGAGGAGATTATGACCAAAGGTTTGGGCAAAGTGGAGCCCGACGATCGCATCAACGTTGTTTTGGAAGTGTTCAGCAAAAACTGGTTTCACGCCCTGCCCGTCGTACAAAACGATGAATTGGTGGGCATTGTGACCACCCAGGACATTATTCGGTCCATCCTGAATGAAAAACCGGACCAGCCACACATGGTCTATGAGCAATAAAGCGGAATTCAAAAAGTAACCGACACCATGAATACCATCCACATCTACGGCACAGGCGATGCCAAAATGCGGGCCTTGAAAAACAACCTGTCCCTGGCGTTGACGGAATATCCGTTGAACAGCCATCTGGAAGATGTATCGGAATACAACCGCATTTACACATCCGGCGTCACCCAGCCGCCGGCCTTGGTGATCAATGGAGAGATTCTTTGCGAGGGCGTAGTTCCCAGTGTTGGTGAAATTGTTAAACTGCTTCGAAACCGTCATCTCATGCGCAGCAAATTGTTCAAGTTACGACGAATGGTGGTGCCTGTGGATATGAGCCAGGCATCCGAAAATGCGCTCATTTATGCCTGCAAACTGGCACACTTGTTCCAGGCGAGTGTGGAAGTGGTGTATTGTATGGACAGCATTTTCGAGGGCAGTGTGCCGTCTCCTTCTGGTGTGCTGGCCAATTACAAAAATACCATGCAAGAGGAGCTCGATCATTTTGTCCAGCAGGTAGCCGACCGCGAGAAACTGGATTGTCCGACAACGACTGTCGGCAATGGCCACCAGGAACCCGGCAATACCGTGGCCGGTATCCGCACCCGGATCGCGTTTGGCTTCCCGGAAGATGTACTGATCGACTTGTCGCGCAACACCGATATGATGGTTATGGGAACCCTCGGCAAGGGCAATATCTCCCGCAAGCTCTTTGGATCGGTCAGCGTGTCGGTGTCCAAACACGCCCATTGCCCGGTTTTGTTGGTGCCGCCGCAATCGCAATTTCGCGGATTTTCGGACATCCTGTACGCCAGCAACTTCGAATCGCTGGAAGCGCTCACCATCAAGCAGACCGTGGCTTTCGCCCGCCGTTTCAACAGCCAGCTCCATTTTGTGCACGTAGGCCGGCCGGGTGAAGAAGGCGTTGATCTCGAAAAAAAATTGTTTGAGATCAACTACATCTATGCAGACCCGGAGATGCCGTTCCTGTTCAGTAAGGTGACGGGCGAAGACGTGGTGGAAAGCCTGCACGAATACGCCTTCCATCACCATATCGGCCTGTTCGTATTCGTCACCCACCACCGGTCTTTCTGGGATAACCTGCTGCACCACAGTATATCCAAGGATATGCTGCTGCATACGGGTATTCCGGTACTGATCATACACTCTGATAGCGACAGCAAAGAATAAAGCTTCCTCAGCATTTCTCTGCTGCCGGCATAAACACACCTGAAACCCTATCCATCGCCGCAACCCTTTTACCGGTTGCGGCGTTTTTGTTGCATGGCCGGAAAAAATGTTAAAACCACCCAAAAGGGAGAAAAGCAATCGGAGGAAGATTACTACGTGGAGAACGGGTTCATCGTTTTTACCAAATCGTTCCTGCGCAGGCGCGGGTATTGCTGCAAAAGCGGATGTCGGCATTGCCCGTATGGGTACCGGAAGGGCGGGGGTAAAAACCCAAAAACATGCGATTGAATATTTTCGGGGGTCCCGGATCGGGCACAACCACGTTGGGTAAGGCGCTTGCCGGGCATTTTGGTTGGACTCATCTGGACACCGATGATTTTTACTGGTTTACCGACGACCCGCTGCCATACCGCCGGCGCCGGAACCCGGAACACCGCCGGCGCCTGCTGTCTGAAGCCCTTGACCGTCACCAGGACTGGGTGTTGTCGGGGGCGATTTGTGGCTGGGGCGATGTGTTTATTCCGCAGATTGACGCCGCCATTTGGATATGGGCCCCTGCGGACGTGCGCGTTTCCCGCATCCGGGAGCGCGAACGCCTTCGCTACGGCGGCGAACAGATCGAGCCGGGCGGGGAACTGTATGGGGTGTTCACCAAATTTTGCGACTGGGCGGCCGGCTATGAGGCGGACACGGGCAACATCCGCAGCCGGGCTATGGAGTCGCTGTGGTTGAACCACCTGCCGTGCCCGGTATTGCAGTTGGAAGGGACAGACACGCCGCAATCAACGCTGGATCGCAGCCTGGCGTGGATCCATGACCGGGGACTTTTACGTTGAACCGCCCGTGTGGGTGATCATTTATCCTGCAATGAGCTTCTCCATTTTGAAATGCGGAATGCCCACCTCTTCAAACCGTTCGCCCACCACCCGGTAATCGAGTTTCAGATAAAACGGAACGGCGGATTCCCGCGCGTGCAGGGTCATGAGCCGCAGGCCTTCGCGGCGGGCGAGGGCTTCCGAGTAGTCCACCAGTTTTGTGCCCACGCCTTTGCCCTGCGCGGCCTCCGCCACGGCCACCTGGCGCATTTTCCAGACGTGCTCGTCCAGCAGAACCAGGCTCAGACAGCCCAGGAGTTGCCCCTGGTCGTCGTAAGCCCCCAGATGTCGTTGATCGTACTCTTCTGCGAGCTGTTCGGGTGTAAAAACAAGGCCGAGCGGTTTGCGCAGCACATCGGTGCGCAGGCGCACGGCCTCGTCGAACTCAGGGGTGGCAAATCCGATCTCCAGAATGTACATAGCGGTTATTCGGCCGGCACAAAGTGGTCGATGATGTCGGCAGCTTCTTCTCCCTCGACGCCGTCCTCGAGCAAGCCGGTTACGTCGGCAAAAGCAGCGTACTGGGCCAGATACATGGCCGGGGCGGTGAACAGGATGCCTACAATGAGCACCACTAACCCGAGCCCGGCCAGGATACCCACTACCAGGAGAAATAGAAAGATGATGCCCCACTGTTTACCGATGAGCTTTCGGCTGGTTTCCATGGCCTGCCAGGGCCGAAGATCGTAGAACCAGACGAGCGGATAAGCCCAGGTGTACGACACCCCGAAATAGATGGCCGGTATGGCGGCCAGCAGTATACCGGAAAATACGAGTGTTGTATTGATGCTGGAAAGGTCGCCGTCTACAACATACGCCATAACGCCCGAGGAAATGGCCAGAATAAGGCCGGGCAACAAGGCGCCGAACACAACGAGAAACACCAGCAAGGCGGTCAGGATGAGGTCGCCGATGCGGTCGAAACTCTTGAAAAAGTCCGCCACTTCGAGCTTCTCGCCTCGGTCTACTTTATGACCGGTGTAATAAAACCCGACAATGATCATGGGGGTCACCACCACGGCGCTGATGAGTCCACCAAGGATGGGCACGATGCTGGCGATGCCGCTGAGCACGAGAAAGAGGATGAATCCGAGGATAAAAAGCCCTATTTCTTTCTGCATTAGGGAGAATCCGCGACCGATGTAGTCGCCGAACCTGAAATCGTACCCTTCGTCAATGCGCTTTTGGAGTTTGGCAGGAATACCGTTCATAAGGTTTGTTTTTGGTGAAAAATGGAATTCGGCGGCAAACTCCGGAAAATCCTGCTTACTGCAAAATATGTTTTACGCGCGGCTTATGTGGCGTAATGTCGCCCAGGCGCGCTTTTTTGCTCTCCTCGTAATCGGTGTAGTTGCCTTCGAAGAACACCATCTGGGCGTCGTCCTCAAATGCAAGGATGTGTGTAGCCAACCGGTCGATGAACCAGCGGTCGTGGCTGATGACGAGCACGCAGCCGGCAAAGTCGTCCAGGGCGTCTTCGAGGGCGCGGAGGGTGTTGACGTCGATGTCGTTGGTGGGTTCGTCGAGCAGCAGCACGTTGCCCCCGTCTTTGAGGGTCATGGCCAGGTGCACGCGGTTGCGTTCCCCGCCGGAGCACACAGCGAGTTTTTTCTGCTGATCGGTGCCGGTGAAGTTGAAGCGAGACAGGTAAGCGCGGGCGTTCACCGAGGCGTTGCCCACCTGGATGAGGTCGTTTCCACCGGAAACGATCTCATAAATAGTCTTTTCGGGCAGCAGCGCCTCATGGCTTTGGTCGACGTAGCTGAACTGCACGGTGTCGCCCACGATCACCTCTCCCGCATCGGGTTTTTCTTTACCGACTAGAATTTTAAAGAGGGTCGATTTACCCACGCCATTGGGCCCAATGATGCCCACGATGGCATTTTTGGGAATGTCGAACGTCAGGTTTTCGAACAGAATGCGGTCGTCGAATCCTTTGCGGAGATTCTTGACCTGGAACACGACATCGCCCAGACGGGGTCCTGTGGGTATCCAGAGCTCCAGCTTGGCTTCTTTCTCCCGGGCTTCTTCGCCGACCATTTTGTCGTAAGCGTTCAGACGCGCCTTGCCTTTGCTTTGCCGTGCCTTGGGGGCCATGCGCACCCACTCGAGCTCGCGTTCCAGGGTTTTGCGGCGTTTTTCTTCGGTGCGTTCCTCCTGGGCGAGGCGTTTGGCTTTTTGTTCGAGCCAGGAGCTGTAGTTTCCTTGCCAGGGGATGCCCTCTCCGCGGTCGAGCTCCAGGATCCAGCCGGCCACGTTGTCCAGGAAGTAGCGGTCGTGGGTTACGGCGATGACCGTTCCGGGAAAATTTTGGAGGTACTGCTCCAGCCAACCAACCGATTCGGCGTCGAGGTGGTTGGTGGGCTCGTCGAGCAGCAGGATGTCGGGGGCGCTGAGCAGGAGGCGGGCCAGGGCAACCCGGCGGCGCTCGCCACCGGAGCACACACGGATGGGCTTGTCGTCGTCGGGGCAACGGAGCGCGTCGGTGAACAGCCCGATGCGGTGGTCCAGTTCCCATCCATTGGCCTGCTCAATCTGTTCCAGCACCTCGCCCTGTCGGTCGATGAGGCGCATCATTTCGTCGTCGTCGGTCACTTCACCGAGCTTGATGCCGATCTCTTCGTTTTCTTTCAGCAGGTCTACGATAGGTTGAACGCCTTGTTCAACGATCTCGCGTACGGTTTTGGTTTCGTCCATTTCAGGCTCCTGGGCCAGGTAGCCGATTTTAAACTGCTTTTCGAATTCGATTTTTCCTTCGTAATTCTGATCAAGTCCGGCAATGATTTTCAGCAGGGTTGATTTTCCTGAGCCGTTCAAGCCTAAAACGCCAATCTTGGCGCCATAGAAAAAAGATAACCAGATGTTTTTCAACACCTGTTTGTTGGGTGGATACGTCTTGTTGACGCCCGACATGGAGAAAATGATTTTTTCAGACATTATGGCAATTGCTGTTGCTTGGTGGTGGAAACCGGGTTCTGGAAAGGGGGACAGGGTTTCGTGGGGCAGGGCAAAGGTAATGGATACGGCGGTTCCCTTCGCCACAATTAGTGTTCCACGATCAAAGTCCGGGTGACCGAGGCGCCCTGATCGTTTTGTATCCATAAAAAATAGGCGCCGCCGGGCCAGTCGGTCAGGTCAAGCTCCAGGGGTGTACTGCCAGGAATGTTTTGGCGCATCTTCAGCCGGCCCAGCGCATCGAATACGGACAGTCGGGCGTTGCTGCCGGCGGATACGTCCGTCAAATGTATATGCACGGCGTCCGTAGCCGGGTTGGGGGTTATGGTCACAGAGAACGGCGTCCGGGCGGGCCTGGGTGGTGCGTTGCTGCTGGTCAGGCGGAGCAGTTGGAGCCCGTTCTGCATGTCACTGGCGATGATGGTGCCGGAAGGAAGCCACGGGTAGTTGCCCCAGCAGCCAAAGTACGTGTTGTATTGCGTATTTTGGGGGTGTGTGTCGTAGTATGCGATCAGCACAGGCTTTTCCGGGTCGGTGAGGTCGTACACCAAAAGCCCGTCCTCGTACTGGGAGTTGAACAGCAGGTTATCGCGGATGTACACATTGTGGGGAATGGCTTTGGGGAGGGAGTCGCCGGGGCTCAGCAGGTTGTCGAGGAAACGGCCTGCACCGCGTATGCCCTCTGCGAGATCGTCTACGGCAACGATCTGAACGGGTCGCCCCTGCGGTATTTCCTCGGTGTAGTACAAATAGCGGCCGTCGGCGCTCAGCCAAGAGTTGTGGTTGTACCCGCCGGTCTCGTACTGGGCGAGGGGCAGGCAGGTGTCCGGATTGGTGCAGTCCAGTACATACAGGCCTTCAAAGCCCGAGGAGGCGTAGATCGTGTCGTGTCGCACATACGAATCGTGCACGTACCCGCCGGCGCCGTTGGCGTCCAGGTTGATCCGCGACAGCAGGATGGGGTTGTCGGGGTTGGTTTTGACGTCGAGGATGACCAGTCCGTTGCCCTGCACATTGGTGCCGTTGAGGTAAATGCGTCCGGAGGTGGTGTCAAGGGTGATGGTGTGGCTGCGGCTGAAGAGCGTATTGCTGTAGTAGGTGCGTATGACGGTGTCTGGCGCCTGGCGCATGTCGAGGATCATCATGCCTTCATTGGTGGCGTCGGACACGGCGTAAAAGCGCCCCTGGTAGGATTTGAACTCGCGCCAGACCGTATTGGTCTGGCCTTCGAACTGAGCGATGCGCCTGGGTTGGGTCGGGTCGGTTACGTCGAATACGAGCACGTGTCGCGCACCGCCGATGATGGCGTATTCGCGTCCGTCGAGGGCCATGCCCCAGCATCCGCTGTATTGTGTGTTGAGGTCGCCGGGGGAGGCGATGGGCAGCGAGTCATCGTCCCAGCGGGCCAACAGGGTCATGTTGAGGGAGTCCTGTGCCGTGGCCAGGTGTGCACAGAGCATGACGCACATGAGCAAAAGGGTATTTTGCATCGGGATGGACATAAGTAAAGTGGGTGATTAATTTTGCGTCCGGGCAACCGGAGCAGGGTGAATTGATGTCAAGGAAAAGTTGCGCAGATGTGTTTGTACCATTGAAAACAGTTATTCAGAACAAAGTTGAGCAGATATGCTGAAGATAAACGTTGTAGTGGGCCTTTTGCTCATGACGATCAATTTTACCGCCCTGGCCCAGAAATACTCCAACGAGTTTCTGGCGATCGGCGTCGGTGCCCGGGCGCACGGCATGGCGGGTGCGCAGACGGCCCTTACCGAAGACCTTACGGCGGCGTACTGGAACCCCGCCGGGTTGTCGAATATCGAAGCACCGTTTCAGTTGGCGGCCATGCACGCCGAATGGTTTGTCGGGGTTACCCAGTACGACTACATCGGGTTCGGGACCTCGCTCAACCGGGAGCGCAACGCTTTTTTGTCGTTTTCCCTGATTCGTCTGGGGGTAGACAACATTCCGTACACCATTAACCTGGTCAACCCGGACGGGACGATCAACTACGACAACATCTCGTCGTTCTCTGCGGCCGATTACGCCTTTATGACCAGTTACGGCCGCAAGTTGCGCAATCCGGCCTTCTCTTTGGGCGGCTCTTTTAAAATCGTCCGTCGTGTCATTGGCAACATCGGCAATTCATGGGGTTTTGGCGCCGATTTCGGCTTTCAGTACCGCAAAAATAACCTTCAGCTGGGGGTGATGGCCCGCGACCTCACCACGACCTTTAACGCCTGGAGCTTTAATTTGACGGAACAGGAGAAGCAGGTGTTCGAAGCCACCGGCAACGAAATCCCGGTTTCCAATACCGAAATTACGCGCCCATTGTTTGTCTTTGGCGGCGCTTACCGGTTCATTTTGGGAAAAAAATCGACCCTGACGCCGGCCCTCGACGTTGCGCTCAGCACCGACGGGCAGCGCAACGTGCTGGTCAGTTCCTCCTCCTTTAACCTGGACCCTGCCCTTGGCCTGGAGTTCAATTACGACCGTTTTCTGCAACTGCGTGCCGGCGTGGGCCGTATGCAACGCGTGATTGATGACTTCGACCCCGACAAGGAACGCCTCACGGCCCAGCCCAACCTCGGGGTCGGCATCACCCTGGGCCGCCTGCAGATCGATTACGCACTCACCGACGTGGGCAACCTGTCGCAGTTGCGGTACTCCCACATCTTCTCCGCCCACCTCAACTTCAAGGAGCGCAAACAGCCGGAGACAAATTTTTAACAGAAAAGTTTCCTGGTTCGAAAAATTGATTACCTTTGCATTGCCCTGCAAGGGATAATCCTACCTTTTGGCATTCTCGCAATGCCTTCGGTCCTTCTCTCCCAACCGTTTTTCCGATTTTAATGTACCGGTTACCATTCCTGCTCCACAGGTACTCCCTTTTGGGTTTCCTCGTGCAAGCATTTTGCTTTTGCCTGGCGGTAATAGCAATTTCCTGCACGTCTTTTGTTATATTGATTTTTATAATCTCATGGTTGCCCCTCCGTTGAAGGCTCGCGGTGAGGGGCTTTTTTTTTGTGGGTGAGCCGGCGGAAGGTCTAAACCGACGGCTTGCCTGCTCCACCAACGATCATCGCCCATGTCCTTTCCACCGCATTTTTTCTGGGGTACCTCGACGGCTGCCGCGCAGATAGAAACCGCCGGCGATCACCCCTGGCGCGGCGTTAAAGCCTTTGATGGAGAAATATTTGTGCGAACGGCCGATCATGAGTTGCGGCGGTCGGAGGATGCTGCCTACATTGCCCGGCTGGGCTCTGTCTACCGTTGCGGGGTAGACTGGTCGCGGCTGCAACGCGCGCCCATGGCGACTTTTGACCCCGATGTTGTAGCCGAATACCAAACTTTTTTTGAGGACCTCCGGAGCAAGGGCGTGCGCCTGATGTTTGTGCTGCACCATTTTTGCCACCCCAACTGGTTTGAGGCGGCCGGCGGATGGGCAAGCGACCAGGTAGTTCCCTGGTACCTGAACTACACGGAGCAGTGCGTCACCCATTTCGGGTCGTATGCCGGCTGGTGGAACACGTTCAACGAACCCAACGTGTTTGTGCTGAACGCCTATTTGCTGGGTAATTTCCCCCCTTTTGTGCGCGGCCGCTATTCGGTGGCCAACCACGCGCTTGACCGCATGGGGCGTGCGCACGATTCGGCGTACCACCTGATTAAAACCGCGTTCCCGTCGGCGCAGGTCGGCATATCGCTGAACACAGCGGTGTTCGAAGGCGCCAACCTGTTGGGCCGGCCGGTTGCTGCGTTCATGCGCTGGTGGTTCCTGCGCCGCGCCGCACGACCGTTTGAGCGGTGCGACTTCTGGGGTTTGAGCTATTATGCCCACGTGTTGTTTGACCCGTTTCCCATTGATGTCGTGGCGCGACCCGGCGCGGTTGCCCGAACCGGACTGCCACACGATGATATGTGGTTGTACAAACCCGAAGGATTGGGGGACATGCTCAGGCTTTTTTACCGGCGATACGGCAAACCGGTTGTCGTGACGGAAAACGGCATCTGCACCGACGATCCACAGCGCCGCATCCAAAGTTTGCGCGATTACCTGTCTGTTTGCCAACGTGCGCTGGACGATGGTGTCGACCTCCGCGGGTACATTCACTGGAGCACGTTCGACAACTTCGAGTGGCACCTGGGGCCGGGTTTTCGGTTCGGGCTGGTACGGGTGGAGCGGGAGACCATGCAGCGGGTGTGGACGGATGCTGCGGCGTTTTATTCGGAAATTGTTCAGACAAATTGCCTTCCCCGGTGAATCTTTGCACCGGCGCGGTGTACATTTGCTCTATGCGTATCTTCCTGCTTTCTGCATGCCTGTTTTCCGCATTTTTCGCGGCAGACGCTCAGGTGTTTATGCGCCAGCCCGACAATGCTGCGGCCCTCGCCGTGGGCGGCGCTACCGTTGCGCTGCCGGGCGTAGAGCTGGGCATCGGTAACGACGCCCAGGCCGTGAAAGGAGAAGGATGGGGCCTGCTTGCCTCCTCCGCCATGCCGTATGAACTGTCGGAGTGGCAGACCCTGCGTTTTCAGGCGTTCGCCAAAGTCGGCGAAGCCGACGCGGTGGGGTTTGACATCCACCACAGCGGCATTGAGGTGTACGCCGAGCAGCGCTTCCGGGTGCGATACGCCCGGCGGCTGGGGCAGCGCATCTTTCTGGGTGTCGGCGGAGAAATGCTGCGTGTATCGGCCAATGAATACGGCTCGGCAAACGCATTCACCGGCGGTCTGGGTTTCCTGGCCAATCCCTGGTCTACCCTCTGGATCGGCGGACAATTGAACAATCCCTTTCAGCAAAGCCTGGCCGGATCTACCCTGCCCACTGTATTCCAGGTGGGCGCGGCCTGGCGCGCTTCGGATGCTTTCGTCATGACGGGTGAGGTGGAAAAAGACCTGGAGCGCGACGCGGAAATCAAAGCCGGCCTGCAATATCGGCCGAACGAGTTGCTGGTATTTCGTGCTGGCATCCGTACGCATCCGGGCCGGCCGGCCATGGGTGTCGGTGTGCGCGTATTCGACCATCTGTTTATAGACACGGGTGCGGAATGGCACACCTCTTTGGGATTCACACCGGCGTTGATGGTCAGTTGGCGATAGCCGTTTTGTGCCGTTCGACCCGAAACCATGAAAGGCTGAAATCCCCCCAATGGTTTGTTGTTTTTTCCTCAACTTTGCACCCGCCCACCAACGTACCAATACTGCAAATCACTGCACCCACATGCATCAACTACAATCCTATTTCCAGGAAAACCGGCAGCGCTATCTCGATGAACTGCTGGAACTGCTCCGCATCCCCTCTGTAAGTGCCGACCCTCAATATGCCGGCGACGTCCGACGCATGGCGGAGGCTGTGGCCGCCCACCTGCGGCAAGCCGGCGCCGACACCGTAGAAATTCACGAAACCGAAGGCCATCCCATTGTCTACGGCGAAAAAATGATCGACCCTGCCGCGCCAACGGTGCTGGTGTACGGTCACTACGACGTGCAACCCCCGGATCCGCTGGATCTGTGGCACAGCCCGCCGTTTGAGCCGGTGGTGAAAAAGACTGCCCTCCACCCCGACGGCGCCGTGTTTGCCCGGGGCGCCTGCGACGACAAGGGCCAGTTTTTCATGCACGTCAAGGCGTTCGAGGCCATGCAGCGCAACAGCGCCCTGCCCTGCAACGTGAAGTTCATGCTGGAAGGCGAGGAGGAAGTGGGCTCCAAAAACCTGGAAACGTTCTGCCGCGCCAATGTGCAAAAACTGGCCTGCGACGTGGTGCTGATCTCCGACACCAGCGTTATCGCCAACGACACCCCCAGCCTGACCGTAGGTCTCCGCGGCCTTTGCTATATGGAGGTAGAGGTCGTCGGCCCGGTGAAGGACCTGCACTCCGGTGTGTACGGGGGCGCGGTGGCCAACCCCGTCAACGTGTTGTGTGATATGATCAGCCGGCTGCACGACGCCGACCGACGCGTGACCATTCCGGGGTTCTATGACGATGTGCTGGAATTCAGCGCCGCCGACCGAAAGGCCATCAACGAGGCCCCGTACGACGAGCAGCGGTACAAGGCCGATCTAAAGGTGAACGGTCTGATGGGGGAAAAGGGATACACCACGCTGGAGCGTACCGGCATTCGCCCAACGCTGGATGTGAACGGCATCTGGGGTGGCTACATTGGCGAGGGCGCCAAGACGGTGCTGCCGTCCAGGGCCAACGCTAAAATCTCCATGCGGCTGGTTTCCAACCAGGATCCGCATAAGATTGAACAGTTGTTTACCGACTATTTCATCAGCCTGGCGCCTCCCGGCGTTCAGGTGAAGGTAAACCCGCACCACGGCGGTTACCCGGTGGTGGTGTCTACCGAATCGGTAGAATACAAGGCCGCTGAAAAAGCCATGGAAGCCGCGTACGGTAAAAAGCCCCTGCCCCAGTATGGCGGCGGAAGCATACCCATTGTGGCCATGTTCGCCCAGGTGCTCGGCACCAATTCCGTGTTGATGGGCTTCGGACTCGACTCCGACGACATTCACTCGCCCAACGAACATTACGGGCTGTTCAACTACTACAAAGGCATCGAAACCATACCGCACTTCTACCGCCATTATGCGGATATGAAAAAAGGTTAAAAAAACATTTCTAACCAACCATACATCATGCGATTGATCCTCATTTTTACCCTGAGCCTCATCGGAACAGCGTTGTCGGCTCAACAGGTACAACTCAAAAACACCACCGACAGCGCCAGTTACGCCTACGGTGTGTACATTGGCTCCAGCATCAAGCAACAGTTGCCCGCCGGACTGGACAAGAACCTCCTCCTCCGCGCCCTGACGGACGCCCTCAACGGAAATGCCACACTCTTCGATATGGCTGCCGCCCAAACCATCTTTGGCGGGTACATGCAACAACAACAAAATATGGACGCTGAAAAAGGCAAAAAAGAAGGCCAGGTTTTTCTGGAAAACAACAAAAAACGCGAAGGCGTAAAAACCACCGCCAGCGGCTTGCAGTACGAGGTGATCAAAAAGGGCCCCGGCGGCCCCTCTCCGGTGGCCACCGACAAGGTGAACGTGCATTACCACGGCACCAACATCGACGGTTCGGTGTTCGACAGCAGTGTTGAGCGCGGCGAGCCCATCACCTTCGGACTCAACCAGGTGATCAAAGGCTGGACTGAAGGCCTTCAACTCATGCAGGTGGGCGACAAGTACCGGTTTTTTATCCCTTCTGATCTGGCGTACGGCGATCGCTCGCCCAGCCCCAAGATCAAGGCCAATGCGGTGCTGATCTTTGAAGTGGAACTGCTCGGTATCGAAGGAAAATAAATCCCGAATGGGCCCGGTATGCTGTCCTTCAAACTGCCCCTGCGCTGGATAACCCGGTTTGTGATCGGGTACATGGTGCTGGCCTTCCTTTGGTGGGCTTTGCAGCTGTGGCAGGAGAACGACCGGTCATTTGACCTGGGCGTTGCCTTGCTGGTTCGGCAGGAGGGCGTTCAGGACGAGCAGCAACTGCTGGGATCTAAAGAGTACCGTCAACTGTTGCGGCGCTGGGAAAAAAAACGGCGCATGGTGTTTGCCGAGGGCCTGTTTTTTACGGCCTGTCTGGCCTTTGGTTTGTACGTTATGAATCGAAGCGCCAACCGGGAGGTGGCACTAGCCCGCCAGCGCCGCAATTTTATGCTCAGCATTACGCATGAGCTGAAGTCGCCCATCGCCGCCGTGCGTCTGGCGCTGGAGACCATGAGCCGGCGCGAGCTGGACTACAACCGACGGCAGCAGTTGTGTGAAAATGGCCTGCGCGACGCTGCTCGCTTGCAGGCACTGGTCGACGACCTGCTGCTGGCCGCCCGTCTGGAGGTCAACTGGGCACCTATGCACGAACCGGTTGACCTGCAGGCGCTGGCGGAGGAGGCCATTCGGCTGTTGAAAGTGCGCTTTCCGTCGGCCAACCTGGAACTGGTCGTTCCCGCGCCCCTGCCGGCGTTTGCAGTGGACAAAGCCGGCATCACCTCCGTCGTCCATAACCTCCTGGAAAATGCGATCAAGTATTCGCCGGAGGGCAGCCCTGTGCGGATTACCCTTGAACAACAAGGCAAAAAACGACGCATTGTGGTTGCAGACCAGGGATACGGGATACCGGACGCGGAAAAAGACGCCGTTTTTGAAAAATTTTACCGCATCGGAAACGAGGAAACGCGAAAGGCTACCGGTACCGGACTCGGGCTGTACATTGTCCGGCAGGTGGTACATGGGCACGGTGGACGCATTATACTCAGCGACAACCACCCCAAGGGTACGTTATTTGCCGTGGAGTTCGAATGATTTTTCGAATACGGGGCTGGGGCGGAGAAGCCGTTGCGGGCTCATAAACACAGGAATCGGGTATGGATGATTTCAGGGAACTGGTTCTTTTGCTGACGCCTTTGTACGGCGAAGGGGAGGCGCATAGCCTGGCTTCCATTGTTTTTGAAGATGTGTTTGGCAGGAAGCGTGCAGCCCGGGAGGCCCTGCAACCCGAAGAGCGGGTGCGCCTGCAACCAATTGCCGCGCGACTGGCAGCCGGCGAGCCGCTGCAATACGTGTTGGGCGAGGCCGATTTTTTTGGCATGAAGTTGCGCGTTGGCCCCGATGTGCTCATTCCCCGCCAGGAAACGGAAGAACTGGTTGCCTGGGCAATTGCGCACCTGCGAAACCTGAAAAACGACCGCCCCCGCGTATTGGATATCGGTACCGGCAGCGGCTGTATCGCGCTGGCCATACAAAAACAGTTCACCTCGGCCGAGGTGATGGCGTTGGATGTTTCCGAAAGCGCGCTGGACGTGGCTCGTCAGAACGCCCGGCTACTGGGACTGCCGGTGCAATGCCGTCAAGGGGACATCCTGAGCCCCGACGGGTGGCCCGACGGTTCATTTGACCTCATCATCAGCAATCCCCCGTACGTGCTACCCTCTGAAGCGGTACACATGCCGGTGTGGGTGAAGGCGCATGAGCCCGGCCTGGCGCTGTTTGTGCCCGAAAACGACCCCCTGCTCTTTTACCGGGTTTTGTGCGAACGGGCGCCGGCCTGCCTGTCGCCCGAAGGCGCGCTGCTGGTGGAGGTCAGTGCCTTTCACGCCCGGCAGGTGACGGAATTGTTTGAAAAGGCGCCGTTTCGCACGGTGTTGTGCAAGAATGACTTGTCCGGTATGCCCCGCATGGTCGGCGGATTTGTCTGAAAACGCGTTTAAATTTGACGCATTTGTGCCATTCGGCTGATTTGGATTTGCAGGACGGATAAAACACCGGATATTTGAACCGGTAATCCTGTTCTCGTCTCCCACAGACCGGTACGTTTTTTTTATATCTGAACAAATTCAGCCATCATGAAAGTTCTGACCGGTCTGCGTTTTACGTGGCCCCTTATCGCCGTTTTGAGCCTTCCGGGCGCATCCTTTGCCCAAACGGGTTCTGCCGGCAGTAATAATGCCCAAACACTGTCGGCGCCGGCATCGTCTTTTTCCAGCTCTTCAGCCGCGTTTTTGCTCAATCCGGACATGATCACCGTGGGTCAGGCCGCCGGTTTCTCCACTTTCGCCCTCAACAGCAACTGCAGTTCCTGGGCCATCAGCTGGGCGCCGAGCTGGCTGACGGTTTCGCCCAGTTCGGGCAGCAACAACGCCACCATCACCCTCCAGTACCAGGCGAACAACAGCCCCAACCCGCGTACCGCCGTTTTAACGGTGCTCGGTTGCGGTATGTCGGCCACGTTTATACTGACCCAAAATGGTACCGGTCCGTCTTGTCCTGTGCCCACCAACCTGAAGGCCAATTACATACACTATTCTGTTTTTACGCTTGCCTGGGATAGCATGCCCGGCGCGCTGCAATATCAGACCCGGACGCGGATATCGGGCGCGAACACCTGGCTCACCGGTGCCTGGAGCGGCTCCAATACGGCCAACTGGTTCAACATGCTGCCCAACGCCCTGTACGAATGCCAGGTGCGCGACTCCTGTGCGAACGGGGTGGGCGCCTGGTCTGGAACGTACTCCCTGAATACCCTTGGTTCAAACGACCCTTATTGTTTTTCTTTCGGAACATCGGTCAACGAGTGGATTCAAACCGTGCAATTTGATACGGTGAACAACAATTCCGGCAACAACCTGGGCTACCGAAATTACACCAACCATGTGGGCAGTGTGCAACAGGGAAGTACCATCGCCCTGCGCGTCACGCCGGCCACGAACAACGGCACCCATCCGGTGGAATGGCGTGTGTGGATAGACGTGAACAAAGACAACGACTTTGTCGATTCCGGGGAGATGCTGGTGGCCACCACGGGTAATGACCAGACCCAATTGAACGTGGCGGTGCCGATCGCTACCAACGCTGCACTCGGGCAAACCCGCATGCGCATCATGATGGGTACGGGCAATATTCCGGGTCCCTGCAACCTGGGCAACGGCTTTTGGGATGTGGAAGATTACACGGTAAACATACTCCCGGCTACCCAGCTCAACGTCAGCCCCGATACCATTTTGGTTAATGCCCTCGCCGGAAACACCAACATGAGCATCAATGGTAACTGCGCTGCGTGGACGATCAACGGACTTCCCGCCTGGATCAGCGCCAACCCCATTTCAGGGAGCAACAGCAAAACAGTGGTGCTGACCTACCAGCAGAACACATCAACCAGCAGCCGTACCACCACTTTCGACGTTGTGGGCTGCGGCATCATCCGGAAAGTGACTTTTATACAGGCTGGTGCGATACCGGTGCTAACCGTCACGCCCGCCTCCTTCTCCCTGCCGGCGGCCGGCGGCTGGTCCCTTTTTAATATTCAGAGCAACTGTCCTGCCTGGACCATCACCGGCGCGCCGTCCTGGCTGACCCTAACCAATACTTCGGGGGCCAACAACGGGACCATCGCCATGCAACTCCAGCCCAACACCGGCACCGTGCCGCGCAGTGCCACACTCGTGGTGTCCGGTTGTGGCATCACCCGCAACGTGTCGATATCGCAGGCCGGCGCCACCCCTGTGCTTGATGTGGTACCCGGGGTGCTCAACCTGCCGGATACTGCCGGCACAAACGGCATTTCCATCAATTCCAATTGCAGCAACTGGACCATCGTAGGGGCGCCGTCCTGGATGACGTTGTCGGCAACCACCGGCGGCGGAAACGCCAACCTGTACATACAGTACACGGCGAACACCGTGCCGTTTGCCCGCAGCGCCATGCTGATCCTCGTTGGTTGCGGCTTGTCCGACACCCTGGTGGTGACCCAACAGGGGCCGCCCCTGGTGTTTGGTGTGGCGCCCACCGGACTTAACGTAGGATCGGACCCCGGCACCTTTGTCTTTTCCGTGCTGTCCAACTGCCCCGACTGGGATATTACGGGTATGCCGTCGTGGCTTCAGGTGACCCCTGACAGTGGAGGTGGAAATGCCACCGTTGTCTTGCTGTGCGAGCAGAATCCGGTGGCCATGCCCCGCAGCGCCACCCTCACCGTGACGGGGTGCGGCACGTCACAAAGTTTTACCCTGAACCAGAGCGCAGCGCCCATCGCTTTATCGGTAACGCCCCTGGCGCTCGATTTCGGAGCAGCCGGCGATGTGCGCACGGTGGATTTTTCCGCCAACTGCTTGTGGACGCTCACCCACGCACCCTCCTGGGTCACGGTTACGCCGCCATTGGGCGCCGGTACGGCGTTGGTGGCGGTAGAGGCCACACCCAACATAGACGTCAGCCCCCGGTTCGACACCCTGGTGTTTTCCGTTTGTAACGGCCTGACGGAGAGTCGGATACCCATAGCACAGGCTGGGGTCGCCCCGCCCCCAGCACCCTGGGTCGTGGATACCACCGGCGAGAACCATACCATAGTGGTACCCGACAGTGTGTTGGGCGACTTTTTGGGCAATCCCCTGGAGCCCGGTGATCGTATCGGGGTGTTTTACGACTCCCTTGGGGTGCTCCGCTGCGCCGGTTACACGGAATGGATGGGGGTAACCACGGCTTTCACCGTGTACGGAGACGACGCGGCCTTGCCCGGCAAAAACGGCCTGGCCCACAACGAGCTTTTCAAATGGCGCATCTGGCGAAACAACTCCAACCAGGTACTCGAAGCGCTGGCTAGCTACGCGCCCGTCGGGACGGCTGGCCTGGTGTCGCACACCGAGCGGTACGCCAACGACGGCATCAGCATGCTGCAATCCATTACCGCAGTTACCAGTGTACTGCACACCGTATCTATGGCAGCAGGCTGGAACATGATCTCCAGCCATGTGTATCCGCATGCACCCGATATGCTGCAGGTATTTAGCGGCATCTCCGACAAGGTCATTCTCATCAAGGACGATGAGGGCACCAGTGCAATCCCTTCCCTGCAATTGAACAACATCGGCGACTGGGATATCCTGGCCGGCTACCAGGTAAAAACCAATGAAGCCATTGAACTGCTGATCCTGGGCGATAAGGTGGCGCCAAACGCGCATCCCATACCCTTGAAGTCCGGCTGGCAGATTATTGCCTACCTCAGGGACAAGCCCCAGGACGCAGCCGACGTGTTTGCCGGTATTTCCGCCGACGTAGAAATTGTGAAAGACAATTCGGGTAAAAACTTCATCCCGGCTTTCGGCATCAACGACATTGGCCTGATGTACCCCGGCAGGGGCTACAAGGTGAGGGCGCTGGCGCCGACCGTCCTGCAATACACCGCCAACCTGCAGGGCGATCCGCAGCTGGCCGCGCGCCCAAGGGGTGGCTTGTTGCAGCATTTTGTGCTGGATTCCATCAATACCGGAAACAATGCCACCCTGGTCGTTCCGCTGAACGTCGCATCCGGAGTGCTTTCTGTGGGCGACGAGATCGGCATTTTTACCCCGGGAGGCACGCTTTGTGGCGCAGCCATTTATGCCGGAAAAGCGATGGCGGTGACGGTTTGGGGCGACGATCCTACCACCGGAAATACCCAGGAAGGCATGCTGCCCGGCGAAGCCTATCAGGTGCGGGTATGGCAGGCAGCCAGCCAGCTGGAATACCTGGCCTCGGCTGCCTACAATCCTACCGACGGGTTGTATCAGCCGGACGACCTGGAGGTGCTCACGGTGCTTGAACTGACCTCTACCGGCGTGTCGGAAGGCCCCGGTTATTGCCCGTTCACCATTTTCCCCAATCCGGCACACGACGTGCTTTACCTCCAGGTGCAATGCGCGGAAGACACCGATATTCGGGTTGAACTGCTGCGTGCGGATGGCCGTTTGCAGACTGCCTGGACGGCCCATTGGCCTTCCGGCAACCAGGCCAGGCCACTGGAGATCGGAGCGGGTACGCCGGCGGGTACCTACCTGTTGCGGGTGATTAACAAAGATGCGTGGACGACGAAACGGGTGTTCATTCAACGGTAAAGCGTTTCTACCTTTGCCGCATGTTCGACATTCGTAAACGCATCGGTATCCTCGGCGGTGGCCAACTGGGCAAAATGCTTTGTCAGGCCGCCTCTCCCTGGGATTGGAAAATTGACGTACTGGACCCCGCCCCCGACGCACCGGCTTCAGCCATCTGCACCCGGTTTTTGCAGGGCAATTTTAATAATTATGAGGATGTGATGCGCTTCGGCGCCGATCTGGACTTGCTGACCATCGAGATCGAACACGTGTCGACCGAGGCCCTGCGTGCACTGGAGCGTCTGGGTAAGACGGTGCATCCGGCGCCCGACGTGCTCGACATCATCAAGGACAAGGGCTTGCAAAAGCAGTTTTACCGGGCCCATGGCATACCGACAACCGATTTTGAGCTGTTCGACGATGAGCAGGCGCTGGTGAAAGCCATTGAGGACAACCGGTGGCAGCTGCCCCTGGTGCAGAAAACGCGCACGGCGGGGTACGACGGGCGCGGGGTGGCGGTGTTGCGCACCCGGGCTGATCTGTCGGACAAGCTCCTGAAGGGTCCGTGCATCGCGGAGGTGCTGGCGCCCATTCGAACCGAACTGGCTGTGGTGGCCGCCCGCAATACCCTGGGGGAAACAGCCGTTTACGCACCCGTGGAAATGGATTTCCATCCGGAAGCCAATCTGTTGTCGTTTCTGCTGTGCCCGGCGCGCATTTCTCCGCTGGCTGCCGCGGCCGCGGAGGCACTTGCCGAACAGGTTATCGAGGCGTTTGGGGTGTGCGGCTTGCTGGCCGTGGAGATGTTTCTCACCGACTCAGGCGAATTGCTGGTCAATGAGGTGGCGCCCAGACCCCACAACAGCGGACACCACACGATTGAGAGTGCGGTAACCAGTCAGTACCAGCAGCACTGGCGCGCCATTGCCGGTTTGCCCCTGGGCGACACCCGCCAGATGCGTCCGGCGGCCATGATCAACCTGCTCGGCGCGCCCGGGCACCACGGGCCGGTGGTTTACCGGGGCGCGGAGGCTTGCCTGGCCATTCCCGGGGTAGGCCTGCACCTGTACGGCAAGGCTGAAACGCGGCCTTTCCGAAAAATGGGGCATGCGACGATTGTGGCCGATACGGTGGACGAGGCGCTGGAGCGCGCCGAACGGGTGTCGCGGTTGTTGGTGGTGGAGGCGGAGGTGCGCTAACTAAGGCTGTTTCTTGTTGTCGTCTTTTGCGTTTTCGCGTTTTCCGAGCGTTTTTTCCAGCAGTTTGATCACTTCGGTGTGTTCACCCTTGCGGGCGTCGTCGAGGGGCGTGCCGTTCCAGCGGTCGACCGGCTGCGGGTTCACTTTTCTGGAAAGCAGGTATCGCACCACTTCCAGTTGGTTTTCGGCTGCAGCAAGGTGGAGGGCAGTACGGCCGTCGTAATCGGCCATCCCCAGGTCGGCGCCGTTGGCTTCCAGGCGTTTGATCTCCTCCAGGTCACCAAAGCTGGCCGCGTAGATGAGGTTGACGATCTGGTTGATGCGCGTTTCGTATTTTTTGTTTCGCGGGTTCTTTTTGTTGGTTTCGCGGGTCAGCGAGTCGTAGTGGTGAAAGTTGTATTTTTCAACCAGTCTTTCGCAGAATTCTACCCCGCGGACGCTGTTGCCATGCTTGTCGAGCCGGGGCGACCAGATGCTGATGCCCATGACGTTTGGGATAACGATCATGAGGGCGCCAGAGACACCGGATTTGGCGGGCAGACCGATTTTGAACGCGAACTCACCGGAAAAGTCGTACATGCCGCAGCTCAACATCAGGGACATGCAGTTTTGCACAGTTCTTTCGTTGAAAATTCGATCGCCGCTCAGGGGGTTTACACCGGCGTTGGCCAGGGTAGCGGCGGCAATGGCCAGGTGGTGGCTACACGATTCGATGGAGCAACACTGGAAGTACAGTTCGAGGGTGTCTGTGAGGTTGGTATTTTCCGGAAAGGCTTTGTTCTCCCGCATGAAATACGCCAGGGCGAAATTCCGGTCGGCAGTTTCGCGCTCGGAGAGGTACACGGCGTTGTTGAATGCCATGTTTTTTCCGGCGCAAAGGCGCTGCCATGTTTTAAAAACGTAATCAAACCGGTCGGCCATAGGCATCTGCGGCTGGATGAGCGAAGCGGTCATGATGGCGCCCGCGTTGATGAGCGGGTTGTGGGGCAGCCCATGCCCGTTGAGCGAAAGCTCATTGAAAGAACGTCCGCTGGGCTCGCGTCCTACGTGATTATGTACGGTTTGCTCGCCGTGCTGGTGCAGGGCCAGGCAATAGTTGATGGGCTTGCAGGTGGACTGGAGGCCAAAGTTGGTTCGAAAATCCCCAAACGAGTACCGCTGACCGTCGATGGTGCAGATGGATACGGCGAATTGCTCGGGATCCACGCGGGCCAGCTGCGGAATGTAGGTAGCCACATGGCCATCGGTATTTTTGATGGTCTGCTTGAAAATATCTTCTATATCCTGCAGAAATTCAGAAAAATCGGGAATCACCAGGTTTTTGGTGAAAGCATTTTTTACGATGGCGTTCTGGCGCACATACTCTTCAAATTCCGCGGGTTCAATGCCCCGTTCCGCCACATTTTGCAGGCGGGTAGCGTTGAGGTCGGCCAGCAATTTCTGGATGCGCGGATCGTCGGGCAAAATACCTTCCCGCTCCAGCGCGCGCATGAAATCGGAATAGGTAGCGTATCCTTTTTGCGTATCGGCGATGACGTTCAGCAGGCGCTGGATGTCCTGATCCAGTTTGGGGGCGGCGGAAGACTCAATGGTTTGCTTCATGGTTGTTGGTTGGTTTAGCGTGTATTCAGCTAAATAAAGACACCCCGGGCCCTATTGCCCGGGGCGTAATGATAGGATGCGACACAATTCAAATCAGGGTCAAAACCGTTGGTGATCAGGCGTTTTCGGCGACTTTAACCGTTGCCAGGGTTTTGAGGATGCGGGAGGCAACGCGGTAGGGATCGGCGTTGGAAGCCGGACGGCGGTCTTCCAGGTAGCCGCGCCATCCGCTGGAAGGAACGGAAATGGGGATGCGGATGGAAGATCCGCGGTCGCTCACCCCGTAGCTGAAGCGGCTAATGTGCTGGGTCTCGTGGTGTCCGGTGAGTCGCTTGTCGTTGCTGGAGCCGTATTCGGCGATGTGTTCGTCGTGTACGGGGCGGAAGGATTCGCAGATGGCGGTCATCAGCTCTTCGCCGCCCTCTTCGCGCATGGCGTGGGTGGAAAAGTTGGTGTGCATGCCCGACCCGTTCCAGTCGCCCTGCACGGGTTTGGGGAAGAGTTCTACTTTCAAGCCGTATTTTTCAGCGGCGCGTTCCAGCAGGTAGCGGCTGATCCACAGATCGTCGCAGGCGCGTTTGGCGCCTTTGGCGAACAACTGGTACTCCCATTGGCCCATCATCACCTCGGCGTTGATGCCCGTAACCTTCAGGCCGGCATTCAGGCACAGGTCGAGGTGTTCTTCCACCAGATCGCGGCCCACGTTATAGGGGTAACCGACCGAGCAGTAGTACCTTCCCTGGGGTTCGGGGAAACCGTTGGCGGGGAAGCCGAGGGGCTTGCCGTCTTTGAGCAGCACGTACTCCTGTTCGTAGCCAATCCAGAAGTCTTCGTCGTCTTCAAACCGGCTCCGGGTGTTGGATTCGTGCGGGGTGCCGTCGGGGTTGAGCACTTCGCACATCACCAGGAAGGCGTTGGTGCGTCCGGGATCGCTGACGACACGCACGGGCAGAAGGAGGCAATCCGACTTTTTGCCCTCGGCTTGCATTGTAGAACTGCCGTCGAACGACCAGATGGGCAGGTTGTCTGGCTGTCCGTCGAACTCGTCGAGCCAGAGCACTTTTGTTTTGCTACGCAGGTTGGGTTCCGGGCGGTAACCATCGAGCCAGATGTACTCAAATTTGAATGCTTTCATGTTGAAAAATAATGTTGGATGTTATGTAGTAATTCAATCGTTCTTGCATGGCCGGCGGGTCAGCCTTCGATGGGGAAGGTCAGCCCGCGGGAAAGCACACGCCTGATCTCAATGGAGGAGGGGAGTTCGTCGGGCTGGCTGAAATTGGCCAGGGTGATGAGGGTTCCGTTGAGGAGGTTGACAGAGTTCTCCAGGGAGCTGGACACATGACGGATATGAATACCGAGGAGCCGGCTGTTGAGCAGGGCGCGGCTCACATCGTCGTAGGCCAACCATTCCAGGTTGTCGAGGATGCGCTCCATGTAGAGCGAAAGTGCGCGCGCTTCTTTGTCCTTCACTTGCGGGATGGTGTTCCATTCCACCACAAGTTGTACCGGGTGGGGGGCCTCCATCATATCGGAGATGCGCCTTTGGAATACCGGGAACACCTGATGACGCAGGGTTTGTAAACGGGAAGTGCTGTCGTCCATATCGTGGGGGGCTTTTTGTAATCGCCTGGACAAAGGTGCCGGCGCCCGAATGGCCAACCAAATTTTCGATCCCTTCGCACCTACGTCAACCCATGCACAGCAACACGTCAGCAGTTGACGTAGTCGCGACGTAGCGTTTTTTTAATTGTCAATGGGCTACCCGTCGGGTAAATTGGAAGGGAAACAGTCTGAAACGCCCTCCTTTCGGCGATGTGGCCCTTCGCTACCGTTGCATCATCCACTGATTCAGGTCTACATCCGCCGGCAGATCGAGTTTTTTGCGGAGCCGGTAGCGAATGGTTTCCACCCCCCGGATGGAAAAGTTGAGCAAGGAGGCAATTTCTTTGGTAGACAGGTTCATGCGCAGGTAAGCGCAAATCCGCAGGTCTTTAGGGGTGAGCTTTGGCTGGTCGTTCAGAAGCCGGTCGAAAAAGCCGGGGTGTACGCCGTTAAAGTGGAGCCGGAAGTTTTCCCATTCCTGTTCCTGGTTAAGTCCGTTTTCGATCAGTCGGGTCAGGCGGAACAGTTCTTTTCGCATGTTCTCTTCCTGGGTAGTTTTTTTCAGCTGTTCCAGGTTCTCCGTAATCTGGTGGAGCAGATCGTTTTTCTGAATGATATTGATGGCGGTGGAGGCCAGTTCGCGGTTTTTGAGGTCTATCTCGTAGGCATATTGTGTTTCGCGCAACTGTTGGGCCTCTTTCTGTGCCTGAAAGCGCGCCTTTTCCTCTTCATACAGTTTCCTGCGCACCGAATTCCGGGTCAGGCTGACGTTGAAAATGATGCTGCTCAGGGTAATCAGGAGAATGATGCCCGCCAGGGCGAAAATCCAGGCCAGGGAGCGGGCGGTCTTTAGTTCGTTTTCCTTGTTGACCAGTTCCAGCTGTTTTTGCACCTCGAACCGTTGGGTGACCAGGGTGAGCTCTGCGGTTTTTTCACTGTTGGACAGGGAGTCGCGATGGGTCAGGTATTTCTTCAGGTGAAAAAGGCTCTTGCTGTCCTTTCCCGTTTTTTCGAAAAACTCGGAAAGGGCCAAATGGCTGTCGACCAATTCCGCTTGGGCGTTCTGTGCTTCGGCCAACTGGAGGCCTCTCATCAGGTTGACATAAGCCGAGTCCAGTCGATTCTGTAAAAGATAAACCTTGCCGATGTTGTTATACGCACTGGAGGCGTACAGTTCGTTTTGGTCGTTTAAATAAAATTGCAGGGCCTTCTTGAAATAAAAAAGCGCTTCTTCATGATGGGCCTGGCGCAAATGGATGTTACCGATATTGTTATGCATATTGGCAATTCCACGGCTCATGTTGATTTCCAGAAATCGCGACAGGGCCTGATGGTAAAAGACCAGGGCCGAGTCCAGCTTGTTCTGGCTGGCCATGGCGATGCCGCAATTGGCGAGGTTGCTGCCCATCTCTTCGGTATTGTTCAGGGCCTTGTTGATCTCAAATGCTTCGCGGTAGATGGCCAGCGCCCTGTCGTAGTCTTTGACCTGAAGGTACAAAATGCCCATGTTGTTGAGGGCTTTCGCCATGCGTTGTGGAAGGTTGTGCTTTTTGGCCAGCAGATAACTGGCCATGTAGTTCTCCAGGGCGCCGGCGGCATCGGCTTTTCTGAACTGAAGCAAGCCGGTCAGGTTCAACGCGTGGGACTCCCCCTCGTAATGGCCCGTTTTCCGAAACAGATCAAGCGCTTCGGCGGTGTACCGCTCCGACTCCCCGGGCTGGCTGTACAGCAATGCCATGGACAACACCATCAGCCTGCGCGCCTTGGTGGTGTCGTTTGGTGCATTGGAGACCAGTTGTTCGAGGCTGTCCAGCCGACGGCCGTCTGCGCTTTGCTGGGCAAGCAGAGGTGTTGACAGAAGCAGCAGCATCCAAACTGTCTGTAGGAGCAGGCGCTGGGGCATGACCAGAGTGGTGTATTATTCTAGTGTGAAGGTATTGACTTGGCTGGTTTGTTTTAATAGAATAAAAAAAAATAATGGAAAATTTACTTATTGGGGTTATTTAAATAAACCACGGAGGGCCTGGAGGTTTCGCAGCGGACGTATCCTTTTCCCAATCGACTAGCGTGCTCAATCTTCTGCGATTTCCTTATCCAGGTAGGACAAGTCGAAGCTGAACGCAATCCCGCTAAACGCAATCAGGGTAGACACCAGGTAAAAAAGAAATGCGATGGCCACGGCCATTTCCGGGTCGGCGCCGAGGTATTGGGCGCCCCACAGAAAGGTCAGCTCGCGTGCGCCGGTACCGCCGATGGTGAGGGGCAGCATGGCCACCACGGAGGAGATGAGAAACAGCACCGTGTAGGCCAGCCACTGGTGCTCCTGTCCGAGAGACCAGATGATGCCCAGCGTGGATACGATCTGTGCGGCCTGTACGGCGAGTGATTGGAGGCTGCTGCTCCGCCAGAGTGGAGGCACGCCGCCGCCGGTGATGCGGAACAACCACCAGGTGACGGGGATACTCAGCAGCAGCAATGCCATGGGCGCCCACCACCAGGGTTGAACCAAGGGCATACCGAGGCTGAGCAGGAGGCACCATTGCGCCAGTGCCGCCGCCCCGCTCAGGCGCTCAAGCAGGGTGATGGCGACCAGGCGTTTGACGGAGGCGCCATTGCGGTCGTGCAGGAGCTTGATTTTGTAACCGTCGCCACTGATACCGCCCGGTAGCAGCAGGTTGTAGTACATGCCGACCCAGTACAGTCGCAACTGCTGGCGGGTATCCAGAACAATATTTTCCGTGTTGAGAAAGGCGTTGAAACGCCAGGCACTGATGACTTTGGATATCGTATACCAGACCACAGCCCAGAGCAGCCACCCCGGATGGGCGCGTTGCAGGGTGTTCCAGAGCAGCCGTTCGTCGATGTTGCGCAGCACGAGCCAGATGATCAGTACCGACAGCCCGAGCTTGAGCGCCGCCTTCCAGTTCATGCGTTGGCCGGCGCTTCGGCTTCGTACAGGCGTCGCACCCGGTAGGGTTTTTTATCCTGCGATTCATAATAAGTGCGCACCATCATTTCCGAAAGGATGCCCAGTGCGATCAACTGCATGCCGGCCACCGTGAGCACAGTGCCCAGGATGAGCAGTGGGCGCCCCCAAATATCGTGGCCCAATATTTTTTCAATGAGCAAATACAGCATGATGATAACGCCGATTCCGGCAAACAGCACACCCCAGCCGCCAAAGAGATGCATGGGTTTGTGTCTGAACCGCTTGAGGTACAGGATCAACAGCAAATCACTGAGTACGCGAATGGTGCGGTTGATGCCGTATTTGGACTTTCCGGCGCCCCTGGGGTGGTGGGTCACGGGTGTTTCCGACATGCGCGCGCCCTCCAGGTCGGCCAGCACCGGTATGAACCGGTGCAATTCGCCGTAGATGCCCAGGCTCTTGGCCAGGTCGGCGCGAAACACCTTGAGGGTACACCCATAATCATGCAAGTGTACGCCCGAGGCTTCGCGGATCATCCAGTTGGCGATTTTGCTGGGCACCTTGCGGAGCAGCATGCCGTCCTGACGTTTCTGGCGAATGCCCGCCATCAGGTCAAGGTGTTCGTCTTTGGCCATTTGCAACATGCGGGGCACATCAACGGGGTCGTTCTGGAGGTCACCGTCCATGGTCACGATCCACTCGCCGCGCGCGTATTGAATGCCGGCGGCAAGGGCGGCGCTCTGGCCGTAATTGCGCCTGAAGTCGACGATGCGCAGGCGAGGATGACCGTTGTCGAACAACTCGGCAAGTGTAGCATCTGTTGATCCGTCGTTCACGTAGACGATCTCATAATCCATCCCGGCCAGTGCGCCGTCAATCTGCCGGATCAGGGGGTGTATGTTGCCCGATTCGTTGTAGACGCAGATCACTACGGAGAGATGACAGGCGAACGCGGGCCCATTGTCTGGAGAGGTCATTTTCAACAAAATAAGCCGCAAAGGTACGTTTCTTACCGGTCAAAAACGCAAATCTGGACATAAAACCTGCCGGAGATGAGAATGCTGTCTACCGGTATGCCGGGAAAGTCGGGGTAACGGCCGCGTTCCACGATGTAAACTGCGTTGGAGTCGATTGATTCGGTGCGGGTCATCACTTGTTGCGCGGCATTTTCCAGGTAAAAACGGGCGGTGTTGTCCATGGCCGTTTGGCCATACAGACGCCAGGGTTTGTCCGGAAAACGATCCACCGCCCGGGCAGCCTGTTCGCGCGAGTACCCGTAGCGGGCTTCTTCGGCCCGAAACGGCAACACAAACAGGTTTAGACCGATGCGCACCACGAGCACCACGGCCACAGTCCACAGGAGCATACGCCGGCTGTCGGTCAACACGGCCCACGCCACCAGGAGGGCCGGGATCAGGGTGAGCAACCACAGGAGGTGGAATGAGGGGAGTAGGTACAGGCGGCTCACCGCCGGCAGGCAAGCGACGGCGAGTACGACTGCGACCGCGATGGCGCCGTATATCCAACGCAAGGTTCGCGCCCAGATCGTTGGTTCCAACTGCCGGTAGGCGTACACAAAAATGACGTTGAACAGCGGCACAAACATCAGCAGGTAGCGCGGATACACCTCCACGGAACTCCAGTACACGGGCAGATTGACCAACAGCATCCAGGCATTGAACCGCACAAATGGTTCATGCTGAACCATTGTCCGGAACCGGGGATGCGCAACTAGGATCAGCAGCAAGGACCAGGGCAAAAAGTGGTACACTTGTTCTAGCGGGAACGTAAAGAGGTGTACGATGGTTTTCCAGATGCCGAAGTGCGTGGCGGTGCGTTGCAGCGACTGGTCGAGCAGCACGGCAAACGCCTTTTCCAGCGACACGGCGTCGGCATAGGCGACGTAATACGAGGCGCCCAACAGGATGCCCGCGAGGACGCCGGCGACGTGCTGCGCCGAGAACAGTTTGCGCCACGACCCCAGGAGCACCAGCGCGGCGGGCACGCTGAAGGCCTGGAATACCAGCGCGGGGAGCCCCTTCATCAAAAAAGCGGCCGCCGTGATGCCATACGACACGACAAAGAGGCGCCACCAGTACCCTTTTCGGCCCCATTGGTACCACAACATCCAGTTCAGGTAAATAAGCCACGAAAAGCAGATGTCGATGAGGCCCAGCATGCTGTCCCAAAACAAAATACGCCCGCTGCTCACCAGCATGAACGCCGCCAGGATACCGGCGTGTTTGCCAAACGTGTTCCGTACCTGCACGAAAACGGTGGCGGCGAACAAACCCAAAAAAAGCAGGGTGGTGTTGCGGGCCGGCCATTCACCGAAGGCGCCGAACAGGAATCGGGCGCCAACGAGGACCCAGTTGTACAGGGGAGGCTTGTTGAGGTAGGGCTCGCCATTGAGTGTGGGCGTCAGGTAGTTGCCGGACAGGTACATTTCCAGGGCAACTCCCGAGCGGATTCCCTCGTCGCCAATGAACGGCATCACGTTCAGGTTGATCCAGAAGGCTGGTACGCACAGGGCAATCACGATGGCATATGTCGCGCCATCAGGCAGGGTTTTAAAAATAGAATTCCAGCGCATGGGCTGCAAAAGTACACCCTTTGTCAAAACGAGATGTCAAATGCCATACGCAATCCGTATTTGGGCACACCCGGGTGATCCAGGTAGGAAAAGCGGCGCACTACGTCGACCCGAAGCAGCTTGAAAATGTTGCCGACGCCCAGGCTGGCTTCCATGTAAGGTTTGTCCATGAGCGTGTACGACACCGGTGAACCGTCGGCCTCGTTGGTGGGGAAGTAGTAAAGCCCCGAGCCTTCCATCGGTCTGTTTTGTTCGGTGACGGTTCCCCACAGGATCTTGAACGTGGCGTACTCGCGCCATTTGAGTTTGCGCATAACGGGAATTTTGTTGAGAAAAAACCCGAAGAAACTCTGATCGATGTTGAAAGCCACGTACCGATCGCTGATGAACTCCATGAAATTCATCATGTTGTAAGAGAATTTGTCGTACACATACGACTGGTTGGCCCGGTGAATGCTCAGCAACTGCCATGGGGCCTTGCTCAGCATGGCGCCTCCTTCGAGGTACAGGGTGTTGTACCCAAAAGGAGGGGTATTGGTGAATTTGCGTACACTGAGGCCCACCTGATGAAAGCTGTAATCGCCGCCGTATATGCCGTCGACCCCCAGGGTATAACGGGCCTGGATAATCCATCGGTAATCGATGAGCGAACGGAAAGCGGCGCTCTGAAAAAACTTCTCACCCGGTGCATAGCGCAGGTGGAGGTAAAAACGCGACACGGTCAGCGGTTGATCGCGTTGCATATCGCTGTCGGTCGGTTCGAAGTGGAGGACACCGGCCGGCCGCATTTCCTCCCTTTCGGTGCCGATGACGTATGAAAAATGGTTTAGAAACTCCCGTTCGTGGTTGATGGCTATCTTATCGGTGTAAATGAACTTGTCGTTCACCCCGCGCACAAAGGAGGTGAGGAAGGTGTTGCTGCCGGTTTGGTAGAGCAACTGACCCGGCACCACGAGGTCTTTGGTGTATCGCACCCGGAACACGTTGAGCGGAAAGGCATTGTGTGCCGTTCCGGGCATGGCGAAGTCGGCCCCGAAATTGTACTTGAACTGCCGGTCGTCGGTGCCGTAACCCACCGCACCGATCAGGCGCACTTTTTTGCTCCAGCGCGCGCTGCTGCGCATGCCAAAGCGGAGGCGGGTGCCTTCCACGGCGTTAAAAGAGTAAAAAGTGGATAATGGACCAATCTCGATGTCGCGACCAACGGCGGCGTAACCGGCCAGTGCGGCGTTGAGCAGAAAGGCGCCGCGTTTGAACATTTTGGTGCGCTGCAGGCTGTCCATATTGGCATAGGTGGCCGCTTCGGTGGCCGACAGCGCGACCGGTCGCGCTTTTTCCCAAAAAGCCGTATCGATGCGCTCAGCGCCTGGCAGGTAGACCAATTTGTCGGGCGCGGCGAACACGGAGTCGGGCAGCGGTACATTGACGGTCGGGTTGATGTGCCGCACCAGCCGCTCTCCGTAGATGCCAAACGTTTTCTTATTGACCCCGAAATCCATACGCAGGTCTTCCTCGGCCAGGTACCATTTCCCGGAAGGCAGCAACTCAAACTGGAGGTCGAAGGTGAGCATGCGCACCCAGTTGAGGTTAATGTTGGGGTTTACGGTAAAGATGGCCCGGGTGACCGGGTAGGTGCTGTCGAGCGCGATGTGGAGCTCGCCCTGGAGCAGCATGTCGGTTTTGTTGCGCGGAAAAAATTCGAGCCGGACGATCTTGCGTCCGTTCTCTTCCAGGGTGTCCCTGGGGTAATACCGGTAAAAGAGGGGGGCATTGTTGCCGATGGGGCTCAGGAAGTGGTCGGTGAGCAGCACGATGTAGTTGTCGTACAGGTTCACGTCCTGATTCAGGTACTGCAACGCTGCGTTGATGCCGGCGGGATCGAGGTAATCGGGGAATTTGACGGACTTGTTGGCCTTGACGTACTTGCGCTGGATGCCCGGCGGGTTCTTGCTGTACAGGTCAATGAGGTTCTCCTGGAGCATAAACGGTATCACGGAGGATCCTTCGAGCTTGGTGGTGTCGCGGTTTTCGAGCACTACCTTCATGTCGGCCATGATTTTCCGCTGCACCAGTTTTTCCGGCATCTTGCTGAAGCCGAGCAGTACCTTCTCGTATTGGGTCTCGCTGTAATAAGTGAGGTTTTCGAGCTTGTTTTTATCCCGGTTGTCCATCACCAGTTTGATGAGCTCGACGGCTGGGTTATCCTTATTGCGGTATCTGGCGGGCTTGACGGTCACCTCGGTGAGCACGTTATCGGAAGCCGAAAGGGCCACGTCAATCACCTGATTGGCGTCCTTGCCGATTTTGAGGGTCTTTTCCTGATAGCCAACGGTGGTGAAGCGCAAGTACGTGACGTTGGTCGGCAGAAGGATTTTGTAGTTCCCCTCTTCGTCGCTCCGTGTGCCGCGTTCGGCTTCCGGCGCTGCCACGGTAACAAAGGGCAGGGGTTGTTTGGTGTCTGCATCGATTATGCGGCCGGAGATGATAATCTGCTTATCCGGTTGGGCAGTCAACAGCGTTGTGGGAAGCCAAAGGGCAACTAAAAGGAGTATATGGAGCGGTATTTTGTGCATTATAGAACAGTTGACACAAAAGTAAGGGGATGCGTTGCTTTTTGACGGAAAAATTTAGCTTGGTCATGTGTGCAGTGGATTCGTCCTACGAATATACTCGTAGGACGAGTCGACTCGGGAATACACTGATGCTGATCACGTCCAGCCAAGGCCATTACGCGGTAAAACAGGTGAACCTGGCCGTTCATCTTCTGGAAGGCAAAGTATACCGCCTGACCCTTTCGTGGCGTACCATAACCGAGGCTACCAGCTACCATCTGGCCATTTACAGCGACCGCAACATTGATTCGCAGCACTTGCTGGTGGAGAAGCGCGGTGTGATCGGAAATCACCAGAATACGGCGGACAGGTTGCGCTCCACGGTTTCCATTGACTCTGGCGCCAATTCGCTGTCGGTGCGCATACAAACCATTCTACCGGGTGATGAGACGTCCTTCATCATCATCGACGATGTAATAAAATTCTATTGATCCCTTCTGCCGTTGATTAACACGCCAGGGCCTGCGTTCCGCTCTTCCTCCCTGGTATGACCCACTTGCCAAACCAATAGCGTTAACAGGAATCAGAATGCGCCCCTAGTCCTCTTCCACCGCCTCAATCCGCGCCAAACAGTCCTCCAGATGCGCCTCGGTCATCGGGTCCTTGGCGCGTTTGGCTGCTTTTTCAATGGCGTCCTCCAGATCGTCCAGCGCAGCCAGGGCGGCCGAAGGGATGTCGGAGGTTTTCAGGCGGTCGGCTGCCTTGTCGTCGGTGGCCAATTGGGAAAGTCCGATCATTTTTTCCAGGTGCATTTTTTGCAGGGAACGGCGCTCCGGTGATGTCGCCTTTCCGCCGTCAAGTTCGGTCCAGACGCCATTTTGGACGTCTTCGAACAGGTCCATAAGCCCATAGTCTTTTTGCAGGGCCACTCGTTGCAGGCGGGTGGTGCTGAGCAGGTTGTCGAGCGTGCTCTGGTGGATGCTGTTGATGGTTGAGGCGCCGCCGTCGGCCGTCAGCTTGGCCGTCAGCGCTGGCGGGAACAACCATGCGGGCGTCTGGAACACTTCGCGGTTGAGAAATGCCACCGCCTCGCGCTGTCGTTCGGCGGGCGCCTGCTGGTACACGGCGCCGGCCTGCTCGTAGGTTTTGGGCGTTTCGTACACGCCGCCCACCCACTTGGTCACGTGTCCGATGTAGCGGCGGTACTGCATCACTACGTCGTCGTGTAATTCGCGGGCCATGGTGTAGTGGTCGGCTTCGTCTTTGGTCCAGCCTTCGATGTTGGGTACGATTCGCTGGAGGTTTTTGATGCCGTAGGCGGAGGCGGTCATGCTGTTGTCGCCCAGGTCTTCGCTTTGGGCGCGGGGATCTACCGGGCTGCTCTCGGTGGTGAAGTGCAGGCGCGGGTTGGGGGCGGCTTTATCGAGATACCACTGGTTGAGTGTTTTTTTGTCGGCCTCGGCGTCGGCTGTGTTGTAGATGGGTTTGTACCCCCATTCGATGGCCCACTTGTCGTAGTCACCCACGCGGGGGAACAGGTCTTTGATGCCGTCTTCGGGTTGGGCGACGTAGTTGAAACGGGCATAGTCCATGATCGAGGAGGTGTGTCCGTTGGCGGCGCAGAAGGCAGGGTCGCGCAGTTTTTCAACGGGGGTGGCGTGGCTGGCGCCGAAATTGTGGCGCAGGCCGATGGTGTGGCCCACTTCGTGTGCGGACACGAAGCGAATAAGGCGGCCCATGAGCGCGTCGTCGAACTCGTTTTTGCGGGCTGCCGGGTCTACAGCGGCGGCCTGGGTGGTGTACCAGCGTTTGAGCAGCATCATCACGTTGTGAAACCAGCCGATGTGGCTTTCGATGATCTCGCCGGAGCGCGGGTCGTGCACGTTGGGGCCATAGGCGTTCTGGATGTCGGAGGCGAAGTAGCGGATGACGGAGAATCGCGCGTCTTCAAGGCTCATGGTGGTGTCGTTTTCCGGCCAGTCGCGGGCCTGAATGGCGTTTTTCCAACCGGCCTGCTCGAAGGCGGGCTGCCAGTCTTCCACGCCCTGTTTGAGGTAGGGGCGCCACTGGAGTGGTGTGGCCGGATCGATGTAAAACACGATGGGTTTGGCCGGCTCGATGGGTTCTCCCCGCTGCTGGCGGGCGGCGTCTTCGGCGTTTTTGGGTTCGAGGCGCCAGCGGACGGCGAAGGTTTCGGGCTCTGCGCGTTGCTTGTTGTCGTCGTACACAGTGTATCGGGTGGCAAAATAGCCGACACGGGGGTCGTAATAGCGCTTGCGCATGGGTGTTTTGGGCAGCAGGATAAACGAGGTATTCTGCTCAAAGGTGACGGCGCCGGCGGCGAGGCCGGCGGGCAGGTCTGTCGACGGCGAGGGCTTTTCCTCGCCCGTGCGCAAAACCGGCGGCTTGGCGGCGAAGGTCTTCACGCTGCGTACCTCGACGTTGATGGGGTAGGCGTTCACCCGGTCGATGTAGCTGCGGTCTTTTTTGAATTCGGTGAGGTTGAACCGCTGCTTGGTGATGGGGCTCAGTGAGATGATCGGCTCGGCGCCGCCGAGAAAATCGGTGACGTCGATGACCGCGCCGGACTTGTCGTCGCGGTACGCTTTCACCTCAAACACCGCCGCGATGGGGTCGAGGTTGGCATTGCGCACCGCTTCATACAGGGGCAAGCTGGTGTCGGCGCTCACGTTTACGTATTCGATGGCGCGCAGGAAGACCTTGTCGCCGGGGCCTTTTTCAAATCGGATGACCTGGCGGTTCTGCTCCTCGCCTCCATAGCCGGCGCCGGCAGGTGTGCGCGACAGGCGGGTGACGGCCATGATGTCGCGCCCGAACAGGGAGTCTGGAATGTCGAACAGGTACTTATCCTCCAGCCGGTGCACGGTGACCATGCCGGTCTGGGAGACGGCTTTGTCGGTTACCACTTCCTTGTAGGTTTTAGGGCCTTTGGCTTTGGCCTCTTTTACCGCAGTGGTGTCTTTTTTTTCCGGTTCATCGCCGCTTTGGGCGAAGGTGGCGAGGGGGCACAGCAGGCATGCGAGGAGGAAGAGGTTGAACAGGCGACTCATGCTTGAATATTGGATCTAGGTTGAGATAATAAAAGACAAACATAAGGCAGGCGAATTTTATGGGGCGGTTTTTTTGTGGGTGGCTCGGGCTACCCACGGCTGAAGCCGTGGGTTAAATTCCATCCGACGTGTAAAATGCTGTCCTCATACGTGAGCCAACGGCCGAATCCGTGGGCTCATGTGAATTATTGGGGTGGTTTTTGGCAATTTATTTATTTTTGCATGGTTGGTTTGTGTGCTCCCCCGGCGCCACCCGGCGCCCCAAATGCCGCATATACATATTAACATTCCCACGGCTGAAGCCGTGGGCTAAAACCCACGTCCATGTCCAAATCCATCCAACAATGGCTCGACGCCTACGGGGAGAGTCACCAGAACCCCACCAACAAGCTCGTACACTGGGTTTGTGTGCCGAGCATCCTGTTCAGCATCATCGGCCTGCTGTATGCCATCCCTTTTCCGGTTGAAAAAACGATGTTTTTGAACTGGGCGGCGGTGGCGTTTGCTCTGGCGCTGGTTTTTTATTTGCGCCTCTCTTTTTCCATGTTTCTCGGCTTTGTAGTCATTGCAGTGCTCATGTTGTGGGCCTGGCACAGCCTGGCGGCAGTGGGCATCGGCGCCTTGTGGGCGCTGGGTATTTTCGTAGTTGCCTGGATAGGCCAGTTCTGGGGGCACCAGGTGGAAGGCAAAAAGCCGTCGTTTTTGCAGGATGTACAGTTTTTACTGATCGGGCCGGCGTGGTTGTTGCACTTTGTATACCGGCGGATGGGGATTCCTTTTTGAGTGGGCATCGGCACATAGCCGATTTTCGAGTGTCGAGTGTCGAGTGTCGAATGGCTTGTACGCTTGGTTATTTCGGATGACCAAGCGTACAAGCCATTCGACACTCGACACTCGACATTCGACACTCGACATTACTTTTTCTCCGCCACCTTCCGCAACTCGTTCAGTTTCCACAGCGCGTCCATTGGCGTCATGGTGTTCAGGTCAAGCGCCAGCAGTGCCTTTTTGATCTGCACGGTGAAGGGGTCGGTCTCGAAGATCTGGAGTTGCACGGGCGTGGTCACGCTTTTGGCGCCTTTTCGGGTGTCGGGTACCTTGGGCGCGCCGGCTTGTTCGGTAGGGCCTTCGGTCAGGTGTTGCTTTTCGAGTTGTTGAAGGATGTCGGTGGCGCGTTCGACGATGGCGGGCGGCATGCCTGCCATGCGGGCCACGTGGATGCCGAAGGAGTGGTTGGAGCCACCAGGCGTGAGTTTGCGCAGGAAAAGCACTTTTTGGCCCACCTCGCGGGTGCTGACATGGAAGTTGTGCACGCGTTCGTGGCGGTCGGCCAGTTCGTTGAGTTCGTGGTAGTGGGTAGCGAAGAGGGTTTTGGGGCGGGCCAGGCCGTTATCGTGCAGGTATTCGGCGATGCTCCAGGCGATGCTGATGCCGTCGTAGGTGGAGGTGCCGCGTCCGATCTCATCGAGCAGGATGAGGCTTCGGTCGCTGATGTTGTTCAGGATGAGCGCGGTCTCGTTCATCTCGACCATGAAGGTGCTCTCGCCGCCACTGATGTTGTCGCTGGCGCCCACGCGGGTGAATACCTTATCGATGAGCCCCAGTCGGGCGCTGTCGGCGGGCACGAAGCTGCCCATCTGGGCCATGAGTACGATGAGGGCCGTTTGGCGGAGCAGGGCCGATTTGCCGGCCATGTTGGGACCGGTGATGAGGATGATCTGCACCGAGTCGTTGTCGAGCAACACGTCGTTGGGGATGTAGGGCTCGCCGATGGGCAGCTGGGTTTCGATGACGGGGTGGCGGCCGCCGCGGATGTCGATGGCCAGGGAGTCGTCGATCTCGGGTTGCACATACCGGTTTTTGCGGGCCACATGGGCGAAGGACAGCAGGCAGTCGAGGCGGGCAATCAGCAGCGCATTGTGTTGCAGGGGCTGGATGTAGGTACTCACCGCGTCGACCAGGGCACGGAAAAGCCATTCCTCCCGTTCCTGGATTTTTTCCTCGGCGCCGAGGATCTTGCTCTCCAGCGTTTTGAGCTCTTCGGTGATGAGGCGTTCTCCGTTGGCGATGGTTTGTTTGCGCGTCCATTCCGGGGGAACCATGTTTTTATATTTGTTGGTCACCTCCAGGTAGTACCCGAACACATTGTTGAAGCCGATCTTGAGCGAGGGGATGCCGGTGCGCGTGCTCTCGCGCTGCTGGAGCTCAAGCAACAGGTCTTTGCTGTTGCGCACGATATGGCGCAGCTCGTCGAGCTCGGGGTCGGCGCCGTCGGCCATGACATTTCCCTTGCGGAGGTCGGCGGGTGGCTCTTCGGCGAGTTCGCGCTCTATGCGTTGGCGCAGGCTGGCACAGGGATTGAGGGCCTCACCGATGCGGTAGAGGGCGCCTTCGCCGGTGTCAGGCTCGGGCGTGGGCGCCCCCGGCGGGCAGATGTGGTTTTTTAGTTCGTCGACTGCCTGCAGGGCGCGCCGCAGTTGTTGGACCTCACGGGGGTTGATTTTGCCCACGGCCGTTTTGCTCATGAGCCGCTCCAGGTCGCCGATCCGCCGGACGGGGCCTGCGAGGGTGTCCATCCGCCCTGCGTCGTCGGTCAGCAACTGCACCACACGGTGGCGCTCGCGGATGGCGTTCGGCTGTACGAGCGGCAGAAGGGTCCATTTTTTGAGCAGGCGGGCGCCCATGGGACTGAGGGTGTGATCGAGCACCTGGAACAAGGAGCGACCGTTCTCGTGGTTGGGGTGTACGAGTTCGAGGTTTCGGATGGTGAATCGGTCGAGCCAAACGTACTGTTCCGTCTGGAGCCGGCTCAGGCGGCTGATGTGGGCCAGCTTGTTGTTTTCGGTGGCGGCCAGGTAGTGGAGGGCGGCGCCGGCGGCCGGCTGCGCGAGTTCAAGCTCCTCGATGCCGAACCCTTTGAGCGAGTTGGTCTGGAAATGCTGAAGCAGCTTTTCGCGTCCGAAGTCGTAGGTGAAGATCCAGTCTTCGAGGGTGTTGACGTAAAACTTGTCGCCGTATTGGGCGTTGAATTCCCGCAGGCGGCTTTTCGGAAGCACCACCTCGGCGGGCAGGAAGCTTTGAAGGAGCTTGTCGGCGGTGGCGCTGTCGCCCTCGGCGGCGAAGAACTCGCCGGTGCTGATGTCGAGAAAAGCGATGCCGTACCGGTCGTTTTTGCCGAAAGCGAGGGTACACAGGTAATTGTTGGTATTGTGTTCGAGCAGGGCATCGTCGGTGGTCACACCGGGCGTCACCACCTCAGTCACCGAGCGCCGGACGACCTTGCCGGGTACCGGTTTCTCCATCTGTTCGCAGATGGCTACCCGGTATCCGGCGCGCACCAGACGGGGCAGGTAAAGGTCCATGGCGTGGTACGGGAAGCCCGCCAGCTCGATGTCCGAACCGCCGTTGTTGCGGCTGGTTAGGGTGATGCCAAGCGCCTGTGAAGCCCGTACGGCATCTTCGCCGAAGGTCTCATAAAAATCGCCGATGCGAAAAAGCAGTATCGCATCCGGATACCGTCCTTTCACCGAAAAATACTGCTGCATCAACGGCGTGGTCGCACCGCTGCTGCTATTGGAAGGGGATCCGTCTTTTTTGGGTCTTGCCATGGTGTGAAGCAGCAAACATAACAACTTTTCGAATGCGGAATGCGGAATTCGGAATGCGGAATACAAGGACTCTTGGGATCAACGTGTAGCCAAGAGCCTTTGTATTCCGTATTCCGCATTCCGCATTCCGCATTAAAAAAAAGCCGCCCCTACGTTTAGGAGCGGCCGGGTCTGTCTCTGAGCACCTGAGTTGATGTTCAAAAACATTCCTTGGAGATTGCCCTTGCCGGCGACCGTTGCCGCCGGCAGAACCGTTTATGCTCCGGCCCTTGGGTCCGACTTTTCAGACACAGGTCCGGCAAGGTGCCCAGTCCGTTGACCGGGCGACTCAACAGGTATGGGAGATTAGTTCGTTTGTATCATTTTGCGCGAGGCAAAGGCATCGACCGATTCTACCTGGTAGAAGTAGACACCGTCACCAGAGAGCATGGACTTGTCGACCATGAACGTACCATATCCTTTGGCGAAATCGCCGCGTTCCATGTGCAGGAGTCTGCCCGTCTCGTCGAACACGCGGAGAATGGCTTCTCCGGCCTCAGGAAGATGGAACCCGATCATGGTTTTATTGACGAACGGGTTGGGCTGGTTTTGGTACAACTCAAAGCCGACACCATTGATCACGGCCTGCTGATCGTTCAGGAAGCGCAGGGCTACGTCCATTGCCTCTCCCGACTCGCTGTACGCTTCGGAGCGCGTGATGCGGCTGGAGGCCAGGATCATCTGGCTGAGTTGCCCCTTGCGCAGCGCCCTGAAGCGGATGCCGAAGGATGCCTGGGTGCCGTTAATGGAGGTAGTCAGGGCGGCGGCCTCCCCAAGTTCCGGACGGGGCGCGAACACTGCGAAGTTGCCCTCATCCATGCCGTCACCCGGCAGCACCTCCAGCACTTCCAATCCGAAGAACTGCATGGTCATCTGGTAGGCTGCCACCGGGCCGGCGGGCTTGAACCACACCGTGACGGTCTCGTCTTTCTCCAGTGGCTGATCGGCTGCATCGATGTACAGCTGGCCTGCCGACCGATCCTCCGCTTGCATGAAGGTGTTGGCGATGGCGTTGCCGTTGACGTCGCCGACTTTGATGGCCACAAAGTCGTCGTCCATCATGCTTTGCTGGATACTGCCCAGCGATTTGCTCTCCGGAAAGACCGACTGGAATGGGTTGTTGCTGCTTGGGAAGTCAAAGTCGGCATCCACAAAGCGCCAGCTGGTATTGGCGGGCAGTTGGGTGTAAATGCCCAGGATCAACTTGCGCAGTTCCACCACGTCGAAGGTGGTGATCGAGCCCGACTTGTTGGCGTCGGCGGCGATCATCTTGTAGGGCGAGTTGAGCGGCTCCAGGCCCAGGATGTGCCGGGAGATGAGCACCAGGTCGTAGGTAGACACCCCGTTGAGCGGATTGTCGTCCTTGGACGGAATCACCGAGTAGTTGGAGAACAGCGGAATGGCGTTGTTGAACTGGTATACCCCGTTTTGGTCCGTCATTTCGTGCAGGTCGAAGGTGGGCCCTGCCGGATTTTGGCCGGAGATCTGTACATGTCCTTCTTCCAAACCAAAGTCCAGTTCTGTGCCGAGGAATCCCGCAACGCTGGCCGAGGTGCCCGGACTGCAGGGTGGACCTCCCGTGCCTGGGTTGTTTTGCACCAGCAGGTAGGTTTTGCAGAACGAGGCGTTGCCGGCTTTGTCCTTGGCCCATATCTCAATGGGGTTCGGACCCAATTCATTGCAGAAGTAGAAGAGCATTTCAACCGGATTGCCCAGGGAGTCCACCGGAAATCCGGTGCCGGTGCCTTCCTTCCGCATGGAGAAGGTGAGCTGATTGGACGGGGTGCAGTTATCTATGCCATATTCTACCAGGTCTTGCACGCCGATCATGGCGCCCATGGGGAGTACGATGTTGGTCGACAGACCGTTGATGCACACCACGGAGGGTACTTTACAGTCCTTCACTGTAAACATGTACTCACAGACCGATTCGTTTCCGCAGCCGTCTGATACGAACCACTTGATTTTGTGGACGCCATGTGGCAATTGCGGCAGGCTGTAGGTGCTGGACGAGCCTGGTACGTTCCAGCGGACCCCGGCAACAACCTTGTTGCCCGAAATAGTCTGTTCAAGCGAGAACTGGTACAATCCCGATGGAGAAACCGCCCGCCCGTCGAATTGTCTTAACGTGCCTCCGCTGAAGTTGGGGGTGTTGGCGTTGTTATAGCGCACACTGCCGGCGGGCGGTGGGGTGGCGCTGTTCACAACCGTTTCCATAGAGCCGTCGCCATCCAGATCGAGAAACAAAAGGTAGCGGATGTTGAGGTTGGTTTGCGAACAGGCATCACTCACCGTTATGTTCAGGTCAACGGGCGCCTCGCACAGGTTTTTAGTCTGGTGTACCGGATCAAACCAGTTCTGGTTCCAAAGTTGAGGGTCGTTTTCGCTGATGTCGCAGTATGGCACCGTATCGGGTGCGCAGGTTTCGATGACGGGCGCTACCTGGTCTACGATTTTGATAATCTGCTTGTACTTGTAGCAGTTGGCGTTCGGGTTCCAGAAGGCCGAATAGTTGGTCGCTACCGGATCGGTCGGGTTGACCTTGACCACGGTGGGCGCCCAGAGGCCTGTGGTCCCTGGCGCCGACACGATGGGCCCGGGCAGGTTGTTGGGATGGTTGAGCGTGTTGTTCGGGTTCGGGTTCGGAATGTTGATGCACTGCCCGTTGGGGTTGTAGCTGCACCAATTGGTAATCGTCCAGGTGCGCTCGATCTTGAAGCACACGTCGGGTACCACTGTAAAAAACTGGTCTACGTAGGAGACGGCCAGCAGTTCGCAGTCTTCACCGAAAAATTGAGGCTCTCCGTAGATGCCGCTGGAGTCACAGAAGGTGATCATCACGTCGTCGGGGAACTTGATGAAGTAATCCTGATCGTAATTCACAACAATCTGCTGGCTGCAGTTGCGGGTCTGTCCCTGGCAATCGCTCACGGTAAACAACCGACGGATGGTGCCACGGGAGCACACGGTGTCAAACGACGAGTAGTTTACTTCGTGTTCCAACCCTTTGATGCCCATGTGCGACACGGTGGAGTCCAGACAACAGTTGTCTTCCACCTTGGGCAATCCGTAGGCCCAGAGACTGGGATCGAAGTTTTCACAGGAGACGGTTGTATTGGGTGGGGCCTGGCAGGACGGTTTGATTTTGTCCTGCACCGTCACCTCCACCTCGCATTCGTTGTAGATGGGTGTGCCATCAGGCTCGAGGCTGTAACTGCCGTCGGGTTCGAGCTGGTATACCCGCAGAATCACCTTCTGTGTAGTGCCCACCTCGCAGCAGTAAAACTTGATGGAATCGCTTTCCTGGGTGGCCAGGGTAAACTCGCTCACGCCCCCGGGCAAACCCGGGCAAGGCGTCTTGCTGAGGCCGGTGATGCAGCTGCTGTAGGGCACCTGCCGGCGCACACGGAAACGGATGTTGGAGCAGTTATCGGTTGATCCGTCGTCGAAAACCGACGCATGCACCCAGGTGACGCCGGCAAACTGGCACCCCAGGCTGTCCGGCAGGTAACAATCGTTGGGGTCGTCCCAGCCGAGTGACACAACAGTGAACTCATCGCAGGCAGCCGACGGCGGTGAGTAGTCGACCACCGACACGGTGAAGGATACCGAGGAGGTGTTGCCGCAGGCGTCCTGGGCGATGTAGTAAACGGTGTGTTGGCCCACGGGCAAACAAGCGGTGTTGCCAAAGACAGCCAGGGTATCGTTGATGCCTGCCGGGTTGTTGCCCGGGAAGTTGGTCAGCGAGCCGGCATAGGTGAAGGTGTTCACCGGCAAACCGGTTTGTATGTCGTTCACTTCCACCCGGGCCTGTATGTTGTTGATGCGCGAGCAGGAGTCAAACACCATAGCAGAGGGCAAGGGAACCACCGCACAGCAGGACGAACTGCCGGTGCTCACCTCCATGTCGGCCGGAGTGTCTATTTCCGGTCCTTTCTCGTCTACCACACGTATGATCTGTTCCAGTTCAAAGACACCGGAGCAGGCCACATCCAGTAGCCATCGTCGCCGGATGGTGTAGGTGCCGTCGCAGAGTGTTTGGATGATGTTATCGGTGTACGTCCAGTTGATGCCGGCGCCACCGTTGCTCATGCCGAATACTTCGGGGTATCCCTGCAATCCCTGGCTTTCTATCCAATCGGGCGTCGGGTACGGGCCACCGCACGCAAAAGACTCCTCGTCGATGTCGTCGTAGTTCGGCGGAGGCACCACGTCGTCAAAGTCGGCGCGCAGCAGGCGAATGGTTTCCACACAGGTGGCGGTATTGCCACTTGCGTCAATCGCCTGCCAGGTGCGGGTGATGATGGAAAGGAACCCACTCTGGCAGGTGCCCGGCATCGACTGGTCTACGTAGCTGAGTGTGACGTCGCTGCACGCGTCAATCAGCGGCGCCTTGACCACAAAGGTGTTGTTGTTGACCTGGATGATTTTCGGGTTGGGCCAGGTAAGTCCGTTGGGGAAACCGGTCGTGTACTTGTAAGCGGTGTTCACAATCAGTTCAGCTATTTCGATGGAGGACTGGTCCGCAAAGGCATCCAGATCGGTCACCCGCAGTTTCCAGACACCGGCAACCGGCTCACCGTCGAAGGCCGATAGCTGCTGGCCGATGGACGCGGGTATCCGCACGTTTTTGTTCGTGGTAAGGTCTGCACAGGCGATTGAGTTGACTCCTTCATCGTCGAAACGGGCAAACAACGGGCTGGGTGCGCAGCCGGTGAACTGATCGTACAGGGTTACGATGGTGCCGGACGGGCTCTCCAGCACGGCGTTCATGTTCAGATTGAACGGGTCGCCGCTGATGCGCAGGCGGAAATCCACGTCGTTGATGGTCATGTCCGCCGGTGCACCTACCGGGATTTCAATCTCAATGGTCTGAAAATCCATCACCGTTTTCGGCAGGCCAGGCGGCAGGAAGGAGTAGGTAATGTCCACCGCTTTGGTGTCGATAGGGGAGGGAGGCAGGTTACCGGGGATGTCGATAGGGGTAAGCGAGCATTCAAGCGCGGGTGGCAGGAAGTCAAGAATCGTGACATCCGTCTTGTCGCATATCAGACCGTTTCCAGGATTGGTGACCCGGAGTCGGTACGTTTTGCCGACGTCGGCGGCGGTAAACTCGGCGGGTTGCCAGGGGCCGTTCCCGAAGGGCGGTACCCGGTCGACCTCCACCGGATACTTGTTGTAACAGCCGTAGTTGCCGCCTTCCAATACGTCGTCGGCAGTCAGTTTGGCGGTGCAAAATTCGTCGAGCGCAACAACAATGGCGTCATTGCAAACGATTGACCCGGAGGGGCCGGTGTACTCATTCACGGTGACGGTAAACGAGCAAGTGGCGCTGTTGCCGGCCTTGTCGAAGGCCCTGAAAATGTTGGTGGTGGTGCCGATGGGAAATTCGGCCCCCGAGGGCAAGCCGGCGATCTGACTGACCGTGCCGCCGGCCACCGGGACAGTGTATTTGACGGCGCCGACAAAGGTTCGGGGCACACTGGTATTCGAGAACGGGTATGCGCCGGCGCCGTGGCCATTGGAAATAATGCTCACCCGGCCGTCGCTGGACACCGCGTTTCCGTTCGTATACCGCATGAAACTGCCGTCGGTGGTGGCCATGTAAATCCCTTTGGTTTCTCCGGGTTGCAGGATGATCACCCCGATGGGAATGTTTGTCTGATCAAAAAAGCCGACGGCGGTGGAGTTCACGTTCACCTGTCCGATCAGGCTCCACGCCAGCGGGTTGTTCATCACGGGCACGGCCGAATGCGACGACGTCGCCAGCCAAACCTGTACGGTGTGTGGCCCGGGCGCGATCGGGGCGGTAAAGCCGGTGATGTACACAGGGTCGGGCCCGGTGTTGCGCACGTCGAAGGTGATGCCGGCGAAAAAATTATTGAAATTGGTCAGGTCGGGATGGGTCACCACCGCCTCCGGGCTCATGAACAGACAGTTGTCGGTGGCGGTCACCGGTCCGTACAAGTGTTGCTCACCGCACTCCCCGGGGCCAAGGTTCAGCGTCACGCTGGGCGGGCACGACAGCACCGGCAGGGTCTTGTCCTGTATGGTGATGCTCTGGTTGACCACGGAAATCACGGCGCCGCCGCAAGGGTTGATGAGTTCCCAGGTGACGATGTTGGCGCCTGCCGGCAAATCCGGAATAAGCACATTGGCCGGGAAGCCCATCACGCTGGTGACCGGGCCGCCGTTGATGCGATACCGAATGGCCAGGTTGAGGTTGCAGCCGCCGGGCGAGTACCCGGGCAGCGGCGCCAGTACGTCCGCCGTGCATCCGTTGGAGGGTAAATTGACCGTCAACGGTGCGAGGTTTTGCAGGGTACACACGCCGGGCGTCAGTTCGGCCACCACGGCTTCCCAGCCGGGGTAAGTATTCGGAATGGGCGTGGCGTCAGACTCAAACTGGAAGGTCAGCGCTCCGGAAGCGTTTCCTGCCGTGGCTTGTACCGCGTTGCTGGCAATGTTGTTGGGTGGCGTGATGCCCCAGAAGCCGCCCGCCTTGAATACAAAAGCGGCAGGATTGCCGGAAGATATTTGAGGCGCCATCGCTGTAGCGCCGTCGTATACGAACAAGGCGTCGAAGAATTCTTCTACGCCAAACGAAGTGAAAACAACGCGTACTTTATTTCCGGGAATGGAAGGCGCGAAGGTCACCACCGACGTGGCCGGGTTGCTCAGGTTGCTGTAAACGCCGCCAGGGCCTGCGTCATCGAAAAAGTTGAAGGAACAGGTGGTTGGCGGATTGATGGTAAACGTGGAAGCACCGGAATTAAAGGGCATATTCACATTCACTTGAGCAAAAGACAATAAGCCCTGAACGCAACCTGCCAACAGGAGCACGACGCGCAGCGCGCCGCTCAAACCGAAATTAAATATTGTCGGATTCATGGATTCAGAATGATTTTGATTAATTCGTGAGCAGATTCCTGGCCTCATCGTACAAGCTGCGCAGGTCTTTTTTGGTCGTAAAAGTGGCTTCCATGGCGCCGCCCAGGCTGGCTGCCCACGGCAAGGCGTTTTCAAGCGCAGACGGCAGCGGGGTGCCTTGCATGACTTCCTTCGCAATGGCTTTGTAATAGGCCGCGTGGCGCAAGGCGCTGGTGTGCTCGGGGCTGCCCGCTTCCAGGGTCGGCAGCTGGGTGTGCCAGTTGTCGATTTGCGCTTTCAACACAGGGATGGCTTGCTCCTTGGTTTTCCAACGGGTGCTCTGATCGATTTCTGTGGCCGAAACCAGATTTTGCGCCGGCAAGGCGCAGACGGCGGTAAGCCACAGCAGCACCGGCAGCAGCCACAGCCGCAGACCGGTTTGAAGTGGTGAGTGTTTCATGTGCATTCCTTTTTTGAGCATGGCACGTGCATTCAGGTGGATAATGATGGTGGAGTGGGGCGTTATTCGAGATTAAGGCGGTAATACCCAAAAGATTCCTCCAGGGCGTAACGGCCCGGCGGTATTTCTGTAATCTTCAGATCGAGTTGTCTGATCAGGGAATGGGGCACGCGGCAAGGCTCTGCCACCGTCAGGACGCCGTGGCGGAAATGCTTGCGTATCAGCTCGGAGCACAGGTTCTCCCGAAAAAAGAACAAGGTGATTCCCGTGCCGCCGGCCACAGGCGCCATCCAGGCTACAGTGTTCCGGCAGTCGCGTTTGCGCATGGAGCGTTCCTCCCGGGCTGCAATTTTGCAGATACCCGTGCCCTGACAACCGGCACTGGGGGCCCCGAATATGACGTCGCACTGCAAGACCTTTCGCAGCGCCTGCTGGTTGGCAGACGGAAACGTCTCCGATACCCGACGGGTATAATTGTGTGTAATTGTATTAAATGCTGTCATTTAGCATGTTTTTGTAGATGATGAACAACAGGCTTACACACCAATCAAGTCAAGGCCTGTAATATGATCGAGTGAAAATGTGCTGGGAGAATTCGAACGGAATTGTTTCATGACTTCGTGATTTTTTATTTGCCTGTTGTTTTACGAAGTCAAAGGTGCAGGCCTTGCAAAGGGGGTTTACGGACAGCCGTGCGCCGCTTATGGCCCAACCCGGCAGCGCGTTATTTTTGACAATAAAAATTATAAAATATTTATAATCAATTACATATGTCAAATAAAAAGACGTCCAATAGCACAAGCTATCGCTTTTAAGCCTTTTCAAAAGATGTTTTTTTGTATGTGTTTATGCCGGCCAAACGACAAAAAAGGGCCGGCCGGCCCATGACCTCGTGCGCTTGAAAAGCGACGCGAATGCCAGGGGCCGGCCGGCCCTTTTTTGCACTAAATTGTTTCAGGAGGCGTTTGCTGCCCTGATCAGGCCTCTGTGATTCGGGCCTTCTTGACCTTGCTTCTGTATAGGCGCAGGTCGAGGGTGTCTACGGCCATTTCCCAGAGGTGTTCGTAAGGAATAATTTCAACCTCGTAGGTTTGATTGGCCACCTCGATGGGTACCCTGTCGAGCATTTTGAAATACTTGGCCGTTTTTCGGGCCACATTTTCCCGGTGAAAGTTGCCCTCGGGGATGAGCAACAGCATTTTGATGAAGCAGTTGCTGCGGAAGGTGTCGTTCTCCTTGAGGTACCGGCTGCAGTATTTGTTGATGCTCTCCATCCGCTCCCAGGTTTGGTCGTATTTTTTTTCGGCCAACGCGAACAAAATCTGGATGATGAGCACCGAAATGTTCATGCCCCTTTTGTCGCGGGAATAGATTGGGATCTCGTTCATGAAACGCCTGAAACGGAAGGTGTCCGCCATCCCGTTATCGAGTGGGTGCAGGCGCCCGACCATGGTGAGGTAGTGCAGGTAGGCCTGGTAAATCCGCCACATTTCCTTGACGTGGTCGGGTTGCTCTGTAAAACGTTGCTGATGGATGGTCCCCAGATACACCTGCAAGGCTTTTTCGTAGTGCCGGGTATGCATGGCCAGCAGGAAGAACAACTCTTGCACCTTAAACCAGTTGAAGGACCCTTTTTCGAAGAGGTTCTCGCTTTTGTTCACGATGTCCTGCCCCTTCTCGAATTCCCGCATTTGCAGGTAACAGACGATGAGGTTGTAGTAGAAAACCTGGAGGGGTAGTCCGCTGTCGTAATCTTTGCCATCGAAAAACGCGATGGCCTCCTCACATATCCGGGCTGTGGTGGCGTAATCGTTCGCGCTGCTGTACACGGTCAGGTGTATAAGCCTGCCGAAGAGGTGTAGCTTGAACGAATCGTAGCGTTCCAAGCTCGGCTTCAGTTCCTCGTAATAGCGGAGGGCCATATCGGCCACCTCTGTTTTGGTCGATTTGCTGTGGGTGTAACGGATCATCATGTCCGTGTAGTTGCGCTCGGCCCGGCTTTCCAACAGCCATAGCTGTTCGTAGTGGTCGTACTGCTCCCGGATGGCGTCGTACTTTTTCAGGTCGCCCTCCACTGTACTGTATTGCAGGCGCAAGACCCGCAGGATGTCCAGGGTCAGTTCGGTAAATTCGAAGCGCATGGCATGGCGCAACAACTTTTCCAGGATGTCGATGCCGCAAATGCGGGCATTGCGAATGAGCAGGATCATGGCCGCTGCCCATTTCTTGTAGCATTCGTAAAAGGCCTTTTGCCGGTTGGAAAAGCTGGTGTCCTTGAAGTCGAGCAGAAAAACCGTGTCGAGCAACCGCTCTTTCAACTTGTTTTTCAGGCTCGCCACGTGGGCAAACTCTTCTCCCGCATCACCGAGCAGCGACTTCGCGTGCTCGTCCGACGCGATGTCTCCCCGGTAAATGCCCTCGAAAAGCTGCTCCATCTTGGATTGGGGTTCCAGAATGGCGCTCCATAGACCTGTCGATTTCAGCTTGGTCTTGTTGACCAGGCCGACCAATTCTATGAGATCGTGCATCGCGTCTGTTAATGGCCGATTAAATCCAGGATGCCGATGCCGTTGTGGGGGGTATGGTCAATTGTTGATGTTGCGCCCGGGCAACAGGAGAAGGCGGGCAAAGTGTAGAGTCTTTCCATGAGGATTAGATTTAATGGATACGGATAGGCAAAGTTAGCCCGGGGAAAATTGGAAGGGAAAATATTTGACAGGAGAACCTTTCCCAGTGAATTTTTTTAATTTCGTTTACACTTGATTTTCAGGCAAAAGCCCCAAGGCAATGTCCCAAAGTGTTTCATACGGGACGATTTCGATCTCGTGGTTCTGGTTGGCTTTCTCCAGCGGGGTTTGTTGCAACTTGTTACGCAGCTCGGCGGTGGCTGCCAGGGCTGTCCCGCGCTTCCACCCGGCGGCGGGCAGTTGAAGCAGCATTTGGAAGAAAAGGTCGCTGCGCAGGGTGTCCGGATGGTCCAGATGCCGTTTGCGGTATCGTTCCAGGGATTCGGCGCGGTCGGCGAGCAACTCGAACTTCCCTTCGGCCATGCGGAAGAGGAAATGAATGACCATAACCGGAATGTTCATGCCGCGTTTGTCGCGGGTGAACACCACGAGTGTGTTGATGAATTTGGACAACCGGAATGTCGCATCGACCATTTCCGCTTCGTTGGCCCGAACCTGACCCGTCCGGATGAGCAGGTGCTGGAACGCGCCGAAAATTTGCCACATTTCGGTGATGACTGCAGGTTGCTGGGCGAGGGTAGGGTGGCGGTCGACGGTTTGCCACACATCGTGGGCTTCCTGGTAGCGCCCGCAGTGCATGGCGATGAGGAAGTTTAGTTCGTGGACCTTGTACCAGTTGAACGATCCTTCGGCATACAGGCTGCTGTAGCGGGGCGCCATGGCCTGCGCCTCGTCAAACGAACGCAGGAAAAGGCAACTCAGCAGCAGGTTGTAGTAAAATACCTGTAGCGAAAGACCGCTGTGATAATTCTTTTGCTCGAAGAAACGGATGGCGTCCCGGCATAAGTCGGCCACCATGCGGTAGTTGTGGCGCCCATCGTAAATAGCCAACTCCAGCAGCCTGCCGAACAACTGAAATTTGAAGGACTTGACCTCATCGAGATAGGGGGCTATTTCCAGAAATGAACTTTCGGCATGGGTGGCTATCGCGCTTTTATCTGCCTTTTTTTGCACAAAACCTACCATCAGGGTAGCATACAGGCTTTCTGCCCGCCGTTCCAGTCGCCAGACTTCCTCCAGCCTGTCCATCTCTTTCTCAGCAGACTCGAACTTCTTCTCGTCGCCCTCCATCAGGCTGTAATGGAGGCGGAGGGTACGCAGCACATCCAGCGTCAGCTCTGTGAATTCAAACCGGCGCGTCTGGCGCAGCAATTGCTCCAGCAGGTTGATGCCCGTCGAACGGGCGCCCCGCCCGATCAGCATCACCGCAGAAGCCATGCGTTTCGTGCATTCGTTGAATGCCTGTTGCCGGTCAGCAAAGCCGGCCTCTTTGAAATCGAGCAGAAAGACAAGGTCCAGCAACCGGTCTTTGAGCTTGCTCTTCACCGTGTACAATTTATTGGAATCGGCCGCAAACTCGGGGATGAGGCGGCGCAGATCGTCGTCCGTTTCGGCTTCCTGCCTGAAGATAAAACCAAACACCCTACCCATTTGGGTTTCGGGGTCCATGATGGTTTCCAGTAATTTAAGGTTATTGAACTTGGTCCTCCGGAACAGGGCGGTTAACTCGATGAGATCTTGCATATACGGGCAATCTGGGTTAGCAGACGATAGATTAGGATTAAAGATCAAACTAAGGGCCAAAAGTAGAAAATCCTTCAATAATAAGTACTTCTGATAAGGGACAAATTAAATTTTAACCACATATTTTTGGTGTTTTCATGTATAAAATAGCAAAAAATTAGTATGCTTAAAACACTATTCAATAAATAAATGGTTGTTTTGGGACATGAAACGCGTCATTTGAATGGGGTAACGGTAAAAGGGTAGAAAATAGTTTATTTTTTTTTCTTATCTTGCTGATACCCGAACTGCGGGACGGTTTCGAACCGGAAAAAGCCGTTTGAGCAGTTGGACCGGACTGAATTCGGTGCCGGGGTAAAGCACTTCCACAAACAACAGTCGCATGCCCTTTGTGGCGCTGGAAACCGCCATCACCATCGCCGGACTATCCCGGTGGTGTTCGTTGCGTACCTGTTGTACCTGATCCAACCGCCAGTCGTTCGATTGTATGGCTTCGTTGCTCATAGCGGCAACGCTGGAATCCGCCAGGCGATAGCCTTGTGCGTAAAATTGATTTAGAATATCTTTCAGTTGAGCGTTTTTGGACATAGCTTAAATCTTTAAATTAGGTTAACGAACCAGACCCGTTGCCCGTTGTGCAGGTAGCATGGTCTTTTTTGTTAAAAAAAACGTCCCGACTCATTTGCCGGGACGTTACCGGCCCGTGGGTGTCACTTTCCGGTTTGGTAAACCTCATGCTTGCTTTGTGTTGTCCTAGTTTACGCTACAAATATACAAGTAAAAATCCTTTTGTCAATAGCAATGCTTTGTTTTTTTTATTTTTTTTTCGCTTTATAATACTTGACACACAGCAGGAATAGTGCTTACTTTTGCATTCGAATCATTTCTACTTCATTTATGCCCTTTCAAATCCGCATTCAGGCCGGCGAAAAACTGGCGCTCCGGGATCCGGAGGACACCGTGTTGGGTCGAAACATTGTCCGTCAGGGACTGATCCTGATGCACAAGCTCGGATTCGAACAATTCACCTTCCGCAAGCTGGCGGAAGAGATGCACACCACTGAGGCCAGTGTGTACCGGTATTTTGAGAACAAACACCGTCTTTTGTTGTACATCCTCACCTGGTATTGGAATTATTTGGAGTATCTGGTGGTTTTTCAGCTTCAGAACCTCGACAATCCGGAAGAGAAGATCAGCCGGGTCATCGAACTGCTGGTGCGGCGGTTGCCCGACGGGCCGGACGACTCGGAGTTCGACAAGGAGGCGCTCTACGGCATCGTCATTGCCGAAAGCAGCAAGGTTTACCTCACGCGAGAGGTCAGCGAGATCAACCGCGTCAAGTTGTTCAAGCCGTACAAAGACCTTTGCGGCCGGGTGGCCGACCTGTTTAGGGAGTACAGCCCCAAGTATCCCTACCCCCGTTCTTTGGCGAGCACCCTGATTGAAATGGCCCACTTCCAGAATTTTTTCATGCACAACCTGCCCTCGCTGACCGATTTCGGCGATGACAAACGGGTGGACAACGTGCAGAAATTCCTGGAATCCATGGTGTTTTCCTCCCTCAACGCCAACCGGTAACCCCGCATGAAAACCGGCCTTGTACAGCAAACCTGCGGCCCTGATAAAGCGGCCAACAGGGAAAAATCCATCCGCGGCATAGCCGACTGCGCCGCCCGGGGCGCCGAACTGGTGGTCCTCCAGGAACTCCATTGCGGCATCTACTTCTGCCAAGCCGAAGATACGGCCATGTTCGACCTCGCCGAGCCCATCCCCGGGCCCGATTTCGAGGCGTTCAGCCGTGCCGCCCGCGATCATCGCGTGGTGCTGGTGAGTTCCCTTTTTGAAAAACGCGCGCCTGGCCTTTATCACAACACCGCCGTGGTGTTCGAAAAAGACGGTTCCATGGCCGGTATGTACCGCAAAATGCACATCCCGGACGACCCGGCCTACTACGAAAAATTCTACTTTACGCCCGGCGATCTCGGGTTCAAGCCCATACAGACCTCGGCAGGCAAGCTGGGCGTGCTCGTCTGCTGGGATCAGTGGTATCCGGAGGCGGCACGCCTGATGGCCATGGCCGGCGCCGAAGTGCTCATTTACCCCACCGCCATCGGCTGGGAAAGCAGCGACCCACAGGATGAAAAAGACCGGCAACACGGCGCTTGGTTCACCATCCAGCGCGGCCACGCCGTGGCCAACGGGCTGCCCGTGATCACCGTTAACCGCACGGGCTTCGAACCCGACTGGACGGGCGTCACCGGCGGCATTCGGTTCTGGGGACAAAGCTTCGTCGCAGGGCCCCAAGGCGAAGTGCTGCACCTGTGCAGCGCCGACCGGGAGGAAAATGTGGTCGTGGACATCGATAAAAGCCGCACGGAGGCCGTGCGAAGGATCTGGCCGTTCTTCCGCGACCGGCGGATCGACGCGTATGCAGACCTGGTGAAGCGGTATATCGATTAGTGGCCCCTTCCGTGTGTCCCTTATTTGCTGTATCTTTGCACCTCGTTTTCCTGATCAAATTCTGAAAATCACCTGATCTCCGCATCATCCAATTCATATGTTCAACTCCCTCAGCGATAAACTGGAGTCCGCTTTCAAAGTCCTCAGCGGCTCCCACAAAATCACCGAACTCAACGTCGCCGAAAGCATCAAGGAAATCCGCCGCGCACTGGTGGGGGCCGACGTAAACTACAAGATCGCCAAGGAATTCACCGACAAGATCAAAGACAAGGCCCTGGGCACCGAAAACGTGTTGAAAAACGTGAATCCGGGCCAGCTCATGGTCAAGATCGTGCAGGACGAGCTCACCGAGCTGATGGGGGGCCAGCATGCGGGCATCAATGTGAAAGGCTCCCCGGCGGTGATCCTCATCGCCGGCCTGCAGGGCAGCGGGAAAACGACCTTCAGCGGCAAGCTCGCCAAATACCTCAAGGAAAAACGGCAGCTCTTCCCGCTCCTGGTCGCCTGCGACGTGTACCGTCCCGCCGCCGTCGACCAGCTCTCTGTGCTCGGGGAAAGCATCCAGGTGCCGGTGTACAAAGAGCCGGACAACAAAAACCCGGTTGAGATCGCCCTGAACGCCATCCGCCACGCCAAAGGCCACGGCCACCACGTGGTGATCATCGACACCGCCGGCCGCCTGGCCGTGGATGAGGCCATGATGCAGGAGGTGGCCGCCATTAAAGACGCCGTGAAACCTACCGAAACCCTGTTTGTGGTGGACTCCATGACCGGCCAGGACGCTGTGAACACCGCCCAGGCCTTCAACGAGCGCATCAACTTCGACGGCGTGGTGCTCACCAAGCTCGACGGCGATACCCGTGGCGGCGCCGCCCTGTCGATCAAGTACACCGTCGGCAAGCCCATCAAGTTCGTCTCCATGGGCGAAAAGCTCGACGCCCTCGACCTGTTCTACCCCGACCGGATGGCACAGCGCATCCTCGGCATGGGCGACATCGTGAGCCTCGTGGAAAAAGCCCAGGCCGAGTTCGACGAGGTGGAGGCGGCCCGCGTCGAAAAGCGCATCAAGCAGAACAAGTTCGACTTCAACGACTTCCTGGGCCAGATGCAGCAGATCAAGAAAATGGGCGACCTCAAAAGCCTGATGGGTATGATCCCTGGCGTAAGCAAAGCACTCAAGGATGTGGACATCGACGACAAAGCCCTCGTGCGCGTGGAGGCCATCATCCAGAGCATGACGCCCGCCGAACGCAAAGACCCCGACCTGATGAGCCTCAGTCGTAAACGCCGCATCGCCCGGGGCTGCGGCCAAAGCCTCGACCAGATCAACCTGTTCGTGAAAAACTTCAACGACATGCGCAAGATGATGCACCAGATGGCCAATATGCCCATGGGACGCATGGGCGCCCTGCCCAAAAACATGCCCATGCCGAAAGGCGGCAAGTTTAAACGCTAGGCCGTTTCCCGTTCCGCCACTGCTATACCTGAACCGTACAAACCACCTGATATGCTCCTCTCCACCACCTCCACACTCGACGGCCGCACCATCACCCGGTACCACGGCGTGGTATTCGGCGAAACCATTATTGGCGCCAACATCATCAAAGACTTCTTTGCCTCCATCCGCGACATCGTCGGCGGCCGATCCGGCTCCTACGAACAGGTGCTGCGCGAGGCCCGCGAGATCGCTATCGGCGAAATGACCCAGGAAGCCGAACGTTTGGGCGCCAACGCCATCATCGGCATCGACTTCGACTACGAAACCCTCGGCCAGGCGAACGGTATGATTATGGTGATCGCTACGGGTACGGCGGTGTCGGTGGCATAACATTCCGAATTCCGCATTCGAAAAAGCCAGGCGCCCTAATTATTCCGAATTCCGAATTCCGCATTCCGCATTCGAAAAAGCCAGTTGCCAACCAGATTCGCCGTCTCTCCGGCATCTTCCTCCATCGGCACGTGCCCCAACCCCGGCAGCAGCACCAGCGTATCATTTGGCAGGAGCTTCTGAAAAACGGCCGCCGACTCCGGCGGGATCAGGCGATCTTCAGCGCCCCAAAGCAGCAGCACGGGTTGCGTTATTTCACTCAGGCGAGGGTAATAGGGCAGGGTAGGGGAGGCGCTCCGGAACCGGTCGCTGAGCGCCTGCCGGTTGCCTGTCCGAAGCAGCAGTTCATAATGTCGGTCGATCAGTTTTTCGGTCACTTTGGAGGGGTTTCCGTACACCTCCCGGGTGCTGCGCGCCACGATGGCGCGGGGGGTGAACCAGCGCAACAGCGGGCGCGCCCGGGCGCTGCGCGCCAGCTGAAAGCCCATCGGCACGTGGCGTGGCGCAAAAGGGGCGCCGGCCGGGTCAACCAGAATCAATCCGGCCACGCGCGCGGGCGTCTCCAGGGCGGCTGTCCAGGCGATGGCGCCGCCGAGAGAGTTGCCGGCCACCACGCAACGCTCCACACCCAGGCTGTCGAGCAGGGTAAGCAGGGTGCGTGCATAGGTTTCCACGGAATAGTCGCGGTCGGCGCGAGGCCCGGTGAGCCCGTGCCCCGGCAGGTCGAGGCGGATGCAGCGGCGGGTATGGCGCAGGTTGTCCACCCAGCCGTCCCAGGTGTGCAGGCTCGAGGCCGTGCCGTGCAGGAGCACCAGGGGCAAGGCGTCGGCGCGCGGGCCTTCGTCGCGGTAATGCAGCGGCATGCCGTCGATGGTTAAAAACCGGGAGTACGCATTGGCGTAAAGGGGCTTCAGTTCATCCACCGGCACATCACGCCGGAAAAACGAGGCCAGGGCCAGAAAGATCACCAACAGGAGAAATCCACTAACTTTGAGCGATATTTTCATTGCAGTAAGAAACAAGCCCCGCTCCCAAGTGTTTATTGCGCGTTATGGCAAAGAAAAAACAGGAAAAAACCGGGCAGGACGCCTTCGTCAACCCCATCGATAAAAACAAGGTAGCCGAAAACCCTGGCCTCCTGCCTTATGCGCATACGGTGGGCGGCGTGGCCATCCGGCCCGAAGACAAGGGACAGATCCGCGGCAACGCCATGACGGCCATGTACGACCAGACCGACCGGCAGATGGAGCAATTGCGCCAACAGATGGAAACGCTGGTCGACCAGGCCCAGTCGCTCCAGAAACGCATGGCGGTGTCGGAACTCATCTACCAGGCCGAGGTCAACTTCCAGCCGGTTATTCACTACATCTACCATTTGTACCAGCGCAAGTCCGACGGCGGGCACGTGCTCTCCATGGTCGCCCCGCACGAGTGGGGGCGCAAGCAGCCGTTTGAGCACCTGGCCACGGTGCGCCTGCTGGGCGATCATACCTGGGAGGTGCTGGCGGGTGGGGTGTAGCGGTAGTCATTGAACATTGTACAATTTTCAATGCTACTGATCCACATCGCTTCGTGCTCACTCCCGGACCATCTCCACCGCAAAAGCCCCTTTGGTCTCCACCCTGGCGCCCGCGCGGTACCCCGCAGGAACGCCGTTCAAGACTGCCGTAAACGCACGCGCTTGCGCCGCGTCATTCGACAAATGGGTGTATACCACCCATACCCGCGCCGCACCGGCGAAGGCCTCTTTTCGGGGCATGTCATCAAAGCCGGCGCGGTAAATATGTTCACCCAGGTCAAATCGCGGATCCCGGCACCCGGTGTGCCACTGCACCAGCGCCTTCGACTGGTGATCGATCCACACCAGGTCGTCTGACCGACGCCGTGCGGCCACCTGGGCCAGTACCGGTTTGACTTCCTCCACCACCAACGGCTCGTAAAGGAAACGCAGGCCGTCGTGCAGCCCGGCAGTGGCCAACATCAGAAACGCCAGGGCGATGCGCCCGTACCTGCCCGTTTTTGCCCACAGCCAGTCCCAGCCACACGCCTGCGCCAGCAGCATCAGGGGGAAAAGCCACACCAGCATGCGCGGCAGCAGCGAATACGCACCGGCAGCCGAGGCGGCCAGGCAGGCCAGCAACGGCCAGACCAACAGGCGGAAACGCGCATCGCGCAGGCGAACCACCAGGGCGGTGAGCAGTCCCGCTGCCCCAAAGGCCAGGGCAAGCGCCGTATGGCCGGCCGTGTAGTACGGAATGGTGCGCAGCAGATCGAGCTGCCGGGCGAACACATCCGGGCTCAGGGGCCAAACCGGGAAAAAATAAGCGCTGTGGTAGTCCAGCAATGCCTGTCCGCCCATGGCCGGCTTCAGGAAAAAGAGGAAGTACACCCCGAAACTCAGGAGCCAGGCGCCCACGATCATTAGCGCGTATCGAGGCGATGGCTCGAAGCCATCGCCTCGGTTGAACGCCGGCCTGTACCCATACGATGGCTTCAAGCCATCGTATGGGTTGGGCTTCAAGCCATCGTATGGGTTGGATCGATTGAAAACAGCCCACAACCCTTCCAGCCCAACACCGAAGAGCACAAAAACCGCCGGCATCGACAGCCAGACGGACACCGCGCCGGCGACCGCCCACAGACCGGCCCCCACCCGCCGCTGCGCCATCCACAACAGCGCCAGCGCCACCGCCGCGTCTGTGCCGTACTGCTTCACCTCGGTGGCGTAGCGGATGTGCAGGTCGGAAAAAGCAAAAATCCAGACGGTGCCCAACAGCACCCAAAGGTTCATCGCGTACCGGCGCGCCAGCGCGCCGAAAAGGCCCAGGGCCAGCAGCCCGCTCCACAATGGGACGAGGCGCAGCGCCTGCTCCGTGTTTCCGAAAAAAGAAGCCGCGCTTTTCACCAGCATCAGGAACAGCGGGGGCGCGTACTGCTGATGGCCCAGCGGCCCCCACAGCCCGGCGAAGGACTTTTCGCAGAAGTTCAGCGCCAGGCTCGCCTCGTCGATGAACAGGGAACGATCCTGCATCCAGACCCCGAAACGCACGAGGGCGCCCGTCAGGAGGAGGGCGGCAGGCAGGTGGGGAAGGAGCTTGCGGAGGGTATGCATGGGGGCAAACTTACGGTTGGCGGCCCCGCTTTCATAGATCAAACCGGACATTTCATCCAATTTTTTGCGCGTTTTGCCACAACCTGCGCATCTTCACGCCGTGCCTATAGTCCTTTTTGAAAAAATATTGATCCTTCAGATGAAAAAACTGCTCCTTTTTGCGCTCTTCCTCGGCCTGGGCGCCACCCTCTCCGCCCAATCCGACTACCCCACCTACAACCCCAGGGACATTGACATCCCCTTCCGGAAGTACACCCTGCCCAACGGCCTGCGGCTCATCGTGCACGAAGACCACAAAGCGCCCATTGTGGCGGTGAACGTATGGTACCACGTGGGTTCCAAAAATGAAAAAACCGGCAAGTCGGGCTTCGCGCACCTGTTTGAACACCTCATGTTCAACGGGTCGGAAAACTTCAATACCGACTACTTCCAGGCCCTCGAAGCCATCGGCGCCACCGACCTGAACGGCACCACCAACGAGGACCGCACCAACTACTTCCAGACGGTGCCGGTGACGGCCCTCGACCAGGTGCTCTGGCTCGAGAGCGACCGCATGGGCCACCTCCTCGGCGCCATCGACCAGGCCAAGCTCGATGAGCAACGCGGCGTGGTGCAGAACGAAAAACGCCAGGGCGAAAACCAGCCCTACGCCAAAGGGTGGGATATCGCCCAGAAAGAAATGTACCCGCCGCATCACCCCTACGGACACACCGTGATCGGTGAAATGGAAGACCTGAACGCCGCCAGCCTCGACGACGTGCACGAGTGGTTCAAAACCTACTACGGCGCCGCCAACGCCGTGGTCGTCGTTGCCGGCGACATCACCCCCGAAGCCGCCTACGAAAAAGTGCTCCAGTATTTCGGCAACATCCCGGCCGGCCCCACCATCGCTCGCCCGATGGTGAACATACCCAAACGCACCGGCGAGACCCGCGCCACCTACCAGGACCGCGTACCCGAAAGCCAGGTAAACATGGTGTGGAACACCCCGCAGTGGGGCTCTAAAGACGGCGTGTACCTTGACCTGGTGTCCGACGTGCTCTCCAGCGGCAAAAACAGCCGCCTGTACAAGGCGCTGGTGTACGACAAACAGATTGCCACCTCGGTATTTGCGTTCAACAGCCTTCAGGAAATTGCGGGCAACTTTTACATCTCTGCCCAGGTCAAACCCGGCAAAACCATGGAAGAAGTGGAGGCCGCCATTAACGAAGAGCTGTCCCATTTCCTGGCCAACGGCCCCACCGAGGAAGAGATGAAGCGCGTGAAGGCCGCCTATTTTGCCAATTTCATCAAAGGCCTGGAACGCATCGGCGGCTTCGGCGGCAAAAGCGACATCCTGGCCCAAAATGAGGTGTACGGCAACCGGCCCGACTTCTACAAGGAAATGCTCGATCTTTACCACAACGCCACCGCCAAAGACCTGCAACGCGCTGCCCAACAGTGGCTCAGCGACGGCAAGTTCGTGATGACCTGCACCCCGTTCCCCGAGTACAGCACCACCGGCATCGAAGCCGACCGCAGCAAAATGCCCGAGCCCAAGGGCAGCCTCAACGCAGCCTTTCCCGCCGTGGAGCGCACTACCCTTAAAAACGGCATGAAGGTGGTGCTCACCCGCCGCACCGAAAGCCCGACCGTGGTGGCCAGCCTCATGCTCGACGCCGGATACGTAACTGATCAGTTCGGCGGAAAACCCGGCCTCGCCTACATGGCCATGAACATGCTGGATGAGGGCACCAAATCGCTCACCAGCCTGCAAATCAACGAAAAACTGCAACTCCTGGGGGCAGGACTCAGCACGGGCAACGACCTGGACTACTCCTACGTCACCCTCAATACCCTCAAACAGAGCCTGGATCCCAGCCTCGACCTCATGGCCGACGTGGTGCTCAACCCGTCTTTCCCGGAGGCGGACTTCACCCGTTTGCGCAACCAGCAAATCAGCAGCATCCAGAACGAAATGAAAAACCCGCAGTCCATGGTCATGCGGGTCATGCCCGAGCTGCTCTACGGAAAAGACCACCCCTATGGCATGCCGTTTACCGGTACGGGCGACGAAGCGTCGGTGCAAGCGATGACCCTTGCCGACGTCCGCAACCACTACAATACCTGGGTGCGCCCCAACAACGCCACCATCGTGGTGACCGGCGACATCACCATGCCCGAACTCGTGGCGAAACTCGAAAAACGCTTCGGAACCTGGGCCAAAGGCAATGCACCCAAGAAGACCATTCCGGCGGTCAAGGAAGACCAGAGCAACAAGATTTACGTCATCGACCGCCCGGAGAGCCAGCAGAGCCTCATCATGGCCGGGTACCTCATTGACCCCTACGGCAGCTACGATGAAAATGCTGCCGAACAAATGAACAACGTGCTGGGTGGCGACTTCACCAGCCGCATCAACCTGAATATCCGCGAAGACAAACACTGGTCATACGGCTCCCGCGCCTTTATGTACAACACCGGCGCACAACGCCCCTACCTGGTGTACGCACCCGTGCAGACCGATAAAACCAAGGAAAGCATCCTGGAGGTGCAAAAGGAAATGCGCGATTACGTCGGCGCCCGCCCGATTACCCAGGCTGAATTCGACAAAACCAAGCAGAACACCGTCATGGGCATGGCCGGTATGTGGGAAACCAACGGCCGCGTGAACGCCAGCGCCCGCGAACTGGTGCGCTACAACCTGCCCGACGACTACTGGAAAAAATACAGCGGCTCCATCCAGGGCCTCACCTTGCAAGACGCCCAAAAGGCCGCCAAGTCCATGGTAAAACCCGAAAAAATGGGCTGGTTCCTCGCCGGCGACGCCCAGAAAATCATGGACGGCCTCCAGGAACTGAACATGGAGATCATCCAGATCGACGCCGAAGGAAACCCGGTAGCGAAGAAAAGCAAACCCTGATGGGAGTGACGAATGTCGAATGTCGAATGTCGAGTGTCGAGTAATACACGAACGCGGCTGGACGCATGGTGCCCCGACCGTGTCGAATGTCGAGTGTCGAGTGTCGAGTGTCGAGTAATACACTGTGTGTTCCTAAAATAGGTTGACAAGAATTAGTGAATTGTTAATTGAAGTCGAGTTTTAATTGGCGATCATTTTCAACATTTTGTTTGTATGAAAATATCTCCAACATGCCTCTCTTGTCTTCAGAAAGTTCATTGACATGGTTTTCAAAATCGATAGGAGTCATGTCCAGGGATTTATGTTTTCGGAGGTTGTAATTGTTGACCGAGCGTTCCATTTCGGCAAATAGTTGCGTTTCTATGCGGATGTCCCGACGGCGGAGGTAATCGTTCTTAATTGTTCCATTCGCCCGTTCGATATGTGCGTTTTCCAGTACTTCTCTGCACATGCTGATCTGGATGCCTTTGTTGGTCAGCGTTTCAGTGTAGTCATCACTGACGTACTGACTCCCCCGATCGGAATGGTGGATGAGTTGCCCCCTGTAATGATCTACTCCCCGAAGGGTGAACGCTCTTTGCAGTGCCGCCAGGTTATTCTCTGCCCGCATATTGTCTGCTATGTTCCAGCCTATGATACGACGGGAATAAACGTCCATAATCAAGATGCCGTAGTAGTGACGGTCATTGAGCGGGAAGTAAAAAATATCGCTGGACCACAACTGGTTGACATTTGTAAACCGCTTACCCCCCAAAAGGTTAGGGAAACGGCGGTTTTTAATGATTCTGGTAGTCAACTGCGGGTTTTCAAAGGCTCTGAGGCGGAAGCCCTCGCGGATGCCCAGCGCAATGAACGCATCGCGGCCTATGCCTTCGGGCTGAAACTGCTCGTACATCGTGCGCAGGCCCATGCCCGGGTGCATATCCCGTATCTCGTACATCAGACCCACGTAGGCCGGCTCCTTGGCTACTTCCGCCGCCAATTGCCGCACTGCCTGGTGGTGACCCTGCCTGGAAATACCCGCTATCAGATAAAAGTCGTTCATCTTTTGATGGTTGAGTCGTCGTTCTGACCGAAGTCGTTCAAGGGCGCCGGTGCGTACTTTTTTTTTATGTCGCACCCGAATTCTTCGCCGGCAACCAACAGACAAACATTCAGATAGTCTATCTCTAACTGCTTCTGGCCAACAACCCGCTCCAACTCCGCTATCCGCTGTAGCAGCGCTTTGGTCTTGTATGCTTCGCTTTCCATCTGTACAACTGTTCTGGTGCTAACCTCAACCTCGCCATACAAATGAAGCCATTTGTAGACAGAGGTACGGCTGATTTGATAAAGTGCACACAAATCTCGGATACTTATTTGACCCTTCTTTATGTCCGACACTTTTTCTTTTTTGAAAGCTTCACTGAACGTCCGCTGACGACTTGTCGATAATTGAAACTTTTTGTGCGCTGTCTTTGCCATTTTTGATTGACTTTTTTTGTCAACCTATTTTAGGCACACACAAGTGGCGTGTACGCTTGGTAGCCCGTGTATGCCATGCCTATACGACATTCGACACTCGCCATTCGACATGCCGTGCCATCTATATTTTTCCAGCGACTTGGGCTTTTGAGCAGTATCGGGTACTTTTGTACAGTCATGATACACGCCCGTTTCAGGCAATGCCCGCCCGGTTCCGGAACGGGTGGCGGATTGCCGGAGCGCGCGCCTAATCTTCCTGTGTAAGTCTTGCGGAAAGTGAACCAACACATTTTCTCTTCACAGCGTAGCTCATTAAACCTGCAGTACGCTAAAAAACCACAGCCATGAAAAATTTGTTTCTAAACCAAATTTTTACCCCCCCCCGTTCTTTTTAAGAACTAAAATAAGCAATTTTGGCTTGTCAGTTGTTTTTAATTTTTATATATTCAGTAGCTGTTATATCCCAATCAAGACCTTAATCCTCTATATCATGAGAGCAAATTTGTTTTCCGATCCGTTAATTCGCAGCATTTCAGGTTCGACTAGGTGGCATATACAGCTTTTAGTTCTGCCTTTTTTCCTGTTTGGTCTCGCACTCCGAAGTGCTTTGCACGCCCAGGGAAGTGCCAACGACTGCAACTGGAACATTGTAGTACACAGCTCCCCGCAGCCGACCGGGGCGATAAACGATCCCGGGGTGCCTGCCGATTGTCAAGACCAAACTTCGTGTTCGCCTCTGTTTTATTATGTATATCTGGAGCGCGATGGCGACGCGGGGTGCACAGGGACTGGCTGCCCTTACACCATTGACATTGAAGACTTGTCGGTACTGGGCAAACTTACCGTTTATCCCGGTTCATACACCAACAAAGCGCTGAGTAAGCTAAACAGAAAGAGGTCCATTGAATGCACGCCGGTTGCCCTGAACGACCCGTTAAACCCGGATGCGTTTGATTTTTCGGTTGATGAGGCGGATGGATTATTTTCTTTTTACTATTCCGGACTCACGGGTGAAACCACTAGCCTGACGGTTTATGGCCGCAAGCTGCTTTTCGTCGTTGCCGTGGATGCTGTTCCGGGAGAAACCGTTGAGCTAAGCACAACAAAGGTCACGCTCCGACATCCCGGGCAATCAGATTGTGCCAACATGGCGATCAGCACCGGAAACGGCAAAGGTGTGGCCATACCATCCGCATGTGCGTTGAGTTCGTTGACTATGCGACTCGGCGTGGTAGAAGATGATCCGACAACAGATTTTCCCAATCGCAAGCGCGTAGCGGTGTACATGACCTCACCCGATGCTACACCCACCAGTTACACGATTGATGCTTTGGATTTTTTGATGGAAATAAACTCGACTCAGTTCATGGGCGAGGCATTCATCCAATATGTTAATCCTTCCATGACAGAAACTGTTTTGTACAAAGAACCGCCGGCAAACAGTAGTATGGACAGGCGTGTGTACGCAAAAGGCGCACAAATAGAACTGATTACTTTTCAAACCAATACACCGGATAACGATAATACCCTGTTTTATTTGGTGTTCAACGGGCCATTACTGGCATCGGATTGTGCCTTAACCACTGTAGAAATCACCGATATTCGGCGTATGCTGTTAAGCGGGGTTTGTTGTGCGCCCAATACCGGAAGCAAAACAAAGCGGGATATCGACTGGGGCAACAGCAGCGACTGCCCAACCAACTGCCCGTTTAATACCGTGAAGGTAGAGGAATCTTTCAGTATCCCTTCGGGGATAAACGAATGTACAGACATGTTTTTCAATGTAAATTTGTACGCTGCCTTGACCAAAACGTATGAAGCGGCAAAAGTCGTGCTGGACGTGCATTATTCAGGCGCCACCTTATCCTGGAGCGAGTCACTGAGTTCTTCCAACTACTGTACGCCGTCTGTGTGTATTTCCGCAGCACCTTTGTCCGGTCAGAATGACGTACTTAGGGTGACTATCGATATTTTCGGAGCTGCCATGAACGTAGGGCCGTCCAGTCCGATTAGCCTGGCCCGTCTGGGTTTTCAAGGCAGCGAAACGTGCATTACCGGGGTGGAGGTGTACGACGCCTACCTCATTGAGGAAAACGGAACCCAGGAATGCCTGCCCCAGTTTGAGTCCATTTATAATATAGATATTGGCAGTGACGATTTGTGTACGAAACGCTTTTCGTACAAATTCAGGCCATGGAAGACCCCGAGCGCAACGGTGGAAAATGTAAACTACACCCTTGCGGCCAACCAGACGGGGTGCAACTTTTCCGGGGTGTCGACCACCGGAACGGGTAGCTTGTGCCTTTGCGAGCTGAATGGGCAGGTGTTTACCCCAACCAAGGACGATAACCATCTGAATGGCGTGAGCACGTATGACCTGGTGCTGATTTCCAGGCATATTCTTGTATTGGAGCCATTGGATAACCCTTACAAGATAATTGCAGCAGATGCAAACAAAAGTGGCTCAGTTACGACCTTCGATATTGTTGAGCTTCGTAGATTAATCCTGGGCATTTATACCCAATTGCCCGCCAACAAATCATGGCGCTTTGTCGATGCCACCTTCGCGTTCCCAAACCCCGCCAACCCATTACAAACGGTTTTCCCGGAGGCAGTTACCGTAGACAACGATCCTCCGGCATCGAACGTCGGTGATTTTATAGCCCTAAAGGTGGGCGATGTGAACGGCTCGGCCATGAACAGCCGCCCGGCCCCCTCGGCCTCTGCCGGCATCGGCTACGCGGTGCAGACAAACCCAGCCGCCAAAGGAGACGCGACGCTCACCGTACCGGTGTACGCACAGAAAACCCTGACGGCAAGCGGCTGGCAAATGGCCTTGCGTTACGACCCAGCCCGGTTCAGGCTCCAGGATGTGCGGCTCGTAGGCCCCGAGATGGCCGGCGTCCTCAACAACGGCTGGCACGAACCGGCGTCGGGAGAGGTGCGGGTGCTGTGGTTCGACGCGGATGCGCAAACATACACCTACGAGGAGGGCGAACCTTTGTTTTTCCTGGAGTTGGAGGCCCTGGATCAACAAGCGGAGTTAAAATTGGGCTTAGACGAACAGATGTTGTACGCCGAAGCCTACGACACCTTGGGCGTGGCGCGCCGCTTTGCGCTGGAACAAGGCGAAGCAGCAGCGGTGAGGCCGGCAGCGGCACGGGCCGAAGAAACGCCGGCGCCGTTGTGGAGCGCCCGCGTGTACCCCAACCCGAACACGGGGGTGTTTCGCCTGAATCTTGCCCTGCCGGAAGCAGGCGCCGTCACCTTGCAACTGACCGATCAACAAGGTGGGGTGCTGCATCGCCGTGAGCTTGACCTGCCCGCCGGCGACACAACCATCGGCGCCGACGCCTGGCCGCGGCTACAGCCGGGAACATACATCCTGCACGTGAAAACAGCCTTTGGCGCCCAACAGTTTTCATTGGTGGTGACCAGCCGGCTCTGAGTAGAATAAGCACAGGAAACCCCACCGGTACAACCCAAACAGCGGCCCGGGTCGCACTGTACCGGTGGGGTTAGCCGCGCGATGTGCCTCTTCGGTGGTTTTCACACCATATCCTCCAAGAACACTTTTACACATCCCTGCTCATGAAAATCCTTTATTTCTTTTGCACATTTCTTCCCCTGACACTTTTGGGGCAACAACGGATATACGTAAACGCCGGCGCTTCCGGGCAGCAAACCGGCGTCAGCTGGGACGATGCCTACACCAGCCTGCACGATGCGCTGATTATGGCACAGGCCGGCGACGAGGTGTGGGTGGCCCAGGGCACCTACCGCCCTTCGGAAACGGGCAACCGCGATCTGCGCTTCGAACCACTGAGTGGGGTGCGGCTTTATGGTGGATTTTCCGGTACGGAATCTGGGCTGTCGGAACGACCCGCAGACGGCAGGGCGGTGTTAGACGGCGACATCGGTGTTCCTGGCGACAGTACCGACAACAGCTACACCCTCGTGTACCTGTACCACCCCGACAGCACCACGCTCATCGACGGTTTTGTGTTTCGCCATGCGCTGGCCAACCAACCGGGTGGCATGAACGGCCAACCCGGCCTGTCGGGCGCGGCGCTGTACATAGATGGCGCCAACGGCGAGGCCTACCCGCTGATCCGCAACTGCGTGTTCGAGCGCAATACGGCCTGGCGCGACGGCGGCGCGGTGTACATCAACGGCGGCGACACGGGGTCGGTGTCGCCCGGATTTGAGCAATGTGTATTTCAACACAACCGCTGCGCCAGCGGACAGGGCGGCGCCGTGTACAAAAACGGCGCCTCGTGGTGGGATCGGGAGCTGGATTTTGACGGTTGTCGCTTCTACGGCAACCAAGCTACACGCGGCGGGTGTATTTACCTGTTGGAGCAGGAGAGAACGGATAGCTTTACGATTAGCGGGTGTTTGTTTGAAAATAATAAGAGCATTTTCAATAGCGGTAGTGTCTTGTATATTCCGAAAGTTCGATCCGCGCATTGGAATGTGTACCAATTGGTAGGTTGCACGTTTTTGAGACAAGACATTACCCCTATTACCAGTAACCAAATACTAATTAATAACAATGTCAGCGAAGGAAATGTCAGGGTGGTATATGACTCATGTCTTTTTTTTGATATTTTGGGATTTAGTGGCAATGTTCCTCATTTTAACTTAATCGTCCTTAATAGCATTTCGGTATCAACATTCAAAAATTGTATTATCCGTGAATGTCCTAATCTGGTATTTGGTTGGGAGCAAAATAGTCCTTTAAAAGAAAATTATTTTATATTTGAAAATAATCGAATTCTGGATAATTACAATGGCTTAGGTAATGTTTTTGTGTCAATTTCCTCGACAAATAAACAGTCGTTTTCCGATAACATTGTTCAAAACTCCAGCCTGGCAATAACTACTGGTGTCAAAGATACCGGAGATATAAACATAATAAACACGATTATTGCCAACTCATTTTTTGTCCTCGATATCAAAGATATAAATAAGGAAACGAATCTCTCTATCCATAATTGCACTTTTTCAGCGGATACTACTTCCTTGGAGTTAGCTTCGATCCCGTTTCACGTTACTAATGTAAAAGTCAACATAGCCAATACCCTATTCAATGAAGTAGTTAATAACAGTATACGCAGCGGGTTCATCTTCGAAGATACAGACAGCGTCACCCTGAAAAACTGCCTGTTTTCCGACAGCATAGACACCACCTGGGTGCTGTATCAGGATCCATCCCGGTATGATTCCACCACGCTGTTTCAAACCGATCCCTTGTTCGTCGATCCGGCCGGCCGTGATTACCGCCTCCAGCCTTGCTCACCGGGCATTAATGCGGGGAACAACGAGGTGGTGAACAACATGGGGCTGCTCACCGATCTGAACGGCCTGCCGCGCATACAAGAGGGAACGGTGGACATCGGGGCGCACGAGCACACCTATATACCCGGCCCCGATGATCTTCAGGTAAACGCCGAATGCCATAACAACAACCTGGGCGCTATCCACTGGACCCTTGGGGGCGGCTGTCCGCCCATCCAGTACGCCTGGACGGATGCACTGGGCAACACCGGCGCCCGCATAGACAGCCTTCAGGCGGGTGCATACCGCTTTACCTTTACCGATGCTTACGGCCGGGTAGGCGAACAAACCATTGTCATTCCCTCTGGAGCGCCCACTGTTTCCATCACGGGCGATACCCTGATCTGCGGCGCAGGTGCCGGCGGAATGTTCACTGCGCTGCCCGGCGGTTGGTTGCAGCCGCCCTTTGCCTTCCAGTGGAACACCGGGGCTATGGAGGCGAACGTGTCCGGCTTGTCGCCCGGAACCTTCACGGTTACCCTCACCGACGCCGTCGGCTGCACCGATTCGGCTGCCGCGAACCTTGCGGGCGTACCCGTACCGGAAACGTTTTCGTCGGTGATCAACGCCACGCACGTGGACAGTGCCAACGGCCGCATCGAGTTTGCTGTCCTGAGCGGTATTTCCCCATTCGGCTACGTTTGGAACACAGGCGACAGCAGCACATCCATCGATGGCCTGGCTCCCGGCTTCTACACCCTGGTGCTGTTCGACGGCGCCGGTTGTACCTACGGTTTTGTATTTGAAGTTGGCGTGAGTGTGGGCGCCGATTCGCCCTGGCAAACCAACATGGCGATCGACGTGCGCCCCAACCCGGCGCACGACGTGCTGCACCTCAATTTCCCGCAGCCCGCCGAGGTGACTTACATCGCCCTCCACAACACCATGGGGCAAACCGTAATGGAACACCACGGCTGGGTGGACGTTATACCCGTCGGGCACCTGCCGCCCGGCCTATACGTGCTGTATTGCCGGCAGCGGAGTGGAGGCATTTACCAGGTAAAGATAGTGGTAGAGTGAGGGGAGTGTCGAATGTCGAGTGTCGAGTGTCGAATGGCGTGTACGTTTGGTCATCCGAAATAACCAAGTGTACACGCCATTTGTGTGTGCCTAAAATAGGTTGACAAAAAAAGTCAATCAAAAATGGCAAAGACAGCGCACAAAAAGTTTCAATTATCGACAAGTCGTCAGCGGACGTTCAGTGAA
>JANRJH010000019.1:0-141685 GCA_033764075.1 Saprospiraceae bacterium | reverse complement strand
TCTTCCCATTCCGAACAGAGTAGTTAAGCCCGTTAGCGCTGATGGTACTGGGGTTGATGCCCCGGGAGAGTAGGTCGGTGCCAACTCAATTTAAACCGACCCCCGAGCCCGCACAGTTTTGTGCGGGCTCTTTTTGTTTGTAAAAAATGTTCCTGACAGCAGAGAAAAGATTGAATCCCGGGTTTTTATGTCCTTTTACTTGAACCGAAAAACAAGCAATAGTTGCTTGTTTTTGAATATTATATATCAAATTATCAATTATTTAGGGTAGTTGAACAACAGAATTTCACCCAATCTGTCTGGGTCGAAATTGGTGATTTTGTCCTTGTTGGCCAATATAAGTCCGTCTACTTTTGTCCCAGCCATTGCGCATTCGGCATTGCCCTTTTTTCACTCAACAAAACACTTCATTATCATGAAACAGACAGCCAAACATTATTTCCTTTCCGGAGTCTTTCTCTTTTCATTGTTTTTCATGGGCGCCGCGCCGTCCTGCCGTGCCCAGAGCGTCGGGAAAGAGAAAATTGCCATTGTAAACGCTTCCGACCTGTTGTTCATCGTTTTCTCCGACGCGAAGGGCGAGTGGCTTTCACACTATTACATTCTGCAAGGCGCCAGTACCCCCGACACCGACCTGGGGGCATCGAACGTCATGTTTGAAAAAGACTTTTTGAGCATTGCCCCGCGCGACGGCAGCAAACCGCGCATTTTTGCGCTGGAAAACGACACCGACCACCAGAGTATTTTGAGCCAGCGACCCGACGCCGACGTCGTTAAAGGTTATGGTCTGGCCCGCATATACCGGAACGAGGCCAAGCCGTTCGACTCTTTCGTAGACGACCTGCGCGCCGGAAAATACGAAACGATGATCGCCCCTTCACAAGGCGGGCCAACGGGAGAAAACCCTGATTGGAAATGCCTGGTGGGTGGCTGCGGAACCACCAGTTGTAAATATGAAGTTACCCTAGGGCCGGTTCAGGGCGGCTGCGAGATTACTTGCCAGCCCACCCATTACGCCTGTTGCGGCAACCTGCTTTCGCTGAACAGTTGCCAGTGTGTGCTCGACAATTGCAAGTAAAATTCACGCTTTATTTGTTTGTAGTCCAGCTTGTTGTATCAACAGGCTGGACTTGTTTTTTACATTGCTGCCGGTGGTTTGGGCGATTACCCGTATTTTTGCCAAACCCATGATTCGACTCATTTATTCAAACAAGCACAATGCCTGAAGAAAAACAACCGCAAGCGCCGGCCCTGAACATCGAGATAACGGAAGAGGTAGCCGAAGGAATTTATTCCAACCTGGCCATCATATCGCACTCCAACGCAGAATTTGTGGTGGATTTCATTCGCATGATGCCGAATGTCCCCAAGGCTAAAGTAAAAGCACGTGTCATCCTTACGCCCCAGCATGCCAAGCGACTGTTGAACGCTTTGCGGGATAACATCAACAAGTTCGAACACCAATTTGGCATGATCGACGAACCGGAACACCACCAATACCCGCCAATGAACTTCAACACGCCGCCTGCACAAGCCTGATGCGCCATGTGTTGCTGAGCCCGCTCAGGCGTTGGTGGTCGGCTGCTGGTCTTCGTTTGTTTTTCCTTCCTGGTTGTTTTCCGGCTCCGTAGCAGAAGCTGCCTGGGCGATCGCAAGCCGCTTGCGCTCTTTTTTGTCGCGCTCTTCCGTCTCGATCTTGTCGTACGCCTTGATGATTTCCTTGACGAGGCGGTGGCGCACAACGTCTTCCGTGGAAAGGGAAAGGACTGTAATGCCATCTACGCCGTCCAGGATATCCATCGCCTGACGGAGGCCCGACTTCTGGTGCCCGGGCAGGTCAATTTGGCTAAGGTCACCAGTGATGATGCACTTGGCGCTGGGCCCCAGGCGCGTGAGGAACATTTTCAACTGAAGGGGGGTAGCGTTTTGGGCCTCATCGAGGATGATGAAGGCGTTATCCAGCGTTCGACCGCGCATGTAGGCCAGCGGTGCGATTTCAATGACCCTGTTCTCCATGAAGAAGTTGAGCTTATCCATGGGCAGCATGTCGTCGAGCGCATCGTACAGGGGGCGCAGGTAAGGGTCTACCTTTTCCTTGAGGTCGCCGGGGAGGAAACCGAGGCTTTCACCGGCTTCGACGGCGGGGCGCGTCAGCACGATTTTTTTGATCAGTTTGTTTTTCAGCGCACGCACGGCAATGGCCACTGCGGTGTACGTTTTGCCGGTACCGGCCGGGCCAACTGCGAAAACGATGTCGTTGGTTTCGCACACCTCCACCAGACGCTTCTGGTTGCGCGTTTTGGCCTTGATGGGCCGCCCCTCCCGGCCGTACAGAATAGTGTTGTCCACATTGTCGCCGTTTACCGGTATGCGCACGTCGAAGGGGTTTTCGCCGCCCAGGAGGTCCATGACGATCTGCAGCGGCAACTCCCGGTGTTCGCGCAGGTAGCGAACCATCATTTCAAACCGTGACTTGGCGGCCTGTGTCGATTTCTTTTCCCCGGTAATCTTGAGGCTGTTGCCGCGCGCTGTGATGGTGGCGTCCGGAAAGGTTTTGCGTAAATGGTTGATTTTGACGTTGTTTTCGCCAAATAACTCCAGAAGGTCAACGCCTTCAACGGTCAGAATGATCTCGCTCAAAAGTGATGTTCGTTGTGTATGATTTTTTCCCCAAAGTAAAGCCTTATGGCAGACTTATCAAACACCCTTCTGCCAAAAACAGTTCCGCTTTTTTCCACAAAGGCGCGAATGCGCTGCACATCGTACCTTTGACGCCTCCATCAGTCAAAAAACCAGACCATTCCGATGGCATATGCAACGCTGACAACCGATTTCGGCAGCCAGGACTACTACGCCGGCGCCCTAAAGGGGGCCCTGCTGCGCCATTGTCCCGACCTGCATCTGGTCGACATTACCCATGCCATATCCCCCTATAACATCGCCCAGGCCGCTTATGTGCTAGGCAATGCGTACACGGAGTTCCCCGAAGACACCATGCACATCATTGGCGTGAATTGCGCGTATCAGGAAGGGTTTCGCTTCGTGGCGGCCCGCCGGAACGGCCACTATTTTATAGCGCCCGACAACGGGGTACTCACCCTGATGTTCGACGGCCCCTGGGATCAGGCCGATGTGCGCAACCTCGGCGGCAGCGCCGGTGAGCACTTTGCCATCAAAAATGTATTGCCGCCTGCTGTGGGGCATCTGGCCGCCGGATTGCCCTGGGAGGCTTTGGGGACGCCCACGCCGCTGCTGCTGGAACGCATTGGCCTGAGGCCCATCGTTACGCCTTCCGGCATCCGGGGCACCGTGATGCACGTCGATCATTTCGACAACGCCGTACTCAACATCCGCCGCGACGCGTTCGAACGGGTGGTGGGCGCCCGCCCTTTCGCCCTCTATTTCAAACGGCACGACCCCATCACCCGGCTGAGCGCCAATTACTGCGACGCGCCGGTCGGCGACCCCCTCTGCCTGTTCAACAGCGCCGGATACCTGGAAATCGCCGTGAACATGGGCAAAGCCGCCACCCTGCTTGGGCTGGCGGTGGAAGAGGTGGTGGAGGTGGTGGTGACCTGAACGCCGCTTCTCCTTTTTTCGGTTGCAAATGGCCGACGGAATCGCTAACTTTGCACACATGAATCAGGGACTGGTCGAAAAAATCCTGCGATTGCCCGATGCACCCCAATTGGTGGGGCAACTGAACAAGCGCCTTCAGGAGGAGCACGAGCGCCGCCTGGCTTTTTACAACTGGATTGACGAGTACACCAAAGCCGAATTCATCAATGGGGAGGTGGTGGTGCACTCGCCGGCAAAGAAAAAGCACCTGACCGTAACCAAATTGCTGTCCAGATTGATCAGCCTTTACAGCGATGTGAAACAGTTGGGGGAAACTTTTCATGAAAAGGCAATGATCGCCCTCACCCGAAACGACTACGAGCCCGATGTCGTCTTTTTCAGCGCCGAAAAGGCGGCTGCGTTTGAGCCCGATCAGGTGCTCTTCCCCGCGCCCGACTTTGTGGTGGAAGTGCTGTCTGCCAAAACGGAAAAAACCGACCGGACGATCAAGAAGGACGACTACGCCGCCCACGGCATCCGGGAATACTGGATCGTTGACCCCAACCGCCAAACCATCAAGCAGTACCTGTTGCTGCAACCGACCGACAAAACGTACTTCGAGCCCTACCTGTACCGCCGGGTTGAGGAGATCACCAGCCGGGTCATTCCGGGGTTTAGCATTCCCGTAGCGGCCGTTTTTGACGAGGCGGAGAATGTGGCGGCGTTGCAGCGGCTGATGGCGGGTTGAGTTTTTTAAGGGAAAACCACGCGCAATACCTCCCGCGCCGCCGCAAACGGCGACATCCGCCCCGCCGCCACGGCTTCCTCCAGCATGTTTAGTTTTTCCTGCACGGCCGGATGGCGGTAAAATGCTGTACGCAGTTCCTGCTCCAGCGCATCCCGAAACCAGTAGTGGGCCTGTACCTGCCGGTTTTTGTCGAAAAAACCGTTGTCTTGCGCCGTTTTTTTATACGTTTCCAAAGTTGCCCACACGTCTGCGATGCCCGTGCCTTCCGTAGCGCTGCACGCCAGCACCCGGGGTGTCCACCCGTTTTCTTTCGCCGGAAACAGGTGCAGCGCGTTCAGGTAGTGTGCCCGCGCCTGGTTGGCGAGTTGGACGCGGTCGCCGTCGGCCTTGTTCACCACGAGCAGGTCGGCCATTTCCACGATGCCGCGTTTGATGCCCTGGAGCTCGTCGCCGGCGCCGGGCAACAGCAGCAGCAGGAAGGCGTCGGTCATGCGGTGTACGGCGGTTTCCGACTGCCCCACGCCCACTGTCTCCACCAGCACGACACCATAGCCGGCGGCCTCCACGAGCGCGATGGTTTCCCGCGTTTTGCGGGCCACGCCGCCCAGGGAGTCGCCCGCCGGTGAAGGGCGGATGAATGCCAGGGGATCGACGGACAGCTGCTCCATGCGCGTCTTGTCGCCCAGAATGCTGCCGCCGCTGACCTGGCTGGTGGGGTCTACGGCCAGCACGGCCACTTTTTGTCCCTGACCGGCGAGGTGCTTTCCCAGTGCTTCGATAAACGTGCTCTTGCCGACCCCCGGCGATCCGGTGATGCCCACGCGAAACGTTTGGACGGGTGCATAAGCCTGCAGTGCGGCCATCAATTCGCCCGCCTGCGCCTGGTGCGCCGGGGCAGTGCTTTCCACCAGGGTGATGGCGCGTCCGAGGAGCACGCGGTCGCCGCGGCGGATGCCGTCTGCGAGTTCGGTTACCGACGGGAGCGGGCGCGGCATGGGCGTTTCCTTAAAACTCGGCGTTGCCCGGATACCGCGGGAATGCGATCACGTCGCGGATGTTGCCCATACCGGTGACAAACTGCACCAGGCGCTCAAAACCGAGTCCGTAACCGGCGTGCGGACAGGAGCCGAAGCGGCGGGTGTCGAGATACCAGTACATTTCTTTTTCCGGAATGTGCATCTCGCGCATGCGCTGCACGAGCCGCTCGTAGCGCTCTTCGCGCTGGGAGCCGCCCACAATCTCGCCGATGCCGGGGAACAGGATGTCCATGGCCGCTACCGTGGGCCCGGGCACGTCGGGGTGCGGGTCGTCCTGCCGCATGTAAAACGCTTTGATGGCAGCCGGGTAGTGCGTGAGGATGACCGGCTTTTTGAAGTGTTTTTCCACCAGATAGCGCTCGTGTTCGCTCTGCAGGTCGGCGCCCCAGCCCTCGATGGGGTACTGAAATTTGCCTTTTTTGTTGGGGTTGGAATTTTTCAGGATGTCCACCGCCTCGGTGTAGGTGATGCGCTCGAAGCGGTTGTCGACCACAAAGCGCAACTTTTCGATCAGCGCCATGTCGGAGCGCTGGTCCTGGGGTTTGGCTTTTTCCTCCTCAAGCAGGCGTTCCTCGAGAATTTTCAGGTCTTCGGCGCAATGCTCGAGGGCGTAGGTAATCACATAGCGGAGCATGTCCTCGGCGAGGTCCATGTTATCGTCGAGATCGGCGAACGCCACCTCGGGTTCGATCATCCAGAATTCGGCCAGGTGGCGCGTGGTGTTGGAGTTTTCGGCGCGGAACGTGGGACCAAAGGTGTACACGGCGCCCAGGGCCAGGGCAGCCAGTTCCGCTTCCAGCTGGCCGGAGACGGTGAGGTTGGCGCTGCGGCCGAAGAAGTCCTGGCTGAAGTCCACTGCTCCATCATCGGTGCGGGGTGGTTTGCCCACATCAAGTGTGGTCACGCGAAACATCTCGCCCGCCCCCTCTGCGTCGCTGGCGGTGATGATGGGCGAGTGCATGGCGTAAAAGCCGCGCTCGTGGAAAAAGCGGTGGATGGCGAACGCCAGGGCGTGGCGCACGCGGAACACGGCGCTGAACGTGTTGGTGCGGAAGCGCAGGTGGGCGTTTTCCCGCAAAAACTCCAGCGACTGTTTTTTGGGCTGGAGGGGGTATTCTTCCGGGTTGCAATCGCCGAAAATGGTGATCTCTTCCGCCTTCACCTCAATGCGCTGGCCTTTGCCCTGCGATTCAATCAGCTTGCCCCGCGCGCCGATGGCGGCGCCGTATTTGATGCGGTCGATCAGGGCCGGGTCGCTGTTCTCGTAGTCGACCACCACCTGAAGGTTGGCCGCGCAGGAGCCGTCGTTGAGGGCGATGAACTGGTTGTTGCGAAAAGCGCGCACCCATCCCATGACGGTCACGTCGGTGTCGAACGGTTCGGTGCGAATGAGGTCGGCAATTTTATGGCGTTGCATAGCGGGCGATTCAATGTGCGGGCGCAAAGATACGGCCAAAAAATGCTAGTCCGCCGGCTTACTTGATCGCGTTATTTGCGTCAAATTTTTATTCCGCCTAACTTTGCCCCATGGATACACCGCGCACACTCCGACTGTTCAACACCCTGAGCGGAAAAAAAGAACCTTTCGAACCCCTGCACCCCGGCCGCGTGGGCATGTATGTGTGCGGCCCCACCGTCTACAACGACGTGCACCTGGGCAATTGCCGCACCTTTGTGAGCTTCGACGTAATCTATCGCTACCTGCTGCACATCGGCTACCGGGTGCGCTATGTGCGCAACATTACCGACGTGGGGCACCTGCTCGACGACGGCGAAGACCGCATGGCCAAAGGCGCCCGCCTCGACCAGCTCGAACCCATGGAGGTGGCCCAGAAGTACACCGTGGGCTTTCACGACATCATGCGCATCTTAAATACCCTCTCTCCGGGTATCGAACCCCGCGCCACCGGGCACATTCCCGAGCAAATCGAAATGGTGCAAGCCATCCTCGACCGGGGCTATGCGTACGAGCAAAACGGCTCAGTGTACTTCGATGTGCCCAAGTTCGCCAAAGACAACCCCGACGTGTACGGACAGCTCTCCGGACGCGTGCTTGAGGAGCTCATCTCCGAAACCAGGGATAACCTGAAAAACCAGGACGAGAAACGCCATCCGGCCGACTTCGCCATCTGGATCAAAGCCACACCCGAACACATCATGCGCTGGAACAGCCCCTGGTCCGTCGGGTTCCCCGGCTGGCACCTGGAGTGCTCGGCCATGAGCACCAAATACCTCGGACAAACATTCGACATCCACGGCGGCGGCAACGACCTCAAGTTCCCGCACCACGAAAACGAGGTCGCCCAAAACCACGGCGCCTGCGGATGCGCCCCGGCCCGGTACTGGCTGCACACCAACATGCTGCTGCTCAACGGCCGCAAAATGTCGAAAAGCGAGGGCAACACCCTCAGCCCTGCCCAACTGTTCAGCGGCGACAGCCCCCTGCTCAGCAAAGCCTACTCGCCCATGGCGGTCAAGTTCTTTATGCTCCAGGCCCACTACCGCAGCACGCTCGACATCACCGACGACGCGCTCGCCGCAGCCGAAAAAGGATACCGCCGCCTCATGGACACCAACGCCCTGTTGCAAACCCTCCAGCTGTCCACCGACGACTATGACGGCTCCGAAAGTGCGGCAGACCGCGCCATCCTCGGGCTGGTTGAAGCGGCTTACGCGGGCATGGACGACGATTTTAACACCGCCATGGCCATCGCCGCCCTCAACGAAGCCGGCGCCTACGTGCACAAACTGGCCAACAACCAGATGCCCGCCGGCGACGTGTCGCCCTGGGTGCTCGAACGCCTGAAAACAGTGTACGCCGCTTTTATCAACGATATTTTCGGACTGCTCGACGACGACGCCCAACACAACGACCAAGGTACACTCGACGGCCTGATGCAACTCATCCTCGACATCCGCCGCAATGCCCGAGAACAGAAAGACTGGGCCACCAGCGATAAAATTCGCGATACGCTGGCTGAAGTGGGCATTACGGTGAAGGATGGGAAGGAAGGAACCAGTTGGGTTGTCGGTAGTCGGTAGTTGGCTATCGGTAGTTGGCTATCGGTAGTTGGCTATCGGTAGTTGGCTATCGGTAGTCGGTAGTCGGTCGGCCTTGCTCTTTGCTTGCCGATGAACCCAATCACAATGCCTGTTCATTTGCCGACTACCGATAGACGACTACCGACTACCGACGACCGATAGCCGACAACCGACGACCGATAGCCGACAACCGACGACCGATAGCCGACAACCGATAGCCGACAACCGATAGCCGATGGACACTACACTACTCATACCCGTTATCCACGCCTTTCATGCGCGTGGCTGGTCGCCGGCCACGAGCACCAATTATTCGGTACGCCTTATGGGGCAGGGCGGGTTCACCATCTCCCGTTCGGGAGTCGACAAGTCCGCCTTTTCGGAAGCGGATTTCATGGATGTGGATGGGGAAGGTCACCCGCTACCCGACTATGCACACGTAAAACCCTCGGCCGAAACGCTGCTGCACGCGCTGATTTACCGGGTTTTTCCAGAGACCAAGGCCATTCTGCACACCCATTCCGTGGTCAACACTGTTTTTTCCAAAAAACAACTGGAAAAAGGACACGCACAGTTTACCGGGTACGAGTTGCAAAAGGCGATTGCGGGCGAAACCACCCATGAGTCTACCCTGGAGCTGCCCGTTTTCCCCAACAGCCAGGACATGTGGTGGCTGTGCGACCTCATCGAGCCATATTTTGAGCAGCACCCGGGCTGCAAAGGGTTCCTGCTGGCCGGACACGGGTTGTACGCCTGGGGCGCCGATGTGGCGGAAGCGAAGCGGCATATTGAGGCGTTTGAGTTTTTGATGGCGTGTACGCTCCTGTAATCAAGTCACAGTACTTCACGTGGTAGTTTAGCCGCTACACTTTCCAGAATGCCTGATCCGGCGTCGGCGCCACCACTTCCATCCACTCACCGGTTTTCGGGTGTTCGAACGCCAGTTTCCAGGCGTGCAGCTGGATACTCCGGTCCGGGTTGCCGCGTCGTGCGCCGTACTTCACGTCGCCCCGCACCGGGCAGCCCACGGCCGCCAATTGTGCGCGTATCTGGTGGTGTCGGCCGCTTTGTGGGCGCACTTCCAGCAGCCAGTAGCGGTCGGTCTGGTGGAGGAGCCGGTAGTGCAGTGCCGCCTCGACGGCCCCGGGCTGCGGTTCGTCGAGCAAGATGCTTTTGTTGCTTTTGCCGGATTTTCGGATGTAGTGGGTCAGCGTGCCCTCCGTGGCCGGGGGAGCGGCCGACACGAGGGCCAGGTACGTTTTGTCGACCGCGTGCTGTTGAAACTGCGCGGTGAGGTGCGTCATGGCCTCGGCGGTTTTGGCCAGGAGCACTGCGCCGCCGACCGGGCGGTCGAGCCGGTGCACCAGGTGCATGGGCGTGCCCGTGTGCCGGGAGGCCAGGTCGAGCAACGATGTGTCGCCGGTGGGGTCGGGCTGCACCGGCATGCCGGCGGGCTTGTTGAGCGCCAGCAAGGCGCTGTCTTCGTAGAGGATTTCAGGTAGCATAGCCTGCAAAGATGCGCGATCATCTAAAATTCTGAACAGCTTAATCGTTCCCGTGTTTGAAGAGGGTAATTTTGCACGTTCGTTTTTATTCCCTCCACGCAGTATGTTTTTCTTCGTAGTCTTGTTTTTGTTGGTGATGCTTGATGTGTACGCCTTCCAGGGCGTGCGCACGCTCACGGCAGGCATGCCGATGCCCTGGGCCGCCACCCTGCGTTGGGGCTATTGGGTGGTGAGCCTTGCGCCGCTGTTGCTGGTGCTGCTGGGCCGCGACTTCTGGGCGCAGTACCCGAATGCGCGGCAAACCGTGTCCGTTGTGTTCAGCCTGTATCTGGGTTTGCTGATGGCCAAGCTGGTGTTTGCCATACCCCACCTGATGGATGACGCGGTGCGCCTGTTCCAGGGCTTTACCGGGCTGTACAAGTCCGACCAGGACGCCTTTTTGCCCGGGCGGCGCAAGTTCGTGAGCCAACTGGCCATCGGCATGGCAGCCCTGCCCTTCACCGCTTTTGTGTACGGCATCCTGAAGGGAAAATACGACTACAAGGTGCATCGCCACGTGGTGCGCATCCCCGGACTGCCCAAAGCGTTTGAGGGGTTCACCATCACCCAGATCTCCGACGTGCACGCCGGCAGCTTCGACAGCCGCTCCGCCGTGCAGCGTGGGCTGGATATGATCGCCGATCTGAACAGCGACCTGCTGGTGTTCACCGGAGACATGGTGAACAACCGGTCCGACGAGTTCGCCCCCTGGGTCGACGCCTTTGCGCAACTGAAGGCCCCTTTCGGCAAATACTCGATACTGGGCAACCACGACTACGGAGATTATTATCCCTGGGCCGACGAAACCGAACAGGCCAGGGATTTGCAGCAGCTGAAAAATTACCACGCGGACGCCGGTTTCCGGCTGCTCCTGAATGAACACGTGGACATCGAAAAAGACGGCGAACGCATTGCCCTGGTCGGTGTGGAAAACTGGGGCAAAGGGTTCGTCAAACACGGCGACCTCAACAAGGCCCTGCAGACCGCTCCGGCCGACAGCGTGAAAATCCTGCTCTCGCACGATCCCACCCACTGGGAGGAACACGTGAAAAACCACGACACCCACATCCACCTCACCCTTTCCGGGCACACCCACGGCATGCAGATGGGCGTGGAGATTCCCGGCTTCAAATGGAGCCCCATCAAGTACCGCTATGCCAAATGGGCCGGACTGTACGAGGAAAACAACCGCTTCCTGAACATCAACCGCGGGTTTGGTTTTCTGGGCTTTTCCGGCAGGGTGGGCATCTGGCCGGAGATCACCGTGCTGGAACTGGTTGGGGAGCCGGTGTCCTGAGTTGGCGGATTGTTGGGTACCTTTGCCCTTTTGAGCACTAAGCACACGTTTTTTCCCGTTATCGAGGCCGATATGACACGTAAACTACCACTCCTGCTCCTGGCTTTGCTGGCCGGCGTTGCGCTGCGCGCACAACCGAGATACTTTGACATTTCCAAAAACCTGGAGATTTTCGCCAACGCGTACCGGGAGGTCAATCACAGCTATGTGGACGAGCTCGACCCCGGCAAAGTGATGCGCCACGCCATGGACGCCATGCTCGGCGAGCTCGACCCGTTCACCAATTACATTTCGGAAACCGACATCGAGCGCTACCGCATACAATCTGAAGGGAAATACGCAGGTTTCGGCGCCTCCGGAAGAACCATGGGCGATTACATGGTAATCACCGACATCTTCGAGGGCAGCCCGGCGCAAAAGGCCGGACTGAAAGTGGGCGACGCCATCGTGGCGATCGACGGCCAGAGCGCCCGCGGGCGCTCTGAAGAAGAGGTGCTCAACTTCCTGCGCGGGTTCCCCGGCACCAAAGCCGGCCTCACGGTGAAGCGCCCGGGCGCGCCCAAAGAAATCGCCATTGAGTTGGAGCGCACCGAGATTGAATCGAACAACGTGCCCCACTCCGGTATGGTGGCCGACGGGGTGGGGTACATCATCCTCACTACGTTTACCCCCAATGCCGGCCAGAACGTAGCCGACGCCCTGCGCCGGCTCAAAGTGCAAAACCCCAACATGAAAGGCGTGATCCTGGACCTGCGCCAGAACGGAGGCGGGTTGCTCGACGAGGCTGTCAAGCTTACCAACGTGTTTGTGCCCAGGGGCGAGCAGGTGGTCAGCACCCGCGGCAAGGTGCCGGAATGGGATCGCAGCTTCAGCACCACCGAACAACCCGTAGATACGGAAATCCCGGTCGTCGTGCTCATCGACCACATGAGCGCTTCGGCCAGCGAGATTGTCAGCGGCTCCATCCAGGACCTCGACCGGGGCGTGCTCATCGGGCAGCGCAGCTACGGCAAGGGGCTCGTGCAAAACCAGAAGGAAATCGGCTACAACGCACGCATCAAACTCACCACCGCCAAATACTACATACCGTCCGGCCGGTGCATCCAGGCGGTGCGCTACAAAAACGGCGAACCCGTGGACATCCCCGACAGCGAACGCGCACCGTTCAGAACCCGGAACGGACGCACCGTACTAGACGGCGGGGGCGTGAAGCCCGACGTCATGATCCCGGTGGATACCCCCACCGGCGTCACCCGCGCCCTGCTGGCGCAAAACGTCATTTTTGACTATGTTACCGACTGGACGCTCCGCCACCCGTCCATTGATTCCGCAGAAATTTTCCGGTTCCGGGAGTGGCCCGAGTTCGTGACGTACGTTCAGAAACGCAATTTCCGTTTTGAGACAGAAGCGGAAAAACAACTCAAAGCGCTTCAGGAAGCGGCGGCAAAAGACAACCTGAACCTCGAATCGGAGATCAGCGGTTTGCTGGCCCGCATCGAGGCGCAAAAGAAAGGCGCCCTGGAAGCCCAGCAGGCGCGCATTGTGCGCGAGATCGAGCAGGAAATTGTGGGCCGCTACTACTTTGAAAAGGGCAAGGTGCGAAAAAGGCTGGTCAATGACCCCTACGTGGAAACGGCCGTGCAGCTGTTGAACGACCCCGCCCGCTACCGCGCCATCCTCAAGGGATGATCAGTACCCGGTGATGTATTGTTCCAGGTTATTGATGTGCTCCTGCTGCTCGCGGATGATGGCGTTCACGATGTCGCCGATGCTCAGGATGCCCACCAGCCTTTCGCCCCCGTCGAGCACGGGGAGGTGCCGTATGCGCTTGTCGGTCATTAGGCGCATGCAGTCGTGAATACTATCGTCCATCCGGACGGTGTGTACCGTCCCCGACATCACTTCTGCGATGAGGGTGCTTTTCGACTCACGTCCCTGCAAAATGATTTTTCGCGCGTAGTCTCGTTCGGAGAAAATGCCGGCGAGGCGCCCCTCCTCAATCACGGGCAGGGCGCCCACGTTCCGGTCTGCCATGGTGTGCAGCGCTTCATAGACGGTCTGATCGGGGTGGACAGACCAAACTTCCTGTTCCGGTTTGTTTCCCAACAGCGTTCTTACGGTAAGCATACGGCAAAATCGGTTTAGTTAAAACTTTACATTGCGAATCGCCATAAATGTAAGGGAAAAAAACGGGAAAAACAAACATCAGGTTGTTTTTTATCAATCTTCTTCCCGGCCCTCGTCTTTGCTGTCCATGGAGAACCAATCGACCAGTTGCTCGCGTTGCGCCTCACTCAGCCGGGCTTCCGGGTGCATCCAGACGTATCCTTTCATCGGCATTTCCTTTTCGCCAATCACCTCGGCGCATTCCTCGATTTTATGCGCTTGTTTTTCGGCGTCGTAAGCAGCCCATTCGGAGAAGTTTAGGTGTTTGCGTCCTTCTACAATGTGGTTGCGAAGCAGCCAGGAGACCGGAGCCACGTTGCTGTACCACGGATACCGGGTATGGTTGGAGTGGCAGTCGTAACAGGTTGTTTTGATCAATTGCGCCGTTTCCGACGGCGGGTTGGCGACAGACAGGTAGTCGTTTTCGGGGTTGGCAGGCGGATTGGTTTTGTCAATGCGCACGAATTGAATGATTACCAGCAGGGCGGGAATGGCCCACAACCATTTTTTCATTGTTCAGGTCGGTTTTGTTCAACAGTTGGAAAGTTCCCGATGTACAAGCGTCCGGGCAGCAGATTGGCGAAGTTCGGCATCTTTCTGCATATTTTTTTGGCAACGGTGTGTCTGAAAATCATATTCCTTCAGGCGACCGGCAAAAATCCAATATTTTCGCGCTGCATTCGGCCTGCTGTACGGGCATTCAACGATCTTCAAGCTTATTCCGATCATCAAGTATTTTCCCATGTTCAAAAAAACACTTCTCCTGCCCTTCTTTTTGATGCTCCTGTGGAGCGCCGGCGCCCAGTCGTTCTGGCGCGATGTGCCCAACGAATGGAAACCGGAAAAGGGTGAACGCCGCATTGTTCCCCAAAAGGAGCGGGTTGTGCAACTCGATCTGGACGGGCTGGGCATGTGGCTGCACCGTACCCCCCAGCGCGTTTCGGCTTCCACAGAGGCCTTGCCGGTACTGACCTTGCCGATGCCCGGCGGCGGGTTTCAGCGTTTTCACCTGGCCGAATCGCCGGTGATGGCCCCCGATTTGCAGGCGCACTTCCCCGAATCCCGCACGTACACCGGAACCGGCATCGACGAGCCGGGCGCGCTCCTGAAGTGTGATCTTACGCCCTGGGGTTTCCACGCCATGATCCTGCGCCCCGGGGGCGATGCCGTGTTTATTGACCCTTATGTGCACGGTGGAACGACCTTTTACACCGTTTACGATAAAAAAGACTATGCCCTTTCCGATGCGTTGCCGGCCGTTTGTGAAACACCCGACAACTGGAACGAATTAACGCCCACCCAGGGCCAGAAGGCTGCGCAGGGCGACTGCCTGCTCCGGCGCTACCGGCTGGCGTTGGCCTGCACGGGCGAATACGCCAACTTCCACGGCGGCACCAAACCACTGGTGATGGCGGCGTTTGTCACCTCCATGAACCGCATCAACGGCATTTACGAGCGCGACCTGGCCATTACCATGCAGATCATTGCCAACAACGATGTGTTGATCTTTCTGGACCCGGCCACCGACCCGTATACCAACAACAGCGTGAGCACCATGCTGGACGAAAACAGGAACACCATCAACGCCGTGATCGGGGTGAACAACTACGACATCGGGCACGTGTTCGGCACCAGCGGCGGCGGCATCGCCGGCGTGGGTGTGGTGTGCGGTTCCAACAAGGCACACGGCGTGACCGGGCGATCCAGCCCCGTCGGCGATCCTTTCGACGTAGACTATGTGGCCCACGAGATCGGGCACCAGTTCGGCGCCGGCCACACGCAAAACAACTCCTGCGCCCGATCAAGCGCATCTTCCATGGAGCCCGGCAGCGGCTCCACCATCATGGGCTATGCCGGCATTTGCACGCCCAACGTGCAAAACAATTCAGACGATTACTTTCACGCCATCAGCCTTCAGGAAATGGCCGCCTTCGCCGTGTCGGGCGCGGGTAACACCTGCCCTTCGAAAATCAGCACCGGCAACAACCCGCCCGTGGTGAACGCAGGGTTCAACTACATCATCCCCCGATCCACACCTTTCGCCCTGACCGCCGTGGCCTCCGACCCCGACGGCGATGCGCTCACCTACTGCTGGGAGCAGATGGACGCCCAGTTCGCCACCCAGCCGCCCCAGACAACCAACACCTCCGGACCGACCTTTCGCACGTTCAACCCCGTGAGCTCACCCACTCGCTTCTTCCCCCGGCTGCAAGACCTGGTCAACAACGCGAGCCCGACCTGGGAAGTGCTGCCCTCCGTAAACCGAACCATGAACTTTCGCGTGACCGTGCGCGACAATGACGCCGCCGGCGGCTGCACGGCCGAGACCAACGCTACTGTATCGGTAGCCGCCAGTGCGGGCCCTTTCGTGGTCACCAAGCCCAACACTACCGGCATCATCTGGAACGCCGGCAGCATGCAGGAAGTGACCTGGGATGTGGCCGGCACCGACGTCCTGCCGGTCAACGTCGCCAATGTGCGGATTTCCCTGTCCACCGACGGTGGCCTCACCTATCCGGTCGTGCTGGCCAACAATGTACCCAACAACGGCTCGGCCATGGTCGCCGTGCCCAACCTCGAGTCCACCACATGCCGGGTGCGGGTGGAAGCACGCAACAACATTTTTTTCGACATCTCCAACCAGAATTTTCAGATCGCCCGCCCGGGCTTTAGCCTGACCTTGTCCACCGATAACGTTAAGGTGTGCAGCGGCGATGCGGCGGTGGTGCAAATTTCGTCTATGCCCCTCTCCGGGTTCAACCAACCCATAGCCCTGAGTACCGGCGGCGCCCCGGCTGGGGCTGTGGTCACACTCGTGCCCGACACCATTCCAACCGACGGCAGTGCGGTGCTCACCATCACGGGGCTCACGCCCGCTATGGCCGGGGTGTACACCGTGACCATCACTGCCAAAAGCGACACCATCACCCAGCAGTACGGCATCCAGTTGACCGTGCTGCCCGGCGTGGAGTCGACCGCCCTGGTGGCGCCCGCCGACGGAGAGAATTCCACCGGAATCGCGCCCATCCTGAGCTGGACTGCCGCGACCTTTGCCGATAACTACCGCTTGCAGGTGGCCGACAATCCTTCCTTCAACGCCGGGTCCCTGTTGTACGACATGCTGGTGGCCAACCCGAGCACGTCGCTTTCCAACCCGGCACTGACGCCCGGAAACGTGTACTACTGGCGCGTTCGCGTGCTGAATGCCTGCGGCGAAGGGCCCTGGACGCCCTTCCGGGCTTTCCAGGTGGGCAATGCCTCCTGCGACAATGTTTTTTCGAACGACGTGCCGGTGGTCATTCCGAGCAACAGCGCCGTGACGATCTCCTCCGCCATCAACGTGCCGGCCAACGCCCTGATCGAACAGATTGAGGTGTCCATGTCGATTAACCACGTCTGGGTGGGCGACCTGAGCGCGTTCCTGGTGTCGCCCGCGGGCGACACCTTCGCGTTGTTTGACCGTCCGGGCGAACCGGTTTCCGACTTTGGTTGCAGCGGCGACAATCTGGAACTGACGTTCAGCGACCAGGCGCCGTGGACTTCCGACTCGCTGGAGGTCAGTTGTGACTTCAACATCCCGGCCATCAATGGCGCGTTTCAGCCCCTGGATGCGTTCGCCCCGCTGGTGGGTACGCCAGCCCAGGGCACATGGAGGCTGCTGGTCGTCGACGCGTTCGAGCAAGACGGGGGCGCCCTGCTGAACTGGTCCTTGTCGTTCTGCTTCCCGCAGTCCACCCAGGTGGCCGTGCTGACGGTCAACGACACACTCGAAGTGGGCGAAGGACTCTCCGGCGTCATCGACAACAACCTGCTGGCCATGTCGCTTACGGGTACGGCCGCCCAGGGCCGTTTCATCGTGCTGGAAACACCCCAACACGGCGATTTGCGCCTCAGCGGCGCTACGATGGGTGTTGGCGACGTTTTTTCCCAGCAGGAAGTGAACAACGGCCAGCTTTCCTACCGGCACAACGGCAACGCCGCCACGCAGGATGCATTCCGGTTTGATGTGTTCGACGAAAACGTGAACGCCTGGCTGCACGATCAGACCTTTAACATCCGGATCATCCCCAACCTGCTGGCGGTCGATCTGGCGGCGCAACAGACGATCCTGTGCGCCGGCGACGCTGCCGGTGTGCTGGTAGCGACCGCATCCGGCTCCCCCGGCCCCTTCACTTACAGCCTGAACGGCGGCACAGCCCAGTCCGGCAACGTTTTCAGCAACCTGCCCGCCGGCGCGTACACGGTGGTGGTTACCGGCGCCTTCGGCTTTACCGCAACCTCAAACACAGTGGTGCTCGACGCGCCCCCTGCCCTGACCGTTGTAGCTTCGGTGTCGGGAGACGACATCACGGTGACGGGCTCCGGCGGTACCGGTTCGCTGACGTACAGCATCGATGGCGTGAACTTTTCCGCAAACAATATTTTCACCGACCTGCCCGATGGCACGTACACGGCAACGGTGCGCGACGGCAACGGCTGCACGGCCACCGATGAAGCGATTGTATCGGTAGATACCCTTTTCGTGTCGGCCGTTCAATCCGGAACGATCGACTGTGCAGGCGATGCCACCGGCGCCATCACGGTGTCGGCAGCGGGTGGCACGCCCCCCTATCTATATACGCTGAACGGTGTGGATTTTCAGGACATCAACGTGTTTGCCAACCTGCCGGCCGGCAGCTATGCAATCACGGTGACCGATAACAACAGCCTGACGGCCGAGACCAACGTGGTACTCATCGATGAGCCGGCCCCCATCTCGGTGTCGGCAGCCGCCATCCAAACGCGCATCGAAGTGACGGCTTCGGGCGGAACGGGTGCGCTGGAATACAGCATTGACGGCACGAACTTCCAGCCGGGCAGCGTGTTCAACAGCCTGCCGAACGGCATGTACACGGTCACGGTGCGCGACGCCAACGGATGTACAGCCACGACCACTGCCACGGTAGATGCTGCGCCACCAACAGGCGCCACCGCCGATGTGCAGAATAACCCCTGTTTCGGTGGCACCACGGGCGCCTTCAAGCTATGTGTCAACGGCGGACTGCCGCCCTACACGGTGGCCATCGACAATCCCCAGGCCAACATCATCACCGAGAACGGGCCTTGCACCCTCAACCTGGCCATTTCAAACCTGGCTGCCGGCACGTATACCGTGGTCATCACCGACGCCCAGGGACTGTCCTCCACGCTCACCCAGACCATCGGGCAGGCGCCGGAGCTCCTCCTGTCGGTGAACACCAACGGCGACACCATCCTGGCCTCCGCAACCGGCGGCACCGGCGCCCTGGCGTACAGCGTTGACGGCACCAATTACCAGCCGGAACCGGTGTTCCCCGACCTGCTCAACGGCACCTACACCGTATATGTGCGCGACGCCAACGGTTGCATCCAAACACAACCCGGGGTGCTGGTCACCAGCAGTGTGGTCGACCTCGCGGCCGCCTGGGGGCTCAGCGTGTCGCCCAACCCGGGCCAGGGACGCATCCGGGTACACCTGCTCGCCGCGCCGGCAGACATTCACCTCGACGCGCTCGACGCCACCGGCCGTTTGATTTTCCGACAAAGCTTCCAGAACCCCGCCGGCGAATGGCTTTATGAACTCGACCTCACCCAACAACCTTCCGGTACGTACTGGCTTCGCCTCGGTGCCGGCGGGCAAAGCGGGGCAGTGAAAGTGGTTATTGAATAAATGGCGGTTTGCCGCTTTCGAGAGATGGCACGCAGATTAAACGGATCGCTTCGCGAACGCGGATTAAACGGATTTTAAATTGTTGGTGGACAAATCCGTTTAATCCGCGTTCGCGAAGCGATCCGCCCAATCCGCGTGCCATCAACCAAATGCAGTAGTTTCTAAATACTTCCCCCCAAAAAACTCGACACTCGACATTCGACACTCGACACTCGACACTCGACAATGGCTTTTACCATCAAGCTCCCCGTCTTCGAAGGTCCATTCGACCTGCTTCTGTTCTTCATTGAGCGGGACGAGCTGGACATTTACAACATTCCGATTGCGAAGATCACAGACGATTTTCTGGACTACATGCACCACATGGAGGCACTGAACATCGACCTGGCTTCGGAGTTTATCGTGGTGGCGGCTACCCTGATGCGCATCAAGGCCAAGCTGCTGTTGCCGCGCAAGCAGTTCGACGAGGAGGGCAACGAGATCGACCCGCGCCAGGAACTGGTGGATCGCTTGCTGGAATACAAGCTGTATAAATCGGTGCTGGAAGACCTGCGCCGCATGGAAGAGTCGCGCGGGTTCATGTCGCCGCGGGGGTTTGCCGGGCAGGAGCTGAAAAAACTGGCCGAGCACGCGCTCGCCGACTCGGAGATGGAGAGCCTCACCTTGTACAAGCTGCTGCGCGTCTTTGAACGGCTGCTGACCAGGTACGAAGACACGCAGCGCGACCAACGCGTGCACACGGTCTACGATTACAATTACACCATCCAGGGGCAACGCGAATACCTAGAGGGCCACCTGGCAGTGGGCCGGCAGACCGCTTTTGAGGTGCTCTTTGGCGGGCTCGAAAACCGCATCCATGCCATCGTAACCTTTCTGGCCCTGCTGGAAATGCTCAATGCCCAGGAGGTGGTGCTGATTCAGGGCGAGGGCGCCAACAACTTTTGGCTCACTTTGCCGGAAGAGGAACCGGCGGATGCGTAAGGCAAAAGACAAGCGGAAAATGTAAGCGTATTGTTATGTTAAATCACTGATAATTAACTAATTTTATTTGTTTTTTTAATGGGGATATGTTTTTTTTGTAAACACTTTCACTTAAACTTTTACCCAATGAAACTCATCTCCCCATCTCCCCATCTCCCCATCTCCCCATCTCCCCATCTCCGGACTATTGTTTGGTTGGCTGATCATTTTCTCATTTTTCGTCGTCACAGCGTCTGCGGGCCAGGAGGGCTGTTCCTCTGCCAACCCGGATTTTGAAACGTGCCTGGGTTTTCCCGTTCCCGGCGAACCGCAGTGTCTGCAAGGGGGTTACCAGTACATTTTTCCTCAGGTGGCCACTTGCAATGCGCGAAGCCTTCAGTTCAGCCCTGCCGACGCAGGAACCGGCACGGTAGTGTGCCAACCCGAGGCCTCCGGTTGTAACCCGGAAGCCTGTGTTGTGTGGAACCGCCCCGGTCTGCACAAGTTAACCATTACGTATGATTGTATGCTGGGATACAGCGAAACGCGGTCGCGATGTGTTCTGGTGTCCCTGCAAAATTTCAACTACGCCCAGTTTGAATTGGATGATGTCACGGATTGTTCCGGATTTTACACCGGCTTCCGGCTGATCAGGTCTTTGTACCTGCAAAATGGACCGGTTAAGCGCTGGCGGATTGAGGTCTGGGAAACAGATGCAGCGGGCAACATCATTGCCCCGTCGCCCTATTGGTCCAACGGCTGGAACGACGGCGACATACGGGAGCAGTACTTTGATAACGCTTCCCATTATCCGGGGTTATATTTTAATACCGATCGGGTGCGGTATTATCGGGTACGTCTGCTGACAACCAGCGCATGCGGTTCGCACGAGTACACGCACCCACAAGTGATCGTGGCCAATCCGCCTGTATGGAATGCGAATTTCGACATAAACGGCTCGAATGCTTTCCCCATTGAGTTGTATGCCTGCAACAACGCGCCCATGGTGCTGAACGACAAAAGCACGAAGGTCGGGTGCTACAATTTGCCCAAATGGCGGGCCAGGATCACCATGGAACAATCCGATGATTGCGGAGAGGCCATTCCCGGAACGGCGATTGTCAGGGAGGTGGCGTACAGCGATGCGTACAATCTGCGCACGCTTTTTCCTGTCTATGCAACCCAGTCAGGCTGGTACAAGGTGTCGTATGAGTTGAGAGGCGGCTGGTCTGCTCCGTATGGTGCACCCATGACCAAATGTGTGCGCATCAGCGAACTGGACGAGTCGAATGCGGAGTTTAAACTCATCAGTTCGCAAAATCAGGCGCCTACCGACCGCACAGACGACCCTCAGGCGCCCAATACCGTACTCGGCCCGGCGTTCTGTGGCATCTTGTTTCAGGGGTACGTATCCCAAAGCGGATCCATCGATAAGTATAAAATACAGATTTGGCGAACTACCATAGTAGGCGATCCCATCGCTACCATCCTCGACGGGCCGTTTGTCAACCTGAATCCGCCCTTTCAGTTGCCGCCGCTTCGGCAGTTTAACGATCAGGATTTGACCAATGGGTACTTTTTCAACCTCACGCAGCAACAGCGCTTGGATTTTCGTTTCAAGGTCAGGCTCACGGTGGTCAACGAATGCGGGACGGTATTCAAGGAATCGTTCTTCAGGATTGATCCCAACTGCACCTGGTGCCTGGTGGATGAAGGCGCCGACGATCGGTCGGCCTCGTCCGGGAACGGGCTGCTTGAGGTGCACGTGAGGCCCAATCCGGTGCGCGATGTGTTGCAGGTGGATGTGTCCGGCTTGTCTTCGGAGGAGTTGCTTGCGTTTGAAATTATTGACGTAACCGGAAAGGTTGTCATGCGCAACCAATTGACCCATGGCGTGCATCGGATTGGCGTAGACCAGTTGGCTTCCGGCGCCTACTTGTGGAGGGCCGTAACGGGCAGCGAAATGCGCTCGGGCCAGTTGATCAAACCATAAGCTTGCCCATGGTGAAACACGCCACGATGGGCCGTTACGGCCCATCGTGGCCTATTCCAACCTAAATACATGCGATGAAGGCATTTATCCTGACCCTCCTGGTCTCCGTACTCCCTTTTTTGAGCTTTGGCCAGTTCAACCTGGTGCGCAACCCCGATTTTGAAGCAAAAAACACGTGCTACCTGGCGATTTACGAAGGCATTGACACGGTATGGTACGACAATGCCACGGACTATACAAAAGTGCCTTATTGGATATCGCCCAATTACGTTACCCCGGATTATTACAATGCCTGTCAACTGGATACGCTGATCCGGCGGTACCGCACGCCAACCAATCAGGCAGGGTTCCAATGGCCGAGAAGCGGAGAAGCCTACATGGGTTTCGGAGCTTATGCAATCAACACGAAGTTTTCGCCGAATGGTAAAATACGGGAGTACATCCAGTCGCGTTTGCAAGCTCCGTTGGATTCCGGCGCCGTTTACTGTGCCCGTTTTTACTGCAGCGTTGGGTACTACGACGATTTCAACACCATTTGCACCGACGATCTGGCCATGGCGATCACCGTTGCGCCGCCCCGGAACAAGAACACCCCGCCGTATTTGGACAGCAACACCGATGTGATCCTCCAGTTGACGCCCCAGATCATCCGCAAAGGCCAGTTCCACACCGACACCTCGGCGTGGTACGCCGTCGAAGGGTTGTTCAGAGCGTCGGGCGGGGAGGAGTGGATCACCCTGGGCGTGTTCACCGATCAGGGAGCCGCCGACACGGTAGTGCTCAAGCCGGCGTCGCAGCCCAATCTGGCGCAATATGCACAGGCATACTATTACATCGACGACGTCTCCGTCGTGAAAGTCAGCGACCCCATCTTCACCTCACGCGAGCAGTCGGTGTGCGCTTTTCCGCACACGCTCGAAGCTCCGGCGGGGTTCGATACCTACCGCTGGAGCAACGGCGACACCACGCGCAGCACGGTGGTCGGCGCGCCGGGCATGTATTGGGTGCAGGTGTCGCTGGGCGCCTGCGGCATGGCCACCGACACCGTACACGTTGAGCTGTACCGCCCCCCGTCGGTTGCGGCGATACCCGACACCGGGGTTTGCCTCCTGGCATTGCCGCATGCGGTCGAAGCGCCGGCGGGCTTTGTGCGCTACCTGTGGAATACAGGCGACACGACGCGCCGCATCGCGCTGGAACAACCCGGCAGCTATTCGGTGGAGATGAGCGACGGCTGCGTGGTTTACCGGGACACGCTTGTCCTGTCGGTGGAGGCGCCCCTGCCGTCCATCAATCTGGGCGACACCGTTCGGTTGTGTGTGGATGGGCGTATCGAGCCCGCGCGATTGTCGGCCAACGGGGTGCTGCCCAACTACCTGTGGTCTACAGGCGACACGACTGCGGAGATCTGGGTGGCGCGTCCCGGGTGGTACGGCCTGCGCAGCGAGAACGCGTGCGGCGTCGAGTCGGACGAGGTGTTGGCGGTGGGATGTCCCACCCGGATATACGTTCCGAACGTCTTTATGCCGGATCGCGATGGTGAGAACAACCGATTCACCGCCTACGCCGGCAACGTCGCGCAAATGACCCTGGCGGTGTACGACCGGTGGGGCAATCTGGTGTATGCGGAACAAGGGGATGCACCGGGTGGATGGGACGGCCACGCAGACGGGCGTCCGGCACCCCCGGGGGTGTACACCTGGGTACTTCGGTACCGCACCTACCAGTCCGAACAAGAGGAAGTGTTGGCGGGTTCGGTGACGTTGCTTCGTTGAGGGGGGCGAGGGCGCCAACAACTTTTGGCTCACTTTGCCGGAAGAGGAACCGGCGGATGCGTAGCAGTTCGTATTTTCGGCCTTTATTTGACGAGAGCCGCTATGCAACTGCACTTTTACCTGAAATTTCACACCGAATACGGCGAACGCCTCAGCCTGGCTGTTCCAGACGGAACAGAAACCCCGCTGACCTACCTGAATGAAGAGCTCTGGACCTGTTCGCTACAGGTCGATCCGGCACAAACACCGGTTTTTGCCTACGGTTACCGGTTTTATAGCGCCGGCGGGCGTTTGCGCGAGGAGTGGGACCCGGAGCGGGAGATCAACCTGCAGGAACTGAACACCCCGGAATTGCAGGTGCTGGACCACTGGAACGCCATGGGCGACGAGGCCAATGCCTTTCTCACCCAGCCATTCACGAAAATATTTTTTCCGCAGGAGAAGCCCGAAGAAGCGACGTATTCCGGGCACTGCACCCATATTTTCCGCGTCAAGGCGCCCCTGCTGGAGGCCCACGAGTCGCTCTGTCTGACCGGCGGCACGGACAGCATGGGCCGGTGGAACGAACTGCCGCCGGTGCCCATGAGCCGCGAGGGCCTGTGGCTGACCGCCCGCCTCGACCTGTCGGAGGAGCGCTTCCCGATCGCCTACAAGTACGCCGTGTGGAACAGCCGCACCGGCGCGCTCGACACCTTCGAGCAGGGCGACAACCGCATCCTGTTCGCCTCCGACCGACCGGGCGTGACCACGCTGATACACGACGGCTTCGCCCGCCTGCCTTACCCGCAGTGGCGGGGCGCCGGGGTCGCCATTCCGGTGTTCAGCCTGCGCAGTGCCAAGAGCTATGGGGTGGGCGAGTTTACCGACTTGCCGCTGCTGGGCGACTGGGCCGCTGGCGCCGGCCTCAAACTCGTGCAGCTGCTGCCAATCAACGACACCACCGCCACCCACACCTGGGTGGACTCCTACCCGTACTCCGCCATTTCGGCCTTCGCCCTGCACCCCCTGTTCCTGAACCCCGCCGAGCTGGCCGGTAAAAAACACGCCACCCTGCTCAAGCCCTACGAGGCCGAGCGCAAAAAACTCAACGCGCTGACCGACGTCGATTACGATGCGGTGATCAAACTCAAATGGGCCATTTTCACCCGGTTGTACGAGGCGATGCGCGCCGAATGGGAAAACGACCCGGAGTATGCCCTGTTTCTGGCCGAAAACAGCGCGTGGCTGTTGCCCTACGCTGCCTTCTGCTACCTGCGCGACGTGAACGGAACAGCCGAGTTTCAACGCTGGAAAACGCACCAGACCTGCGATCTCAAGGCCATCGAGCCGTTTTTCAAGCCCGATTTCAAAGACTACCACCAGGTGGCCATCCACCTGTTCGTGCAATACCAGCTCCACCGGCAGCTCCGCGCAGCGGTGGACTACCTGCACCGGCGCCAGATCGCCGTCAAGGGCGACATCCCCATCGGCATCTACCGGTTCAGCGCCGACGCCTGGCAGGCGCCGGCGTTGTACCACATGGACAAACAGGCCGGCGCACCGCCCGACGACTTCGCCGTGGCGGGACAGAACTGGGGTTTCCCGACCTACAACTGGCCGCGCATGCAGGCCGACGGGTTCGCCTGGTGGCGCATGCGCTTCGCCCAGATGAGTCGCTATTTCGACGCCTTCCGCATCGACCACATCCTGGGGTTCTTCCGCATCTGGTCGATCCCGCAAACCGCTACCCAGGGCATCCTGGGTTACTTTGTACCGGCGCTTCCCTTTAGCCCGGAGGACTTGTTCCGGGCGGGCGTCATGTTCGACAAGGAGCGCTTCTGTCGTCCGTACATCACCGATCACATCCTTTGGCAGACCTTCGGCGAGCAGTTCCGCACCCAAACGGCGCCTTTCCTGAAACAGGACGCCCGCGGGCGATACGCTTTTTTGCCGGCCTTCGACACCCAGGCCAAGGTGGTTGCGCACTTCGATCCACTGATCGCCCGGGACCCAACGCCGGCCGGCCTGCGCGACGGCCTGCTGAACCTGTTGGCCAACGTACTGCTCATCGAGTCGGAGGAGCAACCCGGGTATTTTCACCCGCGAATCGCACTGGAGCAAACGAGCAGCTTCCGGGACCTGCCGCCCGACCAGCAACGATACCTGCACGCCCTGGCCACCGATTATTTCTTCCGCCGCCACGAACTATTCTGGGAGCAGGAGGCGCTGAAAAAACTGCCGGCCCTCAAACGCGCTACCCGCATGCTGGTGTGCGGCGAAGACCTCGGCATGGTGCCCCACTGTGTGCCCGGCGTGATGCGCGACCTTGGCATCCTGAGCCTCGAGATACAGCGCATGCCCAAACAAGCCGACCGCCGTTTTTTCCACCCCAAAGACGCGCCCTACCTGAGCGTCGTCACCCCCTCCACCCACGACATGAGCACCGTGCGCGGATGGTGGGAGGAAGATCGCGAGAACACCGCCCGTTTCTTCCGCGAAGTGCTCGAGCAGTACACCCCCGTGCCGTATTACTGTGAGCCCTGGGTCAACCAGCTCATCGTGTGGCAGCACCTGGCCTCCCCGGCCATGTGGAGCATCTTCCAACTGCAAGACCTGCTCGGTATGGATGGCCGCCTGCGCCGCCAAAACCCCGACGATGAGCGCATCAACGTACCGGCCAACCCCAAACACTACTGGCGCTATCGTATGCACCTCACGCTGGAAGAACTCCAGGGCGAAAAAGGGTTCAACGCGGGGTTGAGGGAGTTGGTGGAGCGAGCAGGACGAAAATGAATGCGGAATGCGGAATGGGGAATAGCCCTGCGCTAGGCTTTCCGACCAACCCCTGAACCCCGAATGACCGCGTAGCGGTCAAACATGAATAACCCCGGATGAAATCCGGGGCGGCCTGGATGAAATCCGGGGGGCAGAAACAAAAAAACATGATCCAAACCATTCTCTACTGGCTCCTCTACTACGCTTTTCACAGTCTTTTTGCTGCCGACGGCGTAAAGGCTTTTATGCAGCAAAAATTGCCTGCGGTGTACCGGCGCTACCGTTTGTGGTACAGTGTGGTGGCGGCGGCGGGGTTGGGCGCCATCCTTTTCAGCACCTTCCGGCACCCCGGTGAACAGCTTTTCTCCCCTCAGTATTGGGGCCTGGGTTTGCTTGTGTTGGGGGTATGGCTCACCCTGGCAGCGTTCAGGAACTACGATTTTCGGGAGTTTTTTGGTCTTAACGACGCGCCGGCGGCCCGTCATGCAGAACTGCAAACCACGGGTCTGAACGCCTGGGTGCGCCATCCGTTGTACAGCGGCGCCTTGTGCATTTTTCCGGGGGTTGCCCTGTGTTTTCCGTACGAGACCTTCTGGGCGGCGGTTTTCGCTTTGTTGGTGTACCTGCCTTTCGGTATTTACTGGGAGGAACAGAAACTGCTCCGGCAGTTTGGCGATGCGTATGCGGACTACCGGAAGCGGGTAAGGGCGGTGATTCCGGGACTACTGTGAGGGAGGGGGGCTACAGCGTTTTCAGGTACTCCACTACGGCTTTTCGCTCCTCGTGGTTGAGTTTGTCGCCGAAAGGATGCCCCTGATTGCCATATCCGGGCAGGGTTGTGTCGTAGGTTTTTTCGTTTTTGCGTTTGTCGTGCTGCGCATATCGCCAGCCCAGGCGTTCCGGGTCATAGTCGGCGTTGTTGTACGAGCGTTCCCAGTACACCGGGCGGTTTTTGCTGTCGAGCAGATCCCAGACGGTGGGCACGGATGCGTTGTGCAGGTAAGGCGCAGAGGCCCAGATGCCGTCGAGGGGCGGCGCCACGTAGCCGTTGGTGGGCAGCAGGCGGGCCCAGACGGCGGTGGAGTCGGCAGCAAACCACCCGGCGTTGAACCAGGTATGGTACTCCGGATATTGCTGGTAGACCCGGGCGAGCAGGGGGTCGGTGCCCACTTTTTCCAGGTCGATTACCAGGTTGGGGTAGGTTTCCTGATCGTCATAGGTACCGTGGCATTTGGCGCACGATTTTTCAAAAATGGCCTTGCCCTGGGCGGCCAGCGCCGGGTCGACGGGAAAAGGGTATTTCGGCGGCTCCAAGGTATTGATCCAGGCGATCACGTCCGGAAACCGCTCGTCAATGCGACGGGCCTCAGTGCTGTCGGTCATGGTGAGCAGGCCGGAAGCCATGGACAGCCTGGCGAAATCGCCCCGACCCAGACCGTTATAGTACAGCATGTGTTTTTTCTTCACGTTCCACCACGGCGGCACATCGGTGGGTACGGCCATCCTGGGAATGTCGAACTGGGGTTTTTCGAGCCAGTGCAGGTCGTGCGGGTCCCGGTAGGCGGAGAGCACGGCAAAAATTTTGTCGGCCGGGTTGACGCCCGGCGTCTCGGTGCGGATGCGGCCGGAGAGGGCGTTGTAGGCGCGTACTGTGCGGGCGAAGGCCGCCATTTCGGGCGAATCTTTCCCGTATTTCATGTTCAGGGCTGTTTTTACCAGCCCTATGCCCTTTTGTTTGTCGGTAAAGTCGCCGGTGGTGCTGCCCAGCCCCACAATCAGCGTGTCCATGAGGGTTTCGGCGTGGCAGGTAAGGCAGGTAGGGGCCACCATTTTGGCGCCTTCGGCGGCGTTCACCACGTTGAACCCAAAGGGTATGCCCTTGCTGTCGCCTGTGCGCCCCAGGTCGTTGACGGTGCGTTTGCCGAGCAGCTTGCGGAAAGCGCCGAGGGGGGCGCCCGAGCTCACATAATCGCCGTAGACGAGGTAGTCGTAGCCCCTGGCCGGGTCACCGGGCCGCTGGGGGCTTGGGGGAATGTGGGTGGCCCATGCCGGCAGCGGATCGGGGCCGAAGCCGGCGGCGGTGAGGGCCAGCAGGCAGATGGTGAGGAGAATCAGTCGTTGTCTCATGGACGAACCCTGTTGCGGTACGCATTCCATAACGCATGAGCGCGGCGGAGTGTTGATGGGCCAAACATATTTAGAACCGGAATAAACACCTGTGAACGATTGAAAATCCGCGTACTTTTGCCCCATGTACGCATATCTGAAAGGCGAGATCACCTTTCGCTCCCCGGCTTTTGTGGTGCTGGAGGTGAGCGGAGTGGGTTATCACGTCAATATTCCGCTGAGTACCTACACGGCCCTGGAAGGAAAAGACAAGGCCACCTTGTACACCCACCTGCTGGTGCGCGAGGACGCGCACACCCTTTTTGGCTTCGGTACCCAGGCGGAGCGCAACCTGTTTTTAGCCCTGCTGGGCGTCACCGGCGTGGGTGCCACCACCGCCCAGTTGTTGCTGAGTTCGATGAGCGTGGATGAAATCCGGGCGGCCGTCATCGGCGAGCATGCGCACCTGCTGCAGCGGGTAAAGGGCATTGGCGCCAAAACGGCCAAGCAGATCATTCTGGACCTCAAAGACAAGCTGAGTCGCGACGCCGGCGGCGACGCGCCCGTGTTGCTGCCCATGGCCGACAACACCGTGCGCGAGGAGGCCCTGTCGGCCCTACTGGCCCTGGGTTTCAACCGCCTGGCGGTGCAAAAAGCGCTCAACGCCATTTTGCAGGAAGAGCCCGGGCTCGTTCGGGTGGAGGAACTCATCAAGCGCGCACTCAAAGCATTGGCAACTTGACTTTTGTGCGCCTTTGTTTCGGGGTATGCAGGCAGCAGCCTACCTTTGCAACTCCGTGACCCTTTCGGCTGTTTAAGAAAGTACCAACAACCTGCATTCATGTTGATCGAAGTTTTCAAAAGCAAAATACACCGTGTGCGCGTCACGCAGGCGGATCTCAACTATATTGGCAGCATCACCATTGACGAGGAACTGATGGAGGCGGCCAACATCATCGAGGGGGAAAAGTTGCAGATCGTGAACAACAACAACGGCGAGCGTCTGGAGACATACGCCATTCGCGGCGAACGGGGCAGCGGTGTCATCTGCCTGAACGGGGCGGCGGCCCGGCGCGTGCAGGTGGGTGACATCGTGATTCTCATTTCCTACGCCCTGCTGACGCCGGAGGAAGCCAAAACCTTCAAGCCCGTTGCCATTTTTCCGGATGAGAACAACCGGCTGGTCAAAAACGGGCACTAAGAGCTTATTCGGGCGCTTCCAGATCCACCACCTTCCCTGCCGTGGATGCCGTAAGCGGGACCAGCGCGCGCCCGTCCCACTCTCCAAACAAATCGACCGGCAACCCCGCGCCGAGCGCATGCAGCCGCTCCAGCTTTTGGGCAGGCGCCGCCAGGGGCAGGCTTTGTCCTTCCGGATCGTATGCATGCCGGCCATCGGATCGTTGCACGGGTGTTGCGACGTGCAGCATTACCGGAAAATACTCCAGCCAGGGTTGCCGCCCCAGGGCCTGCGCGTAGGCGCGCCGGGCGCGGGCGACCGACATACCGGCCGGCAGGGCGTGCAGACCTTCCGGCAAGGGCCTCAACCCGTCAACCGGAACCGCCCGCTGCAGGAATGCCGAGGGATAAAAGGCCAGCTCGCCGCTCAGGCGCGCACCGGTGGGGAATCCGGGCGGGAATGGCCCGGCGAACGCATAATCGAGCAGCAGGGCGCATTGTCCGCCGGTTTCCCCCTGCAGCCAGGTTCGGCGGACGCCCAGGCTGCCCTCCAGTTTTTCTTCGCGGCAGCCCAGAACAGCCCAGGTATCGCGCAGGCGCGGGCCGTCGGCGAGCACTTTTTCTTTTGGGGTGTGCATACCGAGAAACTGCTCCAGGTCATCGAGCAGCGCTTCGTCGAGGACGTCGCGGCGACCAAATGCCTGGAGGGCGAGCCACATGCCTGCCAGCTCATCGAGCGCTGTTTCCGGCCAGTCGGGTGTCTGTCCGGGCAGGGCAGCGATGCGCCGGAAGCGACGGGAGAGCCCGGGCAGGGAGGCGTCGGCCATACGCCGGGCCATGAGGCCAAACAGGTCGGGACTTTCGGCGCCGGCGGCCGCCAGTCCGCGCCTCGACAAGTCGGTCATCCACACGCGCAAATCATCGAGGCCAAGGCCGGCACGTTCGAGCCTGTCCCGATAACGGCGTGCGGCGCCGGCATGCCTGGACTGCTGTTCGGAGGCCGGCAAGCGGCGAACCGACAGGAGCGCGGCCTCCGGGCCGGGTGGCGCGTCGGCGGGCTCGAAGCCATCGTCGCCTGCCGCGTCGAGCCAGGCCTGGAGGGCCAGCAGGTGATAGCAGGGGCGGGCACGGAGGGTACAGGAGCAACCGGCGCTGCCTGTGCGGGTGTTGATGACCATTTGGCAAGAGACCCCGGCGCCGGTGACCAGGGTTGCCCAGCGCCAGGCGTCACAGCGTTTGGGCTCCCGGAGGAAGCCTGAAGCGGCGAGGGCCTGGATACTGCGCTGTGAAGGCATGATAAAGCGTAGTGGTTCCCGGATGCGGGCAAGCGATCAGGATACCTCCTCCTGGTCGTCGGGCATCGCCACGGGCAAGGTAGCCACACCGGGTTTGCCGCCCGCGATACCGAGTGCGGTCATGGCGCGTTCACTGGCCAGTTGCTCGGCGCTTTTCTTGTTGTAGTCGTCGGCTACGCCCAGTTTTTTGCCGTCGACATAAACCGCCACTTTGAATTTATCGCGTTTGTCGCTTTTGTATTTGGCGAGCACTTTATAATCGACTGAGTAGCCGCTTTTCTGGCACCATTCGAGGAGCTGGCTTTTGTAATTGTCGTCAAAATGTTCCAGTTCGTGAATGTTCAGGTAACGGCGCAGGATGCGCTGAATGACGTACTGTTTGGTTCTGTTGTACCCCAGCTCGATGTAGATGGCGCCGACGAGGGCTTCCAGGCAGTTGCCGAGCATGGATTTGGAGATGCGCGTCTGGTTGTATTCGCCGAGGATGAGGTCGAGCCCCATGCGGTCGGCGATGTCGTCCAATGAATGTCTTTTGACGATTTTGGAGCGCATTTTGGTGAGAAACCCTTCGTCGCTGCCGGGGTATTTTTTGAACAGGTATTCTGCGACGATGGTGCTGAGCACGGCATCGCCGAGAAATTCGAGGCGTTCGTTGTTGGCGAGGGCATAATCGCCGGCACTAACGGTGCTTTTATGAAAAAAAGCGAGGCGGAAAAGGGAGAGGTACGCCGGAGTGAACCCCAGGAGGGATCGCAGGCGGCGCGCCAGTTCTTTGTCCGGGTGAAAGAAATAATTGTAAAATCTTCGGACGAGGCGCACGGAGTGTCAGCGGTTTGGTACGTATATGGTCACATTTTCCGGAGGATGACCGAGGCATTGTGACCGCCGAACCCGAACGTGTTGCTCAACACGGCCCGGACGGTGCGCTCCTGGGCGGTGTTGAACGTGAGGTTGAGCCTGGGGTCGATCTCTGGATCGTCCGTAAAGTGATTGATGGTAGGTGGAATGAAGCTGTGCTGCATGGCCAGGATGGAGGCCAGGGCTTCCACGGCGCCGGCCGCTCCGAGTAGGTGGCCGGTCATGCTTTTGGTAGAGGAAATGTTGAGGCGGTAGGCCTGATCACCGAAAACCTGTTGAATGGCTTTCAGCTCGGCCACGTCGCCCAGGGGGGTAGAGGTGCCGTGGACGTTGATGTAGTCGATGTCTTCGGGGTTCATTCCGGCTTCCTGAAGGGCGAGGCGCATCACGTTGATGACCCCCAACCCTTCCGGGTGGGGAGCGGTGATGTGGTACGCGTCGGCGGTGGCGGCGGCGCCGACGATTTCGGCGAGCACGATGGCGCCTCTTTTGCGGGCGTGCTCATACTCTTCGAGGATGAGGGCGCCGGCGCCTTCGCCCAGCACAAATCCATCGCGATCCTTATCGAAGGGGCGCGAGGCGGTGGCCGGGTCGTCATTGCGTTCGCTCAGGGCCTTCATGGAGTTGAAGCCGCCCACGCCGGTTTTGGTAATGGCCGCTTCCGACCCGCCGCACACAATAGCGTCGGCTTTGCCCAGACGGATGTAGTCGAACGCATTCATCAGGGCGTGGGAGGAGGAGGCGCATGCCGAGACGGTGCAGTAATTGATGCCCCGGAATCCGTACTGGATGGATATCTGGCCCGCAGCGATGTCGGAGATCATCTTGGGGATCAGGAAAGGGTTGTGTTTGGGCGACCCGTTGCCCTGAATGTGTTCTTCGATCTCCTTTTCCAGTGTGTTGAGCCCACCGATGCCGGAGGCCCAGATGACGCCGATGCGGTCTTTGTCGAGCGATTCCAGGTCGAAACCGGCATCCCGGATCGCTTGTTCCACGGCAACCATGGCCATTTGGGTGAAACGGTCAATCCGGCGAGCCTCCCGTTTGTCCATGTAGTCTTCGGCCACGAACCCCTTCAATTCGCAGGCAAACTGCGTTTTGAACTGGGAAGCGTCGAACAAGGTGATGGGTGCGGCGCCACTTTTGCCGTTCCGGAGTGCGTCAAGATAGGAAGGGATGTCGTTTCCAATAGGCGACATGACACCTAGCCCGGTCACTACAACTCTTTTCATACGATGTTTGCTAAGACTGACTGGTTTGCCTGCCGCCGAACGTCGGACGGCATAGGGTCTGCAAATGTACGCAATTCAAAATTTGTTTTTCAGAAACCACCTTGCCGAATAAAAACAGCATGAGTCATCCTTCGGTTATGAAGAATGACTCATGAAAAGGTTTGTCGGAACAAACGGGCTTAGGTGTTGACAAATCTTATCCGTTGATCTGTGCGTCCAGGTAATCAATGGCCTGGCCCACTGTCGTGATTTTTTCGGCCTGCTCATCCGGGATGGAAACATCGAATTCCTTTTCGAATTCCATGATCAGCTCCACCGTATCGAGCGAATCGGCGCCGAGATCCTGAATAAAATTGGCCTCGGGCTTTACATCGGTCTCGTCCACTCCCAGCTTTTCGACAATAATTTTTTTAACGCGATCGGCTACAGTTGCCATGTTTTGCTAAACTTTAAGTGAAAAAATGAATTTTTCGAAGTGCAAAGGAACGGTGATTTGGGGGAAAAAAAAATTTTTTGCGCGGAATTATTCCTGCCCCGCAAATCTTATCCTTTATTTAATCCGACAAATATTGCGCATTGCAACCATTCTTCGTACATTTGTACCTGTTTACTTATTGTAAATCATACACGAAAGCTGCCTACATGACACCCGCAGAAGCATCTACCCTGATGGCCATCAACCGGCCGGTCTCGACCCAGGGGCTCCCCATGCAAAACACCAAAATCGTCGCTACCGTCGGCCCTGCCTGCAACTCCTATGACAACCTGCTAGCCCTGGTGGAGGCCGGGGTGGACGTATTCCGGCTCAATTTCAGCCACGGAACCCACGAAGACCACCTCCAGGTGATCCAACACATCGGCAGGATCAACCACCAACTCAACACACACATCAGCATACTGGCCGATCTCCAGGGCCCCAAACTGCGGGTCGGGAAGATCAAAGACAACGCACTGCCCCTCAACCCCGGCGACGTGATCACCCTCGTCAATGAACAGGTTGTGGGTACCATGGATAAGATTTACATGTCCTACGAGTCTTTTGCCGAGGACTGCGAAGTGGGCGAGCGCATCCTCATGGACGACGGCAAGCTGGTATTTGAGGTGCTGGACACCAACAAGCGGGATACCGTTAAGCTGAAGTGCCTCTACGGCGGTGTGCTGAGCAGCAACAAGGGCGTAAACCTGCCCGATACGAACGTCAAGCTGCCCTGCCTGACCGAAAAAGACCTGGCGGACCTGGCGTTCATCCTGACCCAGCCCGTGAACTGGATTGCCCTGTCGTTCGTCCGCCGCGCCGAAGACATCAACGAACTGCGCCACTACATTGACGAGGCCAAGCACCCGGCGCGCATCATCGCCAAGATTGAGAAGCCGGAAGCGATCCGCAACATGCGGGAAATCGTGAAGGTTACCAACGGTGTGATGGTGGCCCGCGGCGACCTGGGAGTGGAGATGCCCATCGAGCGCCTGCCGATCGTGCAAAAGGAAATCATCCAACTCTGCCTCCAGTATGCGCGCCCGGTGATTGTCGCTACCCAGATGATGGACAGCATGATCACCAACCCCTCCCCTACCCGCGCCGAAGTGACCGACGTGGCCAATGCGGTACTCGACGGCGCCGATGCCGTGATGCTCAGTGGCGAGACCTCGGTGGGCAAACACCCGGTGCTGGTCGTGCAAGCCATGACCCGCATCATCGAAGAAGCCGAGAAACACTACTGGCCGCAAATCCAGGTGCGCAGGCCCGTACCGGTGCCCAAGGCGCGCACCTTCCTGTCCGATGTGGTCGTGTTCAACGCCTGCCGGGTTGCCGAAGAGGTGGAAGCCAAAGCCATCGTGGGTACCACCACCTCCGGATACACCGCTTATAAGGTCAGCAGCTACCGGCCCAAATCGCGCATCTACGTCTTTAGCGACCGCCTGCACAACCTCAATACCATGAACCTGCTCTGGGGCGTGGAGTGCTTTTACTACGACAAGTTCACCACCACCGACGAAACCATCGACGATTGCATCGAGATTCTGAAAAACTCGGGCGTTATCCAAACCGGTGACCTGGTGGTCAATACCGGATCCATGCCCCTGCAGCGGCGACACCGGACGAATATGCTTAAGGTGACGGTGGTGGAGTAGTGAACTGGGAGGAAAATGAACCGTAGAGGATTTTTTTAATAAACCGCAGAGGACACAGGGGACACACAGAGGAAGGCGCAGAGGCATCAGATATGACCCTCTGCGCCTTCCTCTGTGTGTCCCCTGTGTCCTCTGCGGTTTATTTAAAAACCCTCTGCGGTTTATTAAAAAAATCTGCGGTTTATCAAAAAAACACCGTGATACAGATCAAGGCAGTGGCTTCCAGGGCTGGTTGATGAAATACGAAGCGGTGAGTCCGAAGAAGTGGTACCAGTCGTTCTGCTCCGGGTTGCCGTTGACGGACACCCCGTCGAGGTCGTCGGAAAAAACCGGGCGCCACCCGATCTCCAGTCCGAACGTGAAGCGCTCGAAGTAATCGAAGCGCATGCCAAACCCGAAAGGCACGGTGAGGAAGTTTTTCCGGGTGAATCCCTGTTCCGGAAAAGGTTCCTTGACCCATTTGTCCTCCTGGTCTTCCGGGCCGTAATACTCCGGTTCGATGCGGGTGGCGGCCGTGTACCCGATGCCGCCAAACAGGAACGGCGAGAAGTAGGCGTTGTGCATACCTGTTTTGGTGACGTGCTCCAGGGCAAAAGGCACGTACTCCATCACCAGGCTGCCCTCGTAAATGGGGCTGAAAAAACGGAATTTGCGCTCCTTGAGGTCGGGCGAGTTCTTGTCGTCGCCGGAAACGAAGCCCGCGTACAGCTGACCACGCACCATCAAATCCTTGAAAATATGATACCGGACAAAACCCCCGAAACCCAGCTTGGTCTCGCTCAACTCCCAGTCGCGCTCCGCCAGGTCGCCCGAGTACTGGGTGCCGCCCAGCATGATGCCGGCCTCCAGGTAATGGGTGTTGCGCTTGTAACGGTGCTGCGCGTGGACGGTAACAAAAACGGTTAATTGGAGGATTAAGAGGAGAAAAATTCGATTCATGGTGTAGTGTTGCGTACAGATCGGTCGTAAAGGTCTGTTAAAGCGTCGGGAAGGAACGTTGTTGGGGGGTGAAATTATTGTTATTTAACTTGGGGGAAGATTCGAAGTGTTAAGTTTGAGAAAAGTTATTGATTAAGAATTGTTTTTTCATAGGATACAGAGTTATTTTGTGTTTTAAAATTCAATATCATGAGATTGAGTTGTTTATTAATGGTTCTTGTAATGTTACAAGTTCCGACAGCTATTTCATCCCAAACCCAACTTTACCTGGAAAGATTTGAAGGCGGCTTCCCTGCTGGATGGTCCAGTACGCCAACGGGGGTTTACGAGGGTGCGGGTTCCTCTGTTGACCGTTTTTCGATTACGAACTCTACAGCTTCACCTGATGGGGGAAACAACCTTCTGTTTAAGAATTGTGATCCTGAGGGTGACAGTCCGGGTGATTATCATGAAGTTGCAACGGCATTTTATTCAACAACGGGATATGCCAATATTCGACTGCGATATTACCATCGCAGAACGAGTACATTCAATCCAGATGTCACCGTACAGTGGAGTAATGACGGGACGAACTGGAACACCATTACCGGGATACCTGCAGTACCGACTACAGGATGGCAGTTAACCGGCTGGCTTGTCTTGCCGGCAGGTGCAGATAACCAGGCCAACCTGAAATTCAGGTATTTTTATACGGCAATCAACACTCCTAATAACAACAGCAACTATCCAAATTGTGACAATTTTGGTGTGGGCAACTATCGAATTGATGCTTTTGAGATAGGTTATGTAACAATACTGCCTATTAGTCTTTTAGATTTCTCCGCCACCCCCCAAACCCAAACCGTCACCCTAAACTGGTCCACCGCCACCGAAACCAACAACGCCTACTTCGTCCTGGAGCGCAGTGCGAACGGCGCGGTGTTCACGGAGCTGGCCACCCTGCCCGGGGCGGGCAACAGCGCGGAGCGGCGCGATTACCGCTACACCGATCGGGCGCCGCTGCCCGGCGCCAACTACTACCGCTTGCGGCAGGTGGATTTCGACGGCCGCTACACCTTCAGCCCGGTGCGTTCGGTTGCCTTTGGCGGGCTCGCGGCGGTGCAGGTGTCGCCGGTACCTACCGACGGGCGGGTGCAGGTGTCGCTCGCACAAGGCTCCGGCGAAGCCCTGACCTGGGCGCTGTTCGACCAAAGCGGTCGCCAGGTACGCCTGGGCACAACGGAAGCAGAAACCATTCAATTTGACGTAGACCTGACCGACCTGCCCGCAGGCTGGTATGCCTTGCGCCTGACGGATGGAAGGGAAAATCATGTGGTGCGGGTGATGCGGCGGTAGGTTGGCGGCTGTCGGCTGTCGGTTGTCGGCGGTCGGTCGTCGGCTGTCGGCTGTCGGTTGTTGGTTGTTGCCGGAAAGTAGATGAAGCGGGTGATTTTAAGACCGAATTTGATCAACCCAGACACCAAATGGCCTCGGAACGGCCTGGCATTTATGCTATCAACCGACCAGCGATTTAACGTTAGGCCTCTCCGAGGCCCAAAAAATTTATGGGAACGTTTTCTACCAACGTTAGGCCTCTCCGAGGCCACGAAAATTTTTAATTTGAAGACGCTAACGCTTGGGCCCACCCATTTCTCAATACCAAAAGCCGACAACCGACAACCGACAACCGACGACCGACAACCGACGACCGACAACCGACAACCGATAGCCGACAACCGATAGCCCCTAAAGGCTTTGCTCCAGCAAATGCCGGGCCTGGCCCACCCAGTCGTCCTGCAAAATACGAGCGGGGCTGATGTCGAGGGATTTGGCGACGCTGACGACGGCCGCATCGTCCCAGCGGCTGATTTGGTCGAAAGAGTAGATGCCGATTGCGTTGAGGCGGCGTTCGGCGAAGGGGGAGATGCCGTTGATGATTTTGAGGTCGTCGGGCGCGTTGGGGCGGACGTCGTTGTCGGCGGTCGGTGGTCGGCGGTCGGCGGTCGGTTGTCGGCGGTCGGTTGTCGGTTGGTGGGGTTGGTGTGCCGGGGGCTGGGAGGCAACCGGATCGGTCTTTGGGGAAAGTTTACCGGCGTTCAGCAGGTCGAGTTGGAGGTTTTCGATTTCGAGGCGAGCGGCGGCGAGCTGGTCCTGCAGTTGGCGGCGTTCGTAGTCGAGGGTGTTGGCGGCCTTTTCGTAGGTGCGCAATTGGCGCTGCATGGCGGCGAAGTCGCGGTGCAGGTTTTTCCAGGCGTTGATCTCCTCCTGTTTGCGGGTAAGTGCCTGCACGAGTTGGGCGTTTTGGGCGCGCAGTCCCTGGTGGCGGGCTTCGAGCAGGGCGGTTTTTTCCACCAGGTGCTGGGCGCGCGCCTCCATTTTTTCCATGCGTTCGGCGTCGGCCTGCCGTTCGGAGGCGTGCAGGGCGCGCAGCATGTCGAACTCCTTGACCTGGTTGCGCAGTTGAGCCGCCTCAATGGCGTTTTTCTTCAGGTCGACCTCCCGCAGGTCGTACTGGTGTTTGAGTTGGGTGTACAGGCGCGCCAGCGCGTTGCGCTCCTGCTCGCTGCGTTCCAGCGCCAGGGTCACCTTTTTTTCAACCAGCAAATAGCGCAAACTCCAGCCCAGCACCACGCCGATGAGCGAGGCGACAGACCAGATCACCCAGTAAAAAAACGAATCCTGCAAAAGCGTTTCCATAACCGCAGCATTTTCAGCATTCAAAGGTAGTACGATTTTAGCAAAATGTTGATTTTTGTCTTGTCGGACAACCGGATTATGATTATATTTGTCAGAGATTCAACAAAATTTCAATAAAACACACCATGACAACGCGCGGATTGGCAAGCGGGGCGGGGCGTTTCCCCTTTTGGGCGACGGTCAGGTCGGTTTTGTTCCTTCTATGGTTCATCGGTTATACGTCCATGCAGGCGCAAACGGTTTGCATAGACACGATCCTGTTTGAAGGGCTTCGCAAGACAAAGCCGTTTGTGGTGCTGCGCGAGATTGGCCTGAAAACGGGCGATTGCCTGCCGAGAACGGCCCTGGCGGCGGAGCTGGAGCCGGCCCGGCTGCGCGTGATGAACACCTCCCTGTTCACCGATGCCTGTCTGGAGTTGCTCGATACCGACTCCGGTCGGGTGGTGCTGGTGGTGCACGTGAACGAAACCTGGTATTTCATCCCCTCGCCGGTGCTGGAGTTCGCCGACCGCAACTTCAACGTCTGGTGGAACGAGTTCGACCGCTCGCTGGAGCGCATCAACTTCGGCCTGAACCTGCACCACGGCAACCTGACGGGTCGGCGCGACGTGTTGAAGCTCGACCTCCAGTTCGGGTACACCAACTCGATCGGCTTTCAATACAAGTTACCGGGGTTCAACCGAAAGCAGACGCTGGGCCTCACCGTCGGGGCCTCCCTGAACAAAAACCGCGAAGTGGCCTTTGCCACTCAGTTGAACAAGCCGGTTTTTATGCGTACACCCGGCGACTGGCAGCTCCGGCGGCTGCAGTTGCACGCCGGCATCAGCTGGCGCCCGCATTTTTTCGGCACCCACTCTTTTGGTTTCGAATTCCGGGACAGCCACATCACCGATTCGGTGGCCGAGGTGCTCAACCCCGATTTTTTCCTGCACGGGCGCGACAACCAGCGGTACAGCAGCCTGAGTTATGTGTTTGTGCTGGATCGGCGCGACTGGCAGCCGTATCCCATGCGCGGTGACCGGATTCAGGTGGAGTTCAAACAGCTGGGCCTGTTGCCCTCCGACGACCTGCACCTGTGCCGGATTTTTGCCGAGTACAGCCGGTTTATGCCCATCAACCGGCGCTGGAGTACCGGCGTCAGCCTTCGGGGCCGCACCTCCCTGCCCCGGCAGGCGCCGCCCTACTTCAACAACCAGGCCATCGGGTACGGCGGGAACTCCGTGCGCGGATACGAATATTATGTGGTCGACGGGCTTGACTTCGGCGTCGTGAAAACCACTCTGCGCTGGCAAATACTGGACAAAACGTTTCGGCTCGACCGCGTGATGCCTTTTAATACCTTTAAAAACTGCCCGATGAAGGTGTTCCTGTCGGCCGGCAGCGACTGGGGCTTTGCGAACGACCCGCACTACAAGTACAACAACCCATACGTGAACCGTACCCTGTGGGGCGGTGGCGTCGGACTCGACATCCTGGCCTGGTACGACAAAGTGGCGCGCTTCGAGTGGAGTATCAATGATATGGGCTTTAGCGGGTTTTATACTTCTATGAGCTTGGGGTTTTAGCCCTTTTCCGCTTTCGCGTAATGGCACACGGATTTGACGGATCGCTTCGCGAACACAGATAACCACGGATTTTGGCTGTATTGTTTAAAAAATCCGTTAAATCCGTGTTCGCGCAGCGATCCGTCAAATCCGTGTGCCATCCCTCGCGAGCGGTTTTATTTGATGACACAAAGCAACACCGCTTCCCCCTCCAATCGCCCCTCCAGCACGTCGCCCACCTGCACCGGCCCCACACCTGCCGGGGTACCGGTGAAAATGTAGTCGCCCTTGTGCAGGGTAAAAAAGCGGGATATGTACACGATCAGGGTATTGAAGTCGAAGATGAGGTCGCGTGTGTGGCCATCCTGCACGCGGGCGCCGTTCTTGAAGAGTTCGAAGTGGATGTCCTGCGGGTGTTGCAGTTCGGCGAGGGGTGTAAATTTGCTCAGGGGCGCCGAGCGGTCGAACCCTTTGGCGATCTCCCAGGGCTGACCTTTGGCCTTGAGCTGGTCCTGGAGGTCGCGGGCGGTGAAGTCGATGCCCAGGGCGACGGCGTCGTAGTATCGGTGGGCGAATTCCGGCTGCACGGAGCGGCCGTTTTTGGCGATGCGCAGCACGATTTCGGCCTCGTAGTGGATGTTTTTGGAAAAATCGGGGTGGTAAAACGGTCGGTTGTTGAGCAGCAGGGCGGTGGGCGGCTTCATGAAGATGAGCGGCTCGGTGGGCAGGGGGTTGTTGAGCTCTTTGGCGTGGTCGGCGTAGTTGCGTCCGATGCAGAAAATTTTCATAACGGATCGGGTGGTGGTGATCGGATTTGCGGTCAGTTGAGCATTTTCCACAGCAAGTCTTTCAACTGCTGGATGTTGTGGCCGGTGGCTGCGGAGATAAAGATGCCTTGTATGCCTTTGGGCATGGTTTCGCGCAACATGTTTTCGAGGTCGTCGTCGATGAGGTCGCGTTTGCTCACCGCCAGGAGGCGGGGTTTGTCGAGGAGCTCGGCGTTGTATTGTTGGAGCTCGTTGATCAGGATGTTGTACTCGTCGGTGAGGTTGCGCGCCGTGTCGCAGGGGACTACAAAGAGCAGCACGCTGTTGCGTTCGATGTGGCGGAGGAACTGGTGCCCGAGTCCGCGGCCTTCGTGGGCGCCCTCGATGATGCCCGGGATGTCGGCCATAATAAAGTTTTGGCCCGGGCGGGCCTCCACGATGCCGAGCTGGGGCACGAGGGTTGTGAAGGCGTAGTCGCCAATCTTGGGTTTGGCGGCGCTGACGGCGCTGAGCAGGGTGCTCTTGCCGGCGTTGGGGAAGCCCACGAGGCCGACGTCGGCCAGCACCTTGAGCTCCAGAATTACCCACTGCTCGATGCCGGGTTCGCCGGGCTGTGCGTATTTGGGCGCCTGGTGGGTAGCGTTTTTAAAAAAGTTGTTGCCCTTGCCGCCGCGGCCGCCGGGGAAGAGTATTTCGCGTTGTCCGGGTTCGGTGATCTCGAGCAGGGTTTCGCCCGTCTCTGCGTCGCGGGCTACGGTGCCGAGCGGCACCTTCACGATTACGTCCTTGCCGTCGGAGCCCGTTTTGAGACCGCCTTTGCCCCCGTGGCCGTCTTCGGCGTAGATGTGTTTGGTGTAGCGCAGGGAGAGCAGGGTCCACTCTTGCGGGTTGGCTTCCAGGATGATGTGGCCGCCGCGGCCCCCGTCGCCGCCGTCGGGACCGCCTTTGGGAATGGCGGGTCCGCGGAAAAAATGGACGCTGCCGGCGCCGCCTTTACCGGAACGGAATAAAATTTTAACGTAGTCAACGAAGTTCTGTTCGGCCATAGTGCCTTTTCTTTGCCCGACAAAAGTAGTCGATCAGCACCGTATCCCCTCGCAATAACTGCTCAGATGGCAAAACAGCATAAAAAGGCCGCTCCCCTTGTTCCGCGCGACGAGATCGTTTGGCTGGAGGGACCCGGCACCCGGAGTTCCGAATTTATCTTCGCACTGCGTGTTTTTTGGGAGTTCCTGCGCGGGTTTCGGGGGCTGCACTTCATAGGCCCCTGCATCACGGTGTTCGGGTCGGCGCGTTTTGCCGAGGGGCATCCGTACTACGAGCTGGCGCGCAAGGTGGGGGCACACATCGCCACCGACCTGGGGCTCACCGTGATGACCGGCGGCGGGCCCGGGGTCATGGAGGCGGCCAACCGGGGGGCCAGAGAGGCCGGCGGGCGATCGGTAGGCTGCAACATCGTGCTGCCGTTCGAGCAAAACGAGAACCCGTATCTGGACAAGTTTGTCACCATCCGCTACTTCTTCGTGCGCAAGGTGCTGCTGGTCAAGTATTCCTACGGTTTTGTCATTCTGCCCGGCGGGTTCGGCACCATGGACGAGCTGTTCGAAACGCTCACCCTGGTGCAGACCAAAATCATTGAAAATTTTCCGATCGTGATCATGGGCGCCGATTATTACAAGGAAATGCGGGAGTACCTGGATTTTATGGCCAAAGCCGGTACCATTTCACCGGAAGACCTCGACCTCATGCTGTTCACCGATGATGTAGACGAGGCGATGGCGCACATCCGCAAATACCTCAGCGACAACTACCGGGTGGCGCGGCGGAAGAAACCGATCTGGTGGTTGTTTGAGCGGTCGTGATCAATAGCGTGGAAACGATTGAGGTGCACTAAGCGTCAGCGGCGCCCCAGGATCCGCTGCTCGATCAACGTCGTCGAATACCCTTCTACAAACGGCAGGCTTTGCACCGTGCCACCGCGCGCCAGCACGATGTCGGCGCCCACGATCTGTTCGGGCTTCCAGTCGCCCCCTTTCACCAGCACGTCGGGCTGCACCAGGCGGATGAGTTCCCAGGGGGTGTCTTCCTCAAAAAACACCACGGCGTCTACGATCTCCAGTCCGGCCATCAGGTGCGCGCGGGTGATCTCGTCGTTGATGGGTCGGGTGGGGCCTTTGAGGCGCCGGACGGAGTCGCCGCTGTTCATACCCACCACGAGGCGGTCGCCGAGGTCGCGGGCGTCGGAGAGGTAGTGCAGGTGTCCGAAGTGCAGCAGGTCGAAGCAGCCGTTGGTGAACACGATGCGCAGACCGGCGTCGCGCCAGGTCTGGCAGGTGGGCGGCAGGGAATCCCAGGAGTGGATTTTGGACTGTATTTTTTCAAAAGCCTTCATGCGGTGCTCGCTTTCCGGTTGAGCCAGGGCAGCAGGGTGAGGGCCAGCATGCCACCGACGAGGTTGTAAAAGATTTGCACGGCAAAAAAGGAGATGTTGGCGTACGAAAAGGCGTCGTTGCCCGCGATGCCGTACAGCGCCAGTCCGGCAATGCACAGGGCGTGGTAGGTGCCCATGCCGCCCGGGGAGGGGATGATGAAGCCCAGGGTGCCGAACACAAACACCATGAGCGCCGCCTGGGGCCCGAGGTGGGCCGTGGGGGCAAACGCCTGAAGGTTGAAATAGGCCTGCAGGTAAAACATGAGCCAGATGCCCAGCGAGTAGGCGATGAACAGCCCGGGCGACGACGTGCGCAGCACGCTGCGCAGGCCGGCGCCGAACCCTTCGATCATGCCGGCAATTTTCTGAAAAAACGGAATGGCCAGGATGCGCGTCCGGAAGAACCAGGCCAGCGCGGCGCCGGCAGCCAGGAGCGCCAGGGCGCCCCACACCAGCGGCGACGACAAGGGGCCGGAGGCAGGCGCGCCGCTGCTGCGGTTGCCCTGTATGAACGCCCACAGGGTATCGGCCTCGAACAGGAAGGCCAGTGCCAGCACCAGCAGCAGGCAGAGGAAATCCACCAGCCGGTCGACCACCAGGGTGCCCACCACCTTTTCAAACGGAATTTTCTCGTAGCGGCTCATGGCCCCGGCGCGCATGATCTCGCCCAGGCGCGGGAAGCCCAGGTTGGCGAAGTAGCCGAGCAGGATGGGCAGGAAGCTGTTGGCCAGGCCGACCTCGTGCCCCAGGGGGCGCAGGAGCATCTGCCAGCGCAGGGCGCGCAGCAGGTTGCTCACCGTGAAGGCCAGCATGACCAGAAACATCCAGAAAGGAGATACACTCGTGAAGTCGGCCCAGAGCTTGTCCAGCAGCCGGCAATCCTCCGGCGCAATGCCGTCGAGGCGGCACTGCTCCTGAAAGGCGGCATCCTGGCTGCGGAAAACGAGGGCCATGATGCCCACGCCGAGGCCGATGAAGAGGACGAATTGGAGGATTCGTTTGAGGTTGTTTGACATGGCGGGGCAAAGTTGGGAAAAATTCGTCCTACGAGTATACTCGTAGGACGAGTTGGATTTATATTTACGGGGTGGTATCCCACAGATTCTCAGCCTTCGAAGATTTTAGAAAACTAAACATCACCATGAAAAACAGTCTTTTTTTGCTCGGCCTCGCATGGCTGCTGCTGGCCTGCCATGCCAAACAGGAGTCGAACATAAGGATATTTGACGTTCCAATTGAAAACCGAACGTCGGATTTCAAGGGCAAAATCCCCACAGACCACCCGGTCATGTTGATGACAATGGAAAAATCGAAGTACACCTGGGCGGATTTGGACCGGTATTACCGGGATGAGTTGCCCAGGGAAAAAGAAAAGGACTACTATGCGAACGTAAAAAATACGGCCTTTTCCGTTTTGGTCGGTGTGCATGGCCTGGCCGAAAAAGCGCCCAAAGAGGTCATCGCGTTTTATGTGGAAGAACAGTCGGCCATGCCGTACACACACGCTGTTGAAGAATATGTAACCTGCCTGGACGCGCTTCGAGGTTACTGGCCCGATGATAAAATCCGCCAATATGCCATTGGCCGTTATGAAAAAACGCAATCGTACTACCAGAACAGCACCGTGTTGCAAGGTGAGTGGGAGAAGAAGCGGATGCAGTATGCGCCATTATTGGCGGTTGCGGGTGAGTGAGTAAAATTCGCAACGCTTTTTGCCTTCAAAGTCAGGGCAACGGCTCGTATCAGGCAAGTGCGGATTTTTGGGCGCCGTGGGGTACAGCTTCACATCCGGCTGCAGGTAGCCCACGCGGCTTGAGCCGTAGCGGTGTTGTTCGGCGAGTTTGAAGGAGTCCCACGTCACCGTGCTGCCGGTGTTTTGCACCCAGCCGCTGGAGGTGGCCAGGGTGTTGCCCTGCGCATGGCGGAGGTAGTAGGTGCGCTTTTCGGCATGGCTGCTGTTGGGCTTGCTGTACCTGGCCACCCGTTCTTGCATCGCGTTGTAGCGGAAGCGGAGGGTGCGATCGGTTTTTTGGATCGTGTCTATTTTTTGGGCGTTGGTCCAGCTGATGTTGGATATGCTGTCGCGGGTGTCCTGTGTGAGGTTGCCGATGGCGTCGTATGCGTCGTTGTTGGGGGCCTGGTCTTCGAGGTCGCCGGTGTAGGCGCTGGTAGTGAGTTGGGCGTCGTCCACGTGGGAAAAATGAGGGTGTCTCATAAGTCGAAAATACCGGCATTCCGCCAATCAAAATTTTGGAAGACCAAGTTAACCGATAGAATGGCCTCAAGCCCGATGTCGTCAAATGACCGCAAGGGCGAGGTATCTAAGCAGTTTACAACGAAACGAGATTTTTTTGCCGCGAATTAGCGCGAATTCGCGCTAATTCGCGGCAAAAAAATTAAAACAAATGGCGGCGAGACCGCCAAAAACGGCAAGGCAATCTTTGTATGCAAAGTTGACGACAGCAGGCATTAAGCCATCCAGTCAATATCGACTGGCTCAATATTTTATTTGAAGGCGAATGTAGACATAGGACTTATGAGACACCCTCGTTGGACTGGCAAAAACGCCTGAATATTAAAAATCCGATTGCTCCAAAACCGGCAAAAACAACCGTATTTTTTTTTCGTCAGCCGGGTAAAACAAGAAATTGCGTACGTCTTTTACCATTTCATCCATGTCGAGTTGTTGGCATATATTTCGTACCCGTTCCATCAATTGGGCGCGATTGGAAATCCCCAATTTCATTTCTAATGCCTTCAAACAGTATTTCCAGAATCTTGCATTGTAAATATTCGCGTAAAATGAACGACCGATGCACGCGCACGGACGCCGGATAAGCCTCCAGCAGTTCAGACAGATTCAGCATGGTAAAGGTAGTTTTGAAAGATTCGGAGCCGTTTGGCCAGGGTAATAGAATTAAATAACGCACAATAAGCACTCAATTTTTCCTGGTTTATGTCGAGTCTCATTTGGTCGAGGTTAAAGCGGAGCGCCTCAAAATCTGCTATCGCAGCGATTTTGGGGTGTAGATAGAGGAAATCGAGCAAGGCTTTCTCGGGCTCCGCTATTTTTGTTCCATAGCGCTCCGTTTTCAACAATCGGTAGCCAAAAAAAAGGGAGGGTTTTACGGTGGAATAACGGAAGTGGCCAACAGGCGTGTCAAATGCCTGTGTTTTCCGGGTGGAGACAGAAGTGACAGTGAACACCGCTTCCGGGATCCAACCATAGTAGGCATGAGCGGTTTCCAGCGATACATAAGAGGGTCGGTATATTTTGTTGGCCACCCAATACAGGTGTTCTTCGGTTTCGATGCGACCGGCAACGCTGTACCATCCATTCCGAATGCGCACAATATAGCCTTTTTTTTGCCAATTGAGCAGGTTCTCTCGCTCAAAACCCGGATAAAACTGCTCCACCTCTTTTACTGAAAAGGCGGGCGCTTTTCTGAATCGGTCTAAAAACTCAAGCAGTTTCATTTCTATTTTTCCTAAAATTTTAGGTTTTACAGAAACAAAAGTACAAATTTATTTTAAACGAGGCGCACATTTAAGGATTTTACGCTGTCTGCGGGAATGTACGGTGTGCAGTAGTGGGTATACAACAGCCGGTCAAAATCTTCCTCTTTCCAACCTTACATGGCTATATCGGCAGATTCAATGGGTGTCAGAAGTCAAGTATACCAGATGCACTTTTGGTGCAAACTGGTGGTACACTTTTGGTGATTAGTGACCGTGCCGCTGCCCGGCATCAACATGCCGAAGGGGTAGTACTGCTGCGCGCTGAGCACATCCGCCTCGAACCACTGTATGGCCGAGCTGCCGGTGGATCGCCCGCGCTTGCGGTCGGTTACTACGGCCAGAATGCTTGTCCTGAGGTACGAAGGATTGCCGAGGTGGTTCGTCAATTCGTAACGCTTTTTGCCTTCAAAGATAGGGTAACGGCTGGTATCGGGCAAGTGCGGGTTGTTGGGTGCGGCGGGGTATCGCGTCACGGAACTTCTTCCTTTTCCAAATCCCCCTTCACCTCCCCCTGCAGCCGGCCCAGATAACTGCCGTAATCGGTCAGCATGGCCTGGTAAGGCTCGTGCATGAGCGGGGAGGTCATCAGAAAGTCGGCCGACGACCGGTTGCAGGCAAACGGGATGTTCCACAGCACCCCCAGGCGCAGCAGGGCCTTGATGTCGGGGTCGTGGGGCTGGGCCTCCATGGGATCCCAAAAAAAGATCAGCACGTCGATCCGGCCTTCGGCAATCATGGCGCCGATCTGCTGGTCGCCGCCGAGGGGGCCGCTGAGCATGCGCGTCACCGGCACGCCGAGCGCTTCAGCCATCAGCTTGCCCGTAGTGCCGGTGCCGTACAGATCGTGCTCCACCAGCACCGCGCGGTTGTACACCGCCCAGTCGATCAGGTCGTCCTTTTTGTGGTCGTGCGCCACCAGGGCGATGCGTTTTTTTTGGGCAATGGGTCTTGATGTCAATGTCATGGTCGGGTGGTGTGTTGGTGTTTGAACCGGATGCATATTAACGGTGTCCGGCCAACAGATCGGCCAGCACCGGCAGGTGGTCCGACGGGTACCGGCCCAACCACTGGTCGCTCAGCGCGGCATACCGCTGCACGCTGCATTGCTGAACAAACACATAGTCGATGCGGTTGCCCAAAGGTTCGGCTGCCGGACGAAAACCATTAAACGTGCCTTCCGGGCCGTAGGGGGGTGTCCGCCCGGCAACCCGGGCATCGGACCAGGCCGAAGCCAGGGTCTGGATGGGCGGGCTGCCCGGTGCGGCGTTGAAGTCGCCCATGATGACCGCCGGGTGACCCTGCGGGTTCAGCTCCGCCATTTTGGACACCAGCAATTGGGCCGAGCGCAGGCGGGCGGTGTCGCCCACGTGATCAAAATGGGTGTTGAAAACGAACACCCGACCGCCGGTTTGCCGGTCGGCCAGCACCGCGTACGTACAGATGCGGTTCAGGGCGGCATCCCAGCCTTTGGAGGGTTTTTCCGGCGACGGCGAGAGCCAGAAGGTGCCGCTTTGGGTTGCCGTGAACCGGTCCTGGCGGAAAAACAGGGCGCTGAACTCCCCGCCCGCCTTGCCGTCGTCGCGCCCGACACCCACGCAGGTATATTCGGGCAGTTCGGACTTCAGGTATTCCACCTGGGCGGCCAGGCCCTCCTGGATGCCGAAGACATCGGGTGCGTGGAAGCGGATGAGCCCAAGCACCCGCTCGCGGCGCAGCGGCCACGCGTCGGGGCCGTCCGAAGGGTTGTCGAAACGGATGTTCCAGGTCATGACCCGGAAAGCGCCGGTCTGCGCATGGGTCGGCGTGTCGGTCATCAACAGAAAAAGAAGCAGGAGAAACAAAGGCCGCATGGCATTTTTTTGGACAATGATAATCCAAAAACGGAAAACCACGCCGGCCATTGCCGAAACGATGACCCAAATCATACCGCCCGGCCTACCGGGGTCATGGAAAACCCCGGAGACGGCACGGACTTTTACCCCGGTAAATAAACAATACAACACAACGTCATGTACAAATCGCTATTCAATCAACTGCGGACCACCGGCGACGGCTGGTGCGTTTCGATCGTGCTGCCTACGGAAAAAGGATTTCAGGACCACAAAATGACCGACGCCACCCTCAAAGGGGCCTTCCGGGAAGCGGAAATGGCGCTGGAAGAAAAAGGGCTGGACAAACGGGCGGTAAAAGACCTCATGGATCGCCTGCACGCGCTGGCCGAAGGGGTCGATTTCGCCCACGGTGAAGAAGGACTCGGATTCTTCGTCGGCGGCCAGGTGGCCAAAAAGGTGGATTTCCCCTTTCCCGTGCACCGCAAGGTGATCGTGGACACCTCCTTTGAGGTGCGCGACCTGGTGTACGGCATGGGCTCGCTGGACGAGTACTTTTTCCTCACCCTGAGCCGCAACGACAGCCGCCTGTACTACGGCCTGGGCCGCAAGCTGTGGGATGTCACCAAACACCACGAGGGACTGGAAGACCTGGCGGTGGAAGCAGACTGGTCTTTCGACAAGATGCACGGCGACCACGATGCCTTCCAAACGTACCTGCAACACGTAGACAAAAACCTGGGCCAATACCTCAACCGCCGCAAATTGCCGGTGATCGTGGGGGGCAACGAAGAGTCCCTGAACTTCTTCTTCAACCATACCCACCACGGCGAACACCTTAAGGGACGGCTGAACGGCTCCTTCGACCAGGTACAGGAAACCAGGCTGGCCGAAGCCCTGGAGCCCATCCTGCACGACATCCGCGTGGCCCGCGCCGAAAACGTAAAAGACCAGCTCGCCGAGGCGGAAGGACGGCACAAAGCGTCGCACGGCATCGTGAATGTGTGGCCTTTGGCCCGCGAAGGGCGGGTCGACCAGCTGGTTGTCGAACGCGGCTACCGCTGCCCCGCTTATGTGCACAACCACGAGCTCTTCCTGGAGGAGCCCGACTCGGAAGTGGTGGTGCAAGTCGAAGACGCCGTGGACGACCTGATCGAAATCGTCCTGGGCCACCAGGGCAGTGTGTTTTTCGTTCCGGCCGGCACCTTCGAGCCCAAAGTGGCTGCCCTGTTGCGGTATTGAGCCGCTGAACACCCCGGCGTCAAAATGACGCCTGTCGGCACATTTTCGTTTGAGGACGCGATGTATTTGTTTTTCCCGCAGGAAAAAACATACATTTAAGCCTCAAACGATTTTGTGTCTTGGTCATGTTCCTTTTCCATAGGATTTTACCGTTTTTTTGTTGTTTGCTGACGGGGCTGTCGGCCCTGCCGGCGCAGGACTTGCATTTCTCCCAACCCTATATGCAACCGCCGGCCATCAACCCGGCGCTTACCGGCGTCATGGTGGGCCCCTGGCGCGCCATGGCTGCCTACCGCGACCAGTGGTCGAGTGTGCCGGTGGCCTACCGTACCGTTTCCGCCGGCGCAGATGCAAAACTGTGGAAAAAAGCGCGTGCCATGGCGGCAGGCGGGCTTTTCCTGTCCCACGACCAGGCAGGTGATCTCGGTTTGCGATGGACGCAGGTGGGCATCACCGGTTCCTACGCACAGGCGCTGGGTGCATCCCAGGCGCTGAGCGTCGGCGCCGGCCTGGGCGCCATCCAGCGATCGTTCGACTTCTCCAGCCTGCGGGTGAAAAACCAGTGGGACGGCGCCCAGTACGTGCCCGGTCTGCCGACCAAAGAGCTCCTGGCCGACGCCACCGGCGCCAACCTGACCCTGTCCGCAGGACTCAACTGGCATTTCCAGCCGCAGGGAACCCGCACACGCATTGACCTGGGCGCCGCCGGCGCCCACCTGAACCAACCCGCCTTGTCGTTCGACGAAAACGACCCCTACCAACTGCCCACCCGATGGGTGGCGAACGGCTTCGGCGCCTGGCAAATCGGCGACGCCACCGACCTGGTATTTTACGGGCTCTGGCAGCGCATGGAAAGCGCGGGGGAGACCCTGGCCGGCGCCGGCGCCCGCCGGATACTCACCTCCGGCGTAGCCAACCACACCGCCCTCCAGCTCACCCTGGGCATCCGGCCCGGAGACGCGCTTATTCCGGCCATTCAGGTGGAGCGGAACGACTGGACGGTGGGCTTCTCATACGATGTGAACATTTCCGGCTTCGACGTCGCCACCCACCAGCGCGGGGGCTTCGAACTCGCGGTAGTCTACTCCCCCCTGCCCGTACCGCCGGTCAAAACCGCCAAGGCGTGCCCCATTTTCTAGAGAATAGACCAAAATGCACCTCATAAACGCTAAAAACCATTTTTATTACGTTCCTTGTTGGTACCGATGCCGGTTGGGCGTCGGAAATAACATGATGCGCATTTACTTCATCATCCTGTCGGGCGTGCTGGTGTGCACTGCTGCTGCCGGCCAGTCGCTCAGGAGTTACGAACGGGCCGCCGACGAGGCCATGCAGCGGCGCGATTACCATGCGGCCATGCAGTACTATGCCGCCGTGCTGGAGCGAAAAAAAGACGATACCGGACTGTGGTGGAAATACGCGGAAAACGCGCGGCTGTACTTTGCCCTGGAAGCGGCTGAAAAGGGATACCAGAAAGTGTTGGCCGCAGACCCTGAACACCGAAAATTCCCGGCAGCGCCCTTCCGGATGGCGCAAATCCGGCGCATGCAGGGGAAGTACGAGGAGGCCGTCTCCCTGTACGATGTTTATCTCGCTGCCGCCGCACCCGCCACATACGCTGCCGAGGCCCAACAGGAGCGCGACGACTGCCGCTGGGCGCTGGAGCAGACCGCCGTCGGCAGGCAGCCGCAAATCGTTCACCTCGACAAAAAGATCAACAGCGAATACAGTGATTTCGGGCCGGCCCTGTTGGGCGACACCCTGTATTACAGTTCCTACCGCTTCGACACCAAGCGCACCCGCTCCGCTCCGTCCCAGAAAACAACCCGCCTGATGCGCGCGCTCCCCGGCGCGCGGAGCCGCCCGCCGGGTCGCAGCTTCCCGGATGCCGACACCGCGCATTTCGCGCACACCGCCTTTTATGCCGACGGCACGTTCCTCGTCTTCAACCAATGCAAACCGGCCGACAACGGCGCCATCCGCTGCGACCTCTGGCTCACCGTGCTTGATCGCAACAACCGCTGGATCAAACCCCTGCGACTGCCCGAACCCATTAACCTGCCCGGGTACACCAGCACCCAGCCGGCCATCGGGTACGACTCCCTGTTGCAGGCGCCCGTGCTCTGGTTTGCCAGCGACCGGCCCGGTGGCCAGGGAGGACTCGATCTGTGGTACGTGCCCCTCGACACCCTGTGGTTCTGCCCCTGCAACCGCCCGCTCGACGCCCGCAAGGCGGCTTTTCACCCCCAGTTCGACATCCCGCCCGCACCCGCCTCTGAATTGAATACGCCCGGCAACGACGGCACCCCCTTTTTCCACGATCCTACCCAGACCCTCTATTTCAGCTCCGACGCACGCCGGGGCTTCGGTGCTTACGACGTATACGCCACCGAAAAAAAACCGGACAACAGCTGGTCGGAGGTCTACAACCTGGGCCCCGGTGTCAACACCAGCTACAACGACCTGTACTATTTCCTCCGGCCGGATGGCCTCAAAGGCGTACTCAGCAGCAACCGCCCCGGGGCCTACTACCTCGATCCGCAAAATAAAGCCTGCTGCAACGATCTGTTTGAGGTGAACTGGCCCCCACCGCCTCCCCCCAAAGACACCCTGACCACTCCGGAACCCGTTCCGCCCACCGACACCCTGCCCACCGTGCCACCGCCGCCGGAGCAGCCCGGGCTCGAAGACTTTGTCGGCCTGCCCCTTTACTTCGATAACGACGAGCCCGACCCACGCACCCGGCGCACATCCACCCGAAAAAATTACGAAGAGACCGTGCTGCGCTACCTGGAGCGCCAGGCGGAATACAAACAGAACTTCGCCAACGGCTTGCCCGAAGCGCGCAAGGAAGACGCCGAAGCAGCCATTGACGCTTTTTTTGAAGAGGAAATCCGCGCCGGGTACGAACGCCTCACCCAGTTCGCCGCCCTGTTGCTCGAAAAACTCCAATCCGGCGAACGGGTGGAAGTGCTTGTGATGGGATACACCAGCCCGCGCGCCCAGAGCGACTATAACCTCAGCCTCGGACAACGGCGCGTGAGCAGCGTCATCAACTACTTCCAGGCGTACGACAATGGCGTGTTCAAAAAATTTCTGGACGACAAAGCCCTCCGGATCGCGGAAACCAGCTTCGGCGAGACCAAAGCCGCCAAAGGAATCAGCGACGACATCGCCGACCGCCGCAACTCCGTGTACCATCCGGCCGCCGCGCGGGAAAGACGGGTGGAGATCGTTAGCGTGAAGCGCATGGAATGACCCGGGGCCCGAAACCCCAACCTTTCAAACACAATCACAAAGTTCTTTCCGGCACGGACAAAAATATTTGTTGTTCTGATCGGTAATCCCATAAATTTGTGGCCATAGGCAACGCCGGCAACCCGGCATTTCGCAAAATCCAAATACCCGTTCACTTGACCAAAAAGCGCCTGGTAAAAGACTATGATGCCCTGCCCGAAGAGATCATTCGGGAAGTGAAACTGAAATACCCCACCGGTTTCGCCAACTTTCTGGTGTCCTACCTGGATAAAGAGGGCAAAAAAGTGTCTGCACTTCCCTTCGAAACCGACGACATCTACTACCTCATCCGCATGACGGTTCAGGAAGCCAAACGCATCGTCAAGGAAGACGAAGACTACGACGACGATGGCGTGCTGCGCGGAAACTTCAAGGAGGAAGAAGCGTTGGTGGACGAGGACATGGATGCCGACACAGATGACGATGATGACCTCGACGATATGGACGATGAAGGCAGCGACCACATCATCGTCACCCGTCGTTTGGAAGCCGACGACGACATTGCCGACGATTCCGAAATGTAACGCCGCCCCTTTCCCGCCATGAACAACCGGCAACACCGAACCGACTGGGTTCGGGCAGAAGCCGAACGCCTGGGCTTCTCCTTCGTGGGGTTCGCCCGCGCCGAACGCCTGGAACAGCCCGCGCGCCGGCTGGAGGCCTGGCTGAACCAAGGCGCACACGGGCGAATGGCCTGGATGGAAAACTACTTCGACCTTCGCATTGACCCGACAAAACTGGTCCCCGGCGCAAAAACCGTCATCTGCTTCGCCTTTAACTATTTCAATCCCGACGCACAAAACGACCCCGATGCACCGCGCATCAGCCGGTACGCCTACGGCGAAGACTACCACTTCGTCGTCAAACGCCACCTGAAAACCCTGCTCCAGGCCATGCAGGCCCAATTTGGCGACTTCACCGGCCGGTGTTTTGTCGACAGCGCACCCGTCATGGAGCGCGAATGGGCCGAACGCGCCGGCCTCGGCTGGAATGGCCGGCATACCCTCACCATTCACCCCCAACAAGGCTCTTTCTTTTTCCTCGCAGAAATCATCTGCGACCTCGACATGGTGTACGACGACCCCATTCGCGACCACTGCGGCACCTGCCGCCGCTGCATCGACGCCTGCCCCACCAACGCCATCAGCGACAGCGGCTACTGGCTACATGCCGATCGCTGCATTTCGTACCTGACCATTGAACTGCGCGACGAAATCCCGGTCGAATTTCAGGGAAAAATGGAAAACAGGATGTTCGGTTGCGACATCTGCCAGGACGTGTGCCCCTGGAACCGCTTTGCCAAAAGGCACCAGAAACCCGCTTTTGCGCCCCACCCGGACCTCCTGCACCTGACGCGCCGCGACTGGGAAGACATCACGGAGGAGGTGTTCGGCAGGGTATTTAAAAAATCGGCGGTCAAACGCATTAAGTATGAAGGGTTGAAAAAGAATATTCGATTTTTAAAAAAGTAGGTGGTTTTTTGGGGCATACAGGGCGCCCAAACGCTATCAAAACTGCTCGACTTCCGTGCTTCCCACCAGCGCAACGGTGGAAGACAACCCCTGCTGCACCGTATTTTGCACAAAATCGAAGTATCCGGTGCCTACAAAAGCCTGGTGCTTCACCGCGGTAAACCCTTTGCTCTGCAGCGCAAACTCCCGCTGCTGCAGTTCGGAGAAACCGGCCATGCCGCGCTCGCGATAGGCCAGCGACAGCTCGAACATGCTCGTGTTGAGTGCATGGAAGCCCGCCAGGGTGATGAACTGGAATGCATAGCCCAGATCGGCCAGCTGTTCCCGGAACGTTTCCATCTGCCCGGCGCTCATGTGCGAGGCCCAGTTGAACGAGGGTGAGCAATTGTAAGCCAGTTTTTTGCCCGGATACACCTCGTGCACGCCGGCAGCAAATTCGCGGGCCAGGCCGAGGTCTGGGTGCGACGTTTCCATCCAGATCAGGTCGCAATAGGGCGCATACGACACCGCGCGGTTGATGCATGCCTCAAGGCCATTGCGGAAATAGTAGAACCCCTCTGATGTCCGCCGGGAATCGGTGATAAACGGCTGGTCGCGCTCATCCACATCGGAGGTGATGAGGTTGGCGGCTTCCGCGTCGGTGCGCGCAATGAGCACGGTGGGTACGCCCAGTACATCGGCGGCCAGGCGGGCGGCCACGAGCTTGTCTACCGCTTCGCGGGTGGGCACCAGCACCTTGCCGCCCAGGTGGCCGCATTTTTTGGCCGAGGAGAGCTGGTCTTCAAAATGCACACCGGCAGCGCCGGCCTCAATCATGTCTTTCATCAGCTCAAAAGCATTCAGGTTTCCGCCGAAACCGGCCTCGGCGTCGGCCACGATGGGCGCCAGCCAGTCGCGGTACGCCTCACCGTTCACCGACCGGATTTGCTCCCGGCGCAACAATGCATTGTTGATGCGGCGCACCACCGACGGCACCGAGTTGGCGGGGTAGAGCGACTGGTCGGGGTACATTTGTCCGGCCAGGTTGGCGTCTGCCGCTACCTGCCATCCACTCAGGTAAATGGCATCCAGCCCCGCCGCCACTTCCTGCACCGCCTGGTTTCCGGTGAGCGCACCCAGCGCACCGACAAAGGGTTTTTCTGCCAGCATGCGCCACAGTTTTTCGGCGCCCAGGCGGGCCAGGGTGTATTCGATGGTGACGGCGCCGCGCAACCGAAGCACTTCTTCAGCGGAGTACGGACGTTGAATGCCGGCCCAACGGAGGCCGGTGCGCCATTGCTCCGTGAGCGCTATGGCATTTTTGGTGATGTTGTTTTGCATGGTGTGTTGAATTTTAGATCATGTCGTATGCAGGAAGTGTCAGAAATTCCGTGAATACCGGGGCGTTCACCATTTGGTCGAACAGTCGGACGGCTTCATCAAACCGGCCCGTTTTCCAGGCATCTTCGCCCACCGTCGCGCGTATCTGCGCCAGCTCTTCGTCGCGCAACCGGGCGTAGAGGCCGGCGCTGAACAGCGGCCCCTCTTGCAGGTGCGCCTCGTGGTGCAGCCACTGCCAGAGCTGGGCGCGGCTGATCTCGGCGGTGGCGGCGTCTTCCATCAGGTTGTAGAGCGCGACACAGCCGTTGCCACGCAGCCAGTTTTCGAGGTACAGCACGCCTACGTTGATGTTTTGCCGGACGCCGGCTTCGGTAATGACCAGCGGGGGCATTTCCAGCAGGTCCCTGGACTGGATGCTCAGGTCGTCGCGCAGGCGACCGATCTGGTTGGGCTCCGGCATATAGGCGTTGAATATGTCTGTGGCGACGGGCACCAGTCCGGGGTGGGCCACCCAGGTACCGTCGTGCCCGTCCTGCACCTCGCGCAGCTTGTCGGCACGCACTTTGGCCAGGGCGGCCTCGTTGGCCGCGGGGTCGCTCTTGATCGGTATTTGAGCGGCCATGCCCCCGATGGCATGGCAGCCGCGCCGGTGGCACACCTGGATCACCCGAAGGGAGTAGGCACGCATGAACGGCACGGTCATGGTCACGGCAGACCGGTCGGGCAGCAGGAATTCCTCGTGTGCGCGAAACTTTTTGATCAGGGAGAATATGTAGTCCCAACGACCACAGTTGAGCCCGGCTGCGTGTTCGCGCAAGGCGTACAGGATTTCGTCGAGTTCAAAGGCAGCCAGGATCGTTTCAATGAGAACCGTCGCTTTGATGGTGCCTTGCGGGATGCCGAGCCGCTGCTGTGCAAATACAAAAACATCGTTCCAAAGCTGGGCTTCGAGGGCGTTTTCGAGCTTGGGCAGGTAAAAGTAAGGGGCGGTTCCTTTGTCGAGCAAAGCCTGCGCATTGTGAAAAAAGTAAAGGCCAAAGTCCACCAGGCTTCCGCTCATGGGCTCTCCATACCAGCGGATGTGGTTTTCCTGGAGATGCCAGCCGCGGGGGCGCACCATCAGCACGGCCGTCTGGGGATTGAGCCGGTACGCTTTCCCGCTGACAGGGTCGGTGTAGTGGAGGGTGCCGCGTACGGCTTCGAAGAGGTTGATCTGCCCCTGCACGATGTTGGCCCACGAAGGGGAAAGGCTGTCCTCGCAGTCGGCCATAAACACCCGGGCGCCCGAGTTGAGCGCGTTGATGATCATTTTCCGGTCGGTCGGGCCGGTGATCTCCACCCGGCGATCCTGCAGGTCGGGCGGCAAGGGAGCTACCTGCCATGCCGTCTCCCGGATCTCTTGGGTGTTGCGGGGGAACGAAGGCAGTTCACCGGCGTCCAGCCGCGCTTGCCGCGCAACCCGGGCGCGCAGCAACTCCAGCCGCCGCGCGTTGAATGCCCGATGGAGCTCCGACAGAAAGTCGAGCGCCCCGGGTGTCAGTATGGTCGAATACGCCTCCGGAACGGCGTCGGCTAGCGCCAACCCCTTCGGGAACGCATCGGTGGCCGTTGCCGTGGCAAAGGTTTCCAACGCCAGGTTCAACCCGGCTTCGGATGCGGTTATGTCAACTTCAGTAGCGTTTTTTTCCATCTTTTAAATATTTACTCTTTCAGAGAAAATTTCTTTAATAGCACAAATGTAAGCACTTTTTTTAAAAAGAGAAAATTTCTCTGAAAAAAATTTTTTCTTTTTTTAAACAAGGCGCTTACATTTGCTTTTGTATGCAAAAAAGGACGTTAAACCTGATTTTCGGGCTCAAGGTGCGGCTGTTGCGCCAGCAGGCGGGGCTCACCCTCTCGCAACTCTCGGAGCGCACGGGCACGGGCGTTGGGTATTTGCACGACATCGAAAAGGGGAAAAAACTGCCCTCGGCCGACAAGACCCTGGTGCTGGCGGAGGCGCTGGGTACTACCTACGACTATCTGGTGTCGCCCCAGGCATCCAAAAAGCTCCAGCCCATTGTGGATTTGCTGGAGTCCGATTTCTTTCGGTCATACCCGTTGGAGATGTTTGGTCTGGAGCCGGCCAAGATCATTGAGTTGCTGTCGGACGAGCCGGAGAAGGTAACCACCTTTGTGAGCGTCATCCTGAGCATTGCCCGCAACTACCACCTGACGCAGGAGAACCTGTACCTCGTGGCTTTGCGGGCTTATCAGGACATGCACGACAACTATTTTGAAGACCTGGAACAGTCGGCCCAGGCTTTTCGCATCCAACACGGCCTCGACGCCCGCCTGCCCGTGCGCACGAGCGACCTGGAACGCGTGCTGGCCGATCACTTTGGGGTCCGGGTCGACCGGACGCGCATGGCGTCTATTCCGGCGTTGCGCGTCCTGCGTTCCTGCTTTTCTGACACGACGCGAACACTTTACCTGAACGCCGGCCTCTCCTCCGCCCAGGAAAATTTTTTACTGGCGCGCGAGCTGGCGTTTCAGCACCTGAAACCGGCGGTGCGGCCATACGAAACGATCCTGCTTCATCCCGACAGTTTTATGGTGTTGCTCAGCAACTTCAGGGCCTCCTATTTTGCCTCGGCCCTGCTGATGGACGCGCTCCGCCTGGCGGCTGATGTGCGCCTTTGCGCTGCCGGCACGCGCTGGGCGCCGGAAGACTGGCTGGCGTTGCTCGGTCGGTACGACGCCACAGCGGAGATGCTGATGCAGCGCCTGACCAACATCCTGCCCCGGCAGCTGGGCGTCAAAGACCTGTTTTTCATCCGCATGCAAGGCGATGAGGCGCTGGACGACTATGTGATGACCAAGGAGCTGCACCTCAGCGGCCACCAGAGCCCGCACTCCTCCGAGCGCGGCGAGCACTACTGCCGTCGGTGGATATCCATCAACATATTGCGTCAGTTGGGCAGCACGGGCGCAAGCGACGTGGTGGCCGGCGCCCAGCTGAGCCGGTACTGGCAATCGCCCAACACTTACCTGTGCATCAGCATGGCCAAAATGGACGGCGCCGGCCGGCGCAACGGCGTCAGCGTTACCCTCGGCCTGTTGCTCAACGACACCCTGAGACGCCACTTCCGTTTTGTCGATGACCCTCTGATGCCCGTCAAAACCGTGCACACCACCTGCGAAACCTGCTCCATCGCCGATTGTGAGGCGCGCGCGGCGGCGCCTGTGGAGGTGGAAAAAGAAGCGGAGCGACTGGCGGTGCTGGCAGGAATCCGGATGCTGAACGAAGGCGTATGACCCCATAAAAAAGCGCCCCGACACGGTTCGTCTTTTCCCCAAAAAGCCGTACCTATGTGCCGATCGTTTGTCCCCACCATCCTGTTTTATCCACACATGACACGTTTGCTCCGGCTGTCGGCGCCGATACTGGCCATCATACTGTTCGCCAACTTCACCCACCCCGATGCCTGGGGCTTTTTTGCCCACCGGCGCATCAACCGCCTGGCGGTACTCACGCTGCCGCCGTCCATGATGGTTTTTTACAAACCCAACATCGACTGGATTTCCGACCACGCAGTGGACCCCGACATGCGGCGCTACGCCACCAAAAACGAAGCGCCCCGCCACTACCTCGACCTCGACCGGTACGGCAGCTACCCCTTCGAAAACCTGCCCAGGGATTTTACCGACGCCCTCATGGGCTACACCGAAGTGTACACGGTGTCGACCGGCAACGATACCGTTTTGGCATACGCCCCTTCCGGTGCGCCTGCCCCGGAAGGATACCGCCGCTGGTTTGCCGACAATGTGCTGCCCGCCTTTTACCGGGCGGAAGAAGTCCTGGAGACCGACTCTGTCGCTACCCTGTTTGCCCTGCTGAACAAACCGGCGCCCGGCAAAATCCGATCCCTTTTTTACCGGGAGCACCTCTCCGAACACGGCATCGTGCCCTGGCACCTCGAGCGCATGCAGCGCAGCCTCACCGAGGCCTTTCGCAACCGCGACCGGCAACGCATCCTCAAGCTCAGCGCCGACTTCGGGCATTACATCGGCGACGCCCACGTGCCCCTGCACACCTGCAGCAATTACAACGGCCAGCAGACCGGGCAGGACGGGATACACGGGTTTTGGGAGAGCCGCATCCCCGAACTGTTCGCCGATGAGCAATACGATTTCCTGGTCGGCAAACCCGATTACATCGACAACCCGCGCGATTTTTACTGGAAAATTGTACTCGAAAGCCACTTGCTGGTCGACTCCGTGCTCTCCATTGAAAAACAGTTGCGCCGAACCTTTCCCGCCGACCGCCAGATTTGCCCCGAACTGCGCGGACGCAGCATGATGATGGTGCAATGCGCGGAGTTCGCCGCCGCTTATCAGGACGCCCTCGACGGGATGGTCGAGCGGCGATTCCGCTCCGCCATCCAGGTGACGGCCAGCGCCTGGATGACCGCCTGGATCGACGCCGGGCAGCCCGATCTGCGCGATTTGGGCAAATACACGCCGACAAAGTCGGAACAGGAGGAAGAAGAGGCCCTGCGCAAGGCCCTCGACGGCGGCAAGATCATCGGCCGGCCGGAGGACCATTAACGGCGGTCGAGAGAGTTCGCGCTGCCGTAGCCGAACAGCCGGTCGTACCGCTCGCCAAAGGGCCTGTAGTACACCAGCACCTGGTACGCATTGCCGGCGGCGTGCCAGTTGCCCTCCAGCCCTTCCTCGTCGACGGCGCCGGTGTCGCGGTTGACCACCAGATACTGATAGTTGTAGTACCCCTGCTTGAGCGGGGTTTCCAGGACATACGCCTCGGCCTCGGGCAAGTAGGTCATCCGAAAACGCGGGTGCACCTGCCAGTTGCTGAGCTCGCCGAACACATACACATCCTCGTCCTCGTAGGGAAAGTCACGCCTTATGGAAAACAACACGTTCGCGTACTCGCACTGCAACAGGTTGCGGCCCGGGGTCTGGTTTTCGATGATGAAGTGCCCGTTGATGTCGGCGCGCAATATGTACGGTCTGCCCGCGCGGGTCTCGTCGGTCACCAGCGTCGCCTCGAAGTGGTCGAACCGCTCAACGATGGATTTCACGTTTTCACCCTGAAAATCGAACGTGCGCAGGTTGAAAAAACGCCATTCCTTGCCGGCAGGGAACACCAGCGAGTCCTGAAAATCGAACACCATCTCCTCGTTGCGCAGGATGTTGGGCCGCAGGGGCCCCTTGGCCGTGTCCCAGCGCCCGTTTTGCAGCACGTAGGCTGCTACGTCGTACTGCGGATTGACGATGCGAATGTTTTTGTGTTTGACGGTGAAGTCGAGCTCCTGATGGGTAAACAACCGGTCGACGCGCACCACGGAAACCATTTGTGGCTGTACGGCAAAGCGGCTTTCCAGCACGCAGAAACGACGGACGAGCACCAGCCTGCGTTCGCTGCCGCTGTTGTCGTACACCTTGAGCAGGTAGTTGCCCGACAGCAGCCAGCGGATGTTCTGGTTGGGCAGCCGCAGCGTGTAATGCGTGTAGGGCGTGCGCGTACCCTGCGAGTTTTCAATCTCGACGATGCGGTCCTCCAGAAAACCGTGCAGGTAATCCTGCTCCATCATGACGGATCGCTTCCAGTCGTGGTCGCAGTGTTCAATCGTGTACACGTAGTCGACCAGCTCGGGGCCCAGGTGATCGAACGCAAGCACGAGCGCATGGTCGGCGGATTTCAGGTCGACTGCCGGAAAAGCCAGCGGCGCCCCGGCAGGATGAAATTTTACGCTCTGCACAAGGCTGTCCAACAGCGCAAGTCCATTCGGCGTTTGCGCGTGGACATCCGAAAAAGCCAGCGCGCACAGGAAGGTCAGCATACGGTTCATCGGCATGGTTGACGGATTTTTTCAGGCCGGGTTGGCCGCCATCCCGGAATAAATATTCCGGAGAGCTGCTTCCAGTTCCGGAAAAGAAAAGGTAAAGCCGGCTTCCAGGATTTTATCGGCCGACACCCGGTTGCTGTTCAGCACCACGTCGGCCATTTCGCCCAGCAGGAGGCGAAGGGCAAATGCCGGGGCCGGGGCAAACAGGGCTGTTTTGCCCATGGCCCGGGCGATGGCCTTCACCAGGTCTATGTTGCGCGCCGGGTGGGGCGCCACGGCGTTGTACACGCCGGCCAGGTGTTCGTTTTCGAGCGCGAACAGGAGCATACGGCACAGGTCGTCAATGTGTATCCACGAGTACCAGGCGCGGCCGTCGGCGAAGTAGGCGCCCAGGCCAAAGTGGACGGGTTTTTCCATTTCGGGCAGCGCGCCGCCTTCGCGACTCAGCACGATGCCGATGCGGGGAACGACGGTGCGCACGCCCAGATCCGCCACCGCCCGGTGGCTGTTTTCCCAGTCGACAGACACCGGCGGCATAAAGCCCTCGGCGCCGGGCGGGTCGGCTTCCCGGTTCCATTGTTCGCCGGTATTGCCGTATATGCCGATGGCCGAAGCACCTACATAGGCCCGGGGGCGGACGCCGGTGTCGCGCAGCGCCCGGGCGAGGGTGGCGGCGGCGTTCACGCGGCTGTCGCGAATCTCCTGTTTGCGGGCCGGCGTCCAGCGCCGGTCGGCAATGCCGGCACCGGCGAGGTTGATGAGGTAGTCGACCCCTTCGAGCGCTGCGGCGTCGCAACGGCCGGTGGCAGGGTCCCAGGCGTATTGTCCGGGGCCTTTGGGTTGGCGCGACAGGATGCGCACCGCATGGCCGGTGTTGCGCAGCAGGTCGGTCAGCCGGGCGCCGATCAGGCCGGTACCGCCGGCGATGAGAAAAACAGGCATAAGCGTATTGGTTGTCCGTTATTGCCCCAGCAGCTCCCGCAACAATTCCGGCTGGGTACCGAGGTCCGGGCAGCGAGTGGCGACGTGAGTCAGAACGGTTTTTTGCTCCTCTGTGTTCAGTTTTCCGTATCGCGCCACGAGGGAAGACGCACAGGACTGCACGTTGAGAAACTCCGCCTCAATGGCTTGCAGGTTGAGCACGGCGGTGGAGTCGTTTGCCTGAACGGCCATCTGTCTGTTCATGTCCGCCAGCTTTCCGGTGCATTCGCAATAGGCATCGGCGATGCTTGCGTACTTGTCGGCGGGCTTGTCGGGGGCGCAAGCCGGACCGGCAAGCACAAAAGCGGCGGCAGCCAGGAGGTACATTTTAATCATGCTGTTCATGGTTTGGGTGTTAGTCTGCATTTTTTACGGCAGTTGCCTGTCATTATACTTCAGTCAATTTCCATCGTCCCCGGGAGAACACCCAGGTGGCGGCGACGGCGAGGCCCGACTCTGCCAAAACGATGCTCCAATATACGCCGGTTTCGCCCCAACCCCAGTGCAGCGCGAGCAGCCAGCCCAGCGGCATTTCGATGAGCCAGAAAAAAATAAAATTCAGCAAGGTGGGCGTGCGCGTGTCGCCGGCGCCGTTGAGCGCCTGGGCCATGATCATGCCCCAGCCATAAAACACGTACCCGCCGGCCACGATGCGCAGGGCGAGCGCCCCGGACGCGATCACCTCCGGTTCGGTCGTGAACAGGCGCATAAAAAAGGGCGCAGCCATCAGGTAGGTTGCGCTGACCATCAGCATGAACACCACGTTGAAGTAACCCGCCCGCCAGGCAGCCTGCTCGGCGCGCCCGGGCAGGGCGGCGCCCAGGTTTTGGCCCACCAGGGTGGCTGCGGCATTGGCCATGCCCCAGGCCGGCAGGATGGTGAACAGCATGATGCGGATGGCGATGGTGTACCCCGCAGTAACGTCCTTGCCCAGTTGCCCCAGTATGGAGATCATGAATATCCAGCTGGCGGAAGCGATCAGGTACTGTCCGGCGCCGCCGGCAGCGATGCGGGTCAGGCGGTTCAGCAGCCGGGCGCTGGGTACAAAGTGCGCCGGCTTGAGCTTGATGATGCGCCCTACCCCGAAGAGGTGCCACAACTGGTATGCGACACCCACGCTCCGGCCGATGGTGGTGGCCAGGCCGGCGCCCAGCACGCCGAGTTCGGGGAACGGCCCCCAGCCGAAGATTAGCAGCGGATCGAGCACGATGTTGATGCCGTTGGCCAGCCACAGCGCACGCATGGCGGTGGCGGCGTCCCCGGCGCCGCGGAAAATGCCGTTGAGCATCCACAGCAGCAGAATCGGCAGGTTGGCGCCGAACATCAAACGGGTGTAGGGCGCACCCTGGGCCACCACGCTCGGGTCGTTGCTCATGAGGCCCAAAATGTCGTCGGCAAACAGGTAACCGGGCACCGCCAGCAGCGCGGATAGCGCCAGCGCCAGGAGGATCGTCTGGGCGCCGGCGCGGGCGGCGGCGTCGCGCTTGCCCTCCCCGATCCGCCTCGACACCATGGCCGAGGCCGCCGAGCTCAGGCCAATGGCCAGCGAGTACACCACCGTGAGCATCGACTCCGTGAGCCCCACGGTGGCCACCGCCGCTACACCCACGCGGGCGACAAAAAAGGCGTCGACCACAGCGAACATAGACTCCATCGCCATTTCCAGGATCATCGGCACCGACAGCAGCACGATGGCCCGGTCGATGCTGCCGGTGGTAAAGTCCTGCTCGTCGCCCCGAATGGCCCGGCGCAGCAGGCTAACCCAGGAGCGGGTTCTTTGGGCTGTTGTTGACTTGTTCATGAAGAAGTATTAAAACTTTGATGCGCCCCGATTTGTTGTTTCGGAAAAAATATCGACACAGCGGATGTCTCCAACACATAACACCACGGCGGATGTCGCCGATCTGTTGCACCGGGCGCTGCGCCGCGAATGGCTCAGCCCCGAAGAGGGCGTTTTTTTGCTGGAAAATGCACCGACGGCCGACCTGATGTACGCAGGAAACGCTTTGCGGCAGCAACACGTTCCCGGAAACGTCGTAACCTGGATCATCGACCGGAATTCCAACACCACCAATGTCTGCATCGCCAACTGCAAATTCTGCAATTTTTACCGCAGGCCGGGGCATGAGGAGGCGTACATCACCACCATCGACGAGTACAAAGAGAAAATCGAGGAAATGTTTGCCCTCGGCGGAGAGCAACTGCTGCTCCAGGGCGGGCACCACCCCGACCTCGGGCTGGTCTTTTATGCCGACCTGTTCCGCGCGCTCAAAAACCTGTACCCCAACCTGAAGTTGCACGCACTGGGCCCGCCGGAAATAGCGCACATCAGCAAACTGGAGCGCATGAGCCACTACGACGTGCTCAAGGCCCTGAAAGAAGCCGGGCTGGACTCCCTGCCCGGGGCAGGCGCCGAAATCCTCAGCGACCGGGTGCGCCGGCTCATCTCCAAAGGAAAATGCGGCGGGGAGGAGTGGCTCGACGTGATGCGCGCCGCCCACCGGCTCGGCCTCACCACCTCGGCCACCATGATGTTCGGGCACATCGAAACCAACCTGGAGCGCATGGAGCACTTCGCCGCCATCCGCCAGGTGCAAAGCGAAAAACCGGCCGACGCCAACGGATTTCTGGCCTTTATCCCCTGGCCGTTTCAGGACGAGGACACCATCCTCAAAAAAATTAAACGCGCCCGCAACGCCGTCACCGGCGACGAGTACGTGCGCATGATCGCCCTGAGCCGCATCATGCTGCCCAACGTCGTCAACATCCAGGCCTCCTGGCTGACGGTGGGCAAGCAGGTGGCCCAGGTGTGCCTGCACGCCGGCGCCAACGACTTCGGCAGCATCATGATCGAGGAAAACGTGGTGTCGGCCGCCGGCGCCCGCTTCCGCTTCACGTCCGACGGCATCCAGCAGGCCATCCGCGAGGCCGGGTTTGTGCCGCAATTGCGCGATCAGCAGTACCGGTACCGGGAGCTGCCCGGACATATGCGCCAGCAGGTGCTGGAAACGGCGGGGTTGATTGTGGATTGAAAATTCGTCCTACGAGTATATTCGTAGGACGAATTTATCCATCACTTTTTCTTCAGCCGTTCCCAATTCCCCTTAGCCTTCTCCAGGCTTTTCGGGTCTTTTTTCCACGACGCCAGCGCCGAGGCGTTGTATTGCAGCACCAGGCGCCCGTCGGCGAAGGTGAACTGGCGGGGGTCGATATCGTAGGTGTAGCCTTGCGAAACGGCGTAGCCGCAATAGCCGCCGAACAGGGGCGCATACTTGTCCGGGTCTGACTTGAACGCCTCGCGGTTGGCTGCCGAGGAGAACTGGTACACGTCGCCCCGGTGGGTGTAGGTCAGTTCCGCGGAACCTTTGACGGCTTTTTGCTCGGTAAAATAGGCGACGGGGTCGTAGCCCTTAAGGATGACGCCGTTTTTGTCCACGTTGTGGCGTTCCTGCGCCTGCGCAAAAAGGGTAAAGACGGCAAACAGGGCGCTGAAAAGAAAAGGCAGTACTTTCATGTTGTTGTTTTTGTTTTTTGAAACGCATGAACCGCCCAATGGGTGCGCCGGACAGGCAAAAGTGACGTCGACTGTCCGGGCAAAGACGTTCAAAACCGCACCAGGTCGTGGATCACCACCACCATGACGATCGCTGCCGGGATCAGGAACACCTGCAGGCGCCATTGCGGAAAGAGGGCCACGCTCAGCATGGCGCCGGCCACAAAGCTGAGCATGGTCACGAACCGTAGAAAAGCCTCCCTTTTGATGACCCGCCGGGCCTCGCCCCGCGCGTGCAGGATTTCGGCCAGGTCTACTCCCAGTTCGTTCACCACCCCCGTGATCTGGCTGGCCTTGAGCAGCGAGGAGATGCGCAGGCCCACCATGCTGTTGAGCACCCCTACGCTGAAAAACATGCCGGCAGGGGCCAAGGCGCTGTCGCGGGCAATGGACTCCGGTGTGGACAAGCCCGCGTACACAAAAAATCCGACCACAAACAACAGGGGCAGCAGGTGAAAATAGCGCCAGTGCCGCTGTTTCTCCTGCTCGACAAAAAAGCCGGAGGCAAACCCGCCCATGAAAAAGGCGAACAGGAGGGCAAAAATGGCCCCGGCGGTGGCCCAGTCGCCCTCATACAGGTCGGTCGCCAGCTCCGGCAACAAACTGGTGATGTTGGTCACCACAATGGAAAAAGTCATCAGACCGGCATAAATGACATTACCCGCCGCCAGCGGCAGCGCCAGCGCGTAGAACAACTTGACCCGAAAAACCTTGCGCCCGATTTTCTGGGGGCGCATGCTCGGCGGCAACAGGCGCCCGGGATCCAGCATTTCGCCTCGCTGCGTTTTTTTTACATCCATCTGTTCTTTTGTCGCTGCCAAATTAGTTTGAAAAAGCTTCGGAACCAAGTATTCATTTTCGGTTTCTTGCGATGGCACGCGGATTTGACGGATTGCTGCGCGAACGCGGAAAGCGCGGATTTTTTCAGTTGCTTGCAATAATATTTGAGGCAAACACCTTTTTAAATAAACCACAGAGGGGCGCAGTGGAATCGCAGAGGAATCGCAGAGGTGTCGCAGCGGTGACTCAGCGGTGTCGCAGCGGGCGGAAAAATCCGTTTTATCCGCGTTCGCGCAGCGATCCGTCAAATCCGCGTGCCATCAAGCAAAAAAGAAAACGGATACCTCGAATTTTTGCATTTCCCGGCAAAAATACTTGAGGCAAACACCTTTTTAAATAAACCACAGAGGGGCGCAGTGGAATCGCTGAGGTGTCGCAGAGGTGTCGCAGCGGGCGGAAAAATCCGTTTTATCCGCGTTCGCGCAGCGATCCGTCAAATCCGCGTGCCATCAAGCAAAAAAGAAAACGGCGAGGCAATCAGATCGATAAGCCCCCAACACATGGTAATATTGAGTAGAACCGAACATTTATTTGCATTTTTGCGGCATTCCGCATTCCACATTCCACATTCCGCATTCGCATGTCCTGGTTATCCATTCCTTCGCATTCCGATTTCTCCATCCACAACCTGCCGTTTGGGGTTTTTGACCCCGGTGACGGCCGCCCGCGCGCGGGCGTGGCCGTGGGCGACCATGTGCTCGATCTGGCCGCGGCCGCCGAGGCGGGACTGTTCGGCAAGCGCCGTTTTTTCAAGAAAATATTCGAGCAGCCGGTGCTCAACGATTTCATCGCGCTCGGCAAGCCCGTCACCAACCGCATCCGCAAAAAAGTGGCGGACTGGCTCGCCCAGCCCCGGGCGCCCGAAAACGCCGGCCAACTCCTGCACGACCGACTGACGGTGCGCATGCACCTGCCCGTGCGGGTGGGCGACTACACCGATTTTTATTCCAGCATCGAGCATGCGACGAATGTTGGGTCAATGTTCCGTCCCGACAACCCGCTGCTCCCCAACTGGCGCTGGCTGCCCGTAGCCTACCACGGCCGCAGCTCCTCCATTGTGGTCAGCGGCACCGATTTGCGCCGCCCGCACGGACAGCGCGTGCCCAAGGGAGAAGAAAACCCCGTTTACGGGCCCTCCCAGAGCATGGATTTCGAGTTGGAGATGGCATTCATCATCGGCAAGGACAGTGTGCTCGGCGAACCCATCCCCATTGAAAAAGCGGAGGAGTACATCTTCGGGCTCGTGTTGTTCAACGACTGGAGCGCGCGCGACATCCAGCGCTGGGAGTACCAGCCCCTGGGCCCTTTTCTGGGCAAAAACTTCGGCTCCTCTATGTCGCCCTGGATCGTACCCCTGGAGGCCCTCAAACCTTTCCGCGTCAAAGGCCCGAAGCAAAACCCCGCGCCGCTGGCGTACCTCCGGCAAACCAAATCCGGCAATTACGACCTCCAACTGGAAGTAGCCCTGCAGCCCGAAGGCCAGGATGAAACCGTCATCTGCCGCTCCAACACCCGGTACCTGTACTGGTCCATGGCCCAGCAGCTGGCCCACCACACGGTGAACGGCTGCAATGTGCGCGTGGGCGACCTCCTGGCTTCCGGCACCATCAGCGGCCCGGAGCCCGACAGCTACGGATCGCTGCTGGAACTCACCTGGGGCGGACAAAAGCCGCTGGCCCTCAAGGGCGGGCAAACGCGCACGTTCATCCAGAACGGGGATGCCGTGACCATGCGGGCCTGGGCAGAAAAAGACGGCGTGCGCGTAGGCTTCGGAGCGGTGACAGGGCGCATCGTGGAATAAACCGCGTTGTCGAAAGCGCTTATTTATTGGTACACAAACAACCGCCCATGTCTTTCTCCCTGCCCACCGCACTGGAACCTTTCCGCGAACAGATTTCCCGGACGGCCCTGCCCTACAGCCGCATCACCCCCCTGCCCGCCCGTGCCACCGAACTGTGGGAGAGCAAGGTCGGCGGGCACCCCTACCTGCCGCTGGGCGCCCCTCTTCCGGAAGGGCCCGACGGGCGCACCCTGTTTTTCCTGGCCCAGATCAATTTTGCCGACATGCCCCCCCTGGCCGGGTTTCCGGAAAAAGGCCTGTTGAGCTTTTTCATCAACGACGACGACCTGTACGGCATGAATTTCGACGAGGAGACAAAAGGCGATTTTTTCAGGGTGCTGTTTTTCCCGGAGGTGCTGACCGATCCCGCCCGCCTGCGCCGCGATTTTCCCGTTGATCGCCCGTTCGAAGAGCTGCCCCACCATCCCGGGCAATCGTTCCCCTTGCGCTTCGAGGCGGCAGAGGAGGTCGCCCCCGTGACCGATTACCGGTTCTGGCAGACCTTCGGGCCCGATTTTTTTCAGCAATTCGGCGCCGACGAGTGGGCCGTGCTCGAAGAATACCACAAAACGGTGAGCGCCCAGGGGCACAAGGTGGGTGGTTATGCGTATTTCACCCAGGACGACCCGCGCAAAGCCGACGATCCCATGCTGCTGCTTTTTCAGCTCGACTCCGACCAGCCGATGGACCTGATGTGGGGCGACACCGGCGTCGGACACTTTTTCATCCGGGAAAAAGACCTCAAACAAGGGGACTTTTCGCGGGTATGGTTTGATTGGGATGGGATGTGAGTCCGATAATAAGTTGTCGGTCAGACTGACTCCGGAGCATTCTGTCAATAACCTAACCAACTGGTATCCAAAACCCCGCCCATCCTGTCCAATTTTTACGACCTTTGCGGAGCAAATTAAGATTTCATGTCCGACCCATTCGAACAAGTCGAAGAAGCTATTGACGCCATAGCCGCCGAGCATCCGGCCTCACCGGAGGCACTGGAGCAGTTTCGCATTCGCTATCTGGGCTCCAAAGGCCTGGTAAAAACCCTGATGGAGGGCATCAAAACGGTGCCCAATGAACGCAAGAAGGAATACGGCCAGCGCATCAACCGGCTCAAGGAGGACGCCGAGCAAAAATTCCAGGCGTTGCGCGAGGCATTTGAAGCCCAGGCAGCGTCCGCTGCCGCCCGCCGCCTGGACCTGACCGCGCCCGGCGAGCCGTTGCCGCTGGGCGCCCGGCATCCGGTAGCCCTCACCATGCAGCGCATTGTGGACATCTTTGCCCGCATGGGTTTTGCGGTGGCCGACGGGCCCGAGCTGGAATCCGACTGGTACAATTTCACGGCCATGAACACGCCGGAAGACCACCCTGCGCGCGACATGCAGGACACCTTTTACATTGTGGATGCACCGGGCATGCTCCTGCGCACCCACACCTCGCCCGTGCAGGCCCGGGTGATGGAAAAACGGCAGCCGCCCATCCGCATCATTGCGCCGGGCCGGGTGTACCGCAACGAGACGATCTCGGCCCGCTCCCACGCGCAATTTCACCAGGTGGAGGGGTTGTACATCGACGAAGGGGTGTCGTTTGCCGACATGAAGCAGGTGCTTTTCCAGTTTGCCCAGGATATGTTCGGCGCCCCCCGCATCCGCTTGCGGCCGTCCTTTTTCCCTTTCACCGAGCCCAGTGCCGAGATGGACATCTGGCTGGGCACCGACACACCCGAAAACGAACGCCTCACCAAAGGCACCGGCTGGCTGGAGATACTGGGCTGCGGTATGGTAGACCCCCAGGTTTTGGCGAACTGCGGCATTGACCCCGAGCGGTACAGCGGGTATGCTTTCGGCATGGGCATCGAACGACAGGCGTTGCGGTTGTTCGGCATTCCGGATATTCGTCTGTTGTTTGAAAACGATGTTCGTTTTTTGAAACAGTTCACGTCGGTGATCCCCTAAATGAAACGATCTATGGTTTACCCGTTCAATACCCTGCGCTGCGGCCTTTTGTTTGCGTTTACCGTGCTGACCTTGTCCGGCATATGGGCACAAACGCCCGCCGATTTCCGAAAAACCGCCGATAAGGCGTATGCCGCCGGCCAGTGGGCCGAGGCGGTCACCGCCTACACGCAATATCAGGAAGCCAAACCGGGGGAGTTGGATGTACTCACGCGCCTGGGCATCTGCCACTTCCACCTGCGGCAGGGCGACAAAGCGCAGCAGTATCTGGAGTATGTGCTCAGCAAAAAAACGGACAGCAAGGACCCCGACCTGTTTTACTACCTCGGCCGAACCTGGCACGGTGCCGGCGCCTACACCAGGGCCATTGAAGCCTACAAAGGGTACCTCCGCGTAGCCCCCGAGAAGCACCCCTTCCGCGCCAACGCCATCGACAACATACGCCGCTGCGCAACCGCCGTGTACACGCCCGCCAACGCCGAGGTGGCGCTCGTGGAAGGACTGGGCGACCGCATCAACAGCACCGGCGACGACTACGCGCCCCTGCTCTCCCCGAGTCGCCCCAACCGCCTCTACTTTGCCGCCGCCAAACCCGGCAGCACCGGCGGGCGCCGCGATGAAAAGGGATACGAAAACGAAATTACCGGCAACTGGTGCTCCGACATCTATTTTGCCGACCAGGGTAGCAGTGGCTGGGACTACGCCTCCCCGCTCAACAGCCTGATGAACACCCCGCGGCACGAAGCACCGCTGGGCTTTAGTCCGGACGGCAAGGTGCTTTTTTACTTCAGGGGGTTCACCACCTTCAGCGGCGATATCTACGCCGATACGGCCGGCGCCAAAGACGAATATGCCCTCCAGCCGCCGCCCTTCCTTGGGCCAATGAACGCACCGGAGGGTGAGGTCAGCGCGTGCTTTTTGCCCAATAACGCGGTCATTTTTGCCGGCCGACGGGCGGAAGGCCTCGGAGGACTCGATCTCTATTACAGCCGGCAGGGGCCTGATGGCGCCTGGCTTCCGCCCCAGAACCTGGGCCCGGGCATCAACTCACCCTACGATGAGACCACCCCGTTCTTGTCGCGCAACGGGCAGGTGCTGTATTTCAGCAGCAACCGGACGGAAAGCCTGGGCGGGCTCGACGTATTTCGCGCCGTTTTCAACGCAGAAAGTCAACGCTTCGGACCCGTGGAGAACATGGGCGCCCCGATCAACTCCCCTTTCGACGATGCGTGGTTCCAGTTCTCCGCCGACGGCAACGCGGCATTTCTGGCGTCCGACCGCTTTGGGGGGCTGGGGCAACGCGACCTGTACGTGGCGTATTTCCTCAGCACGCGCGAAGAACAGGCGGAACAGGGACAGCCCTTCTTTGCCGCTGCTGCTGCGCCGACAGGCGGAGGCAGCACAGAAGCAATGATCCCGCAGCTGTTTTACACAGACGAACGCGACATCCTGAAAAAAGAAAACCTGCCGGTGATCGCACAGGTAGCCGATCTGGCCGGCAAATACCCGGACGCCGTCGTCCAGGTGCAAGTGCACACCCACGAATCGGGTCCGGCGAAATTTGACCTGTACTACGGCATCAAACGCGCCGAGGTAGTGGGCAAGGCGCTGGTGGATCGCGGCATCCAGCCCGGGCGTATTGAGCTGCTCAGTGGCGGCCCGTTCTACCCGCAGGCGCTTAATGTGGTCAACGGCGAGGTGAACCCCACCGGGCAGGCCTTCAACCGGCGCATCACGTTCCGGCTGCTGTGGAGCGCCGACCCCGCGCCCTTGAAAATAAACACACCGGCGGCTGAAATTCCCGAGTATTTGTACGCCGCCGCCGAAAAACAGTTTCGCGACCGGAATGAAGGGCTGTCCTATAAAGTGGAGGTGGCCATCAGCCGCCAGCTGCTGAACAACGACGCCCTGGGCATGTTCAACGACCAGCACATCGAGAGCATTGCCGGCAGCGGGGAGTATCGCTATACCGTGGGCTGGGTTCGCGCGTACAGCGAAGCGGTGGCGCTGCGCAACGAACTGCGTGCGCTGGGATTCCCGCAGGCGACCGTGATGCCTTACCGCAACGGACGGCGAATCTCGCGGGCGGAAGCCGTCAAATACCTGAAATGGTACCCGGATCTGGGGGCGTACCTGAAGGGCTGAGGCCGACCATCTCGATCACATCCCGGATATTGCCGTACACAGCCTTTTCGGTTTCCAGCCATTCGGACGGATTTACCCAGCGGATCTCCTCGATGTCCTCCTCGGTTTGCGGGATGGTGTCGTGCTGCGTGGTGGTCATGCGGTACCACCAGGTTTTTTTCAGGTATGATTTGCCTTTTTGCTCGTAGGTGTGGTAGGTGTGCCCTATGAAAGCGCCTAGGGCGAGGTTTTTCAGGCCGGTTTCCTCTTTCACCTCGCGCAAAGCAGCCTGTTCCGGGGTTTCGCCGGGGTCTATTTTGCCCTTGGGCATGTCCCAGGAGCCGCGTCGGTAAAAAACCAGCAATTCGCCCGACGGGTTTTGGACCAGACCGCCGGCCGCTTCCAGCACGATAAACGGTTTGGCAAAGGCCGCCCATTGGTCCGGGGGGATGAGCGCCGCGACGCCGTTCGTATATACGCGCCGGGGTTCTTTTTCAGAAAAATGTTCAGCGGATTCCTTCATCGGTCATGCTCGTGTTGAACTGCAAAGGTAGGATGAAACAGCCCGGCAACCATCACGACGTTCTGCTTGTTTGACAGATTAAACACCTTACCATGCCCAGGCGAATTGTCGAAAAAATGTTGCCGTACGCCTTGGGGCGTTATTACAACGCCTTGTACCGGGTGGCGCCCGAAAAAGCGGCGGAAAAAGCCTTTGCCCTGTTCTGCACCCCGCGTGGCGGGGCCATCAAGGAAAAAGACAGGCCGTTTCTGGAGCGAGCACGCCAGTCGGAAGTCAAAACGCGCAGCGGCATACGCATCAACACGTATGTCTGGCCCGGCAAGTCGGAAGAGACGGTGCTCCTGCTTCACGGGTGGCAAAGTAACGCCGGGAGATGGCGGCGCCTGGGGCCGTATCTTGAACAGCAGGGGTTTGCCGTGGCGGCAATTGACGCCCCGGCGCATGGGCAGTCGGGCGGACGGATATTCAACGCGTACCTCTACGCGGAGGCCGTGGAGGCTTTTATGAAGCGACATTCGGTTCGGTACCTGGTCGGGCATTCGGTGGGGGGCATGACGGTGAGCTACCTGGTCACCCATTTCGATGCACCTGCGGTGCAAAAAATTGTCCTGCTGGGGGCGCCTTCCGACCTGACAGACATCACCAACCATTTCAACAAAATACTGCGGCTCAACGAAAACACACAGGAGGGCGTTCGCCGCTACTTTGAAAAACGTTTTGGCAATCCGGTTTCCTATTTTTCGGTGGCGGACTTTTGCCGGCGCATCGAACTGCCCACACTGGTGGTGCACGACCGGTACGACCCTATGGCCAAATTACAGGACGCGCTTCGGTATGAAACTGCGCTGAAGCACGGAAAACTGCTGATAACCGAACACCTGGGCCATGAATTGCAGGATGAGCAGGTGTATCGGGAAATTGCGGCTTTTTTTCAGGGCAAAGGCTAAACCAGCACCTTCAACGCCTCCAGATTCGCCTTTTTGTCGAAAATAGCCGCCACCGGGATGGTAAAACCCGGGATGGCGATGCTGCTGATGTCCTCGCCGGGCGCGAATTTGCCGAAGGGGATGTATTCGGTATCTTTTTCGGTCAGCAGTCCGTATTGTTCCACGCGTTGTTTGACAGGGTCGATCAGCCAGTATTCGCGCACACCGTGGCGGGCGTAGTCTGAAAATTTTACGGTGCGGTCTGTTTTGGCGGTGCGTTTGGAGAGAATCTCCACCACAAAATCGGGAGCGGGGTGGAGCATGGTTTCGTCGTCAAACAAGTCGGACTTGGCAACAGACCAAAAACAGATGTCGGGCTCGTAGTCGTTTCGGGTGAGGGAAACCATAGCCTTTTCGTGGCCCGCTTCACCTAAGTTTTTGACGGTCACATAGATGTTGAGCAATTGAAACAACAGTTCGGAAGCGAGGCGATGCCGCCGTTTAACCGGCGAGTGCAGCACGACTTCTCCATTGATGAATTCGGCCTTCACCTCTTCACTCACCCAGGCGCGAAACTCCTGCCGGCGGCGGCGTTCTTCGGCCAGCACAGCCGAGGCGGCCTCCACGATGCCGGGGGCGTTGGGGTCGTTCAATACGGCGGCGAGCAGATCGGTGTGCATCAGGGTAGAATGTTGTACAAAGTTAAACTGTTTTTGCCAAAAATCTACTCCGCCATTTCGCCTGCCGACTGTTTTTCGAACAATTCTGCGTAGTAACCTCCCGCGGAAAGCAACGATTCGTGGGTGCCCATTTCAGCGATCCGGTGGTCGTCGCCGATGACGATGATCTTGTCGAACTCCAGCATACCGTAGATGCGGTGGGTGATGATGACGGCTGTTTTTGCGGCGAGGGCGTCTTTTAGATAGCCCACAATACGGGCTTCGGTATTGGTGTCGACGGCCGACAGGCAGTCGTCGAGCAGCAGGATATCGGGTTCTTTGGCAAAGGCCCGGGCGATGCTGATGCGTTGTTTCTGGCCACCGGAGAGGGTGACGCCGCGCTCGCCCACCACGGTGTCGTAGCCTTTGGGCAGGCCCATGATGTCGTCGTGCACGGAGGCGCTGGCCGCGTAAAATTCGGCGTCCTGGCGGGTGAGACCGTCGCGGCCAAAAGCGATGTTCCCGTATACAGAATCGGAGAACAGGAACTGGTCCTGCGGTACATACCCGATGCGGCGGCGCAGGTTGGCCAGGTCGTGCTGGCGGATGTCGCGCCCGTCGATCAGTATGCGGCCCTCGGTCACGTCATACATACGTACCAGCAGGTCGGCGATGGTGGTTTTACCGTTGCCGGTTTTGCCGATGATGGCCAGTTTTTCACCCGGTTTCACCTCAAAGGATATCCCGTTGAGTGCCCGGATGCCGGTATCCGGGTAGGTGAAGCCGACGTTTTCAAAGACGATGTGCCCCTGGAGCGGTCGCGGGTCGTTTACCGGGCTGACAATGGTCGGCTGGGTATTCAGGAACTCGTTGATGCGCTTTTGCGAAGCGGCTGCCTGTTGGGTGAGGGAGGCGATCCAACCGATGGCCGTCACTGGCCAGGTGAGCATGTTGATGTAAATGACGAACTCGGCGATGTTTCCGGCGGTAATCTTGCCCGCCACGGCCTGCAAGCCACCCACGTATACGGTAATGATGGTGCTGGCGCCGATCATGAGCAACATGAGCGGAAAGAAAAAGGCGTCGACACGCACCAGGCCCAGGGCTTTGCGGCGGTAAGTCTCGCTTTGGTTGGCGAAATAATCGCCCATGGCCTGCTCTTGTGCATAGCTTTTCACTACGCGGATGCCGCTGTATACCTCCTGGGCGGTGCTGGTGAGGGTCGCCAGTTGTTGCTGTATTTTTTCGCTTTTGCGGTTGATGAGCGTGCTGATGTAATAAATCGAAATACTCAGGAAAGGCAATGGAAGCAGCGACCACAAGGTGAGCGTGACGCTCACGCGCAGCATGGCCGTGATGGTGAGGGCAAACAGAAAGACAAGGTCGAGCCCATACAGAATGGCCGGACCCAGGTACATGCGTACTTTGGAGACATCTTCAGAAATGCGCGACATCAGATCGCCGGTGCTGTTGCGCTTGTAAAACGCCAGGTCAAGGGTTTCGTAATGGGCAAAAATCTCCTTGCGCAGGTCGTATTCGATCAGACGGCTCATCACAATGATGCTCTGCCGCATGAAAAACATGAAAACCCCCATGAGCAAGGCCAGACCGATGACGGCAGCGCCAAACCAGGCAATCTGCCGACTCAACTCGGCAACGGCCTCCGGATGCTCGGCAATACCGCCGATTTCCTTGTAATGCTTCACCTGATCGACCACCGTATCCAGCGCCTGGCGGATCACCTGCGGCTGCCATACCCGAAACCAGTTGGCCAATCCAACAAATAAAATACCCAGGGCAAAACGAAGCCGGTATCGCCAGAAAAATTTATTGAGGTAGGATAGGTGTTTCATACAACATGCGAGGTTTTGCGACAAAATTCGTCCTACGAATATACTCGTAGGACGAATACGCCCGGCCAACAAACAACCACAGGCAGCAAATGGTTGGTGGAAAAATTCGTCCTACGAGTATACTCGTAGGACGAATGACATCAGTGCTCCTCCGACACATATAAAACGGTGTCCACCTTGGGCCGGTAAGTCAACGAAATCTCCACCGGCAAACTTCCCCAGACGTTGTGCGGATAATACAGACTGTCGTACCCAAAAGACACCAGCCAGTGCCGACCTTCCGGTACCGACCGAATGCAACCGCGCGCATCTTTTCCCGTGTAAAAAACAGCGTCGAAATAATTCGCCGGCTTGTCGTACCCGGGAAAAGTGTCGGCGTTGTATTTCACATACACCACCGCGTCCGGAATGGGCTGCCCATGGTGTTGCGTACGCACGCAAATCTCTGTCGGCAAAGGCACGAACTCCGGTTCATCACCCGTACAGGCACCCCAAAACAGGATAACCCAAAAGAAAAACCACCTGTATCGCATTCCTTTCATAAACATTTCACTTTTACCAGCCGACTACCGACTACCGAAAGCCGACTACCGACTACCGAAAGCCAACTACCAACTACCGAAAGCCGACTACCAACTACCGAAAGCCAACTACCAACTACCAACTACCAACCAAACGCTTTTTCCCCTACTTTTGTGCGGCCTGAAACCATTTTTTTCCTGACCAAATCGGACATTACACCATGGCATCTGCGACCAAAAAGACGGCGGACAACGGCAACGGCCTCCCGCAATTCAACACCATCGGCACCCGCATTGTTACCCTCGATGAGTTCATCATCCGCCAGGAGAAAGACTTTGACTACGCCACCGGTGAGCTCACCGGGCTGCTGCGCGACATCGGCGTGGCCGCCAAAATCGTCAACCGCGAAGTCAACAAAGCCGGCCTGGTCAACATCGTGGGCCTGGCCGACAACCAGAACGCTTCCGGCGACGCCCAGCAAAAACTCGACGTGTACGCCAACGACAAGCTCATTGAGTGCCTGCAAAACTCCGGAGAATGCTGCGCCATCGCCTCCGAAGAGAACGAAGACATCATCCAGATACCCTCGCGCAGCTCCAAAAAAAGCCACTATGTGGTGATGTTCGATCCGCTCGACGGCTCTTCCAACATCGACGTGAACGTGAGCGTAGGCACCATTTTCGCCATCTACCGCCGCCAGTCCGACCCCGGCAGCCCGGCCACCATGGACGACTTCCTGCAGCCCGGCACCAAACAGGTCGCCGCCGGATATGTGCTTTATGGCACGTCCACCATCCTCGTGTACACCACCGGCCGGGGGGTCAACGGCTTCACCCTCGACCCCTCCATCGGCGAGTTCTGCCTCAGCCACACCAACATGCGCATCCCGGAAAACGGCGACAACTACTCTGTCAACCAGGGATACTACTCCAAGTTCGACCTGGAGATGCGCCGCTACATCGACCACTGCTCCGACCAAAACTACGGCCTGCGCTACATCGGCTCCATGGTGAGCGACATCCACCGCATCCTCATCAAAGGTGGCATTTTCATCTACCCGGCTACCCGGAAATACCCCAAGGGCAAACTGCGCTTGCTGTACGAGTGCAACCCCTTGTCCATGATCATCGAACAAGCCGGCGGAAAAGCCATCAACACCCAGCTCAAGCGCATCCTCGACATGCAACCCACCGAACTGCACCAGCGCAGCACCATCGCCATGGGCTCGCCGGCCATGGTGGACGAGCTCAAGGCGTTCGTCGAGCGATACTCAGCACTGCCACTATGATCCGGGGCATCTGTCGTTACCTGTCGGCTTTATTTCTTTTGCCGGCTGCCCTCGCTGCACAGCAACCCGTCACCCTTCGTTTTTGCAACTTGCAAAAAGCCCAGGGCAGCCTGTTTGTAGCCGTATACAACCGTTCCGAAGGATTTCTCGACGAAAAAAAGGCTTTCTACGCGGAAATCATTCCGGTCAAACAAGCCGGTTGCCTGGAGAAGCAGGTGAGCCTGCCGGAGGGCGCCTACGCCGTCAGCTGCTTTCACGATGCGAACGCCAACGGGCAAATGGATAAATCCTGGACGGGCATCCCCAAAGAGCCCTACGGCTTTTCCGGGAATTACACCGCCAAAATGCGCCCGCCCAACTGGGAAGAGACACAGGTGCGGCTCAAGCCGGGCCAATCGCTCACGGTGCAACTGAAAAACTGGTAACCCACGACCATGATCCGAGCAGAGCAAATTGTCAAAACGTTTGGCGAGCAAACCGTGCTCAAGGGCATCGACTTTACCTTCGAGGCGGGCAAAACCAACCTCATCATCGGGCGAAGCGGGTCGGGCAAAACGGTGCTGATGAAAATCCTCGTCGGCTTGTTCCAACCCTCCTCCGGCAAAGTGTGGTACAAAGACGTGGAAATGACGGCCCTCGACAAGTTTGCGCTCCGCACCCTGCGCATGAAGGTGGGTATGCTGTTTCAGGGCTCCGCCCTGTTTGACTCCATGTCCGTAGAGCAAAACGTCCGCTTCCCGCTCGATATGTTCACCAGCATGACCGCCAGGCAGAAACTCGAACGCGTGAACTACTGCCTCGAACGCGTGAACCTGGGCGGCAACAACCGCAAGTACCCGTCCGAACTGTCGGGCGGCATGCAAAAACGCGTGGGCATCGCCCGGGCCATCGTGCTGGAACCGGAATACCTGTTCTGCGACGAGCCCAACTCCGGTCTCGACCCGAAGACCGCCATCGTGATCGATGAGCTGATCCTCGACATCACCCAGGAAAACAACATCACCACCATCATCAATACCCACGATATGAACTCGGTGATGGAAATCGGCAACAACATCTGCTTCCTGCACCTGGGCCACCTGGAGTGGAGTGGCAGAAAAGAAGACGTGCTGGCCAGCGACAACGAGAACCTGCAGTCGTTCATTTTTGCCTCGCCGTTTTTGCAGCGGTTGCGGGCGGCGGCGTTGAAGGGGTAACACACCTACCCCCCATACCCCGGAAACCCATCCAGCCAAAAAAAACTCCCCGCCCCCAGATCCACCTCGCAACAATACGTCGACACACCGTTCGTCACCGCCAGATATGGCGCCCGTAGTGACAGGTTGTACCGCGCCGCCTGGTCGGCAACACCCTGCGTGAGGGCTACCTTGGGCGATTTGCATTCCACCACCAGCCAGGGCTGCAGCGCCCGGTCGAACACCACAATGTCGCAGCGCCGGGGCATGCCGTTCACCACAATGCCGATTTCGGAGCGGATGCGCCCCAGGGGGTAGTTTATTTCCGACAAAAAATACTGCAACACCAACTGTCGCACGTGCTCCTCCGGTGTAAGCGCTACGTACTTCCGGCGCACGGGGTCGTACACCTGCTGCTGCCCGGCGTCGGTGCGCAGGCGCAGGGCCGGTTGGTACAACAGGTAGTCGACGTGCACCGGCATGGGTCAACGGAGGCGGTCCATGGATTTCACCAGGGACTCGTCCTTGCGGATGGCGCGCAGGGCCAGCCAGAAGAGCACCACGGCCAGGGGCGACAAAAAGAGCGAAGCGCCCAATTGCAGGGGCCAGTTGGCTTTTTCCTGTGCGTACACCTGGTACAGCGTGAAACCCAGCAGCAAGAGGGCGAACAAGGACACTACAGCGCCGGCGCCGGCGATGCGCGCCTGCAAGGGGCGGTTGCTGTACAGGAATACGGCGGCCAGCCCCAGCACACCGCTCAACACGCAGAGTCCCAGCAGCCCCGGGTTGTCGAACGCGTTGAACTGCCCGTCGGCGAAGATGGGCAGGGCCGAATTGCCGGTCAGGTAAGGCAACCACAGCGGCAGGCCGGCGCTCACGGCGGCCAGCAGGAGGAATACGGTCTGGATGCGTTGGATCATCGGTATGTACGTTATTTATTCATTGGCAGAACGGCCGTTCAAATGCTGGCGCAAAAACCCGCCCAGCACCCGCAGGGCGCGCTCAAAGTCGTCGTTGTTGTTGATCACCAGATCAGCCTCTTCGCGGTAAGGCAACACATACCGCTCGTAGGCCGGCAGCACATGGTGTTCGTATCGGTACAGCACGTCTTCAATGGGGTAGTTGCGCTCAATCTGGTCGCGGCGAATGCGGCGGATTACCTTCAGGTTTTCCTTGGCATTCACAAACAGCTTGAGATCGAAGCAGGGCCTGAGTTTTTTAAAATGAAAAACAAACAGACCCTCCACAATGATCACCGGCGCCGGGTGGAAGACCAGTTTTGCCGGCGAGGCCAGCGGGTTGTTGAACGTGTATTCGAGCCGCTCCACCACCTCTCCCCGCATGAGGCATTCCAGGTCATGGCGCAGGGCCTTTTTGTCCACCGCTGCCGGTCGGTCGAAATTGTGAATGCCTTGCGCGTCGGTCCTTTGCTCCTGAATGGGGCGGTAATAGTCGTCCTGGGAAATAATACACAACTCGGCAGTGGTAAACGCATGGCGCAGGCTGCGGATAAACGATGTTTTTCCGCTGCCGCTACCGCCGCAAATGCCGATGACCAGTGGTTTCATGAAAAGGAGTTCAGCGTTCGGGGTGCGGGAGATCGCCTGCCCACGCCCTGTCTTTTCGCTTTGAAAGGGCAAAGGTAAGCAGCGGGCGAGATACCTGTTGTCGCGGGCCGGCGACCCGCTTGCCCGTGTGGCCGGCCCGGCGAAAAAAAACCGGCGCAATGGCGCAGTCCCCGTACTTTGCAGGCCAAAAAATGGTCAATCATGATGGAGTGGATACAGATAATCGGCCGGGGACTGCTCGGCCTGGCGGCGCTGATCGGCATTTTATACCTGCTGAGTGCCAACCGGAAAGCCATCAACTGGCGGCTGGTGGGGGCCGGACTCGCCCTGCAGCTGGTGTTTGCCCTGCTGGTGTTGCGCGTGCCGGCTGTGGGCTGGGCCTTTGATCAGTTTGCCAAAATATTCATCTATGTGATCGAGTGGTCGGAGTACGGCGCATCCTTTTTATTTGGCGACATGGCCACCAAAAAAGCGCCCGCCTACATATTCGCCTTTCGGGTGTTGCCCACCGTCATGTTTTACTCGGCCCTCTCGGCTGTGCTTTTTCACTTTGGCATCCTGCAAAGAATTGTCTACGGCATCGCCTGGGTGCTCACCCGCAGCATGGGCCTCAGCGGCCCGGAAAGCCTTGCCGCCGCCGCCAACGTATTCATCGGGCAAACAGAAGCCCCCCTGCTCATCCGACCCTACCTCGCCGGCATGTCGCGCTCCGAACTCCTGTGCCTGATGACCGGCGGCATGGCCACCATCGCCGGTGGTGTGTTCGCCGCCTATGTGGGCTTCCTGGGCGGCAGCGACCCCGAGAAACAACTGTATTTCGCCCGCCACCTGCTCTCGGCCTCCATGATGGCGGCTCCGGGTGCGATCCTGTGCGCCAAGATCCTGCTGCCGGAAACCGAAAAGATAGACCTGGAAAAACTCAGCCACACCGAAACCCGCATCGGCAGCAACCTGCTCGATGCCATCGCCATCGGCACCACCGACGGACTCCGGCTGGCCGTAAACGTGGGCGCCATGCTCATCGTGTTCACCGCCCTCGTCTACATGCTCAACTGGCTGCTCCAGCACACGGTAGGCCACTGGACGGGCCTCAACGAGGTGATCGCCGCCGGCACCAACGGCCGATTCACCGGGCTCACCTTCACCTACCTGCTCGCCCTTGTGTTCGCACCCCTGGCCTGGCTCATCGGCGTGCCGATGCAGGACATCACCCTCATCGGCCAGCTGCTCGGCATGAAAACCATGATCAACGAATTTGTCGCCTACAGCACCCTGGGCGATATGCAGGCGCAAGGGCTTGGGCTGCACCCCCGCTCCGTGGTCATCGCTGTGTACGCCCTTTGCGGTTTCGCGAATTTCGCCTCGATCGGCATACAGATCGGCGGCATCGGCACCCTGGCGCCCAACCAGCGCACCGCCCTCACCGAACTGGGGTACCGGGCGCTCATCGGCGGCTCGTTCGCGGGTTTTCTGAACGCCACGCTCGCGGGCATGATCTCCGGCGGATAAAAAAACATCCCCCCTGCCCACACAAGGGGGCAGAGGGGACGAGCCGTTGATGCAAAAAGGGATCAGGGGAGCAACACCTTGTCAATGGCGTGCACCACACCGTTTGTGCCCTGTACGTTGGTCGCGATGATGTTGGAGGTACGACCCTTGGCGTCCAGAATTTTGGCGCCGCCGGTGAGGTTCACCGTGAATGTACCCGTTTGAAGGGTGGTTACCACCTGTCCGTTGGTCAGGTTTTCGGCGCGTACGTTGCCGTTGGCCACGTGGTACTGCAACACGGCGTTCAGCGTAGCGGCCGGAATCTGACTCAGGTTGGTAAGGCCCAGTTCCGTGAGCAGCGCGGCAAACGCTGCATTGTTCGGCGCGAACACCGTGAAAGGGCCGGTGCCACTCAGGAGCGTTACATAGTCGACACCCAGGTCGGAGCGCGTCAGCGCGGCCACCAGGGAAGAGAAGTCGGGGTTGTTCACCGCGTGGTTCACCACCGTGGCGGGCAACATCACCTTGTTGATCACGTGGATCACGCCGTTGGAGGCGTCTACGTCTGCCGTGGTAACCGTTGCGTCGTTTATTTTCACGCCGCCAGCCAGGTTGACAAACAGGTTGACGTAAACGTCGGTGGTGGTACCGTAAGTCAACAGCGAGGGAACATAACCGGTGCTCAGGCTGCCCGACTTTACTTCGCCGGCCACCACGTGGTTCAGCAGAACATCGGTCAGTACGTCTACCGGCACCTGGCTCAGGCTGGTGAAGCCCAGATCGGTGAGCAATTTGGCGAATGCGGCGTTGTCGGGTGCAAACAGCGTGAGCTGCTGGCTGCCGTTGAACACCTGATCCAGATCGGCTGCTTCCAGAGCGTCTACCAGGGTACTCAGGTTGGGATTCCGGTTCAGCTCGGCGAGGATGGTGCCGGGGCCGTCGTTATCGTCGTCGTCGTCGTTACACGCAACAGAAAACAGGGAAGCTGCTCCAAACAGGAGCGCAAACAACAATACTTTTTTCATGGTCTGTACTTGTTAGTTGGTTAAGTGAATAAATAAAAGCGACCATGAAACGGGCGCCCAGCACTTTTGTTGAGTCTTTTGGTTGTGTACTTTTGTAAAAATTAAACAAAACTATCGAAAAATGCCAGCTTACGGAAAGCGCACGGCGCCGTGGTCGTCTGCCTTTCGTTAATTAAAACCTAAACCGCCAGTTTTACAGCTACTTCGGCGGCCCTCCTTCGTTTAAAGCAGCAAACAAACAGACCATGCAAAAATTGTTCATTACCCTGTCCATCGTTTTTCTTGCCACGTCTCTTGCCCAGGCCCAACTCGACGGCATGTTGAAAAAGGGCCAGCAGGTGTTGTCGGGCGGAGGCGCCATCAGCCAGGATGAGGCCGGCCGGGGCCTCAAGGAGGCCCTGAACAAAGGCGTTGATGAGGCTGTGAAGTCTCTTTCTGCGCAGGACGGCTATTTCAAAAGTCCGTACAAGATCCTGATGCCCAAAGAAGCCCAGGCGGTGGCCGACGCGCTGAAAAGCGTTCCCGGATTCTCCAATGTTGAAGCCGAGCTTACCGAACGCATGAACAGGGCTGCCGAACTGGCAGCCAAAAAGGCAACGCCCATTTTTGCGTCAGCCATCAAGCAGATGACGTTTCAGGACGCCCTCAACATCCTGACCGGCGAGCAAAACGCCGCTACCGAGTACCTGAAAAAAACGACGTCGAAGCAGTTGTACAGCGAGTTCAAACCGGTAATCAGCCAGTCACTGGACGAAGTAAACGCCCGCGAATACTGGCGAAACGCCGTGAACGCGTACAACAAAATTCCGCTGGTGCAGAAGACCAATCCGGAGCTGGACGACCACGTGACCCAAAAGGCGCTCGACGGTCTTTTCTCGCTTGTGGAAAAGAAAGAGCGCAGCATTCGCAGCGACATCGGGCAGCGCGACAGCGACCTGCTGCGCAAAGTGTTTGCCAAGCAGGACAAAAAATAATGCCGCGCGCTAATTGAGCGCCATACTGAAGGCGCGACGGTGGCCCTGGGTCAGCGGGTGCTGCTCGCCCCAAAGCCTGAACAGGGCCACCGCTGCGCGCCTAGGCAGGTCGTTGGCGTAGTGCTTGTCGGCCACCACAGCGGCAATAATCTGTCCGATGCCGTCCTCCTGGCTGCCGCGCTGGAGGGCACTTTTTGCTTTATTCAAATGTTGTACGACCGGTTCTTTGCCTTCGCTTATGCCGACGAGTTCCACCAGTGTGCGCACGTCTTCTGCCTGCGCATTTGTTTTGCTTCCGGGTGTCGCCGCATCGATCAGGGCCAGCGCTTCTTCCGGACGGCTCCACACCAGGCGGAGTGCCAGGGCCAGGGCAATGGCCGGCTCCTGCGGATGCGCTTCCAGCAAACGTTCCAGTTGTTCAACGAGTTCGGGGCTTCCGTCGGGGTAGTCGAGCAACAACGCCTGCAGATCCATCAGCGCCGGATTGGGTAAATGTTCTTCCAGAAATTTTTCCACCATCGGGCGGGTGAGTGCTCCGGTAAACTCGCCGACCACTTCCCCCCGGTGAAAGAGCTTCACATGCGGGATGCTGCGGATGTTGAACCGCGATGCCGTAGCCTGGTCTTCCTCGGTGTTGATCTTTACCAGCGCCCAACGGCCACGCTGTTCTTCGGCCAGGCTTTCCAGCACCGGACCCAGCACCCGGCAGGGGCCGCACCATGGCGCCCAGAAGTCGACCATTACCGGCAGTTCCTGGCTGCGTTCGATGACGTCTTTTTCGAATGACATGAGCAATGATTTTGGCAGGTAACATTTTTAGCGCCTGTCCGGAAGGTCCTGACAGGCGCTAAAATTTCGTTAAACAAAGTTGCGGCTAAACGTGGAACCGGTCCATATCCTTTTTACCGGTTGTGTTGCAGCATTTCGTTACTGTACCACAATGCGTTCCGACTTCAGTTTGCCTTCGGCCTGTACCCGCACAATGTAGATACCCTTCGGCAAATCCGCCACCGGAATGGTGCTTAAGCCGTTGAGCGGCTGCTCGCGTACCAGGCGCCCCTGATGGTCGAACAGGTGCAGGTAACCCGTTGCCGACTCCAGCAGTTCGATGCGGAACGCCTCGGAAACCAGGGTCGGCGTGATGGACACCTTTGCTTCGTTTTGTGGGTCGAAAGCGGACACCATGGTCGTGAGGGTCACCGGCCGATTGTTTACGAGCACATTATCCCCGCTACTGCCGCCGTTGCCGTTGGCCGCCAGCGATGAAAAATAAAAGGTAATGCGATTTCCAGCCGCCGAGTTGGGCGCCGTCCAGTTGAACGTCCAGGAAACATTGCCGCCCGTGAGATCTTTGGGGAAAGACTGGCGCACGTACTGGCGCCCGTTGAAACTGGTGGTTACATTCGAACCGGACCCCTGTTGTAAAGTACCGGCCCGCATATTGGCGTTGTCGAGGGCTGTCAATTGAAAACCACCTACTTCTGCATTGCTTGCCTGAGTTAGGGTGATGGGGTAACTTTGCCCGGCAAATACCGTATCCGGTACACCGGAAATATTGACGGTACCGGTAAAAGTGCCGCCGCCATGGCAGCCGGAAGCCTGGCAGGTAAGTTCGCCCGGTGCGCCGGTGCGGCCGGTGGGCGGGTTGCTTGGGTTGTATGCGGAGTTGAACGCAGCGACAACGGCCAGCAAAAAGACAAAAAGAAAGTACTGTTGACGTTTCATTGGAAAGCAATAGGTTTGGTGAATAGCCACTATAGACATCTGCGCAGGCTTTTGGTTCAATGCAGTAGTTGTAAATCGATCAAAATGATCAAAATGAGCAATTAGCCCTTCCTTTTCCCGGCTGCCATCGGCACCCGATGCTTGTACCCCGCGCGCGCCAGCATGCGCCATTTTGTCAGCCGGCGTCTGTTGGTATGAATTGTGCCGTTAGGTTGCTTTTTACCGGCCCGGAAAAACCGTACCTTTGCGCTTTCGGCTATCGGTAGTCGGCTATCAGTAGTCGGTAGTCGGCTTTCGGTAGTCGTCTTTCGGTAGTCGGTAGTCGGTAGCTGATGCCAGACGTCCGATAGCCGACTACTGAAAGCCGATAGCCGACAACCGATAGCCCACTACCGATAGCCCACTACCGATAGCCCACTACCGATAGCCGACTACCGATAGCCGGCTACCGACAACCGATAGCCCACAACACAAGAATATGTTCGGATTTATAAAAAAAATACTGGGGACCAAACAGGATCGGGACCTGAAACAGTACCAGCAAGTGGTGTTCGCCATCAACGAACACTTCGAGCGCTTCCAATCTTTGTCGAATGACGAACTGCGCGGCAAAACGCAGGCTTTCCGCGACCGCATAGCCGATTATCTCAGCGACATCGACGATGAGATACAGCGTGTTGAACAGCAGGCCATTGAAACCGAGGACTTCAACGACAAGGACGCCTTGTTCAAAGAGGTTGATGCCCTGCGCAAAAACCGCGACAAAGCACTGGAAGACATCCTGTTGGACATACTCCCCGAGGCATTCGCCGTGGTCAAGGAAACCAGCCGGCGCTTCTCCACCATGACGGAGATCCGCACACCGGCCACCGATCACGATCGTGCGCTGGCGGCCCGGCCCGACAAGTCGTATGTACGTCTGGAGGGCGATGAAGCCGTGTGGAGCAATTCCTGGAAAGCAGCCGGCGGCGACATCACCTGGAACATGGTGCACTACGATGTGCAGCTGTTCGGTGGGATGGTGTTGCACGACGGCAAGATCGCCGAGATGGCCACCGGTGAGGGCAAAACCCTCGTGGCTACCTTGCCCGCCTACCTCAACGGGGTTGCCGGACAGGGCGTGCACATCGTGACGGTGAACGACTACCTCGCCCGGCGCGATCAGGAGTGGGTGGGCCCCATCTACGAATTCCTGCTGCTCACCGTCGATTGCATCGACAAACACCGCCCCAACTCCCAAGAGCGCCGGCAGGCCTACCGCGCCGACATCATCTTCGGCACCAACTCCGAGTTCGGGTTCGATTACCTGCGCGACAATATGGTCATCAGCCCCGAAGAGCTCGTCCAGCGCAAACACCACTACGCGATTGTCGATGAAGTGGACTCGGTGCTCATCGACGACGCCCGTACCCCGCTCATCATCTCCGGCCCGGTTACCCGTGGCGCCGACGATCAGGAGTACGTCGATCTGAACCCTACCGTCAAACGACTTGTCGACGAGCAAGCCAAACTGGCCTCGCGTTTTCTCGCCGACGCCAAAAAGTTGTTTGCAGCCGGCGAAACAGGTCACGACGAAGGTCAGGCAGGCCTCTCCCTGCTGCGCGCCCACCGCGCCCTGCCCAAAAGCCGTGCCCTCATCAAGTTCCTCAGCGAACCCGGCATGAAGGTGGCCCTTCAAAAAACAGAAGATGTCTACCTGCAGGAAAACGCCAAGCGCATGCCCGAGGTGGACCGCGAATTGTTGTTCCACATCGACGAGAAAAACCGGCAGGTGGAACTCACCGAAAAAGGGGTTGAGTACCTGTCTCAGTTCAACAACGAAGAATCGTTCTTCATTTTGCCCGACATCGGCTCCGAACTGGTCAAAATCGATCAGGACAATTCCCTCGGCGATGCCGAAAAAGCCGAAGCCAAAGAACTGCTCTCCCAGGATTACGGCGTTAAAAGCCGCCGTATTCACGCCGTCCATCAACTGCTGAAGGCCTACACCCTCTTCGAACGCGACGATGAGTACATCGTCAAAGACGGCGAGGTGAAAATTGTGGACGAGCAGACCGGACGCGTTATGGAAGGGCGCCGCTACTCCGACGGCCTTCACCAGGCCATCGAAGCCAAAGAAAACGTGAAGGTCGGCGAGATCACCCAAACCTACGCCACCGTCACCCTCCAGAACTACTTCCGTATGTATCACAAGCTGGCCGGTATGACCGGTACTGCTGAAACGGAAGCCAAGGAGCTCTGGGACATTTACAAACTCGACGTGGTGGTAATCCCCACCAATCGGAATATTTCCCGCCAGGACAAGGACGATCTGGTGTTCAAAACTGCCCGGGAAAAATACAATGCCGTCATTGACGAGATCATCGGTCTGCGCGAAGCGGGCCGGCCCGTGCTCGTGGGCACCACCTCGGTAGAAATCTCCGAATTCCTTAGCCGTGTCCTCAAGCAACGCGGCATAGACCACAACGTGCTTAACGCCAAACAGCACCAACGCGAAGCAGAGATCGTGGCCGAAGCCGGCCTCTCCGGTAAAGTGACCATCGCCACCAACATGGCCGGTCGCGGTACCGACATCAAGCTCGGCCCGGGCGTAAAAGACGCAGGCGGTTTGGCCATCATCGGCACCGAACGCCACGAAAGCCGCCGCGTAGACCGGCAGCTCCGCGGCCGCGCCGGCCGCCAGGGCGACCCCGGCTCCTCCCAGTTTTATGTGTCGCTCGAAGACAGCCTCATGCGCCTGTTCCAAAGTGAACGCATCGCCGGGCTGATGGATCGTATGGGGCACCAGGAAGGCGACATGATCCAGCACTCCATGGTCACCAAGTCCATCGAACGCGCCCAGAAAAAAGTTGAGGAAAACAACTTCGGCATCCGCAAACGCCTGCTGGAGTACGACGACGTGATGAACATCCAGCGCGAGGCCATCTATCGTAAACGCCGGAATGCCTTGTTCGGCGACCGCCTCGCTGTGGACATCAACAACGCCTTTTTTGCCATCGCCTCCGAACTCGTTCAGGTGCACCGGCACCGGGGCGATTTCGATACGTTCCGCATGGACAGCCTGCGCGCCATCGGTTACGACCCCGTCGGCATGGATGCTCAGACGTTCAAGTCAGCCTCGGAAGCGTCGGTCATCAACACCTTTTTCGACCACATCCTCGAAGCCTACCATCGTAAACGCCAGCAGGTGGGCGAACGCCTGCTGCCCCTCATCCGCAACGTCAGGGAACGCGAGGGAAACCGCTACCGCCGCATCGTTGTGCCTTTCTCCGACGGCGCCATGGGCCTCAACATAAGCGCCGACATCGACGACGCCATCCGCACCGAGGGCAAAAGCATCATGACCGACGTGGAGAAAGTAGCCACGCTCGCCCTCATCGACGACGCCTGGAAGGAGCACCTGCGCAATATTGACGACCTGAAAGACTCTGTGCAGGGCGCCTCCTTCGAACAGAAAGACCCGCTGGTCATCTACAAAATGGAGGCCTTCAACCTGTTTGAGGGGCTCATCGGCCACATCAACGCCAACGTGACCAGCTTCCTGCTCAAAGGCACCCTCGACATTCCCACTGATGACGACATGCGCCGGGCACAGCAACGCCAGCAAATGGATGAAGCCCATCGCCGCGCCCAGGCCAACCGCCTGAAAGCCAACAACTCCGGCCAGCAAATGACCGAAAGCCAGGCCGCTGCTCAACGCGCCGCCCAGGCCGCCGGACAAGCCGCTCAACCGGTGCAGAAAGTAGCGCCTATGGTGCGGGAAAAAGTGGTGGGGCGGAACGATCCTTGCCCCTGTGGCAGCGGGAAGAAGTATAAGCATTGCCACGGGAAGTAGGATCGCGCGAATAACGCACATTCAGGGTTTTCCGGTTTTGTATGATGGCGATTGTCGGTGTGCCCGCTTTCGCGTAAAGGTATACCATGACAACTCCCCTTCCTTACAACGCCCGGTTTACATCAAACTGCTCCAGATAATCCCCCACGCGACGCAGGAACGAGCCGCCGAGCATGCCGTCCACCACGCGGTGGTCATACGACATGGACAAGAACATCATCTGGCGCACGGCGATCACGTCGCCGTATTCTGTTTCCAGGACAGCCGGTTTTTTCCGGATGGCCCCGGTGGCCATGATGGCCACCTGTGGCTGGTTGATGATGGGCGTACCCATTACGTTGCCAAAGGTGCCCACATTGGTGAGGGTGAACGTACCGCCCTGGATCTCGTCGGGCTTGAGCGCGTTCTGCCGAGCCCGGTTGGCCAGGTCGTTCACCGATTTGGTCAGGCCCACCAGGCTAAGGTGATCTGCGTTTCTGATCACGGGCACAATGAGGTTGCCGGACGGCAGGGCAGCCGCCATGCCAATATTGATGTCTTTCTTCACGATCAGGCGGGTGCCGTCTACCGAGATGTTGATCATCGGGAAGTCGCGGATGGCGCGCACCACGGCTTCGATAAAGATGGGCGTGAACGTGATGTTTTCGCCGTATTGTTTTTTAAACTTGTCCTTGACGTTGTTGCGCCAATTGACGATGTTCGTCATGTCGACCTCCACAAACGAGGTCACGTGCGGACTCGTGTGTTTGCTCATCACCATGTGATCGGCAATCAGCTTGCGCATGCGGTCCATTTCTACAATCTCTACATTTCCGGAAAGACTGGCAGCCGGTGGCGCCACCGAGGCGGCGGGCATGGTGGGCGCGGGGGGCACGGGGGCAGTGGGCGCAATTGTGGTGGCAACCGGCGCCGTTCCGCGGTTGGCCACGTAAGCAAGGATATCCTTTTTGGTCACGCGGCCTTCCTGGCCGGTGCCGGCAATGCGTTCCAGCTCGGCAGCGCCAATGCCCTCTTCCTTGGCGATCGTACGCACCAGGGGCGAATAAAAGCGGCCGCCTTCGCCCGACTTGGGCAGCTCAGTCGCCGCAGGAGCAGGCGCAAACGGCACCTGCGCGGGTTGCGCGGGCTGACCGTTGCCGGCCGCCGGTGCCGCCGGTGAAGGCACAGGAACCGAAGCGCCGGCTTCCGTCTCTATCACGGCAATGGGCGTATTAATGGGCACCACGTCGTTCTCCTTGAACAAAATTTCGGTGATGACCCCGGCCACGGGCGAGGGCACTTCACTGTCTACCTTGTCGGTGGCAATGTCCAGCACAGGCTCGTCGAGCGCCACGCTGTCGCCAGGGGTTTTGCGCCATTTCAGAATGGTCGCTTCCATAATGCTTTCGCCCATTTTGGGCATGATGAGTTCAACACGAGCCATAAATCCAGTGTGCGTGTGCGTGTGCGTCTGAGTGTGCGTGTGCGTGTGCGTGTGGGTGTGCATTTTTGCCGTTGTCGGCGTCCTCGCCGACAACAAACGGCGGAGTGAGGGGCCAAACAATTGCACCTGTCATTTATGCCGTTCTCGGCGTTTTCCGTTTGTTGTTGGCGAGGACGCCAACAACGGCAACGAGGACGCCAACAACGGCAACGGCAATAGTGAGCGTTTAGGCCACAAATATCGGGACAAAAATGAAAACGCTGAAAATTTAAATAAGGCATCTGGAATAATGTTCTGTCAAATACCCGATTTTTGGGCAGGTTTTGATAAAAATTTTCTCATGGCGATCAAAAACATCCTCTTTGATTTGGGAAATGTGCTGCTTGACCTTGAATTGTCCAATTTGGAAAGAGGTTTCAGGCGCCTCATGGGCGAGCAGTTTGAGCAGGCGCGAACGTTGTTGGCCAGGCACCGTATTTTTGAGTTGTACGAGACCGGCGGCATCAGCACGGCGGAGTTTCTCGATGCGGTGTGCCGCTCGGTGGAGCCCCATTTGTCGCCCGACGCCGTGGTGGACGTCTGGAACGCCATCCTCCTGGGCTTCCCGCCCGAGCGGTTCGCCATGCTGACCGAACTGCGCCGGACCCATTCCGTCTTCCTGCTCAGCAACATCAACGAACTGCACGCCGACTGGATAGACGACTACATGCTGCGTACCTACGCACTGGCCGACTACCGGTCGGTGTACTTCGACGGCGCCTACTACTCTCACCTCATTCGCCTGCGCAAACCCGACGCCGACGCCTTTGAGTACGTGCTGGCCGACGCCGAGATCAAAGCCGAAGAGACGCTGTTCATCGACGACCTGCCCGCCAACGTGGCCGGAGCAACCGCCGTGGGCCTGAAAGCCCTGCTCAAACAACCGGAAGAAGACGTAAAAACGCTGTTGGCCAACGCACTCCGCTGAGCACAATGCTGAACCCGGCGTGTGCATAACTTTTTCTCCGGCCTAAATACAAATCTCCACTTTTTGTTTTAAATTTGCCAGGCAACAAGAGGGTCGCCCTCTGACGGGGCTTTTCCGGCTTCCGATTCAGCCTTTCCATTACCAACGCTACACACCCAATTCCTTCCTACACCCCAACTCGACATTCGATACTCGACACTCGACATTCTCTATGGCTTTTTCCCACCTCCACTGCCACACCCAATTCTCCCTGCTCGACGGCGCGGCCGCCATCCCGGCCCTGTTTAAAAAAGCCAAAGCCGACGGCATGCCCGCAGTAGCCATCACCGACCACGGCAACATGTTCGGCGTGTTCGAGTTTGTGGCGGAGGCCGCCAAGCACGAAGGCGTAAAGCCCATCGTAGGTTGCGAATTTTACGTAGTGGAGGACCGGCACCGCAAAACGTTCACCAAGGAAGCGCGTGACAAACGCTACCACCAGCTTTTTCTGGCCAAAAACCCGGAAGGATATAAAAATCTCGTCAAGCTCTGTTCCCTGGGCTACATCGACGGGCTGTACGGTAAATACCCGCGCATCGACAAAGAACTGATCCTGCAATACCATCAGGGGCTCATCGCCACCACCTGCTGCATCGGCGCCATGGTGCCCCAGGCCATTCTGAAAAAAGACGAAGCGGAGGCCAAAAAGGAATTTGAATGGTGGCTCGACTTGTTTGGCGAAGACTACTACATCGAAGTGCAGCGCCACCAGATGCCCGAGCAGGACCGCGTGAATGAAGTGCTCCTGCGCTGGGCCTCCGAGTACCAGGTCAAGGTGATCGCCACCAACGACTCCCATTATGTGGACCAGAAAGACTGGAATGCCCACGACATTCTCCTGTGCATCAACACGGGAGAAAAGCAGGCCACGCCGGCCATTCGCGAATTTGTGGAGGAAGGCACCGTCATGAAAAACGGACGCTTCGCCTTTTGGAACGACCAGTTCTACTTTAAATCACAATCCGAAATGGGCGTCCTGTTCAAAGACCTGCCCTTCGCCCTGGAAAACACCCAGGAGATCGTCGACAAATGCGAACACCTCAAGCTCAAACAGGACATCCTCCTGCCCCACTTCGAGATCCCGCAGGGATTCACCTCCCAGGATGAATACCTGCGACACCTCACCTACGAAGGCGCCCGAAGCCGTTACAAAAACATCACACCCGAGATTGAGGAACGCCTCAACTTCGAACTGCACACCATCCAGACGATGGGCTTCGCCGGATACTTCCTCATTGTGGCCGACTTCATCAAGGCCGGGCGCGACCTCGGCGTGTTCGTCGGCCCCGGCCGCGGTTCGGCCGCCGGATCGGCAGTGGCCTATTGCATCGGCATCACCAACATCGATCCCATCCACTATAAACTGCTCTTCGAGCGATTCCTGAACCCGGATCGCAAAAGCATGCCCGATATCGACACCGACTTCGACGACGAGGGCCGCCAGAAAGTGCTCGAATACGTAGCCAAAAAATACGGGCGCCAGCAGGTGGCCCACATCGTCACCTACGGCACCATGGCCGCCAAAATGTCGATCAAAGACGTGGCCCGCGTGCTGGACCTGCCCCTCGACCGCGCCAATGCCCTGGCCAAACTCGTGCCCGACAAGCCCGGAATCTCCCTCAACCGCGTGCTGAAAGCGCCCCTGGACGGCGACGGCTCCCTGCGCGATAAAGAGGGGCTGGGCCCCGACGACATCGAGAACGTCAAACGCCTGCGCGACTTCCTCAACGACAACAGCACCGATGAAAGCACTGTGCTCAAGGAAGCCATGGTACTCGAAGGCTCCGTCCGCGGCACCGGCGTGCACGCCGCAGGCATCATCATCGCACCCAAAGACCTCACGGAGATCATCCCCGTGGCCACCGCCAAAGACACCGACCTGCTCGTTACCCAGTACGAAGGCAACATCATCGAAGACGCCGGCGTCATTAAAATGGACTTCCTGGGGCTCAAAACACTCACCATCCTCCGCGACGCCCTGCGCCTCATCGAACAAAACCACGGCGTCAAAATTGACCTCGACACAATCCCACTCGACGACACCAAAACCTACGAGCTCTACCAACGCGGCGACACCAACGGCACCTTCCAGTTCGAAAGTCCGGGTATGCAAAAATACCTGCGCGAACTCAAACCCGACAAGTTCGACGACCTCATCGCCATGAACGCCCTGTACCGACCCGGGCCCCTGGAATACATACCCAATTATATCGCGCGAAAACACGGACGGGAAACCATCTCGTATGACCTCCCCGAAATGAAAGAATTTCTGGAAGAAACATACGGGATTTCTGTCTTTCAGGAACAGATTATGTTGCTTTCCCAAAAATTGGCAGGTTTTTCAAAAGGCGACGCCGACGTGCTGCGCAAAGCCATGGGTAAAAAACAAAAGGCGGTGCTCGACAAGATGAAAAGCCAGTTTATGGAAGGCGCCGGCGCCAAAGGCCACCCTGCCGATAAATTGGAAAAAATTTGGACCGACTGGGAGGCATTCGCCTCCTACGCTTTCAACAAATCACACTCCACCTGCTATGCATACGTAGCCTACCAGACCGGCTACCTCAAAGCCCGCTACCCCGCCGAGTACATGGCGGCCGTGCTCACGCACAACCAGAGCAACATCGACAAGATTACCTTTTTCCTCGAGGAGTGCAAGCGCATGGGTGTGCCAGTGAAAGGGCCCGACATCAACGAGTCGCAGGTCAACTTCTCCGTCAATAAAAAAGGCGATATCCGCTACGGACTCGGCGCCATCAAGGGCGTAGGCGAAGCCGCCGTGGAGGTCATGATCGAAGAAAGGGAAAAAAACGGGCCGTTCACCGATGTGTTCGACTTCATTCGCAGGCTCAACCTGCGCGCAGTAAACAAAAAAGTGCTCGAAAGCCTGGCGTTTGCCGGCGCGTTTGAAGGGTTTGGACTGGTGCGCAGCGTGTTTTTTACCCCTTCGGACAAATACGACTCCTTAATCGAACACCTGATCCGGTACGGCGCCGCCTGGCAGGAGCAAAAAGTGTCGAGCGCCAACTCCCTGTTCGGCGACCTGTCCGACGCCATTGGCGTCCCGGAGCCCGCCATCCCCACGGCGCAGCCCTGGAGCCTCATCCAGCAGCTGAAATACGAAAAAGACGTGGTGGGCATCTACCTGTCCGGCCACCCGCTCGACGATTTCCGCCACACCTGGGAGCATTTCGCCATCCCCATAGACCGGTTGGCCAACTACGCCGGCCGCAAGGTCAACATCGGCGGCTTCGTCATCCGGGTCGACCACCGCGTCAGCCAGAAAGGCACCGGCTACGGGCGCTTTGTCGTGCAGGATTATTCCGGCGACCTGGAGATTTCCCTGTTTAGCGAAAACTACCAGAAGTTCAAGTCCTTTTTCGAAGAAGGCGCCTCCCTGTACATCAGCGGCACCTGGCAGCAGCGCTACAACAGCGAGGAAATGGAGTTCCGCGTGTCGGATGTGCGCCTGCTGGACAGCATCGGCTCCGACCTCACCGAGAGCATCACCGTGCGCATACCGCTGACCCTGCTCAACAATGCCCTGCTCGACCGGTTCGAAAAAGCCTGCCGCGACCACAAGGGCAAGCACCAGCTCAAAGTACAACTGCTCGACTTCGACAGCCAGAACAGCGTCCAGCTCCTCGCCGGTGAGCGAAAGGTAAACGCTGATTCGGACTTCATCGCAGTGATCACGGGTTTGGGGCTGGAGTATGGGTTGAATTGAATGAAACAAACCTTTGCCGGATGCTGCCGTTTGTTTTCCGTAAATTAGGAAAATATTCCTAATCATTAGAAAACATTTTCTAATGTTTGGAGGACGGTTATCTTTGCCTCACTTCATTCCAAACGAAGTCCGCTATGCCATTTGCCAAATCCAATCGCCAACCCGTAGGGGCCGTACAGTGTGACAATACAACCATGAGCCTGCTAAAGGCCAACGACTATGTCGCCAAGAGCATACGCGATCGTATGCAGACACAGCACACCCTCCTGGTGAACATCACCTCCTCGGCCGGCAGCGGCAAAACCACCCTGATGCAAGAGACCGCCCGGCGCCTGAAAGACCGAATAAACATGGCCGTGCTGGTGGGTGATCTGGAAACAGAACGGGATGCTGTGCGCATTCGCCAGGCCGGTGTGCCTTCGCTGCAGATCGTCACCAACGGTGTTTGCCATTTGGAGGCCCAAATGATTCTGCAAGCATTCGATCACCTCGACCCCTCGGGCCTCGATCTGCTGTTTATTGAAAATGTAGGAAACCTGGTATGCCCTGCCGCCTTCGATCTGGGTGAAGACTTCCGGGTTACCCTGCTGGCGTCTACGGAAGGCGACGACAAGCCCAAAAAATACCCGCGGATGTTCCTGACCAGCGAACTGATGCTGATTTCCAAAGCCGACTTGTTGCCTTACATCCCGTTTCAGGTCCAATCTGCCATTCAGGATGCCCGCGAGGTAAACCCGGAGATAGACGTCCTCACGGTATCCAGCACTACCGGTGAAGGGATGGATGCCTGGTGCGACTGGCTGCTGGAACGTGTCGCTGCCAAAAAACTGGAATTCACGCCAACCGCAGTCACGGCATGACTTGGCGCTTGCGCATTAACGGACAGGTGCAAGGCGTTGGCTTCCGCCCTTTTGTTTGGAAAACAGCCACAGAAAAGCAACTCACCGGCTGGGTGGCGAACGGATGGGGAGGTGTTGATATCTGCGTGAACGGTACGGCCGACACAGCGTCTTCGTTTTTGGATTACCTGCTCGCGCATGCCCCTACAGGCAGCCGCATTACCGGCGCTTCCATGGAAAAAACGACAGACGCCCCTGCCGATCAATTTGTCATTCGCCACAGTGCAGGAGAGGGGATACCTTCTCTGCTGATTACACCCGACATCGCCTTGTGTGCCGGTTGCCGCGAAGCGATCGAGACGCCCGGAAACAGGCGTCACCAGTACGCCTTTACAACCTGTACGATTTGCGGCCCCCGCTATTCGATCATCTCCGAATTGCCATATGATCGGGAAGGCACCAGCATGCGCGACTTCACCATGTGCCCGGGCTGCCTTGCCGAATACGAAAACCCTGCCGACCGCAGATTTTACGCCCAAACCAATTCCTGCCCCGAATGCGGCATCCGCCTGCAATTAGATGGCGCTATTGCTCCCGACTGCTCCCCCATGGAGGCGGTAGTCGAACTATGGGCCGCCGGACACATTGTCGCCGTCAAAGGCATCGGCGGTTACCTGCTGACCTGTGATGCCACCAATGATTCAACCGTGCGGACCCTGCGTGCGCGCAAGCGCCGCCCTGCCAAGCCTTTTGCCCTGATGTACCCTGATGTGACAACCCTGCTCGGTGATGTGTCCATCAGAGACGGTGCGCTGGCCGAGCTAACCGGCCCGGCTGCCCCTATTGTACTGGCCAGTTTGACAGAACATCCGGCGTCCGGCCTTGTATGTTCTGCCATTGCACCCGGACTCGACAAGGTAGGGGTCATGCTGCCCTACGCACCATTATTGGCCTTGCTGCTCCGCGCCTTCGGCAAACCGGTGGTCGCCACTAGTGCCAACAGCAGCCGGCAGCCCATTGTCTTCACCGAATCCGGGCTGGGTGCGTTATCCGGGATAGCCGATGCCTTTCTGACCCACAACCGGCGCATCGAAACCCCGCAAGACGATAGTGTGGTCGCCTTTGCCGGCCAGACACGGGTAATCTTGCGCCGCGCACGTGGCCTGGCGCCGACCATGATCGTTCCCGGGCTGGATGTGGGCGACCGGCAAACGGTAGCGGTGGGCGCCGATTTGAAAAGTACTTTCACCCTCACCTACGGCGGCAATTTATTTATCAGTCCATACTGGGGCGATCTGATTGATTACGATGCCCAGCAGCGCTTCCTTTTCCATTTGCAACGCACGGCCGGTTTGTTTCAAATGGCGCCGGAGGAAGTCGTCGGCGACCTGCATCCCGGTTACTTCAGCACCTCCCTGGGGCGCCAACTGGCTGAGGGCTGGGGCATACCGTTCCGGCAAGTGCAGCATCACGAGGCGCACCTGGCTGCTGTACTGGCCGAGAACAACCTGATGGAACGCCCCGAACCGGTTTTAGGCGTTATCTGGGACGGCACCGGTCTGGGCACCGACGGGCATGTTTGGGGGGGCGAGTTTTTCCTGTTTGAAAACGGCGTTGTCCGCCGTCAGTCCCATTTGCCCTATTTCCCCTTGCTCATGGGCGATAAAATGCCGAAGGAACCGCGTTTGTCGGCCCTTGCACTGTTTGGCAGACATCCGGACGCCGAAGCCTTGCTTTGCAACAAATTTTCGAGCCAGGAGTGGGGGCTGTATACCAATCTACTGCACCAGCACCAGGGACCTTTGACCTCAAGCATGGGCCGGGTGTTCGACGCCGTAGCGTCGCTCCTGGGCCTGATCGACGTTTCCAGCTACGAAGGCGAGGCGGCCATGCGCCTGGAGGCCTGCGCGCGCCGGTATATCCAATCCAACGATCGATTGCCCGGAAACGAGTCGGGCTTTAACGATGTTTCCAGTCGGCTCGACGGCTGGATCGACGCGCTGACTACCGCTCGTTTACAAGGCCAGACACCAGATTTTTGGGCCTGGACTTTCCACCTGACCCTGGTTGATATCATAGCGATGGAAGCCGACCGGTCCGAAGCGTCGCACGTTGCGTTCAGTGGCGGGGTCTTCCAGAACGCCCTGCTGGTGGAGCTCATTCAAAAGCGCCTGGGATCGCAGTATACTTTACATTTCCACCGACAGCTGTCGCCCAACGACGAGAACATTGCGTTCGGGCAATGGGCACACCGCAAGTTTTTATCGACCGAAATTGCTAATAAACAACACTTTTCAACCTGTCTCAATAACGCTTAAACCAACATTCATGTGTTTAGCCATACCCGGTAAGATCACCGCTATTGAACACCTGCACGATGGACTGGTGAAAATGGCCAAAGTTCAGTTTGGTGGCATCACCAAAGAAGCCAGTCTCGAAATGGTCCCCCTTGCCCGGGAGGGCGACTACGTGCTCGTGCACGTTGGCGTTGCCATCAGCATAGTGGACGAGGCAGAAGCCCAAAAAACGTTTGAGTACCTGTCGCAGATCGGCGAGATCGATGAACTCATTGAACACACCCAACTGTAAATCGCCATGAAGTTCATCTCCGAATTTAGGGACGCCGACGTTGTGGCCAGGTACCTTGACGAGATCCGGCGCGTGGTCACGCGCCCTTGGACCATTATGGAGGTATGTGGCGGGCAGACGCACAGCCTGGTCAAGAACGGAATTTTGCAAATGCTACCCGATCAGGTCCGTATGGTGCACGGCCCCGGCTGTCCGGTGTGTGTAACGCCGCAAAGCCTGATCGACAAAGCGGTGTTTCTTGCGCTGGAAAAGGGCGTTATTTTATGCTCTTTTGGCGACATGCTGCGCGTGCCCGGCTCCAGACAGAGCCTGTTGGAAGCCAAGGCCGCCGGGGCCGATGTGCGGATACTGTACTCGCCCCTGGAAGCCGTTGCGCTCGCCCAACAGAACCCGCAGCGCGAAGTCGTCTTTTTCGCCGTGGGGTTCGAGACTACCGCACCCGCAAATGCATTGTCTGTGGTGCACGCGCAGCGTCTTGGGGTGCGCAACTACAGCTTGCTCACCTCCCACGTGCTGGTCCCCCCGGCGATGGAGGCCGTCATGAACGATCCGGAGTCGCATATTCAGGGTTTTTTGGCTGCCGGGCACGTTTGCACCATCATGGGTACTGCCGAATACGGACCCATAGCCGACCGCTACCGGATTCCGGTGGTGGTGACCGGCTTTGAACCGGTTGATCTGGTGCAGGGTATTCTGATGGTGTTGCGACAGCTGGAAAACGGCGAACACCGGCTGGAAAATCAGTACAGCCGGGTGGTAAAATCGGAGGGGAACCCGGAGGCCCGCAAGGTGATTGATTCCGTATTCGAGGTGACAGACCGCGAATGGCGCGGCATCGGCACCATCCCGAACAGTGGCTACGAACTACGCCCGGAACTGGCGGCTTTCGATGCCAACCACAAGTTCGACCTGCGTCTGCCGCCCGCACTTGAAAATACCGAATGCATCGCCGGACAAGTACTCAAAGGCATCAAAAAACCGCATGAATGCCCGCAGTTCGGCAAAAAATGCACCCCCCAAAACCCGCTTGGCGCCCCCATGGTGTCCTCTGAAGGCGCCTGCGCCGCTTACTACCACTTTGCACAAACACTGGAAACCGTTGACACCAACTGACAAAATACAGATGCAGCTGCAATGTCCCATGCCGCAACTGGACTTCGAGGTCATTACCCTCGGGCACGGCAGTGGGGGCCTGCTCACCAATCGGCTGCTGGAGAGCGGCGTGTTCGACCTGTTCAAAAACGAGCTGCTCGACGAACACCACGACGGCGCTGTTTTTCAGGTGCAAACCGGTCGGATGGCGTTTTCTACCGACAGCTACGTGATCTCGCCCATCTTTTTTCCGGGCGGTAACATCGGCGAGCTGGCGGTAAACGGAACGGTGAATGATCTGGCCATGTGCGGCGCACGGGCACGTTACCTCTCCCTAGCGTTCATTCTGGAAGAAGGCCTCTCCATGCGCGCTTTCTGGGAGGTGTTGGTGGGCATCAAGTTCGCCGCAGAACGAGCCGGTGTGGCCATTGTGACCGGCGACACCAAGGTTGTGGAAAGGGGAAAGGGTGATCAGGTATTCATTAACACCAGCGGGATTGGCGAGGTGCACCCCAAAGCCGACATCCGCAAGACCCGCGTTCGCCCGGGAGACCGCATCATCGTCAGTGGACATGTAGCCACCCACGGTATCGCCATACTCAGTGTCCGCCAGGGGCTCACGTTTGAAACTTCGCTGGTGAGCGATACCACCAACCTCAACCACACGGTCATCCAACTGATCGACACTTTCGGCGACAGTATTCACCTCCTGCACGACCCTACCCGTGGGGGGGTGGCCACGGTGCTCAACGAAATGACCCGCGACACCCGCCTCGGCATACGGCTCGAAGAACGCGCCATTCCCATGCTGGAAGCGGTGAGCGGGGCTTGCGAACTGCTGGGCCTCGACCCCCTTTACGTCGCTAATGAGGGCATATTCATCGCCGTGGTGGCCGAGCAGTCGAGCGACGCGGTGCTGGCTGCCCTGCAAGCAGACCCCAACGGGCAGCATGCTGCAATAATCGGCACAGTGGTCGAAGAGCATCCGCGGCAGGTTGTTCTGAACAGCAGCATAGGCGGACGAAGGGTGGTCAATATGCCGGTAGGCGAACAATTACCCCGAATTTGTTGATATCGAAACGCGTAAACGAACTGCTGTGGACCCTACTGTTCTAAACATTACCCTGAAAAAGGGAGCACCTGACCCGGAACGCTCCGGGCCCCGGCAGCAAGCCCAACTGCCTGCCCTGCTGTTCAAAGGCCCGGAAAATACGCCCTTCCTGGCGCCCCGCGGCGTTTGGATGTGTGGTGGACAACTGCTCGTGTCCGACACCGGGCGCAATCGGGTGTTTATCTGGCGAAATATCCCCACAAGCCTGTATGCCGAACCCGACGTAGTGTTGGGCCAGGGAGACGCGGACAGCACCGGGCGAAACGGCGGAGGCAATGCCTCCGCACACACCCTGCAGTATCCATCCGGGTTGTGGAGCGACGGCCGGCGCCTCATCGTCGCCGACGCCTGGAACCACCGCGTACTCATCTGGCACACCATGCCCACCCGAACCGGCCAGGCTGCCGATGTGGTGCTGGGTCAGCCCGATTTTAACCGAAACGAGCCCAATATTGCCGGCGTTGGCGCCCCACCCGATGCCCGAACCCTGTTCTGGCCTTACGGGGTTTACAGCGACGGCACGCGGTTGTGGATTGCCGACACCGGCAACCGGCGGGTGTTGTATTTCGACGACATTCCGGCAACCTCTTTCTCCGCTGCACAGGCGGTGGTGGGCAAACCCGACCTAACCAGCCGCGACTACGACAACCAGAACCCGGTGTGGCCCTATTCGGTGAAAATTGGCGCAAACGGTGCAATGGCCATTGCCGACACCCAGTTTTACCGGGTATTGTGGTGGCGTCATTGGCGGGATGCTTTTTCACAACCTGCCCACGGCATCATCGGTCAAACCGACCTGGACGGCAATGGGCAGAACCGCTATCAGTTGCACCCCGATGCAGACACCCTTAGTTGGTGCTACGATACGGCTTTTTTCGCCGATGGGCTGCTGGTAGCCGACACCGGCAACTCCCGGATACTGCGGTACACCCGCCTGCTCGGGCAAAACGGAAGTCCGGCCGACGGGCTGCTGGGCAAACCGGATTTCCAGACCGGCAGTGAAAACGCTGAAACCATTTTGGGTACCGAAAAAAATCTTTACTGGCCGTTTTCTATTTGCACCGAAGGCAACCGCCTGGCTGTAACAGACACCGGCAACCACCGCATTGTTATGTACAATCTCTGAATATGGAAGCCACCATACCGCTTTTATTCGCTGCTGTCGTCGGGTTTACCCATGCCTTCGAGGTAGACCATCTGCTGGCCGTCAGCAATATTGTTACCCGAAGACGCACCCTCCTGGCCTCGCTCAAGGATGGCGTGTACTGGGGCCTGGGCCATACCTCAACCATTTTGCTGGTGGGCCTGCTCGTGATTGTTATCCGGGTCTCCATTGCCGAACGTACCTTCAGTTACTTCGAAGCAGCAGTAGGTTTGATGCTGATCGTACTGGGCGCCTACCGCCTGTGGAAAGCAAGGCGCATTGAACCAACTGTGCACGATCACCACCACGAAGAGCCGCACCACCACCTCGCTTACGGCGTTGGCCTGGTGCACGGGCTGGCCGGCAGTGGCGCGCTGGTACTGCTGGTGATGACCCAACTAAAGAGTAGCTTCGACGGAATCGTATACCTGCTCATCTTCGGTTTTGGTTCCGTGGTCGGCATGTTGCTGGCCTCAGGCGTATTCAGCCTGCCGCTCTCCCAAAAGATCAGCCGGGGCAACGAAGTGCGCTGGGCATTCACCCTGCTCTCCTCTCTGCTGTGCATGGTCTTCGGGGCCAAGGTGGTGTGGGAAAACCTGATGGGAGGATGAGTTGTTGTTTAGCAAACAATACAGATGATGTCGGAAAAAGTAGAACTGGCCGTGGTGGCGCTGTCCAACAGCGAGTCGCAACCTGGCCATTACACCCTGGTGCTGGAAGACCTGAAACAACTGCGCCGCATACCCATCATCATTGGCGCCCCTGAAGCACAGGCCATCGCTATGGCCATGGAAAACATCACGCCCCCGCGGCCCCTTACCCATGACCTGCTGCGCAATACCCTGAAGGCACTCGACGCAACGGTAGAAGAAGTGCTCATCGACCAGTTGCTCAATGAAGTGTTTTTCGCCAAGATCTTCATCCGGAAAGCCAACGGCGAACGCGTCACCCTGGACGCCCGCACGTCGGACGCCATAGCGCTTGCCGTTCGCGTCGACGCGCCGGTGTACACGTACGAATCGCTGGTGGAAGAGGCCGGGATGCTGTCAGCCGATTTGACGGGGCGACAGAAAAAAGGTTCATTTGCGGAATATACCATCCCCGAACTGGAAGAGCTGTTGCAAAAAGTGGTCGAAAAAGAAGACTACGAAAGTGCAGCACGGATACGCCGGTACCTGGACCAGCGAAAACGGGACGATAAAAGCTGAATCACAAGCAGCGCCCATATTTAACCCCGGACAACAGGTGCGCCGGGTTCAACATGCGATCCCGTGATCCCTTCGGTGGATCGGGATAAGCCTGCATAGCTTACGCCAATTCCACCCCCTCAATCATCAGTTCATTGCCTTGCACTACGTTCCCGCTTGGTTTTCCGCAATCGGCACAAACAAATCGGTAGTTCAGCACCTCGGTGACGGCCCCACAAGCATCGCATTGCACCAAAACCGGCAACAGGCGTATCCGCAGGCTGGCGCCGGAGAATCTGGTCTCTTCTTCCTGCACCACGGCATCGAAAGCATTGTGCAACAGTACAGGCTCCACATTAGCCAAAGGCCCAATTTTGAGCAGCACAGCGGTAATGCGCCCAAGCTCCTCGGGAGGGAACTGCTCCTCCAGGGTACGGAAAATTGTGCGGACAAGCGATATCTCGTGCATGTTGACTCAGGCAGGATCGGGCATTGATTCTCCCTCGAGCTGAAGGGCCGCACGCAAGGACTCCAGCCTTTCCAGGTGCCGGTGTGCTTCGTCGCGAATATGGGGGTCGTCGGAGAGGTGAAGGGCTTCATTGGTTTTGGCCACCATTTCTTCAAAAAGCGCCGTATTGGCGCCTTTGCCCTCCAGGTTAAGATGCCAACAGGCTTCCACGAAGTTGAGCAGGGTAGTGGCGCGTTCCAGCGGGAATCGGTCGGCACGGCGTATGCCCAGGGCCTCGTTGTAGTAGAACAGGGCTTTTTCGATGTTATCGGAGTGCACGGCGGGCGGGTATTTGGTGAGCGCGTTTCCGTAGTGGTTGCACACCATGGCGTATTCATAAGGGTGCCGGTCTTTGGCAAAAAACGCCAGCGCTTCCTGAAAGGCGGAAGCCGACAGGGCCGCCCACACCCCGCGTTTGAGCGTCTCATCGGGCATCTCGGCGTAGATGATGCCCAGGTACTGCTGCATTTCGGCGAACACTTCGGGCGCATCTTCCCTGTTAAACACTTTTAAGGCCTCCTTGAAACTTTCGAGCGCTCCTTTGAAAAACTGGGGGCTTCCGTTTTTGGCCCAAGTGTAGAGCAGTAAGGCCCGGCGGTGGTGGGCCTGGGCCAACAGTTCGGGAATCTGTTCCTGCCGGAAAATGGACACCGCACGGTTGATGTATCCCAGGGCTTCGGCAAAACTGTCGGCGTAATGGGCTATCTGTGCCGCATCTATGAGGGTGAGCCCCTCCTCCACGTCCCGCCCAAGGCGCCGATAATGCTCCAGCACATCCCAGAGATTTGTTTTCAAACGCTCCAGCAGGGCAGGGTCGTAGGGCACCGTCAGCTTTTTCATCCACACCTGGCATAAGGTAGCGCGCAGTTCCAGGGCCGCTTCATCGGAGAGCACGAAAGGGATGGCCTGCTGCAGCACCTCCTCTGCGCCGTCGAGCGCGTTCAAGTCGATCAAAAAAAGCGCATACTGGCGGGCACTGAAGGCTGCGTATTCTCCATTGGGTGCGTTTTGGACGGCCTCCCGGTAGAAGTACTCTGTTTTTTCGGGATCGAAACGCTGTTCCTCGGAGGCGTAGTGGTGTACAACGGCGGCATTGTGGCAAAAGCGGTACTCCTCAAAAGGCTGGAAATCGGAGTGCAACTCGGCAGCATCAACGGGTATTCCGTGTTGCAGGCGAGACAGGATGTCGAGTTCGTGCAGCAAGGAAGGGTTTTCGGCCAGCCAGGCATGCATTTTTTCGCCGTTTCCCAGCTTGGAAAAAACAAGTCCAAGCAGATTTTCCCTTGAAAACGGAATCTCTTCGGGCAAAAGGTACGGCGGCAGAACGTTGTACCAGTCAATGGGGTGGGTAATGCCCTGTTTGGGGCGCACCATAAAATGAAAGGCGCTGAAAACCGGTTTTACCGTGAGGAAATCGTGTACCTCGACCAGTTCATCCAGCCGTTCTTCCCCGGCGATGTACTCCCTGATGGTCGGGAGCAGTTCAGTTGAGGCATATATTGAAAGCATCTTCATCAATAACAAACGTGCCCCGCTCATCGCGTCGGGCCGATTTCAGGAAGTAAGTACTGTACACACCTGCCAAGTGGCGGGTAGGGTAATGGTCGATGTACCGGGCAATGAACCGGCAGGGGTTGTTTGCCGAAACGAACACCAGCCAGAGGTGCCAGCGACTATAGCGGTGCACGATCCGCGAAGATACAGCGGTATCGTTCAGCCAGCCCGGTTCGGACATAAAACGCAGGTCGGCGGCCATTCCCAATTCGTTGATGCGGCCAGGCATGCGGCATGTTTATTTTTCGTTTACAAGCTCACTTGCAGCATCTGCACGCCTTGTTGATACAGGTAGGGCAGGCTGCGGTCGGTGTCGTCGAGGTCGTGATCGATGAGTATCTCTTCCAGGGAGACGCTTTTATCGCCCTGCAGGTTTCGGGTTTTAAGCATTTGAAGCGCTGCCTTGTGCAGGGTGGGGAACAGGTCGTCGTCCATGGGCGCCATCAGCAGGCTGCGCTGTTGCGGGTAATACACCACGTATACCTGGGCCGCGTCGCCGAATGCGCCATGGGCCACCGAACCGGCGATAAGCAGGTGGCGGTTTCTCATCTGTACCGCGCTCATACGGCAGGGGCGGTCGAATGTTCCCAAATCAGGTCGCTCACCCTGTTTCCGGCCGCGCGGATTGGGTCGCTCAGGCCCACCTCCAGGCGGAGGTCAGACACCGCCACGAGATACACCCGGATGTCGTCGGGGAAAGCCTCGCCCATAATCTTTTGTGCGTAGGACAGTGCCTGATCCCATTTGAGGCTGTGCAGAAAGACCATAGGATCTTCCTGCACAGCGCTCATGGCTTCCGTTGCCGGCAGGCAAAAGAGGGTGCCGTCGGGTTCTCCACTGTTGATCACCGCATCGATCAGTATGATGCGTTCATGGCCTTGCAGCTGGAACAGGGTTTCGAAGGCCGAGGTACCCATGTCGAGCAAGGTCATCCAATCAGGCAATGGGTCGAAGCGGCGCCGGAGTTGCTCAATAACGAAACAGCCGACGCCATCATCGCTGCGTACAGGGTTGCCAAAGCCAAGGATGGCCGTTTTTTTGGGCATGTTCGCGTATGGGTGACGTAGCTTTTACAGTTTGAATTTAGCGAGTTGTTCACCCGTTTTCGCATCGTGGGCGTGTACGGTGCACACCAGGCAGGAGTCAAACGAGCGGGCGACCATCCCCACCTCAACCGGATCGTGCGGGTCTTCGATCGTTGTGCCCTCCAGTGCCGCTTCAATGGGTCCCGGATTCTTTTGTTCGTCGTTTGGTCCTACATTCCAGGTAGTGGGCGCCATCACCTGGTAGTTTTCGATCACGCCGTTTTTAATTTCGATCCAGTGGGCGAGCGCACCGCGTGCGGCTTCGGTGGCACCGAAGCCCATGCCGTCCGTCTCCTTGGGTTTGATGTAGAACTCACCGTCCAGATCAATTTGCGAGAGCCACTGGTCAATACATTCGTAGAGACGGGGCGCCTCGTGCATACGCGCCAGGGTGCGGGTGAACACGCTGGGGCCCATGCGACGGATGATGTCGCCGAACAGCGGATCGCGGAACTGGTGGGCCATGTTGGCCGGGTTGGCGTTCATGATCACGCGGGACAGCGGACCGGCTTCAGCGGCATGGCCGTCATATCGCGGTGCTTTAGCCCAACTGTACTTCCCGTTGAAATCGGTGTTCTCCAGATTTTGCGAAGGCATGGGTGTGGGCATAGGCTCCTTCCAGGGGTGTGCGGCGGGCACGTCGGCGTACCAGGAGTGCTTTACGTGTTCTTTGATGTTCAGATGGTCGAACACATGGTAGTTCTGCCCATCAAAGAAACCCGAAGAGCTGATGAGTGCCTGGTTTCGCCCTTCAATTGTCGGGTTGTTATACCGGTCTTTGTGCAGGTAGGTGCCATAAGCGATGTACTTGCCCACGCCCTGGCCGAACTTGTCGAGCCCAAACTCCAGGCTTGCCCGGATGAACAGGCCGAGATCGCTGTTGCGCTGGCTTTCGTTCTCCTCAACCCAGGCCATCAGGTCGTCCCAGGTTTGGACGCGCATATACCGCTCAATGGAGCAACCCAGCCAGATAGACTCCAGCCAGTCGTTGCGGAAAAAATTCATGATGGCATGGGCGCGGGTGATGTCCTTGAGCGTAGGGGCGCACATGACACCGCCGGGTATCATGTAGGAGGAGTGCGGCCACTGGCCGCCAAACAGGGCGTACACCTCAACCGGACGGCCTGAAGCGGTAACCCCCCGCTGGAAGGAAGTGCCCACATAGGCAGCAAAACGCTTTACGACTTCCGCATACAGGGGTTTGTTGGCGAATTTCTTATTCGCCATATCGGTTGCGAAAATAGCGTAGAACCAGCGAGGAATAGACTGAATGGTTTCGGTGGCCTGCCCAATGGCGCGCAGGAGCAGTGCGTTGGGCGTCAACTGGGTTTTCCAGGCCGTGTCCAACGCAGAGGAGGCGCAGTAGAGGTGGGAGCCGCCGCAAATGCCGCAGATACGCGGGGTAACGATGAGCCCAGACTGAGGGTCCTTGCCCTGCATGATTTTTTCAAAACCGCGGAACATGGCAGCCTGGGTGTGGGCGCGGGTGACCACACCGTTTTCCATATAAACCTTCACGTCGAGGTCGCCTTCTACGCGGCCGACGGGCGATATGTTGAGTTCTTTGACCGTTGACATGGTACGGATCAATTTTAGTGGATGAAATGAATTTGCGTTGGCTTATTTGGACGTTTCAAAGTGCTCTTTTTCCACACCGAATATCCCTTCGACGGAACCCATGACCTTCTCAACGCCGGCGCGGGTATAATAACCCAGGCGGGAGACACCCGTGGGCACGTCCTGCGGCAAAAACCCAAGATACTTGAGCGATTTGAACACACTGCCCTTGACCAGATCGTGGTGGGGGAAACCGGGCTCTGTACAGCCCAGACAGGGGTGGTTGGCGCGGGTTTTGCTCGACTGGCGATTCCACAGAATGCGGTTGCAACTGGCACGCGTCATCGGGCCCCGGCAGCCCACCTCGTAAAACAGACATCCGCCGCGTTTGCCGAAGTGGCCGTCTACTTTCTGTGCAAAACTGATGGCGTTGGGGCAGCCGGTCTGCACGAAATCCGTGAAAAAGGTTTTCGGCCGGTGGTAGTCGTCGATCAGCACGTCCTTGATCCGGCCGGTGGAAATGGCCACCAGGATTTGGGACACCCAGTCGGGGTGCGCCGGGCAACCGGGGATGTTGATGACCGGAAGGCCGCCCTTGGAAACAAACTTGGGGCCCAGAAAACCGCCTTTGGTTGTTTTGTGAAACTGCATACCCGTGCTTTCGCTGGGGTTCGGCGGTACTGCCGGAATGCCGCCCCAGGTCGCACAGTCGCCTATGGCAACTACAAAACCGGCCACTGCCGACAATTCGCGCACCCATTCCTGCATCGGGCGGTCGCAGAAGTAATTCATCGTGCCCGAGCCGTTGGGCCCCTGAACAATGGACCCTTCGTACACGAAAATGTCCATTTGGACCTTGCCCGCGAGGATGTCGTTCAACAACTCCTCTACCTGATGCCCGATCTCCAGACCAATGGATGGGTGCCAGAGGATGTTGATGCCGAAATCAGTGACCAATTCAACAACGGTTGGTTCTTCGGCGTTGAGGAACGACATGGTATTGCCGCTGCACGCTCCCCCCTGTAACCAGAGTACATTTGCCATAACTTGCGAAAAATTTGCAGTGAATGCCTTGCACCCGTACGATCTTTGGATGCGCAACTTTACGGGCAAATGTATCTACCTTTTTTAGCCTAGAAAATTTTTTCTAAAAAAAATAGAAAAAACTTTCTAATTTAGAAAAAGTCTATGTTCAAATGAATCACCCTACATGTTGAGCGGCCAGGATGAGATTGAGCTCGTCGCGTCCTTTGGGTGTGAAATACGGGCTGATTTGCCCCCAAACGGCGCATTTAAACTGGTTTCGGTGCAAGGGCAGTCCTCTCAGCACCTGCTGAGGCACCCAAAACACGATGGTCATCCAGATGTTATTGGTTAACGTGTCGTACGCGCCTGGCGCAGGCTCAGGGGTGATCAGACCCCGCTGGGTGCAGTAATCAAGGCGCTTGCGGATCTGCAGGGTCATTTTGGATACGAACAGTTGCCACTGCGACACGACCTGCGGGCAAGACCGGCGGGCTTCGAACAGATCGATGAGATAGAACCGGTATTTGGAAAAAAAGGTGTAGTAGAGGTCAAGCTGTTGTTCCAGGTCGGCCAGACTGGGTTGCTGGAGGTAGTGGGTCAGGATTTGCGCAAACTCCTGAAACAGGCTTTCGTACACGGCCAGCACGATGGCCTCTTTGTTTTTGAAGTGGTAAGCGAGGTTGCCCACGCTGATACCGGCGTCGTCGGCGATCTGCTGGAGGCGAACGTTGGCCAACCCGTGTTCATTGAACAGTTGGATGGCCGATTCGATGATCCGAATTTTGGTGGTGGTGTGCATACGGAGTCGTTTTGCGCTGGTTGGGCGGTATACGTTTAGTTGGGGGGCATAAAAAAGCGGCTTAGGTCGATGCGCAGGGTTCCGCGTTGGTCCTTGGCGGCCAGGCGACGCATCAGATCGGCGATTAGCCCGGCGCGCTTGCTGCATGTATGGTGGGTGATGCGCCGCGACAAAAAGCAGAGGGGGGTCAGGTGGTGGGCAAACAGGAGGGCGATTTCCCAGGTGCCTTTCCGGGAGGTTACCTTATGGATAACCGCCGTTTCGCACAACCAAAGATCGTTGCGAAAAAAATTCAGGTCGGCGTCGTACCCGAGTGTCTCGGTAAAGTGTAGATTGCCAAGTTGTTCCAAGACCTGGGCATACAACTCGGAGGACAGGGAAAACGATGGTCTCATTGGACAACTTGAAGGTAAATGCTTGCCGACGCTACACTTCGGGCAGCTGTGAATTTTGCAATTGCCGGAATTCGCGGCGTCCGGTATCGGAAAAATAAGGTAACAATACGTTCCACAGAATTGTTTGGAAGGCAGGATAATGTGTTTCGTCGTCTCCGGTAATTTTACAGCGGTACAGCCAGGTGTCGGCGGTGGCCCAAAACAGGGTGGCCACAGCTTCCGGCTGCTGGAGGGTGAGCAGGTTGTCGTCGAACGCGCCACGGGCCCGGTTGAATTCAAGCGCCAGTTGCAACTGTTGCACCTGCCAGCGGATGTGCTGGCGGTGTTCGGGCTCCACTGCGGGGCATACCCGCATCACCTCCGGCGTGTCGCGGTAAAAAAAGGCGTAGCGCTGCTGTAGGCTGAACGTGCTGTCCAACAGCCGTTCGATGTCTTCAAACAGGGGCAACACGCGAAACGCATTCAGCAGCGTCCGCTGTTCGGCAACCAGCTGCTCCCACACCGACAACAGGATGTCCTCCCTGGTGCGAAAGTGATACGTCATGTTGCCCAGGCTCATGCCGGCCTCATCCGCGATCTGCTGCAACCGCACATTGGCCGTACCGACGCGGTTGAAGCAGGCGATGGCCGCCTCTTTGATCCTGGATTTGGTGGCGATGGATGGCATAGCATTCGGTCGTTTTTCAGGCGGGTCATGGGTGCGGGTCTGGTGTCGACAAAAATACGCAAATCCGGGAAATGTACACATTGCCTGCAGAAGTACGGGAAGTATTGAGCGTACTCCCAGACGTGTTGTTTCCTGAATTTTTATAAAGCAAGGTTTTATGGTTCATTCATTGGCGGAATGTGCCAAGTTTAGCCGCATATCGCTCCTTATGTTTTTTTAAAGTGGCGAAATCGTGTATTTCTACATAAGATTTCGCCACTTTAAAAGAAACACCAGATGATACGCAAGATGGTGAACGGCTGCGGCAGTTTGCACGACCGAATCAACAAAAGCATCCTGCTTAACCCGTTTACCCTTGCCGAAACGGTGGTGTATTTGCACGCGACCATTTTTACCCAAAAAGTTAAAACCACTCCCCCCATTTCCAACGTATATTCGTGCATGCGCTGCATGCCCAACATCCTCCTCCTCGCCTACTGTGCCCACCTGCTCGGGCCGGGTATTGGCTTTTGGGTACACGCCGCCGCCCACTGGGTACACGAAGGCCATTTCGCAGCGCACCACCACCAAGCCGCTGAAAGCGGGGCGCACCACCCGCATACCGGGCAGGCTGGCCACCACCACAGCCCCCTCGTACTGCTTTGGCAGCACCGGCCAGCAAGTGACGGCGGCGACGCTGTGCTGGCCGCACCAGCACCCCTGGCGGGCGCCTGGCATCTGCCCGCCGCGCCATTGCCCCTGTGTGCGCGCTACGCTTCCGTCCGGGCATTTGCCCCCAGGCATCCGGTCGTTGGCCCCGGCAACAAATACGCCGACGCCCTGCTGCCGGTAGACGACCCGCCGCCCAAAGGGCCTGCCCGCTGACCATTTCCCTGACCATTTACCCGCATACCTACCCTTGCCCGGCACCATGCCGGCATTGGCTGGATTTTTCATGCATTCAACTTTTTCATTCCACATGAGAGTCGCTACGCTCTTTTTCATACAGCTCTTTTTCGCGGCTGCCCTGCAAGCGCACAACGGCAGCCTTCGCGGCAGCGTGCTCGACGCACAAACCCGCTCCCCCCTCGCCGGCGCCCTGGTCGTCGTTGAGCCCTCCGGGCGTCAGGCATACACCGACGAACTGGGTTTCTATCAGTTCAACGACCTGGCCGCCGGAACCTACGCCGTGCGCATCAGCGTACTGGGCTACGCCATGGCCGACCAGCAAGTGACGGTGCGCGACAGCGAGACCAGCACCATCGCCCATTACCTCCAACGCGAGTCACTGAACCTGCAAACCGTGGAGATTACCGGCGAACCGAACCTCCAGTCGCAGGTCATTTCGGCGCTCGACATCCGCCTGCGCCCCACCAACACCGCACAGGATGTGTTGCGCATGGTGCCCGGTCTGTTCATCGCCCAGCACGCCGGCGGCGGCAAGGCCGAGCAGATCTTCCTGCGCGGGTTCGACATCGACCACGGAACCGACATCGCCATCAACACCGACGGCATCCCGGTCAACATGGTGTCGCACGCCCACGGGCAGGGATACGCCGACCTGCACTACCTCATCCCCGAAACCGTAGACCGCGTGAACTTTGGCAAAGGCCCCTACTACGCACCCTACGGCAACCTGGCCACCGCCGGGTATGTGGGCTTCCGGACGAAAAACGCCCTCGACCAGAACATGGTCAAGCTCCAGGGTGGCATGTTCGATACCTACCGCGCGCTGGGCATGTTCAAACTGCTCGACAAGCAGGAGGGCAATCGCACCCACAACGCCTATGCAGCGGCCGACTACTTTTTCAGCAACAACTACTTCGACAGCCCGCAAGCGTACAACCGCTTCAGCATGATGGCCAAATACAACGGCGCCGTGAACGAACGCACCTACCTGACGGCCATGGTGCAGTCGTTCACCAGCCGCTGGGACGCCTCCGGGCAAATTCCGGACCGGGCGGTGGAAAGCGGCCAAATCGGCTTTTTCGGCGCCATCGACAGCACCGAAGGCGGCAACACCAACCGCACCAACGTGAGCCTGAAAGCAAGCAGCCTGTTGCCCGGGGGCGGTCTGCTGCGCAACCAGTTTTACCTCAGCCACTACGAATTTGAACTGTACTCCAACTTCACCTTTTACCTCGACGATCCGGTGAACGGCGACCAGATCCGGCAAAAAGAAAAACGGAATCTGTATGGATACAACGGCGCCTACTCCCGCAACGACCGTTGGGGCGGGCTGGACTGGGAAACCGAAATCGGCGTCCAGGTGCGCTACGACGAAACGAAAAACAGTGAACTGTCGCACACCGTCGGGCGCCAGACCACGCTTGACCGCCTGGCGCTGGGCGACATCAACGAAGCCAATCTCGGCGCTTACATCGACGAAACGGTCAGGGTGACACCCTGGCTCACCCTGAACGGCGGCCTGCGCTTCGACCAGTTCCATTTTATGTACGTAGACCGGCTGAACCCCGAACGGTACGACCGGCAGATCGAAACCGCCAACATCGTAAGTCCCAAACTAAACGCCTTCTTCACCGTGAACGACCGCCTTCAACTCTTCGGCAACTTCGGCACCGGCTTCCACTCCAACGACACCCGCGTAGTGATTCCCGAAAACGGCACCGACATCCTGCCCCGCGCCCTGGGCTACGAGGGTGGTTTCGCCTGGAAACCCGCCCCCCGTGTGCTGCTTACTGCCAGCGCCTGGTTCCTCAACCTGGAACAGGAGTTTGTGTACGTAGGCGACGCGGCGGTGGTGGAGCCCAGCGGGGAAACCGACCGCCGCGGGGTGGACTTTTCCGGAAGGGCCCAGCTGCTCGACTGGCTCTACGCCGACCTCGACGTAAACTACACGTATGCACGTGCTGCCGATGTGCCGGAAAACGAAGGCTACATCCCGCTGGCGCCCGTGTGGAGCAGCATCGGTGGCCTGTCCTTCCGTACAAAGTCCGGATTCAACGGCAGCCTCCGCTACCGTTACCTCGGCGACCGGCCGGCCAACGAAGACAATTCCACGATTGCCGAAGGGTACTTCCTCATGGATGCCCTGCTCAATTACACACGCACCCGGTACGAGGTGGGCATCAGCATCGAAAACATACTTGACCGGCGCTGGAAAGAGGCGCAGTTTGACACCGAAAGTCGCCTTTTTGATGAGCCCGAACCGGTAACAGAGATACACTTCACCCCGGGGACACCTTTTAACCTGAGGGCACATGTGGCATTTTTCTTCTGATCGGCAGAAGAAGCACCAACCATTTCCAAGGAGCAGGCATGCATCGCATGGGTTCATGCCTGTTTTTTGGTCTTTCAGACATAAATATTTTTTTTGATTTTCACTACCTAAAACCCCATTTTCTGCGTTATACCCAACGGCTAACTATAGATGATGCGTCGTATTGCTACCCCGTTGTTTCTTTTTTTTGTACCGGCCCTTTTCGGACAAACCAGCTTTTATTATCCTTTTTCCCGGCCGGTCATCCTGGAATCCGCATGGCCCGATCTTCCGGACCCGGCGGCCAACACCCATACCTCGTCTCTCCCGCTCTACCGCCATGCCGAGGTGCGGATGCGCGATTTTGCTGAAAAAGCCGACGGTTACTGGCTTTTCGAGCCGGTATCCCCCGTACCCGATACGGCCGATCTGGTGGTTTTCCTGCATGGATACGGTGGTTACAACCCGGTCTTGTACGGGGCCTGGATCAAGCACCTTGTATCGCAGGGGTATGTGGTGGTTTATCCACGGTATCAAAAAAATCTGGTCGCGCCCCGGCCGGTGCAGTTTTCCCGCAATGCTGCCAAAGCGGTGAAAAACGCCATCGCGCGGGTACACAACGAAGGTCGCACCTGCCTGCGCACCGATCGGATGCTGTACATCGGGCATTCGTACGGCGGCGTCACGGCGGCCAACATGGGGGTCGAATGGCAGGCGCTGGGCATTCCGCAACCCAGGGCCATGCTGTTGTGCCAACCCGGCAGCGGACCCATACACAACGCCGTCAAAAAAAGTTACGAAGGGCTACCGGCCGACCTTCTGTTGATCGCCATAGTCGGCAACAAAGACGTGGTGGTGGGCGATACCTTCAGCCGCCTGGTGCTCAACACCGCCGTGCATACGCCCATGCGCAGCCTGGTGGAGCACTACTCCGAGCCCTACCGGCAACGCCTGCTCACGTCTTCGCACGCCGAACCCTATGCCATTGACCCCGACCTGGATACCGGCCTGCGCAATTATACCGTGAACCGGGGCGCCATCAACACCCGGACAAACGTGGTGGACCTTTACTGTTACTGGAAACACGCCGATGCATTGCTGAAAATACTGAAAACAGGCAGCGGAACGGATCTCGTGTTCAGCGATACACCCGAACGACGGTACCTGGGTCGATGGTTCGACGGCAAACCGGTTCGGCCGCTTCGGGTTGAAGCGCCGGAGGTGAGCAAATCCATGGCACAAAAACAGCCTGAAATTCGTGGCGCCGATGCCGGCGGGTTGAATAAAAAGCCGTAAGCCGCTCAACTTCGTTTCCGGTACGTCCACACCGCCAGCACGTTTACCACTACACCGTATGCCAGTACAGCGGCAAACAGCCCGCGAACGTCGGCAAACGTGGCGCCCTTCATCAGTACCTGGCGCATAAATAATACGAAGTAGTGCACCGGGTTGAGCAGGTTAATCCGTTGGGCCCACAAGGGCATGCTTTCAACAGGCGTAAAAAGTCCGCTCATCAGGATAAACACCACCAGAAAAAACCAGGCAGTAAACACTGCCTGTTGTTGCGTGTCGGCAAAGTTGGAAATGAGAAAACCCAGCCCCAGCATACAGGGCGCATACAACAGCGCAAAGCCGAAAACCAAAAACAGACTGCCTTCCATGGGAATGCGAAATGCGAGGTACCCGACGGTCAGGCCCAAAGCCAGGATTACCTGGGAGATGATCCAGAAAGGCAGCAGTTTGCCCAGAATAAACTGCCATTTGTGCAAAGGGGTCACATTGATCTGGTCGATGGTACCAATTTCCCTTTCCCGAACGATGTTCAGCGCTGTGAGAAAACAAATTATGAGCGACACAATGATGCCCAGTATACCAGGCACCATAAAGTGCTTGTAGTTCAGTTCCGGGTTGTACCAGTTGCTGTAAGTGACCTGAATGCCCTCCGGCCGGGCAGCAGGCGTTGCCGGCACGAGGTCGGGTAGTTCCCGTTGAAAATCCTGCACGATTCCCGCAGCATAACCCATACCGATGCCTGCCTTGGAGGCATCGATGGCGTTGGCATTCACGGCAATGCTCGCCCTGTTTTCGCGCACCAGGGTGCGTTCAAAGTCGGATGGAATTTCCAGGATCAGGTCTACACGGTCGGCCGCCAGCGCCTCGTCGGCCTCGGCGCGGGAAAATCCCGCGTATTTGACCTGGAAATAGCCGCTTCCACTGAACTTGCCCACCAGTCGCCGGGACGCAGAGGACAGGTCGTGGTCCACCACGGCCAGCCCCAGGTTCTTGATCTCGTAATTCGCTGCGAAAGAGAGCAGGAACGTCTGCACCACCGGCATGACGAGCAGCAGGGGCAACATGGTGCGGTTGCGAAAAACCTGAAGAAATTCTTTTTGTACCAGAAAAATAACCTTGCGCATGCTTTAACCGTTTGGTTTAACCGGAAGATATTCGTCCTACGAGTATACTCGTAGGACGAGTGGCCTTTACTCCAGTTTGTCTTTAAAATTTCTTAAGCTTAATACCAGGAAAAACAAAGCCATTCCTGCCAAAACCACGGTTTCGAGCCATAAAACCTCCAACCCTACCCCCTTGATCATTACGCCCTTCACAATGGGATTAAACCAGGTGGCTGGAATGGCCATGCCAATTACCTGAAGCGCCCAAGGCATGCTTTCCCTTGGAAAAATGAACCCCGACAACAGCATGGTGGGCATCAGCAGCCCCAGGGCAGACATGAACATGGCCGTCATCTGGTCTTTGGCCCGGGTAGAGATTAAAATGCCCAAGGAGAGGGCTACGAAAGTGTACAGGATGCACTCCATGGCCAGCAACAACAGACTTCCGCGTATGGGCATACCGAAAATGCCCATGCTCACCAGAATAACGACGACCGTACTGACCAGCGAAAGCAGGAGATAAGGACTTGTTTTACCCAGAATGATCTCGAGTGGCTGCAAGGGCGACACCAGCAATACCTCCATGGTGCCCAGCTCTTTTTCACGGGCAATGGTAATGGACGTCATCATGGCCGACACCAGCATCAGGATGAGTGTAATCACGCCCGGAACAAAGGTAAATACGGCCTTTTGCTCCGGATTGTACTGCATGCGTGTCTGCACCTGTATGGTGGCCCTGCCCGCCATCTGCCCTGCCGCAAGCGCCAATTGGTAATCCTGAACGATGGCCTGTGCATACTGCAACAACGTTGTAGCCGTATTCGGGTCAGAAGCGTCGGAGATAATCTGCAAGGGCGCGACGCCTTCATGCGCCAGTTGATGCCCGAAACCCGGCGAAAAAACAAACGCCATCTTGACTTTTCCGGAGCGAAACGCCGGTTCCAGATCACGGGCCGATTCCAGGGTATGCGCTATGCGGAAATAGCCGCTGGAAACCAGCTTGTTGGTCAGTGCAATGCTCTCGGCGTCCTTGGCTTGGTCGAGCACAGCGATGTTGGTATTTTTGATCTCGTTCGACAACACGAAACCAAACAGAAGCACCTGTGCCAGCGGCATGCCAAACAGGATGAGCAGGGTGCGGCGGTCGCGCAGGATGTGCCGGAATTCCTTTCGAAAAAAGGACTGCAAGCGTTTAATGTTCATGATATGGCTGTTTGCGGACGCGCCAGGACCCGGAAGGCCTCGTCCATTGTTTGCACGCCAAGCTGGGTTTTCACCTGTCTGGGTGTGTCCAAAACTTCAATCCGGCCGTCGACCATAATGCTCACCCGATCGCAATACTCGGCTTCGTCCATGTAGTGGGTGGTTACCATGAGGGTCACTCCCTGATGAGCCGCTTCGTAGATCAGGTCCCAGAACTGTCGCCGGGTAAGCGGATCCACACCGCTGGTAGGCTCATCGAGAAATACCACGCCGGGGTCGTGCACCAGGGCAACGGTGAAGGCCAGTTTCTGGCGCCACCCTAGCGGAAGACTACCCACGAGGGTGTCGGCCTGCGCTTTTAATTCCAGCTTGGACAGCATTTGCGCCGATTTTTCCCGGATTTCAGCCTTTGGCAGGCCATAAATACCCCCGTAAAGCCGGATGTTTTCGCGTACGGTGAGGTCTTCGTACAGGCTGAACCGCTGGCTCATGTACCCGATGCGTTGCTTTACCCGGTCAGGGTACCGGATTACGTCGTACCCGGCAACTGTGGCCACACCGGATGTGGGTGTGAGCAGGCCGGTGAGCATTTTCAGGGCCGTGGTTTTGCCGGCGCCGTTGGCACCCAGGAATCCGAATATCTCTCCCCGTTGCACCCCAAAGCTGATGGCGTCTACTGCCGTGAAGGCGCCAAATTTTTTAGTGAGTTTTTGTACCGAAATAATGTCGTTGTGCATGGTGTGGCAGAAATGTCGGGATCAGTTGAGCAGGTCGATAAAACAATCTTCAATGGTCGGGGTAGTCCGGGAAACCTCCACATTTTGATGCCCATGTTGCTCCAGGTACCGCTGAATGTCGACATGGTTCCAGGTTTCGGTGTGCAGTGCCAGGTGGGCGTACTCGCCAAAGGCGTAGCAGCCGGCCACCACTTCCAACCGGCGCAAATCGCGCATCAGGGTGTACTGATCATCCGAGCGCACAGCATACAACGGGCGCCGGTAAGCGCTCGCGATGCCGTCTGGCGTGTCCACCGCCAGGATGCTGCCATGATGGATAAGTGCCACCCGGTCGCAAAGCGTGGCCTCGTCCATGTAAGCGGTGCTCACCAACATGGTCAACCCCCGCGTTTGCAACTTTTTGAGCATTTCCCAAAATTCCTTCCGGGAAACAGGATCCACCCCCGTACCCGGTTCATCGAGGAGCAGGACCCTTGGTTCGTGGATGAGCGCGCAGCAGAGCGCCAGTTTTTGTTTCATCCCGCCAGACAATGCACCGGCCCTGCGGTGTTTGAAAGGCTCCAGTTGAACATATATGTCCCGGATCAACGCGTAGTTTTCTGCAACGGTGGTGCCAAAGACCGTGGCAAAAAACGTAAGGTTTTCCTCCACAGTCAGGTCCTGATACAGCGAAAACCGCCCGGGCATGTAGCCGATCATCTGCCGGATGGCCCTGTAGTCTTTCCCGGTATCCAGGCCATCAATCGACGCGGCGCCCTGATCCGGCGAAATAAGGGTGGCCAGGATGCGGAAAAGGGTGGTTTTTCCGGCGCCGTCGGGACCGATCAGACCAAAGATCTCCCCGGGCTGAACCTCGAGAGAGACGTCTTTCAGGGCTTGGGTAGCCGGGTAAGACTTCGATATGGATTGAATGTGGATCATTGGATTTCAGATACGTTAACCGGAAATGATCATTTCCCCGGGCATACCGATCTTCAGACGCCCGTCGTTGCCTACCAGCACCTTGATCGCGTACACGAGGTGTACCCGCTCGTTTTTCGTCTGGATTACCTTAGGAGTAAATTCCGCTTCGGAGGCGATCCAGGTGACCCTGCCCGGGAAATCGACGTACCCTCCGTCGGGTCCGTCTATGCGCACCGTCACCGACTGGCCCACCACGATGCGACTCAACTGGTCGCCGGCCAGATAGGCACGAAACACCAGGGTGTCCATATCGGCCAGTTTGTACAAGGGTTTGCCGTAGGTCGTTACTTCACCGGCCTCGGCGTACTGCACCAGAACGGTGCCGTCCATCGGGTTCACCAGTCGGCACTTGGCAATCTGGTCGTCGAGGCGTTCGATCTGTTTTTGCAAGGGCATGATTTCTGCCAACAACCCCGACTTTTGGGTGCTCAGGCTGGCGTCGGTGGCGCTGCGCTGCTCGGTGGTAACCGCCATTTGCTTGTGGATGAGGTCGATCTGGTCGTTGAGCTCATCGAGCTGCTTGGGGGTGGCGGCGTCTTGTTTGAGCAAACTTTGTACGCGTTGTTTTTCGCGCTCCAGGGAGGCGAGTTGTCTGCGGGAAGCATCGAGTTGTTTTTCGTATACAGCCAGTTGTTCCCGGATGGCTGGGCTTTTGGCGGCTACGGCGCGGATGCTGGCCCGGAGTTGCTCCCGTTGCAGGATCAGTTGGACGGAGTCTACCGCGCCAACCACCTGGCCGGCGCGCAGCACCAGGCCTTCGTCTACATCGAATTGCAGTATCTGGCCGTTGGCTTCGGCGCTTACGATGTACTCTTCGGCTTCAAAATTGCCGTAAGCATCGGCCTTGGGGGCATGATTGCCACAGGAGGCCCAAAGCAAGGGCAAAAACAGGAATGGAATGCGTTTCATGTTCGTTAAAGATGTTTATTCACTGTTGCGGGCTTTGTGCATTTCAATGGCTTGCAGGCCCTGAATCTCATGGGTTTTGCGGGTAAGGCGAGCCTGCGTGAGCAGGTTGACCTGTGCGAGGTAATCGGTGGTGGTCATCACGCCGTTGTCGACCTGGGCCTCCGCGCGCCTGACGATGTCCTCCTGGAGGGCGATGATGGCATCGTCGTCCTGAAGCAACGACTGCGACTTGGCGAAATCGCCCCGGTCTTTCCGATTGGCGGCTTCGATGCGCTGGTCGAGCGCGGCGCGCTGGGCGTCGAGGCTCATGGCCTGCAGGGTCAGTACCTCCGACCTGCGCTTGCTGACGCCCCAGTCGGTGGGCGACCAGCTGGCGCGTATGCCCACCAATGCGAAAGGCGCAAAGTCCGTTTCGAAAAAGTTGAGCGGGTTGGGCTGCCCGAAGCCACCCTGCCCGAAGGCTTCCACGCGGGGTTGCAGGTGCAACTTCAGGGCGTCGTCCTGCGATTCAATCAGGTTTTTTTGCACTTCCAGCATAGCGTATTCGGGCCGGGTAGTAGCCGTCTCCGCCCAGGCGCCCTTGAGGTCGTCGGCACTCAGGGTGAATGCGCCATCCGGACGACCGATCCAGCCACCCAACACCTGTTTAAGGGTCTGCTGATCGATACGGACTGCGGCGACTTGTTGCCGGTTTTGCTGCAGCTGGATGCGAATCTGGTCCGCTGCGGTGCGCAGGCTCACACCAAGGTTCACCTGGGCTTCTGTCTGCCGGAGGCGTTGTTCTAGGGTTTGCTGGGTGGACAACAGGATGCGCTCGCTCTCCTGCAGCAGCAGTACCCGGAAAAAAAGATCCGTAACGGTTTCCCGGAGTGAAAAGATATCCACGTCCGTTTGTGCAGCCGTCAGGGTGCTGTTGAGCACATGCTGCCGGGCATTGATCTTGTCGTACCCCCCGTCCCAAATGCGCTGCGACACGTCCAGGGAAATCTTGTACTGATCCTTTGGAATGACGACAGGCGTGGGGTTAGACGGAATGTCGAAGGGCAATTCAAATACGTCCGATTGCCAGCTAGCCTGCGCGTTCACACCGATGCGGGGCAGATTGTTGCGCTTCAAAGTTTCATTTTGAAGGGAAGCTGTTCGCTCCGCATATCCTTTGCGCACCTGCAAGGGACTGTTTTCCAGGGCCAGGCGCCGGCACTCGTCGATGGACAGTGCCTCCTGGGCAGTAGTCAATGTGGCTGAAAAAGCAAAAAAAATGGCGAAAAATGGCGTTTTCATCGCTGTCTGACTCGTCCTACGAGTATACTGGTAGGACGAATTTTTTATGGTTAAACTTTTTGGTTAAACTATGCGTAAAAAAATTCAAGGTCTCAGCGCATCGCGCACAAACCGTTTTACCTCGGCCTTGCGGCCATTGACATAATGCTTCCAGTCCTGTTCGTTTAAGCCCATTACCCCGCAAAGCATGGGGCGCGCCAGAAATGGAAACACACACATGGCCAACACGTTGGAAATCAAATGCGCCGGTTCAATGACCCGAATACGGCCTTCGCGCGCGGCTTCTTCCAGTTGCTGAACCAGCTTTTGGGGTTTGGGCAATTCGCCCGGTACGATGTTGTCGAAAAAATGTTGGGGACGCTTGTTCATTTCCGTGATCAAAAAAAGCGGAACAAAAGGGTTGCGCGATACCGTTTCCACATACATGTCAATCACCTTGTCCAGTTTTTCTTCTAAAGGCAATTCCGACTCCAGCATATTGCGCATTACCGGAAACGCCCGCCCGATGACCTGCTTGACCACCGCCTCGAAAAGCCGATCCTTGGTCCGGAAATAATAGTGCAACAACGCCTTGTTGATACCCGCCCGGTCTGCAATGTCCTGCATCTTGGCCCCTTCGAGCCCTTTTACGATAAATTCTTCCCGGGCCGCCTCAAATATGCGTTGCTCGGTGCCCGGTTCTGTAGTAGTGTTCAGCGACTCACCCAATGGTTTAATTTTTTGGTTAAATTTAGGACAAAGGTAAATGGCTACATTTGACGTGTGCAAGTATTTGGCAAAAAAAATTTTTTTAACGGCCCTGCACTATCTTTCCCCCTGATATGCGCCCGCTGGTCATTGCATGTTTTTTTTCTACCATCTGCCAAATGGTTGGGTGGGCCCAGGAGACGCCCATCATCCGCCATTTTCCGCCAGAGGCTTATGGAGGCCAAAATCAGAACTGGGCGCTGGCACAGGCGCCCGGAAACGGATGGCTCTACGCAGGGAACAACGAAGGGCTGCTGCTGTGCGACGGCGCCCGATGGTTGGTCTTCTCCTTGCCCGAAAACCAAACCGTGCGCGCCGTGGCCGTGGGCCGAAACGGCGAACTATTCTGTGGTGGTTTCGCCACTTTCGGTTACTGGCAAATGAACGATTCCGGGCAAATGGTCTTCCACGCCCTCAGCGCAGGCCTACCCGAGATGGAGCGGGAGGAAATCTGGCACATACTGGCGTTGCCGGACTTTGTGCTTTTTCAGTCCTTTTCCACCATTTACAAATACGACTACCAGACCGTCAGCGTGCTGCGCCCCCCGGGCTCCATCATGTTTGCAGGAAATGTAAACGGACGCATCCTGCTCCCGGTGATCGAAAGGGGCTTGTACGAACTGTTGCCCGACAACACTTTTCGTTTCCTGGATGGAACGGAAGTGCTGGCGAACAAAATCGTCCAGTTCCTTGTACCCGGAAGTCCGGACGCCGTTTGGGCGGGCACCGCCAACGACGGGATCTTTGAAGTCCAAAATGGGGCATGCAAACCCTGGCCCAACCCCCTCAACGCCGTTTTCCGTCGGAACCAACTCAACAAAGCGATCGCGCTGCGCGACGGTGGCTGGGCCATCGGAACCATCCTGAACGGCGTGTACGTGCTCGGTACAACGGGTGCCCTGCGGTTCCACCTCAACCGGGAGAACGGGCTGCAAAACAACACGGTACTGGCTTTGTGCCAGGACCGCGATGCCAACCTGTGGCTGGGGCTGGACCGCGGAATCGACTTGGTGGCCCTTAGGTCGCCCATCACGGTTTTTCAGGACCAAACCGGGCTCATCGGGTCGGTTTACGCCGCCGTCCGCTGGCGCGACCGGCTATACATCGGCACCAACCAGGGCGTGTTTGTCCAAAAAAACAACACATTCGAATTGATTAAAGGCACGCAGGGACAGGTTTGGGAACTGCTGGTGATCGACGACCAGCTGCTGTGCGGCCACAACGCCGGCACCTACCGGATCGACGAGTCCGGCGCCGTCCGAATTTCCGACGTGACCGGCGGCTGGTGTTTTGCATCGGTACCCGGCGCCGACGGTACGCTGGTGCAGGGTACCTATACCGGACTGGCGGTGTTCCGACGCGATGCCGCAGACAACTGGCGGTTCTCGCACAAGATCCCGGGGTTTCAGGAGCCGCTCAAAAAAATCGCCTTCGACACCGCCGGCAATCTCTGGTGTGCACACCCCAACAAGGGGCTATTCCGGCTCCGGCTGAACAACACCCTCTCCGAGATCACAGAGTTGCAGGCCTTCCGCCGGGAAAACGGATTGCCCACCGATTACCGTCTCGACCTGGACCGGATCGGTAACGACCTCATCCTGGACGCCCACGCCGCACCACTCAAAGTGCTTGATTCGGCCGGAACGTTTTTATTTCGACCGGCAGACACCGCCACCCACCGGCACAAGTGGCTGCCAGGGCTTGGTGGTGAATTTTTTTCCGTAGACAGCAGTGGCGTGCTGCTACATACCGACCAGAACACCTACCCGGTTCAGTCTACCCTCATCCCCAATTTTGAACACATTGCCCCGCTGGATGACAACACCTACCTGCTGTGCCAGGAAAGCGGGTACGCCTTGCTCGACCGCCGATCGCTGCCCTCCGGAAGGCTGACGGCAGACTGCGTGGTGCGATCCGTCACATCCGGAAACGGCCACGTGACCCTGCCTGGCTCCGGCCTCACGTTCGCCTTCCGCGACAACAGCCTGACCTTTCAGTTTGCCGCACCCGTTTTTGAACAACAGCCTCGTTTCTCCTGGAAACTGGATGGATTCTCCGGTCAGTGGTCTGCCTGGAGTCCGGAGTGTCAAAAAGAGTTTACCAACCTCCCGCCGGGCGAATACACGTTCAGGGTGCGCAACCACATCGGGGGGGGCGAGGCTTCCCTGGCTTTCCGGATCGCCCCTCCCTGGTACCGGACGTACCTTGCCATGGCGGTCTTTTTTTTGCTTGGCCTCGTCCTGCTCGTCCTCATTGAACGGATTACGCAATGGCGGCTGATACGCCATCAGGCCCTGCTGGAGCAGGAAAATGATCGGGAACTCAACCGTCGGCGCATCGAAGTGGAGCACGAGAAACTGGCCCATGAGGTAAACACCAAAAGCCGCGAACTGAACAACGCCACCCTCAACCTCATCCGGAAAAACGAAGTCCTCCAACGCCTGCGCGAAGGCCTGCTCATGGCCGGCGACGACCCCGAGGCATTGAAAAAACTCGCGCGGCAGATCGACCGGCACCTCGACGGCGACCACGACTGGGATGTTTTTCGCGAAACCTTCAACCAGGTCCACGACGACTTTTTCAAAAGGCTCCTCGAAGGGTTCCCCGACCTGACTCCGGGCGACCTGCGCCTTGCCGCCTGCCTGCGCATGAACCTGTCCTCCAAGGAGATCGCCCCACTGCTCAACATCTCCATTCGCGGAATTGAAAACAAGCGGTACCGGCTGCGCAAGAAAATGGGCCTGCCCGAGGACGCCAACCTCACAGAATTTATGTTACGGTTTTAGGCCATTTTGCCCGATTTGTTTGTGGCGTAGTAGTAGTGAGGTGCATTTATCTCCTAAAAATGAAAAAGGCATTACCTTCACTGAGCCGATGGTGCCGTCGTTTGTCGGCGGGCCACTCCGCTCATCGCTTATGCACCGTTTCGAAAAATATTGCCTTGCCGCAGGGCTGGTTACTTCCCTGCCGTATTTGTCCGCCGCTCAGGCGCCACCAGGATCGGTTGTGGCAGTGGGTTATGACAGTCATATGGAGATCCGGTGGACCCCCTCCGTCGACCCCGCAACGACTGCGTATCAGGTATTCCGGTCCACCGACGGGGGCAGCAATTATACGTTACTGAAAACCGTAGGACCCGCCTCCGCCGACCGCACCCTGGACTGGACCGGTGACGAAGGCCCCGGCGTGCAACGCCTGTACCGCATCAAAGCCGCCAGTGCCGGAGGCCAGGCCGGTGCATTTTCCAACACCGCCACCGGCCAGACCCGCCTGTTTACCGACGACGAACTGCTCGATATGGTGCAGGAGTACACATTCCGTTATTTCTGGGACTACGGACACCCCGTCAGCGGTATGGCGCGGGAACGCAGCAACGGCGACGGCGATATCGTGACCGCCGGCGGCAGCGGGTTCGGCATCATGGCCCTCATCACCGGCGTGGAGCGCGGGTGGATCAGCCGCACCCAGGCCACCGACCGGATGGTGCAGATCGTATCTTTCCTGCAGTTTGCCGACCGCTACCACGGCGTGTTTCCGCACTGGATGAACGGCAAAAACGGCAACACCATTCCCTTCAGTCAGTTCGACGACGGCGCCGACCTGGTAGAAACCGCCTTTCTCATGCAGGGCCTCCTGGCCGCGCGTGCTTATTTCGACGCCGACACCCCTCAGGAGAACGGCCTGCGCGACGCCATCACCGGTTTGTGGGAAGACGTGGAATGGGACTGGTTCCGGCGCAACAACGGCCCCGTGCTGTACTGGCACTGGTCGCCCAACTTCGGCTGGCAGATGAACTTTCCCCTGCGCGGGTTCTACGAGGCCCAAATCGTGTACATCCTCGCCGCCGCCTCCCCCACCCACCCCGTACCGGGCAGCCTGTACCAGAGCGGGTGGACGGCCAATGCCAACTACTGCACCGGCGCCACTTACTTCGGATACCCCATCTATTGTGGTGGTTTTGGCGGTGGCCCCTTGTTCTGGGCACACTATTCGTACCTGGGATTCGACCCCCGCAGCTGGAAAGACGCCTGCTGCAACTACTTCGTTCGAAACCGGAACCACGCCCTCATCCAGTGGTCGTACGCCAAGGCCAACCCGGAAAAACACGCCGGGTACGGCGAAAACTGCTGGGGCCTCACCGCCTGCGACGGCCCCAATGGATACGCCGCCCACGACATCAACCCGAACAACGACGACGGCACCGTAGCGCCTACTGCCGCGCTCGCCTCCATGCCCTATACCCCGGACCAGAGCCTGGCAGCCCTGAAGTTTTTCTACCGCGACCTGGGGGAAAAACTCTGGGGCCCCTACGGATTTTACGACGCGTTCAACCTCAATCAAAACTGGTTCGCGCCATCCTACCTTGCCATCGACCAGGGGCCGATCTCCGTCATGATCGAAAACCATCGCACCGGTTTGTTCTGGGATCTGTTCATGCAAAATCCGGAAATAGAACCCGCACTGCTCGCTTGCGGGTTCGTGCCGGACAACAGCGTGGGTGCCGGCCGGCTGCCCCAGGCGACCGTCAAGGCCGAAATTTTTCCCAATCCGGCTTCCGCGCAATCCACCCTGCGCGTTGAACTGGACCGCCCGCAAGACCTCCGCGTTGTCGTTTGCGATGCAAACGGCAAAACTGTATTCGTCCACAACTGGACAAACCTACGTACCGGCCCGAACACCCTGCCCCTGCCTGCGCAAGACTGGCCTTCAGGCCCGCTTTTTCTGACCATTCATTCAACGGTAAATAGTACACTGAAACCAACATTTTCGCTCACTTTTCTAAACATGAAGCCATGATTAGAGCATTCCTACTAACCGCATTCATGCTCCTGCTCGGAGCAGCCGGCCTGCAGGCGCAGGTCATTTACGAAGACTTCGAAGGCGGAACCGCCGACCTCGCCTGGAACGGCCTCAACGGCACTTACAACGGCGCCATTGCGAACCCCGACAAGTCGGGCGCCAACACCAGCGACTGGGTGGGCTCCTACACCAACAGCCCAACCTTCGACTTCTGCTTCGCCCTGTACACCTTTCCGCAGGTGCTGGACATCAGCGAGTTCAACCAGTTCAGAATCAAAATCTGGTCGCCCACCTTTCCGGCAAAAGCCCTGCTCAAACTCGAAGGCCCGGGCGGACCGGCCATCGAAAAATTCATCGACATCACAGAAGCCAACAAATGGGTGGAGTACTCCGTAGATTTCTCCGCAGCAGCCGGCCAGACCAACCTGAAAACCATCCTGGTCTCGTTCAACTCCTTTGTGCTGGGTGATGACAAAACCTACTACTTCGACGACATTGTGGCCGAAAAAGCCGAGCGCTGCTACGAAACGTTCGAGTCGGCTTCCGACATCAACTGGATCGCCCTGAACGGCGCCTACAACGGCGCCATCGCCAACCCGGGCCCCACTTTCGTCAACAACTCTGCTACCGTTGGCTCCTACACCAACAACCCGGCCGCAGACCTGAACTTCGCTTTCGGCACCTTCCAGAGCGGCCCCATTGACCTGAGCGTGTACAACCAGTTCTCGCTGGACGTATGGCTGCCCAGTCCGGCCCAAGTGCTGTTCAAACTCGAAGGCACAGGTGAGGCGAAGGAGGTGATCAAATACGTGCCGGTTGGCGGTGCTTGGCAAAAGGTAAATTTCGACATGTCGGACGCAGCCGGGTTTACCACCATCAACAAGGTGCTGGCCGTGTTCAATCCGTTCAAAACCGGCGACGATAAAACCTATTACTTCGACAACCTGTGCGCCACACCCGATCTTTGCAAGGATGTAACCCCTGATCCGGATATTCTCGACGATTTTGAATGCAACCGAAATGCAGCCTATGCCAATGGCTGGGACAGCCTGACCGTGGTTAAAAACCCGGCGCCTGATGGCACCAACGCCTCGGCTCGCGTGGGTCAGTACAAAGACCTGGCAGGCCCCGGCACTGAATTCGGCAACATCCGCATCGACTATCCCGTGGCCATTGACCTGACAGCCCGCAATCAGTTCGGTCTCAAGCTCTGGTCGCCCAAAACCGGTAACCTCCTCCTCAAAATAGAAGGTGGCGTTTCGGCATTTGAAAAAAGCATACCGATTACAGAAACCAATGAGTGGGTGGAATACTCGCTTGACCTTAGCGCCGAAGCCGGCGAGGGCCACAACAAGCTCGTGATCTTCGTCAACGCCGGCGTCAACGGTGAGGTTGGTGATGTGTACTTTGTTGACGACATCAAGCTCGCCGCTCCGGCAGCCCTCCCGCCGCTGGAAGACTTCGAAGCCGGACTCAGCCTCGGCTGGCAGCCCCTCGACCAGAACGAACCCCTGCACGGCATCTTCACCGGCCCGACGAACAACCCCGCGCCCGGTGGCGTCAACGACTCGCCCAACGTGGGCTGCTACAGCAAGGGCAGCTCCGCCTTCTCCACCCTGCAAGCGTTCTCGCTGACAGCCTTCGATTTGTCGGTGTATCCGCAGTTCGACCTTGACGTGCTCAGCCCGGCCGCCGGCGGCACGGTGACCATGCAGTTGAGCTCGCCGACCCAGGGCAACAAGGAAGCCGAGGCAACCGTAGAAAACCCGGGTGCATGGGAAACGCTGAGCTTCGATTTCTCGGCGTTCTCCGACATCACCGACTTCAGCGAAATCCGCCTGATCTTCAACGCCGGCGCCGCCGCCGCAGGCCAATCATGGTGCATCGACAACCTCCGCCAGTCCAAAACCACCGTCGATCCGTGTGAAGGGGTGCTTCCCATCCCCACCACCATTGACGACTACGAGTGCCAGCGCAACTTCGTGCAGGTGTTCTACGGCGCTTCCGACCTCAGCGTAGTCAACAACCCCAAACTGGCGCCCGAAAACGGCTCGCTCAAAGTAGGTGAATACAAAGACCCCGCCGGCCCCGGCACCGAATTCGCCGGCATCGGGTACGAGTTTGCCGCCCCCCCCGACCTCACCGTCACCAACCAGCTGCAAGTACAGGTGTGGGCCCCCGCAGGCGCCTCCAACGTGCCGTTCCTCTTCAAACTGGAAGGCGGCAACCCGCAAGTCGAAATCCGCGACACCCTGCCGGAAGGCGGCAAATGGCACAAGTTCAACCTCGACTTCAGCCAGCACGTGGGTACCAACAACAACAAATTGGTCATTTTTGTCAACGTGCAAAGCACCGTCGGCGGCGGAACGTATTACATCGACAACATCCGCTGGTCGCGCGCTGGCTACAACGGTTGTATGATCGACTACGAAACGCCCAACACCACCATCTCCAACTTCAAATACTTCGCCAACGGCGCTCTCGAAGCACAGGGCTACCAATTTGAAGTCATCGACAACCCGAACCCTTCCGGCATCAACACCAGCACCAAGGTCGGCAAGTTCGTCAAAGCAGGCGACGGCGCACCCTTCGCCGGCATGTACGCAGACCTGGAAGCGCCCCTGGACTGGAAGGGCAACAAATCCGTGCGCGCCAAAGTGCACATGGACCACATCGGCAACTTCGCCGTGAAACTGGAAGGCGACGCCGTCAACGGCGCGTTCATCGAAATCCCCGTGGCCAATACCAAAGTAAATGCCTGGGAAGAACTCTCCTATAACTTCTCCACCGTGCCCGACAATTCCGAGTTCAAGCGCCTGACGCTCTTTTTCGACCTCGGCATTGACGCCACTGGCGTTGATGTGACGTCTTACTTCGACGATATTGTGATCGGCGACGGCGCCTGCGGCATCGTCAACGTGTTCCAGCCACTCCCGCTGGAGCCCATGACCGTATCGCCAAACCCGGTATCCGACCTGCTTCGCGTGGAAAACTTCACGGAGGTCTCCCGCCTCGAAATCTTCAACGCCCTGGGCGTCCGCGTGGCCGAAGTGAACAACGGCGGCGATCTGTGGACGGAGATCAACGTCAGCCGCTTCCCGGCCGGCGTGTACACCGTCACCGGCTTCAGCCGCAGCGGCAAACCGGTTGGCATGGCCAAATTCATCAAACAATAGACAGTAGGTGTAGCTTCTAATAACATTGCATGTGCAGAGCGGGGGCCGAACAGGATCGGTCCCCGTTTCTTGCCCTTTCATCACGCCGGAAAAATCTGTCCATGACCCGATTGATCCCCCTGCTCTTGCTTTTTCCGGTTGCAACGGCGCTCGCCCAAACCAGGCAGGCACACGCCATGACGCCGTACAGCACCGATGAACTCCAACGCAGAACCTTTCATTACTTCTGGGACCTGGCCGACAACCACGCCCAAATACCCGACCGCTGGCCCAACCTGGCCTTTTCCAGCATTGCCGCCACCGGTTTCGGGCTGAGCGGATACCTCGTCGGCGTGGAGCACGGCTGGATCACGCGTAAGGAGGCCGCCGATCGCGTGCTCAAAACGCTTCAAACGCTCCTTAACCTGCCGCAGGGCGACCAACTGGAGGGCGTCGCCGGATACCGCGGTTTTTTCTACCACTTCCTCGACCACCAGCACGCACGGCGGTATCGCGACGTGGAACTCTCCACCATCGACACCGCACTCCTGCTCGCCGGCATCCTCTCGTGTCAATCGTATTTCGACCGCAACGACCCGACCGAAGCCGACATTCGGGAAACCGCCGACCAAATCTACCGGAGGGTCGAATGGGACTGGATGCTCAACGCCAACAACCGCGTCAGCATGGGCTGGAAACCTGAAAAGGGATTCCTCCAGGCCGAATGGTTCGGATACACCGAAGCCATGATCCTGTACGTGCTGGCACTTGGCTCGCCCACACACCCCGTTCCGGCAGATGCCTGGAACGCTTATTGCCAAAACTACTCCTGGGACACCTTCATGGGGCAGCCGCACGTCAACTTCGGCCCGCTCTTCGGCCACCAATACAGCCATGTGTGGATCGATTTTCGGGGTATTCAGGATGATTATATGCGCCGGCGCGGCATCGATTATTTTGAAAACAGCCGCCGCGCTACCCTCGCCAACCACGCCTATTGTGTGCAAAATCCGGGGAAACACCAAGACTATTCAAACAAAATTTGGGGCCTCACCGCCTGCGACGGCCCGGCGGACTGGCTGAACAAACACGACCGCCAAAAACACTGCGGACAATCCTGGGAACAGTTCAAGGGCTACAACGCCCGGGGCGTTGCCACCGATTACCGCGAAGACGACGGTACCATCGCTCCCACCGCCGCCGGCGGCTCCGTACCCTTCGCGCCCGAAATCTGCCTGCCCGCCCTCGAAACCATGTGGAACACCTACTACGACAGCCTCGTAGGTCCCTATGGCTTCAAAGACGCCTTCAACCCGTCGTTCACCGCCTGCGGGCAACTGCCCAACGGGTGGTTCGACGAGGACTACCTCGGCATCGACCAGGGCCCCATACTGCTCATGCTCGAAAACCACCGCAACGGACTGATCTGGGAGATCATGAAAAAAAACCCTTACATCCGGAACGGACTCAAAAAGGCGGGTTTCTCCGGTGGTTGGCTGGATGCCGCTAATGCACCCGCGGAAATAAGCCCCGCCTCCGTTTTTAACCCCGAAGTGCCTGTAAACCCGCTTTTTTTCTTTGAAAAACACACCTACCGGAAAAATGACACCGCCGCGCTGCCCTATCGCCTGCTCCGGCCCGCCGACGGACGCGCATCCAATGCCATACCCGGTTATGTGACCGGCGCCGACGGACGCCTCGTGAAGGAAAACCACGCCGGCAAAAAGGATAAAAAACTGCCGCTGGTCGTTTTTTTGCACGGACTGGGCGAGTGCGGCGCCGATAACGAGGCCCAACTCCGAAACGGTGTGCTGGCATTTGTAGAACCCGACGCATTCCGAAAAAACCCCTGCTTCCTGCTCGCCCCCCAATGCCCAAAGGGCGACCGCTGGTCTGCCGTTAACCCCGTCAACAAAACGGCCCCGTTCGGCCAGGCCACACCCTCTATGCAACTGCTCATCGAGCTCATCGAACGTGTATTGCAGGAAAATCCGGCCATCGACCGCAACCGAATTTACCTCACCGGTCTGTCCATGGGCGGTTTCGGAACGGTTGACCTGCTCATGCGCCGACCCGACCTGTTCGCCGCTGCCATGCCCCTGTGCGGAGGCGGCGATCCGGCACAGGCCACCACCATCAAAAATATTCCCCTGTGGATCTTCCACGGGCGTCGCGACGACGTAACCCCGCCCACCCGATCCCGAGCCCTGGTAGCGGCACTCCGCGCCCAAAATGCCCGCGTGCGTTACACCGAATATGAAACGCTTGGACATGCCATCTGGCAGGAGACGTACTACCAACCGGATGTTCAGGAATGGCTGTTTGCGCAGAAAAAGGGCCAATAGCTGGCTATTAAATTTTTTGAAAGTTTAAATTTGTTTTATATGTTCAAATTGGACAAAAAAATAACCATCCTGGCCGGCACACTGCTGCCGGCTGTCTTTGCATTTCATATGGCAAACACCACCGCCGACCGCCGACCTTCGAAGGACGATCCGCGCATCGAAGCGTTGCTCGCCCAGATGACCCTGGAGGAGAAAATTGGCCAACTCACACTGTTCTCCACCGACTGGGAATCTACCGGCCCCACCATCCGCAAAGATTACCAAAACGACATTCGCGCCGGGCGGTGCGGGGCGCTGTTCAACAGCCACACGGCCGCGTTCACCCGCAAACTGCAGCAGATAGCCATGGAGGAGTCGCGCCTGAAAATTCCCCTCATCTTCGGATACGACGTCATTCACGGGTACAAGACCATTTTCCCCATTCCCCTGGCGGAAGCCGCGAGCTGGGACATGGGCGCCATCGAGCAATCTGCGCGGGTCGCCGCCACCGAAGCCGCTGCCGCCGGCTTGCACTGGACCTTTGCACCCATGGTCGACCTTTGTCGCGAACCGCGCTGGGGACGGGTCATGGAGGGCGCCGGGGAAGACACCTGGCTCGGCTGCCGCGTGGCGGAAGCACGGGTGAAAGGCTTCCAGGGAAAAGGATTCGGCAACACCGACGCCGTCATGGCCTGCGTCAAACACTACGCGGCTTACGGGGCGCCCGTGGCCGGACGCGATTACAACACCGTGGACATGAGCGAACGCTTTTTCCGCGAATACTACCTGCCGCCCTATGAGGCCGCCGTAAAAGCGGGCGCCGCCACGGTAATGACCTCCTTCAATGACTACGACGGCGTACCCGCGTCGGGCAACAGCCATCTGCTCACCGACATCCTGCGCACCGAGTGGGGCTTCAAGGGCTTTGTCGTCACCGATTACACCGCCATCAACGAAATGGTGGATCACCGAACCGCCGCCGACGAAAAACAGGCCGGCGAGCAGGCGCTGACAGCCGGTGTCGACATGGACATGCAGGGTGCCGTTTTTCAGAAATTCCTCAAACAATCGCTCGAAGAGGGCAAGGTGTCCATGGCCCAGATAGACGAAAGTGTACGCCGCATCCTGCGGCTGAAGTTTGAACTCGGCCTTTTTGACGATCCGTACAGGTTCTGCGACGAAAACCGCGAGAAACAGGTGATCCTTGCTCCGGCGCACCGTGCCGCCGCCCGCGACGTGGCCCGCAAGTCTATCGTGCTCCTGAAAAACGATAAAAACATACTGCCGCTCGCCAAAACAGCCAACATTGCCCTCATCGGACCGTTGGCCGACAACAAGTCGGAACTGATTGGCGCCTGGAGCGCATCCGGCAATTTCAACGATTGCGTGAGCCTGGCGGAGGGTCTGCGTGCCGCCGGAAAAGGCAGAATCACGGTGGTAAAAGGGTGTGAGGTGATGGACCAGTCGGCTCCCGACAACTTCGCCGAAGCGGTGGACGCCGCCCGCAAAGCGGATGTGGTGGTGGTGGCCGTAGGCGAACTGGCCTGGATGAGTGGGGAAGCAGCCTGCCGTTCTCAGATTGGCTTGCCGGGTGTTCAACAACAGTTGGTCGACGCCCTGGCCGCCACCGGAAAACCCCTGGTGGTTGTGCTCATGAACGGACGCCCCCTGGCCATTCCCGAAGTGACCGAGCGGTCGGGCGCCCTGGTGGAAGCCTGGTGGCTGGGCACCGAAGCGGGCAACGCGCTGGCCGATGTGTTGTACGGCGACTACAACCCATCGGGCAAGTTGCCCATCACCTTCCCGCGTTCAGTCGGGCAAGTGCCCATTTTTTACAATGAAAAAAGCACGGGAAGGCCGTTTGATCCCAATGACAAATACACAACCAAGTACCTCGACCTTCCGAACACGCCGCTTTTCCCGTTCGGTTTCGGGCTGAGCTACACCACATTCGAATACAGCGATCCGGAGGTCGACCGCAAGCAGTTCAAACAGGGCAATCCGGTGAGCGTGCGGGTGCGGGTGCGCAACACCGGAACGCGCGCCGGAGAGGAGGTGGTTCAGCTCTACGTGCGCGATCTGGTGAGCAGCGTGACCCGGCCGGTCAAGGAGCTGCGCGGCTACCGAAAGATCATGCTCCAGCCCGGTGAGTCCAAAACCGTAGCGTTTGACCTGAACGACGAAGCCTTCCGTTTTTACCGCAGGGATATGACCTTCGGTTCCGAGCCCGGCGACTTCGACCTGATGATCGGCGGAAATTCGGCCGATCTGAAAAAAATAACCGTAACCATGACGCCGTGAGGGTTCGCTCAAACGGCAACGCTCATTTCTTCCAACATATAAAACCCATTTCGTATGAAGCGGAAACAATTACTTGTTTTGTACAGCCTGACCGCCGCCTTGCTGCTGAGCGCCGGATTGCAGGCACAACGACGGGTGAGCGGGCGGGTCACCGACCGCCTGGATGGCTCCGGGATCATCGGCGCCAGCGTCGTTGAAAAGGGCACTTCCAACGGGGTCATTACCGACCTAGAAGGCGGCTATACCCTCGAAGTGACCACCGACACCGCCGTGCTGGTGTTCACCTACACCGGTTACGCCTTGGTAGAGACCCCGATTGGAAATCGCGCAACGGTGGACATCATACTCGGCGAAGATGAAAACCTGCTCGATCAGGTGGTGGTGGTGGGTTATGGCGTACAGAAAAAGAGCGACGTCACCGGCGCCGTCGGCACCGTCAAGGGGGAGTCCATCGATTACCTGCCCACCCCCTCGGTCGAACAGGCGCTTCAAGGCAAGGTGGCGGGTGTGTACGTGAGTCCGGCCTCCGGAGAACCAGGCGCCGGCGCCGTCGTGCGCATCCGCGGCACCGGCACGCTCAACAACGCCAACCCCCTGTACGTCATCGACGGCATGATCGCCTACGACGCCAACTTCGTCAACCCCCAGGATGTGGAGTCCATTGAGGTGCTGAAAGACGCCTCCGCTGCCGCCATCTACGGATCGCGCGGCTCCAACGGCGTCATCATCATTACCACCAAAAAAGGCAAACAGCGGGACAACGCCGTCATCTCCCTCAACAGCTACTACGGAACCCAACAAATCACCAAACAAATCGACGTACTCAACGCCGCCGAGTTCGGACAGGCGTACAACGAACTCATCGGACAGTCGTTCTACCCGGACCCTTCGGCCCTGGGCGAAGGCACCAACTGGCAGGACGAGATTTTCCGATCCGCGCCCATCGGCAGCATACAGCTCAGCGCCGACGGGGGCAACGACCGCTACCGCTACAGCGTCAGCGGAAACTACTTCAACCAGTCCGGCGTACTGAAATACTCCGAGTTTGAACGGGCAACAATCCGGCTGAACAACGACATCAACCTCAATAAATGGTTGAATGTGGGCACCAACCTGACCTTCGCCAATACCCAGCGGCAAAACGCAGCTACCGGCGCCATCGGCGGCGCCTACCGCATGCCCCCGGTGTTCACACCCACCGACTCGGCCGGCAACTACACGGACCCTACCTCGCCCTTCGGCCTGGCCATCGGCAACCCGGCAGCCGATCTGTACTACCGTCAGGACAACTACGACAAGGCCAACCGCTTTTTTGGCGCCGTTTACGGGGACATCAAGTTTCTCAAGAACTTTACTTTCCGCTCCAATTTCGGCTTCGACCTCAACAATAGCCAGTACCGGAATTACCTGCCCCTGTACGACGTCTCTCCTTCCCAGGTCAACATTGACGATCGCCTCAACACCGGCGTCGGCAACGACCGCCGATGGATATGGGAGCAAACACTCACCTACAACAAGGAGTGGACCAAACACCGCCTCACCGTACTCGCCGGCTACACCGCCGAGGAGCGGCGCCTGGAAAGCCTGGGCGTGGTTCGCTCCAACTTCCCGGGTACCAACGAAGAACTGTTGTACCCCACCAGCGCCAACAACGACCCTACCCAAATGGGGTCAGGCGGTATCATTGAAGAGGCTATTACCTCTGCCCTGGGACGCATTAACTACACCCTGCTGGATCGTTACATGCTCACCGCCACCTTGCGCGTAGACCAATCCTCTCGTTTCGCAGAAGCCAACCGCACCGGCTACTTCCCCTCCTTTGGCCTGGGCTGGCTCGTGACCAACGAGCCGTTCATGCAAAACAACCAGCTCTTCGATCGCCTGAAATTCCGCTTCAGCTACGGCGTGCTGGGCAACCAGAACAGCATTGCCAGCCAGTACTACCCCAGCCTGGGCGTCATCCAGTCGGGCCTGTTCGCCGTATTCGGCCCCGAAGAAAGCCTCAACGAAGGCGCGACGCTCACCAATTACAGCAACCCGGACCTCAAATGGGAAACCAGCAGACAAACCGATGTAGGCGTTGAATTCGGCCTGTTCGACAACCGGCTTTCCGGTGAGATCGACTGGTACAACCGCTTCACCTACGACATCATCGCCGCCGTACCCATTCCCGACTACGTGGGTTCCGCCGGCGATCCGCTGGTGAATACTGCCGAGGTGCGCAACACCGGATGGGACATCATGCTCAACTGGCGCCAGACCGGCCGCTTCACCTGGTTTGTCGGTGGCAACTTCTCTCCGGTGAAAAACGAGGTGGTCAAGCTCAATGACCTGCGCGCCGAAATCTTCGCCGCCTTCCTTCAGGGCGAAGCCGCCACGCACACCGTTGAGGGCCTGCCCATCGGCTCCTTTTACGGGTACAAGGTCGCCGGCGTGTTCCAATCCGCCGAAGAAGTGGCGACCCTCCCCCGCCTCGGCAACGAAGGGGTAGGCGACCTGCGTTTCCAGGACCTGAACGGCGACGGCGTGATCAACACCCTGGACCGCACCAACCTCGGCAGCCCCATACCCACCCTCACCTATGGACTCAACGCCGGATTTGAGTTTGCCGGACTCGACTTTTCCGCCGACGTCCTGGGCGTCAGCGGCAACGAAGTGTTCAATGCCAAAAAAACTTTCCGCTTTGCCGTCTACAACTGGGAACAATCTTCCTTTGACAACCGTTGGACTCCTGACAACCCCAGCAACTCCGTGCCCCGCATCACCAACGGCGGGCACAACTACCGCGTGAGCGACTACTTCGTCGAAGACGGCAGCTTTTTCCGCCTCCGCAGCGTGGTGCTGGGGTATACTTTGCCCCAGAGCTGGACCCAGCGGGCCAAAATCAGCCGCCTCCGTGTGTACCTCAGCGGCCTGAACCTTTGGACCAGCCAGGACTACAGCGGCTACTCGCCCGAGTTCCCCAACGGCGCCAACCCCTTCGAATCCGGTCTCGACTTCGCCGGGTACCCCGTCACCAAATCCTTCCAGGGCGGAATTGACATCACCTTCTGACCATCAAAATCGTTGAATATGCAATCGCACATTTCTTCCCTCCGCAACACCTTGCTCAGCGCGGCGCTCCTGCTGGCCGCCGGCGCCTGCCAGAAAGATTTTCTGGATCGCACCCCCCTGGGCGACGCCACTGCCGACACGTTCTTTGCCTCCGAAGATCAGGCCGTGTACGCCACCAATGCCGTTTACCAGCAGCTCCGGCAATGGGACTGCGTGGCCCTGCCCTACCTGGGCGTCACCGACATCCTCAGCGACGACGCCGACAAGGGCTCCACGCCAACCGATGCACCCTACCTGATCGAGATGGATAATTTTACCTTCGACCCCACCAACATCTCTATGGGTGGCGTGTGGCGCGGGTACTACATCGCCATCGCGCGCGCCAACCTGGCCCTCCAGGGCATCCCCGACGTGGACATGGACGAGACCCTCAAAAAACGCCTGATCGGCGAAAACAAGTTCCTGCGCGCCTATTGCTACTTCCTTCTCGTGCAGTGGTTCGGCGAAGTGCCCATCATCACCGAAATCCTGGGCGGCGACGAATACTACACCCAGCAACGCCGGCCGGTGCAGGAGGTATATGCCCAAATTGAGCGCGACCTGCTCGACGCCCTGGAGGCCCTGCCCGAAAGATCCGCCTACGGTTCGGCCGACCTCGGCCGGGCCACCAAGGGCGCTGCCAGGGGGTTGCTGGCCAAGCTGTACATGCTCAAAAAAGACTTCCCCAAAGCCGAACAATACTGCCTCGAAATCATCAACTCCACGCAGTACAGCCTGCTGAACAAATACAGCGACAACTTCCTGCCCGTGGGCGAAAACGGCGCCGAATCCGTCTTCGAGATCACCGCCGCCGCGCTCGAGCCGGTAGACGGCGTGACCGGCCCCGGCGCCACCCCGTACAACATGGTGCAGGGCGTGCGCGGCATTCCCAACCTGGGATGGGGCTTCAACCGCCCGTCGGATAACCTGGTGTCATCTTACGAAAACGGTGACCCGCGCCGTGAAGCGACCGTGATCTACGTGGGTGAAGTGCTGCCCGACGGCTCCGGACAGGTGCAGGACAACCCGGAGATCATCGGTGAACGGTACAACCAGAAAGCCTGGGTGCCCGCCCACCCGGGATTGCAGGACAACGGCCCTGGCAACATCCGCGTTTTGCGGTACGCCGATGTGCTGCTCCTGGCCGCCGAAGCGCTCAACGAAAACAACAACCCCACCGAAGCGCTCAAATACCTCAATATGGTCCGCAAACGCGCGCGCGGAACGAATAACTTCATCCTGCCCGATGTGACAGTCACCGACAAGGATCAACTCAGAGAACGCATTTACAAAGAACGACGCGTCGAGCTCGCCCTCGAGCAACACCGCTGGTTCGACCTCCTGCGCTGGGGACGCGCCGCCAGCGTCATGCAGGCCGTGGGCAAAAACTTCGTGTCCGGCAAACATGAGCTGCTGCCGATCCCCCAAACAGAGATCGACCTTACCAGCGGCAATATGAAACAAAACCCAATGTATTAAAAAAAACACGGGGTAAGGGCGAAAACGTTGTGGCATACCGTTTTTTACCCTTACCCCGCCCACCCCGGGCTTCGCCCGGGGCTATTTAGGTTTGACCGCTACGCGGTCATTCGCAATCATGTGCGTTCAAACCAAGAGCGAGGTTATTTGTGTGTGCCTAAAATAGGTTGACAAAAAAAGTCAATCAAAAATGGCAAAGACAGCGCACAAAAAGTTTCAATTATCGACAAGTCGTCAGCGGACGTTCAGTGAAGCTTTCAAAAAAGAAAAAGTGTCGGACATAAAGA
>JANRJH010000017.1:0-66673 GCA_033764075.1 Saprospiraceae bacterium | reverse complement strand
AGCAGGCGCCTCGCACAGGTTGTGGCTCTCCGTGATCGGATCCCACCAGGCCATGTCGTTGTACAGGTTGCCGTCGTTGTCCGTGATGTCGTCCACCGCCAGCGGGCTGGCCGGGCAGTTGGCAACAATCGGGTCTTGCGTGTCGATCACCTTGATCACCTGCGTATACGTGTAGCAGTTGGCATTCTGCTGCCAGAACGTCGAGTAGTTCGTCGGCGCCTGACCCGGCTTGATGTTGATGATCGTCGGCGCCCACGGCATCGGTGTGCCGGCAGGCGATACGATCGGACCAGGGCGGTTGGCGGCGGCGTTCACCGTGGCGTTCGGCTCAGGGTTCGGTACGTTTATGCACGGCAGGTTCGGATCGTAGCTGCACCAGTTGATGATCTTCCACTTGCGCTCGATTTTGTAGCAGGCGTCGGGTACGACCGTGAAGATTTCGTCTTCGAAGGATACACCCAGCAGTTCGCAGTCTTCGTCGAAGAACGTCGGCACACCGTACACACCCGAGGAGTCACAGAAGGTAACCAATGCGTCATCCGGGAAGCGAACGAAGTAGCTCTGTTCGTAGTCTACGATGATGCGCTGCGAGCACTGGCTCGTCTGGCCACCGCAATCGCGTGCCGTGAAGCGGCGCGTGATCGTACCGCGGTTGCACAGGGAGTCGAAGCGGCTGTAATCGATCGTCGTGGTGATCGTGTCCAGGCAGCAGTTGTCCGATGCGGTCGCCTGACCGTAAGCCCACAGGCTCACGTCGAAGTTCTCGCACGACACCGTCGTATTGGCAGGCGCCTGGCAGGCAGGCTTGATCTTGTCTTCCACGAACACCTGCACCATACAGTCGTTGGCGTTCAGCTCTTCGGCGTCAAGTGCGATGTCGCCGGCAGGTACCGGAACATCGTACACACGCAAGACAACAGTAATGGTGTCGTTGATGTCTTCGCAGCAGAATTTCACCTGATCGTAGAAAGAACTGCTCGGCTGGCAGGCGTTGTTGTCCATGCGACGCACCTTGAAGCTCACCGGTGAACAGTTGTCGTATGAACCGTCGTCGAAAGTAGTTGCATTGATAAAGGCCATGCCGTTGATACCCAGGGCGACTTGCGTGAATTCATCGCAAGCGGCCACCGGCGGCGTGTCGTCGTCTACCGTTACCAGGAAGGCGCAGGTCGACGTGTTGCCGCAATCATCCGTCAGGATGTAGGTAAACTGGGTCGGACCGATGGGCAGGTTGTTTGCTGTGCCGATAACGCCCAGGGTGTCGGGGTTCCAAAGGTTGTTTCCGGCAAAACCGGAGAACGAACCCGTCAGGCTGAAGTTGATGCCGTTAACGGTATACTTGGCCTCAAAGGAAGCCATTCTCGAACAGTTGTCGGTGACCATCACGTCCGGCAGGTTGAGATCGCGCTCGCAATCGAACGGATTGGTGCCCACGGTGATGTTTGTCGGGCACTCCACTACCGGCGGTTCGTTGTCTTCCACCTTGATCACCTGGATGTAGTAGATCGGGTTGACATTGATCTGTGTGGGTTCGCACCAGTCGTACAGCGTCCAGGTACGCAGGATTTTGTAGGTACCGTCGCAAACCGGAAGTTCCTGATCTACGTACACCGCGTTGAGCTCACAGAAGGTATTGTTCGGAGAGAGCACAAAGGTTTGGCCAAAGGCCTGCACCGTGGGTGCACCGGTGAACGAAGGTCCGGTGTTGGGGTTGTCGCAGGAAACCGTCACGTCGGCCGGCAGGTCGATGTCGTCCAGTGCAATACGCTGGAAGTAGATGAACTGGGTGCAATCGCTGAGGTTACCGCTCGGATCGACAGCCGTCCAGGAACGGCGCACATAAGCGCTGAGGTTGCTGATGCCGTTGAATACGTCGTCGCAACCCAGGTCGAACAGTTCGTCCGTGTAGTTGCGGGTCACCGTACCGCAATTGTCCGTGATGGTGGGGTTGCCGGCGGCAATGCCCAGCACGTTGGTCAGGTAGGTCGGCGTATAGTTCGTTACGGCGCAGTTCACCGTGACGTTGTTGCAGGTAAGTTCCGGCGGCAGTTTGTCTTCCACCTTGATGGAGCCCCAGCAGAAGTTGCCGTCGCAGCGGCTGGTTACGCGCACCTTCAGGGTTTGGCCCACTTGCGCGCAGGTAACCGGATTGGGTACCGGCTGGTTCTGCTGCGTGGTCACCTGAACGGTGTAGAACGAGAAGTCGTCGTAGGTGCCTTCCAGGATCATGTCCGGATCGATGAGGCCAAGGCCGTCGGGGCCAAGCGACACCTGCACGTTGTCGTTGCAGATCAGCGGTTGGTTGCTGCTGACGGTCACTTTGACCACGTCGGTGCCCGAGCAGCCCTGCGCGTTGGTCACCGTAACGGTGTAGAAGGTAGTCATGGACGGCGAGGCCACCGGATTGCAGGTGTTGGCGCCGGTGAGTCCGGTAGTCGGCGACCAGCTGCACGAAGTGCCGCCGGTAGCGCTCAGGGTTACACTTTCACCCGGGCAGATGGCCTGGTCGGCGCCTGCATTAACAACCGGCGTGGGGTTCACCGTGATGGTGAACGTGGTCGCCGGAGCAGCGCAGGTGATGCCGTTTGCCGTCAGCGAAGGCGATACAGTGATCGTACCCGAGATGGGCGTAGCGCCGTTGTTGATGCCTTTAAAGGACGGGATATTGCCCGTGCCACTAGCAGGAAGGCCGATGGCGGGGTTGCTGTTCGTCCAGGCGTACACCGCGCCGGTGGGGCCGGTGAAGGTGACGGCCGAAGTGTTCTGACCGTTGCACACCGCCTGGTTGGGGATGGCGGCGAGTGCAGGTGTCGGGTTCACGATGATGGTGAACGTGCGCGGCGTACCGGTGCACGTGATGCCGGCGTTGGTAAAGGCAGGCGTCACGGTGATGGTGGCCGTCACCGGGGCAATGCCCGTATTCACCGCCGTAAACGAGGGTATGTTGCCCGAGCCGGAGGCAGCCAGGCCGATCGAAGGCGTGTTGTTCGTCCAGTTGAACACTGTACCCGGAACCGTGGCGGAGAACGCCACCGCTGCCGTAGCCGAGCCGCTGCAGACCACCTGGTTGGCAGGCTGATTGACCGTCGGTGTCGGGTTTACGGTGATCACGAAGCTGGCGGTAGCCGCTGCCGGGCAAGTAACACCCGCGTTGGTGTAGGTAGCCGTAACCACGATGTTACCGGTGATCGCCGCCGTGCCCGGGTTGGTCGCGGGGAAGGTCGGAATATTGCCCGTGCCGGAAGCGCCCAGGCCGATGGCCGTGTTGCTGTTCGTCCAGGTGTACGTCGTTCCGGGAACCGGGCCGGTGAGGGCGATCGGACCGCCGGTGGTGCCGTTGCAATAGGCCACATTCGGCAGGGCGTTGATCGTCGGGTTCGGGTTCACGGTGATGGTGAACGTGATGGGGGTGCCGGGGCAGTTGTTGGCCGAGGGCGTAACGGTGATGGTTGCCACAACGGGAGCATTACCGGTATTCAATGCCGTGAAGGAGGGTATATTACCCGATCCGGAGGCAGCCAGGCCGATCGAAGGCGCGCTGTTGGTCCAGCTGAACGTGGTACCCGAAACCGTGCCGACAAAATTCACGGCCGCAGTAGCCGTACCGGCGCAACGCACCTGATTGGCCACAGCGGCGACCGTCGGTGTCGGGTTCACCGTGATGGTGAACGTGATCGGGTCGCCCGTACAGGTGGCGCCGGCGTTGTTCGTTACCGGCGTAACCGTGATGGTAGCCACCACCGGGGTGGTACCGGTATTGGTGGCGGTAAAGGAAGCGATGTTGCCGGAACCGGAAGCCGCCAGGCCGATGGAGGGCTGGTTGTTCGTCCAGTTGAACACCGTGCCCAAAACAGGGCCGCTGAAGGTGATCGCAGCTACCGAAGCGTTGTTGCACACCACCTGGCTGGCGACAGCGTTCACGCTTGGAACGTCAAATACTTGCAGGGAAGACTCTGCAAACGGACGGCAAGTCGGATCTGTAGGCGTCAGGTCAAGGATGGCATAAACAAAGTACTCGTCGAAGTCGGCAAATGACGTGTTCAACACAGCCGTATCCTTGCCGGTGCTCAGGCCGCTGTTGGGCACGGTGCCGATGACCGTACCGCCAACATAAGGCGTAGCGGTCGGCGCGTCGAAGTATTTGAAGGTGATGCCGAACGTCGTGCCCATGCTCGACAGGCCGGTTGCCGTAAGGGTCACCGTTTCGTCTTCGCAAACCGTAGCGTCGGAAACACTGAGTGTGCTGATCATCGGACACAGGCCGCAGTTGCCCGGACCGTTCAGGGTGGTGAACAGGGTAGCGGAGCAGTTGTCGTCGCTGGTAACCGTAACGAAGTAAACGCCGACGGTGAGCGAGTCCTGGTCTTCCAGTCCTTGCACGATGCCGAGGCCGTTGGGCGATGACCAGTTGTAGTCAAACGGCGCGGTACCGCCGGTTACCGTAAGGTTGATCGCACCGTCGAGCGAAACACAGTTGGTGGGTTCAACAAGGGTAGCACTCAGCGCAGGCGTCTCGTTGGCGTCCACTACGGCAGCGCCGTTCATGACGGTCGTGCAGGCGCCGGCGCCGGTCGCCACTACCGTGTAGGTGCCGGAGGTTGCCTGGTTGCCGAAGTCAAGGGCAGCGCCTGTGCCGGCTACCGGAGCACCAAGATCCACACCGCCGAGGCGCAGTTGGTAGCTTACGCCGGTTTCGGAACCGTCAAGACCCACAGGAAGGCCCGCACCCGGGGTGCAGTAGGCGCCACCGCCCGTTACGTCGAAAGCAACAGGTGTCGCGTTGGCGGTTACCACGGCTTGTCCTGACATAGTCGCCGTGCAGTTGGTGACGGCATCCGAAGCCACTACAGTGTAGGTGCCGGAAACCGTTTGATTACCGAAGGAGAGGGCCGCGCCGGTGCCGGCAAGCGAGGCGCCGACATCGACGCCGTTGCGTTGCAGCTGGTAGCTGATGCCCGAGGTGGAGCCTGCCAGACCCACGGGTACGCCTGCACCTGGAGCGCAGAATTCGCCACCGCCGGTTACGGCAAAGTTGGGAATGCTGGTCACCGTAACGCTGGCCGAAAGCTGGTCGGTGCAGGAACCGTTGGTGATGGTAACCGTGTAAGTTGTATTCGCCGTCGGGTTAGCCACCAGCGGGTTGCCGTTGAAACCGGTGCTCCAGGCATAGGTGCCGCCGCCCGTAGCGGTGAGCGTAACGTCGGCGCCACCGCACACGATGTTGTCGTTGGCCGCCAAACCGGAGTTTTCGGTAACCGTGAGGGAAAGATCCGGGTTGGTGAACTCATCGGCGCCGATATCCGGCGTGGTGGCGTTGCGCGCCTGGCCGTCGTAGTCCACCGTCACTTGTGCCACAGGAGCGCCGCCGCCGTCGAGGCATTGGTTGTTGCTGGCCGTCAGGTGCAGGTCGGCATTGCTGACGAAGTTGGGCTGTACGCTGAACGATTGCGCGTCCTGGCTGGTGCCTGTTTGCCAGTTGGCCAGCGTGGTCCGGTTGGTACCGTTGAAACCAACATGGTAGGTTGTGTTGGCGCTCGACAGGCCGTAAAAATTGTTGTTGTTGCTGATGACCGAAACCCCGCTTACCAGATACAGGCTGTAGGTATTGGAACCGGTTATGGCAAACTCCTGCGTATTGCTGAAGATGTTGTTGCGGATTTCAGTTCCCGTCACCGACGTAGTAGAAATTATCATGCAGGCTGAAACGCTGGCAGAAGTGCCGCCAACAACCGGACCGAAAAGATTAACCGAGTTGTTGAGCACCTTCGTATTGGTGCCGCCGGCAAGCCGGATGCCATACGCGTGGAATGTGGTGCCGGAAAAATAGTTGGAACCCAGCATGCCCGATATAAAGTTGTTGGCGATCAGGGCACCATCGGTCAGGGTCGTGCTTGAGAGCACGATGCCGTATGAACCCCATCCGCCTGTGCTGGTGTTTTGCACGTTGCGCACCTCGTTGCGTACCACCTGGGCATTGATAACACCCGCACCCAGATCGATACCGGCGATGGTGGTGCCCAAGGTGTTAATCATGTCAAATACCAGGTTTTGGGAGATCAAAGGCGCGTTGGCATAATGGATGTCCATACCCCGGAAATTCACATAATTGGCCGCGTTCGCAGAACCGATGGTATTGCCGATGATCTGCAGGCCGTCGTTGGCGTTGGCCAGGCTGATGCCGCGCGCATACAGACCGTAGTAGGCCGTGTTGATGTTGTTGTTCTGAATGATCAGGTTGTCGTTGTTGTCGCCACTAGCCGATGTGGAGATCGTTTGGCCGGACACATGGATGCCGAAAACAGACGTTACGGTGTTGCTGCCGCCAACGATGTTGGTGTTTTTAATGGTGTTGTTGGTGGCGCCGTTGAATGCGTTAACGCTCGACACCCAGACAACGGCAACGTTGGTCGCCGTGGAAGTGTTGGTCAAGGTCAGGCTGCGATCCGTGCCGCCGGCGTTGGAGCCGTCAATGATCACCCAGTCAGCGCCATTGAGGCGAATCAGGGCAGTTCCGGTAGCCGATGCGCCGCTGATCGTCGCCGTATTACCGGCTGCCGGACGAATCGTCAGTGTATTGGCAGCCGAAGCAAAGCTGTTGGCATTGATCACGATCGGGAAAGTCTCTGCCGGATAGGTTGCGTCCGTCAGGCTGAATACCACCGCGCCGCCCAGACAGCTGCTGTTGTAAGCAGCCACAGCGGCCGTGAGCGTGGGGAAGTCGCCACCGGCGCCCACCGTGTACGTGCCCACCAGTTGGGTGATGACCGTAACAGAAGCCGGCGCTGCGGGGTGCGTGATGATCGTATTCACGTCTGTTGCGGAAACGCCACCCGGTACGGACACGATGTTGGGTGTAGCCACGATGTCCTGTGCGATCACGTAATACTGAATGACGTCGCCCGGGGTAGTGCCACCCACATCGGCGACGTTGATCGTAAAGTTCCAGGTGCTGTTCTGGGCTGTGCCGGATTGGAAGGCGCCCGGCTGAGAGAACCATGCGCCTGCGCCTTTGCGGTAGTAGATGCGCGGGATGAGCGCGCCCACGGTCGGGATGCCTGTAGCGTCGGTAATCACTACGCCGTTCAACGACACGTTACCCGTGCCGCAGATGCTGACCAGCGGCGTGTAGGAGATGCCCGGGCCGGAGATGTCGTTGAGGATGAAGTTGCCGGCGTCGGCGCCGATGTCGGCGGGCGACAGGGTATTGCGGGTTTGGCCGTCGAAGTCGTCGGTTACCCCAGCGACCACCACGCCGCCGCCTTCTACCGGTGTTGCGTTGGTGGTGGAGATGTGCAGGTCAACGGTAGTGGCCGAACCCGTCGGGTTGATGAACTGCGGGTTGCCCGAAACGCTGTTGTTGTCCAGGCCGGAGGCGGTGCGCCAATTGGCCAGGGTGGACTGGTCAACTGCGTTGTACAGACCGATGAAGCCGCCGGTTCCGGGCGCCTGCAGGAGGTTGTACTCCGAAGCCACACCGGGAGGGTTGGGCGTCGTGCCGGGCACGCTGATGGCGTAGTGCTTGCCGGCGCCGGCGCCGTTGGAGCGCGCGTTCACCAGGATGTTGCTTCGGTAGTCGCGGCCGGCAGCGGTCGAGCCCACCGTAAGGGCGAAGGTATTTGAGCCCGCACCCACACCGGCGCCGCCGATGTAGATACTGTTGTGCGACAAGCGGCTCACAGCGGTTCCGGCCTCGGTGATACCGGTGATGAGGAAACCGGTGGTGATATCGGTGCCGTCGGGTTTGATGCCGAGGCGAATAAAGTTGTTGGCGTAGTTGGCCAGGCCGCTGTTGATCTGGATACCGCGTATGTTGGCCGTGGTGGCCGTGGTGCTCAGGTCGAGGCTGTGCACGAAATTGCGCGATACGGTGGCCGACAGAGCGGTCGACAGGTTCATCACCATACCCGCAGCAAAGGTGGCCGCCGAGGCGTTTGTGTTAATGAGCGAATGGATGGTGTTCTGGGTAATGGTGCTGGCGCCGGCCGCTTCAGCCGTGCCCAGTACCGACATGCCCACCGCCGAGATAAAGGTCGTGGAACCCGATGCCGTGCTCAGGTTGCGGATGGTGTTGCCCGACACGTTGAACGACCCCAGGAAGTTGGGGCTGGTGCCCGAGCCTTGCAGGATCATGCCGTTCACACTGGCGCCTGTGCCCGTGTTGGAGGCGGTCAGGTTGGCGATGGTGTTGTTGTTATACGTCTGACCCACCGCGTTGGAGAACGAAATGACGCCGCACAGGGTGCTGTTGGCGTCGCTCGTCACGCTGTTGGCGGTGGTGAGGCTTCCGATGAGGTTGTTGCTCACCGTATACTGGTGCCCGGCCGAGGTACCCTGTACGGAGATCGGGAAGAAAGCCGGTACAGTCGCCGGAGCGCCGGTGACCACCAGGGCCATGCCGCCGATGGTATTGCCGGTGATGTTGATGAGTTCCGGGGTGACGGTGCCCGCCTGGATGGCGTGCAAACGGCCGGCCGAGCCGGACAGGGAGAACACGATGTTGTTCGTGCCGTCCTGGATGCCCATGGTGTTGTTCAGGACGTTGATCCGGCCGGTGGCCAGCGAGATCAGGCCCTGGAAGGCCGAGGTGCTGGTAGAAGTGACCGAAATATTCCGGAAAGTATTATTCTCAATGGTAGAGGCCGCCGTGGTGCCCACCGTTACCAGGAAGCCGCGGAAAATGGCGCCGCCCGTGTACGTCAGGGGCGAGCCACCGGCGTTGGGGGCCGAGCCGCCTACCGTATTGTTGGAGATGACAATGCCGTTGTTCAACGAGCTGGACAACTGCACGGCACATGTCGTTGCCGTGGTAGAGCGCGAGAGCGTCTGGTAAAAACTGTTGCCCGTAATGGTGTAGTTGGAGTTGGCTGTCGTCAGCGTAATCCCCGTGTGTGTGCTCGAAGCGCTGAAATAGTTGAAAATATTGCAGTTCGAGATCGTGTTGTTGTTGTTGTACGTCGCCAGGGTGGTCGAGGTACCCGAACCGTAAACGCAGTTGATCGGCGCGGTTGCGCCGTCGCGGATGTCGCAGTTGTCGATCAGGTTGTTGTCGTTGCCGTTCGCGCCGGTGGTGGTGCTGAACAGGATCACGCCGCTTACCGTGGAGGTGTTCACCCCGCGCACGTCGCAATAGCGCACGATGTTGTTCGATCCTTCGTTGATGAAACGGATCGCCTGCCCGGATGTGCTCGTGTTGGAGATGATCAGTTCTTTGGCCGTACCGACGCCGCCGGGGCGTCCGTCGATGCGCCACCAGTTGCCGCCGTTGATGTCGATGGTCGGACCGGCGTTGGCGCCGGTGATGGACAGGGCGGTGGCGCCCAGGGCCGGGCGAATGGTGACGTTGTTGGTCGAACTGATCGGGGCACAGCCACTTGGCGGCCCGAGCACGATCGGAAAGGTTTCGGAAGCACTCGTGTAGGCTGCGAGCAATTCAAGCACCACCGGAGACGATACGCCGTTGGTATTTATCGCCGAAACGGCCGCTGTCAGGGTAGCGTAATCGCCGCCCGGGCCTACCGTTTTGGTGCCGGAGATCGGGCTTGTGGTGGGTACGGCCGATACCAGCGAGATATTGTCAATAGCAGCCGGAGGCTGGTTGCCTACCGATCCGTCGTTACGCCAGGTGAAGAAGATACGAACGGTCGCCGGAGCGTTGCAGTTCCCGAAGGCAGCGCTGGAAACAGTGGCATTTACGGTCTGTACCGCTAAACCCTGGAGATTGTGGGCGCCGATAACGGTAGTGCCCGGGATAAGCGGGGTGGTGAGCGGCGAGCTTCCTGCGATCCCGGAAGACGCCGTCGGTGTGATGGATGTCGGGCCGATGGACACCTGCCAAAAATCAAACGTGCTCTCTCCGGCGCAATACCAGTCGTAGCTGTAGGCAAGGCTTGTTTCACCGGCAGGCAGGGTGATGTCCCGGTAAAAATGCACCAGCGAGCCGGCGTCACCGTTATAGTTGTGTGTTGCACCACCCGGATCGTTGCTGATGTATGCGCTGTTGGTGGGAAACAGGGTGGGCGTGGTTCCAACGAACCACTGGTTGATTACACCGGAGCCGTTGACAACCGTCCAGCCGTTGGCGGCAAATGTGGCGCCGTTCTGGAAACCACCGTCGCCCGTGGGCGAAATCAAAGTAGTCTGGGCAGAAACCTGTACAACCGACAGGCAGCCCAGCAGAAAAAAGGCGACAAAACGCCCGCTTGAGAGTATCTTATTTTTCATGAGAGAATGATTAACAGACCAATGGAAAAATGAGGATTCGAATGATGCCCATCCGAACGCAAAAATGCCCTGATCGGGCCTTGCGGTTGGTTATTGACCAACGACGGGTTCGGCTACCGGAACGGCAATGAGCAACTCCACCAAGCCGGGAACCAGGCTCAGCAGCGCACCTTCGGGCATAAGCTTCAAATCCGGATCCGACGGGGCATCTGCGACCGTTTGCGTGTAGCCGTACAAAATGGCGTCGTCCAAAGGCTTCGTTGCCTGAACAGCCGACTGCACATAACCCAGCATCCGCTGGTAGCCGAGGAACAGGGCGCGATCCTCATCCGGCAAACCGGGCTCGTTCAACGCTACGTCCATGCGGTTGTGCTCTTGTACGAGCACCTGATCAACCTCCGAAGTTGCTTTCCATTGGACGGTCGACAAATCACCAATCACTGCCTTGGGATCAAGCCCCTGGCTGAATGCGACGGAAGCAGAAAAAAGAAAAAGGAACAGGGCAAATACCCGAAGGGCATGCCCCACAGTCTCCACTGGGGAGATGGGAGAAACAACTTTTTTCATGAGAATCAGCGAATTAAAATTACTTAACAGGACTTTATCGGATTAAAACACCCAAAGATAGGCTTACTTTTCTGTTCCAAGATACTTTCGATCGGAAAAAAAATTTAAAATTGTTGTTTTGATAGCATTAGCAAATGAAAGCCCGACATCCACCACATGTTGTTAATACGTGTCCACACCACAATAGAAAACCGCCGTTCACCGTCATATACCCACCAGTTGCACCGCTCAACAACCTGTATGCGCTTCCCCATTCTCCGGTTTATCGCCCCTGTCCTTTCCGGCTGCCTGGTTACCCCCCTGCTGCTTGCGCAAACGGGGTCCGACCTGCGCGGAGATGGCCTTTTTTTTCAGCAAAAACGCCGGGAGTTTGACGCCTGGCTCGGCCAAAACGGATTGTCCGGCGTCCTGACCGCCGACAGCGTATCGGTGTCTGCCGACAAAGCCGTCTTATTCCTCCGCCCGCCCACATCCGGCCCGGACGCCTGCGCAGCCCTGCAGGCTGCCTGGACCGACCTGGAAACCAGAAACAAGGATGTAAGCGGCCGGTTCTTCCACGAACGGCTGTTGCACAAATGGGCCTTTTTGGCCGAGGTCCACGACGAGCAGGCGGAAATCGTCGTCCGCTGCCACAACCCCGCCCACTTTTACGCCCGGGTGACCCACCAAAACGGGCGCACGCCCGTGGAGGGCACCTCGGTGCGCAGCCTGGCCACCGTGGAAATCAGCACACCGGCTTTCCTGGGCGGCGTCAATACGGGCGACAACAGCGCCCTCATCCCCGGCAAAAAACTCGGCGAGGTCACCGAAAACGCCCGCAAGTACCTCAACACCTGGTACGCCGCCAAAGGCACACCCATCCTCTGGAAAGCCCGCGTAGCCCAGCCCTTTGTGGCGGTCGACGAGTTCATCCTGGAGGTCACCCACCTGAGCCACGAGATCGTGCCCGACGGGTTCTACGAGTACCACCGCATCTACGTGCGGGGCTTGCAAAGGGGCGCCGACGTGGAGCTCTCCTGGGAATTTCAGGGTAAATACGGCAGCGGGATATTATTTCCCCCCAGGAAAAACGACTATAAAGACACCGAAACGCGTTATAAAGATTCGCTGGAGGAATACCAAACCCGCCTCTTTAAACAACTTGTAGCTTACCTTCGCCAATGACCAGCACATCCGCACGTACCATGACCGAATCCCGCGAAGCATCCGCGTCCAAAACAACCCAAACGGCAACCCTTTCGCCACGCGCACGCATCGCGCGGCTGATCCTCATATACCACTTCGCGCTGATCGGCATCTCCAGCGTGTACTACATCCTGCGCGGTTTCGACTTCGAGGAGTTCACCACCCTCATCGGCATCCTGGGGCCCATCACGGCCCTCTACGGCGGCGCCGTGTTCCGGTTCATTGGCCGCAGCATTACCGACCCACACATCAACGGACAAAGCGACCAGCCCATCAACAGCCTGGTTAAATGGCTGGTGCACGGCCACTTCGCCGTGGTGCTTACCCTCATCTCCCTCAAGGCACTGACGCCCAACATCCTCAATTTTCAGGACATGACCATGTTCCTCACCTTCGTTGAGTCGGCACTGGGCGTGTACATGGGGAATATTATTCTGGCGTTGTTTGGTAAAGAATGATGATGGCATAGCAAGGCGATGCCTCGCAAATTTTCAGAAAAATCTTCCGATCGCGCAAACCGCCAGTACCCCGGCACGCGTATATGGTTATGCAAGCTTGCCCGGACATCCGTCCAATCCATCTTTTAACCATTTAGCGTGATCAACATGAAACCTTTCTTGTCCGTGCGCCGGACGAGGCTGCCGGAGTACGCCCTGTGTGCAGGCCTGGCCCTTCTCGGCATGCACTCCCTCCAGGCTTCGAGCCACCGCGAAGCGCCCCTGATCGCCAACGACCCGTTGGCCGACAACACCGATTTGTACGCATTCCGCAGTCCCGACAATCCCAACACCATCACCATCATCGCCAACTACATTCCGGCAGAGCTGCCCTACGGCGGGCCGAACTACTTCAGCTTCGGCGAAAACATCCGCTACGAGATCCACATCGACAACAACACCGCAACGCCGGGCGACGACATCATTTACCGGTTTACCTTCCAGCGGGTGAATGAAGACCCCACCACCTTTTTCAACATCCGCCTGGGCAAGCAAAACCTGAAGACCACCTACACCGTAGAACGCAGCACCAACGGCGGCCTCTCTTTCCAAACCATCCTTTCCGGCGGTGTGGTGCCCCCGGCAAACATCGGGCCGCGTTCCATCGAAAGCGGCGCAGGGCTGGGCGCCGCCAACTACCGGGAGCTGATCAACGGCGCCATCGCCAACGCCACCACCGGCGAGCGGGTGTTCTGCGGACCCGTCGACGACCCGTTCTACGTAGACCTGGGGAGCATTTTCGACCTCGGTGACGCGCCACGCCAAAATGGTCGCGTGCGCGACGGACTCGCGAAGTTCAACGTGCACACCATCTCCCTGCAAATACCCATCAGCACCCTGCAAAAAGACGGCAAGGCGGCCGGGCAGGCAGCCAACATCCTCGACGGCGACTACGTGATCGGCATCTGGGCTTCCGCCAGCCGCCGCGCCATGCGCACCCTCAATACCGACGGCAGTGCTCCCACCGACATGGGCGCCTGGGTACAGGTGTCGCGCCTGGGCATGCCCCTCACCAACGAGGCCGTCATCCCCCTGGGCTTCAAAGACCAGTGGAACTTCCAGACGCCCTACGAAGACCTCGGCAACCTGGGCGTCTATGGCAACTTCTTCTACAATCCGGAACTGGCCCTGTACATGGACGACAGCCAGTTCGGCGGCGCCGTGCCGGCCTTCCGCGGCTTGCGCATCCAAAGCAATTCGCTTGGTGCTTTCGATTTCCGCAACGGCAAGGACGGGCTGTACGGACTTAAAGGAAACCCGGCCCTCGCGGGCACGACCCTCGACGATGCCATATTCGGAACGCTCCTGCTGCCGGCTGCCGGCGCACCCCGCTCGGTCGACCTGTGGCCCGTCTTCCACACCGGCGTGCCCAACCTGCGCCCGTACCAACTCGCCACCGGCAAAAACGGGGACCCGCTGGCAACAGGCAAGCCGTTTATCAACAACTTCCTGCCCAACGGCGGCGACATGCTCCGCCTCAACATGGCCGTGCCCCCCACCCCGCGCGACGACCCCAAGTTCAGCTCCCTGGGCCTCGTCCAGGCCGCCGTCCTGGGCCTCACCGACCCGGCGTACAATGCTAATGCCAACCTCCAGTTCATCCCGAACATGGACGGTTTCCCCAACGGTCGCCGCCTCGAAGACGACGTCACGCGCATCGAACTCCAGGCCGTGGGTGGCGTAGTGCTGGCCGCCATCGGCCTGTGGTACGACGATTACATTCCCGGTCAGGTGCCCAGCCCGGTCACCAACCAGCTCGTCAACGTACTCCAGTACTCCACCGGCGTGGAGGCCAACGACGCGCCCTTCACCAGCGCCTTTCCCTACCTGGCCGATCCCTGGCGCGGCACCGAAACCGGCGCACCGGAGGAGTAACCCCTTTCCCATTCTTACCTTCTTTAAAAAACAATTGCCATGAAACAATATCTCTTGTTGCTGCTGGGCTTGCTCGCGGCACAGATCGCCCTGGCCTCCAGCCACCGCGAAGCGCCACTGATCTCCGACGATCCGCTGGCCGACAACACTGACCTGTATGCCTTTCGCAGCCCCGACAACCCAAACACCATCACCATCATCGCCGCCTATGTGCCCATGCAGCTGCCGCATGGCGGCCCCAACTACTACGGCTTTGGGGAAAACATCCGGTACGAGATCCACATCGACAACAACATCGCCACCCCCGGCGACGACATCATCTACCGGTTCACGTTCAAAAAGGTTTTCGAAGACCCTTCGACCTTCTTTTACGTCCGTTTGGGCAAACAAAACCATAAAACCACTTACACCCTGGAGAAAAGCACCGACGGCGGCGCCACTTTCCAGACCGTGATCAACAACGGTGTGGTGCCGCCCAACAACATCGGCCCTCGCTCCATCCAGGGCGGCGCCGGCCTCAACACCACCTACGACGCCCTGATGAACGGCGCCATCCTCACCGCCATGGGCGGCGAAAAGGTGTTCTGTGGCCCTACCGACGACCCGTTTTTCGTTGACCTGGGCGGCGTATTCGACCTCGGCGACATGCCGCGCCAGGGTGGCGCCAAACCGCGCGACGGCGTGGCCTGCCTCAACGTGTCCACCATCGCCCTGCAAATCCCGATCGAGATGCTCCAGAAAGACGGTAAAAGCGCCGGACAGGCCGCCAATATCCTCGACGGCGACTACGTGATCGGCATCTGGGCCTCCGCCAGCCGCCGCCAGATCCGCACGCTCAACACCGCCGGCACCGAAACGTACAGCGGCGACTGGGTGCAGGTATCACGCCTGGGCATGCCCCTCACCAACGAAGCCGTAATTCCCATCGGCGCCAAGGACCTGTGGAATGCCACCACACCCTACGACGACCTGGCCAACCTGTCCGTATTCGGGCCCTACTTCTACAACCCGGAACTCGCCCTGTACATGGACGACAGCCAGTTCGGCGCCGCCGTACCCGCCTTTGCCCCTTTGCGCATCCAGAGCAAGGCACTCGGCGCCTTCGACTTCCGCAACGGTAAAGACGGCCTCTTCGGACTCAAAGGCAACCCGGCCCTCGCGGGCACCGCCCTCGACGACGCCGTCTTCGGCACCCTGCTCCTGCCCGCCGCCGGCTCGCCCCGCTCGGTCGACCTGTGGCCCATCTTTCACATCGGCGTGCCCAACCTGCGCCCGTACCAGCTCGCCACCGGCAAAAACGGTGACCCGCTGGCCGCCGGCAAGCCGTTCATCAACAACTTCCTGCCCAACGGCGGTGACATGCTCCGCCTCAACATGGCGGTGCCGCCCACCCCGCGCAACGACCCGAACTTCAGCACCCTCGGCATCGTCAGCGCCGCCGTGCTGGGCCTCACCGATCCCGCCTACGCAGCCAACGCCAGCCTCCAGCTGATCCCGAATATGGACGGATTCCCCAACGGTCGTCGCCTCGAAGACGACGTCACCCGCATCGAACTGCAAGCCGTCTCCGGCGTTGCCCTGGCCGCCATCGGCCTGTGGTACGACGATTACGTGCCCGGCCAGACGCCCTCCCCGGTCACCCCGCAACTGCTGAATGTGCTCACCTACGACACCGGCATCGGTGAAAACGACACCACCTTCCGCAGCAGCTTCCCCTACGTGCAAATGCCGTGGTCGGGCACCAGCCGCTGCTCGGGTGAAGGCCGCGACTACACCCAGCCGGAAATTCTCGACCCGACCGTCGGCGTGAGCGGACTCAACGCACCGGAAATCATCGCCACCAACTTCCCCAACCCGTTCGAGAAATCAACAGCCTTCAAATATCGCCTCCGCAGCGACGGTCGGGTGTCGATTCAAATTTTCGACCTGAACGGTAAATTGTTGGAAACGCTGATCAACCGGCCACAATCCGCCGGCGAATACCAGGTCGAGTGGAATGCCGGCAACAGACCCGCCGGTGTTTACCTGGCTGCCGTTTCGTTTGAAAACGGTCCGGCACAAACCATCCGTCTGAACAAAGCAAAATAACGACGATGAAAAATACGATGATCGTTTTTGCGGGCATGGCCCTGCTCTGGTGGGCGTGCGGACAAAAACCAGCAGAACAGACCACCGGCTTGCCCGAACTGCTGAAGCGGCCCCAAGTGATCGGCCCGGAAGGAGAAATGGCTTCCTTGCTGGATCTGTACGACGACCTGGCGGGGAAAATCCGGTCCAACCCTGCCGATGTGACCTCCCGCCTCACCCTGATCGAACTGTTCCTGCAAGAGGCACGCATCTCCGGCGAGCACGGGTACTACTACCCGGCGGCCCTGCAAATGGTCGACCAGGTGCTGGCCATGCCGCTCAAACCGGCCGAACAATACCGGGCGCTGCTCGACAAAGCCTCCATCCTGCTCTCCCAGCACCAGTTTGCCGAGGCGCGCCGGGTGGGTGAGCAGGCGCTGGCCCTCAACCCGAACGAGGCCGGCATCTACGGGGTGCTGATCGACGCCAACGTCGAACTGGGCCAATACGACAAAGCCGTGGAAATGGCCGATAAAATGGTGGCCATCCGCCCCGATATCCGCTCGTACAGCCGCATTTCGTACTTGCGGGAAATACACGGACAGGTCGACGGCGCCATAGAAGCCATGAAAATGGCCGTGGCGGCAGGATACCCCGGAATGGAGCAAACCGAATGGGCCCGGCTGACCCTGGGTGACCTGTACCGCAAGTACGGACACCTCGACAGCGCTGTTCTTCAGTACAAAACCGCGTTGTCTGTGCGCCCCAACTACCCCTTCGCCGTCGCCGCCTTGGCGAATGCGGAAGCGGAAACGGGCAACATGGAAGCCGCAGAGACGCAGATGGCCAAAGCGTGCGCCCTCATCCCGGAAGTGGGCTTTTTTGTAGACCGCGCCCGTTGGGCCAAACAACAGGGCCGCACCGCTGAAGCCGCTGCCATGACGAAAGACATCCTGGCCATGCTGGCCGACGACGTGGCCTCCGGGCATCGCATGGGACTCGAATACGTGGAGGTGTACCTGGACCTGCTTGACAACCCCGACGAGGCACTGAAATACGCCCTGGAGGAGTATGCACAGCGTCCGGAAAACATCGATGTGAACCTGGCCCTGGCCCGCATTTACCGCAAAAAAGGCGACGACGAAATGGCCCGGAAGCACCTGACAGCCGCCATGCGCACCCATTCCAAAAACCCGGAAATGCTGGCATTGGCGCAATAGAACGGAATGGATGAAAAGGCTTACATTTGCCTTTGCATCAACAAGACCAGTTTTGGCTACTGAACATCTGAACGTACCACAAGAGGAGCAAATCGTCCGGTTATTGCGCAGCAAGAATCCGGACGGTTTGTCCCTGTTGTACGACCGGTACGCCAAAATGATGTACGGCCTGCTCCTGCAAATGCTGCGCAGCACGCCGGCCGCCGAAGAGGCGCTCCAGGATACCCTGATGAAAATCTGGAACAAGGCCGGCAGTTTCGACCCGGAAAAAGGCAGGCTGATTACCTGGTGCCTGCAAATTGCGCGCAACACCGCCATCGACCGCCTGCGGGTGAAGCGCCTCAACCAGGTTTTTGAACCCGAAGATTCCCTGAATGCACTACAAACCGGCTCCCTGAACCCCGAAACCATCGGGGTCAGGGATCTTTTGCAAAAACTGGCGCCCGAACACCGGGAAATCCTGGAGCTGCTGTACTTCCAGGGTTTTACCCAAACCGAGGCGGCGGAAGCCCTGAACATACCGCTTGGAACACTGAAAACGCGTTGTTACGCCGCCATAAACCAGCTTGGCGCCCTGTTTACCTGATTTCGCATGGACATCACCGCCTACATTGAATCCGGAGTGCTGGAGTTGTACGTCATGGACGCGCTCTCCCCTGCCGAAGCCGGCGAGGTGGACGCCATCGCGGCCCGGCATCCGTCGGTGGCGGCGCGCATCCGTGCGCTGCACCAGGTGTTTATCCGGCTGGCCGAGGCGGGCGCCGTGGAACCCCGTGCGGGGTTGCGGCAGGAGACGCTCGACCGGGTCGCGCAGGATCGCGCGCCGGACGTGCAACCCGTAAATGCCCCCAAAGGCAATCCATGGCTGTTGGCGACGGCAGCGGCGACCATTGTCGTGCTCGGCGCGGCCCTGCTGTACCGGACCATCGCCCACCGGCAAACGTTCAACGAATGCCGGGAAGCGCGCACCGCGCTGGAAGAACAACTGCAGGCGCAAAAAGCCAATCTGGACTTCCTGCTCCGCGCCGGCACCCAACCCATCGCCCTGAAGGGCACCCCGCTGGCGCCCGACGCGCAGGTGACCGTTTACTGGAACCCCGGGACGCAAACCACCCGCCTGGCCGTGAGCCAACTGCCCCCGGCGCCCTCCGGCCGGCAATACCAACTCTGGTCGCTCCGGAACGGGCAGCCGAAAAGCGCCGGGCTCCTCTCGCTCGAACCGGCAGTGGACCTGCAGACAATGGAAAATGTCGCCGAGGCCGATATGTTTGCCATCACCGAGGAGCCGGCGGGCGGCGTGGAATCCCCTACGCTGGACCGGTTGGTGGCGGCGGGGAATGTGGCTTCGAGGTCTTTTTGATGGAGGGTGCGCGGGTAGAGATGTTGGATGCAACGTATCTACGAATTCGTCCTACGAGCATATTCTGTCCATTACACACAAGTTCTTTGAACTCCTGGCATGTCGAGAATTGACGGCGTGTTTAGGTGAAGATTTATTATGCTAACCGCAAGGGTTTTGCGGTTAGCTTTTACAAATGCTCGACCTCTCCGAGGTCGTAAAAACGTTGATACTGCACCATGCTACAAAGGTTTGACCTCTCCGAGGTCATTCTGTTGAGGTCGTTTCCGGTAACCTTTTTAGCACCTCGGAGAGGTGCTGCATTTGTAGAATCGTTCGTTAACAAAGTTTTACGACCTCGGAGAGGTCGTGCATTTGTTGTATTCAAGCACCTAAGATATTTAATACCAGCGTTAAAACAATTTGTTTTTAAATTGAAACTCCGTACCTTTGCCTGCTCAACCCTGGTTGATCATGGCAAAATCAAAACCCAAAGGTTCACGCAACAAAGACAAGCCCCACGACGCGGTGTTCAAGACTTTTTTTGGGGATGTGGGTATCGTCCGAAACTACCTGGCGCATTACACCGGCCCGGAGGTATACCGGCACATTGATCTGGCGGCGTTGCGCAAGTGCGACACGGCGTTTGTCGGCGGGCGCTTCGGGGTGTCATTCAGCGACGTGGTGTACGAAACCCGGCTGAATACCGGCGCCCCGGTTCGGCTGCTGTTTTTGTTTGAGCACAAGAGCTATGAACCAGAGCACCCGGTGCAATTACAACTGTTGGACTACATGTTGCAACTCTGGGAGGACGACCTGCGGAACGGGCGTTCGCTGTCATTCATCATACCGGCAGTGGTGTACCACGGCGAAAAAGGCTGGACGCAGGACTCTTTTTTCGACTACTTTTCAGGCTTGCCTGAACATTGGCGGGCCTTTCTGCCCGACTTTCGGTACTGGCTCACCGATTTGAACGATGTGAGCGTTGAGGACATCCATGCCAAAATAGAAAGCGAATACCTGCGCAACCTGTTTTTGGCGCTCAAGCTGTCGCGTAATGCGGAATTGGCGCGAAAAAATTGGAAAAAAATCTTTACTTTTGGGTTCAGTTTGGAAAACGAAGTGCGTGCACAGATGTTTTTTCAAACCTTAACCCTTTACATCTACATCGTAAGCGGTATGTCACAAGGAGAAATCAAAACGCTGAGCACCCAGCTATCCGAGGCGGAGAACAGTTGGGTAGACGCCATTCCCGAAATCTTCGGCGAAAAGTGGAAACGGGCGGGTTTGCGCAAAGGGCGCAGACAGGGGTTTAAGAAAGGTATCGAGAAAGGTATCGAGAAAGGTATCTAGAAAGGTATCGAGAGAGGGCGGGAAGAGGGCCTTTCTGAAGGACTTGAAAAAGGTATCGAAAAAGGCCGCGAAGAAGCGATTGAAGCGATCGTCAAAAAAATCATACTCAAGTTCCCGCAGTGGAGCGACGCCGAGGTGGCAGCGTTTTTGGATGCGGAAGAAGGGTATGTCAAGCAGTTGCGGCGGATTTTGGAAGAGGGTGTATAACAAGTCTAAAAAACCGGCATTTCTCCAATTAAATTTTAATTGAAAAAATGCTGATTTTTTCGACTTATGCTATAGCCTCACGCCGTTGCCCCAAAACCGCATTAAACTGCTCCCGTATATCCGCCGCCCCCGTATCTTCGCCCCATGCGCATCGAATCGAAACTACCGCACGTGGGCACGACGATCTTCACCGTTATGTCCGGTTTGGCCCAGCAGCACGGGGCCATCAACCTGTCGCAGGGCTTTCCCAACTTCAACCCGTCGGAGCGGCTGCAACACCTGGTGTACGCGCACATGCAGCGCGGCGCCAATCAGTACGCGCCCATGCCGGGCCTGCCTGCCCTGCGCGAGCGCATTGCAGAAAAAATGGGGCGCATGTACGGCCTGTCGGTGGATCCGGACCGGGAAGTGACCGTAACGGCCGGCGGCACCCAGGCGATCTTTTGTGTGATGGGTGCGTTTGTCCGGCCCGGCGACGAGGTGATCCTCATCGAGCCCTGCTACGATTCGTACCGGCCTTCGGTGGAAGTGATGGGCGGAAAAGTGGTGACCTGTACTTTATCGGCGCCCGATTACCGCGTCAACTGGGCGGAAGTGGCGGCCCTCATCACCCCCCGGACCCGGCTGCTGTGCGTGAACACGCCCCAGAACCCTACCGGCACCCTGCTGCGCGATGCAGACATGCGGGCACTCGAACAGTTGCTGGCCGGAACCAACGTGTTGCTCATGAGCGACGAAGTGTACGAACACCTCATCTTCGACAACGAACCCCACGCCTGTGCCCTGAAGTATCCCGGACTGCGCGAACGCACCCTCGCCATTTACTCCTTCGGAAAAACCTACCACAACACCGGCTGGAAAACGGGGTATTGTGTGGCGTCGCCCGAACTAACCGCCGAGTTTCGCAAGGTACACCAGTTCAATGTGTTCTGCGCCAATCACCCTATGCAGGCGGCCTTTGCCGAATTTATGGCCGATCCCGACGAGTACCTGGGCCTGCCCGCTTTTTACCAGCAGAAACGCGACGTTTTCCAGCAAGCCATGGCCGAAACGCGTTTTAAACCGCTTTTCTGCGGCGGCACGTATTTTCAGTTGTACGACTATTCGGCCATCAGCGACGAACCCGATCTGGATTTTTGCAAACGCCTGACAACGGCGTACGGCGTAGCCGCCATCCCCGTGTCGTCGTTCTTTACGGATGGAAAAGACGAAAAAATCATCCGTTTCTGTTTTGCCAAAACGGAAGACTTGCTCGTGCAGGCCGCAGCGCGCCTGGCCGACGTGTAGTAGTTAGTTGGCGTAGTCCGACAAAAACTTCAGCCGCATCAGCTCGATTTCCTCCCACGTGATTTCATCGTCTTTCAGCTCTTTAAAGGCGGCATCCACGGAGTCGGTCTGTGCCGACTTGAAGTATTCGATGATCGTTTCGCGAACGTATTCGTCTACGTTGACGTTCAGGTAGTAGTCGAGTTTGAGCTTGGTGCCGGACTGAACGATCATGTACAGTTCTTCGAGCAGTTCCTCGATGCTCAGGTCGTTCGACTCGGCGATGTCCTCCAGGGGGATTTTTCGGTCGATGGCAGTGATGATGCTGACTTTGGTCTTGGACTTGTTGGCGACGGTTTTGATGGTGATGTCCATCGGCCGTTCAATCTCGTTTTCCTGGACGTATTTTTTGATGGCATCAACGAACGGCTGCGCATATTTTTGGGCTTTGCCCAGAGAAACGCCCTGTATCTTCGTCATGTCGTCCATGCTGATGGGATACTGGGTGGCCATTTCTTCGAGCGAGGGGTCCTGGAAGATGACGTAGGGCGGCAGGTTGTGTTTTTGGGCGATGCTTCGACGCAGGTCTTTGAGCAGGCTCATGAGCGTTTCATCGAGCACCGCGGTACTGCCTTTCTCGTCGTCGAAGTCGTAGTCGGCGTCGTCGTAATTATGGTTGATGGTCATCTCGATCTGGTAAGGTTTTTCCCGGAACGCATGTCCCTCTTTGGATACCTTAAGCAAACCGAATTGTTCGACCTCTTTATAGATCAGGTTGTTGATCATGGCGTGGCGGATGACGGAATTCCAGAAATTCTCGTCGTAGTCTTCCCCTACGCTAAAGTTTTCGAGTTGGGTGAAGCGGAAGTCCCGCATCTCTTTGGTTTCGCGGCCGAGGAGAAAGTCGACCACGGTTTTCATCAGGTAGTTTTCGTTGAGTTCGAGGATGCTGTTGATGACCTGAACGATCTTGTCCTGAACCGGCACTTTTTCTTTGGGATTCTTGCAGTTGTCGCACATTTTCCCGCAGCGGTCGTCGGCATAATCTTCGCCGAAGTAGTGGAGGAGGAAACGGCGGCGGCATGAGGCCGTTTCGGCATAAGCGATGACTTCCTGCATGAGCTGGGCGCCCATTTCGCGTTCGGCTACGGGTTTGTCGCGCAGGAATTTCTCCAGGCGGAGAATGTCGTTGTAGTTGTAAAAGGCGATGCACTTGCCGGCCAGCCCGTCGCGCCCGGCGCGCCCGGTTTCCTGGTAGTAATTTTCGATGGACTTGGGCATGTCGTAGTGGATCACAAACCGGACGTCGGGTTTGTCGATGCCCATGCCGAAGGCGATGGTGGCGCAGATGACGTCGATTCGTTCCATCAGGAAGTCGTCTTGGGTACGGGTGCGCGTTTTGGGGTCCAGCCCGGCGTGGTAAGGTGCGGCCTTGATGTCGTTGACGTTGAGCACCTGGGCGAGGTCTTCGGCGGTTTTGCGGTTCTGGACGTAGATGATGCCCGACTCGCCGCGGAATTCCTCCTTGATCACCTGAATGATCTGGCGGATGGTCTGGTCTTTTTTGACCTTGGGCCGGATTTCATAGAACAGGTTTTCCCGGTTGAACGAGGACACGAAGGTGCGCTCGCCCGTCATATCGAGGTTCTTCAGGATGTCCTGCTGCACCTTCGGCGTGGCGGTGGCGGTCAGGGCGATGATGGGCACGTCGCGGGCGACGGCGTCGAGCATGACCCGGATGCGGCGGTATTCCGGGCGGAAGTCGTGCCCCCATTCCGAGATGCAGTGGGCCTCATCGACGGCCACAAAAGAGATATTCGAATTCTGAAAAAACTCTATGTTTTCTTCTTTGGTGAGCGTTTCCGGCGCAACGTACAGCAGTTTGGTCTTGCCGTCCACGATGTCCTGCTTCACCTTTTTCATCTGCGCCTTGGTGAGCGAAGAGTTCAGGAAGTGCGCCACCTCGTCGGTGCTGGAATAGCCCCGGATGCTGTCCACCTGGTTTTTCATCAGCGCGATGAGCGGACTGATGATGATGGCCGTGCCGGGGAGCATCAGCGCGGGCAACTGGTAGCACAGGCTCTTGCCGCCCCCTGTGGGCATGATCACAAACGTATCGTGCCCGTCCAGCAGGCTTTGAATGATCAAATGCTGTTCGGCTTTGAAAGCATCGAACCCAAAATAACGTTGCAGGTTTTCCAACAACAAGTCTTCCTGCGCAACGGTAACCATACTCATGGCTTAAAAATTAGCTTAAATTACTACTTTTGTATGTACTTGACGCTCCGAAAAAACACGCACCATTTCGAAGGGTAAGATACTGACTTCATTCCTGAAAATCCGCCTTTTTTAAAAAGGCTGCCAAAGATATAACCATAAATCGGAATTTTCAAAAGACCTTTTGACATTTTACACACAAAGTGATCTTTTTTCTGCCGGTTTTAATTTTGAATCGGCCCAAACGAACACTAAAAAACAAAATAAAGTTCTATTTTTGTTGCCTTATGGTTACTAATGAAAACATCATAGCCCTGGCCCGCCGGACCATTCGCATGGAAGCGGAAGCCCTCACGGCCCTCGCCGATCAGCTGGACGAGACGCCGGATTTTGCGCAATGCGTGCACGCGATCGTCCGCTCTGCCGGTCGGCTGGTCATCACCGGCATCGGCAAGAGCGCGATTGTGGCCCAGAAAATTGCCGCAACCCTCAACTCCACCGGGCAGCCTGCCCTGTTCCTGCACGCTGCCGACGCCATACACGGCGACCTGGGCATGATCCGGCCCGAAGACCTGGTGCTGTGCCTGTCCAAAAGCGGCGAAACGCCGGAAATAAGGGTGCTGCTGCCCCTGCTGCGCAACTTCGGCAACCCGATTATTGCCATGACCGCCAACCGGCAGTCCACCCTGGCCCAGGCCGCCCACTACCTGCTGTGGACGCCGGTGGGGCAGGAGGCCGACCCGAACAACCTGGCGCCTACCACCAGCACCACCGCGCAAATGGCCCTGGGCGACGCCCTGGCCGTCGCCCTGCTCTCGCTGCGGGGCTTCAGCTCCGAAGACTTCGCCAAATTCCACCCCGGCGGCGCGCTGGGCAAACAACTCTACCTTCGGGTGCGCGACCTGTACCCGTCGCACGCGCGGCCGGTGGTCGCCTCCGACGCTACCCTGCAGGAGGTCATCCTCGAAATCTCTTCCAAACGGCTGGGCATGGCGGCCGTGCTCGACGACGCCGGCGCACTGGTCGGGGTAGTGACCGACGGCGACCTGCGCCGCATGCTCCAGAAGGAAACCGACCTGCGCTCTGTTCGCGCGCGCGACATCATGACCCCAAATCCCAAAACCATCGCACCGGAAGCGTTGGCGGTCGACGCCCTGGCGCTCATGCGACAACACAGCATCACCCAACTACTGGTGGCCGACGCATCGGGGTATCTCGGGGTTGTGCACCTGCACGACCTGGTGCGCGAGGGGTTGGTGTGACCCAATAGCCTACCACTTCACCACCCGGCCCGCCTGCACGGGCTTGCCGTTGTGGTAAAACACATACGTGTACACGCCCGGCGCCAACCGGTCTGTGCCCATTGAGTGTTCGCCGGCGCCGGGCGCGGCTTCGAGCACCTGCCGGCCCAGCGCGTCGAAGAGTCGCCACTGATCTTCTTCCTCCCAGTGGATGTGGAGCACATCGCTCACCGGATTGGGGTACACATAGCCTGCCGCCTGGCTGAAGGGCGTCTGGCCGATGCTGCTGCTGAACCCCACCTCAACAACGTACCCGTAATTGCAACCCGCCCCGTCGTACAACACCAGCGTGTAGGCGCCCGGTTTGAGCCCGCTGACGGCAACGGTGCTGTCGCCGGTGTTCCAAACAAACACAAACGGGGATATGCCCCCGGAGACGGCCACCGCAATGCGGCCGTCCATGGAGTCCACCGCCGAAGCGTTTTGTACGGTGAACGTAGCAGCCGGCGGCGGCACGTTCAGCACGGTGGCCGTGGCCGTATCCCGGCAACCGGCAGCGTCGGTTATGGTAAGGGCGTATGCGCCGGCGGGCAGACCACTGATGGCCGTGTCGGAGGCGCCGGTGCTCCAGTCAAATACGACGGGCAAGCGCACATCGCCCGACAGCAGCGCCTGCAGGCGCCCGTCGGCCTGTGCGCCGCACAGCAGCGAATCGCCGGTGATGGACACGGCGGGGTCGCTGCCGTCCACCGTGAAGGTATCGGAGCGGATGCGTCCGCGCGCGTCGCTCAGGGTCAGGAAGTAGGTTCCGGGGGCCAGTCCGGCCAGCGTGCTGTCGCCCTGGCCGGCGCTCCACGTAAACTGATAGGGTTCGCAGCCGTTGGCCGGATGCACGCCGACGGCGCCCGCCGACACGGGGCCGCAGGCGGGCGATATGTCCGGCGGGTGGGTATAACCCAGTCCGGGCGCTTCGAAGGGCCCGATGTCTGCCTGGGCGCCAACGACGCGGGGCTTTCCTTCGATGTCTGTTTGGATGCCGGGGATATAATCCTTATTGCCGGCGTCGAAGAGCGGCGAGCAGGGCAAGGGCGAAAAATCGCCGGCGGCCGTATCGCGCAGCAGGGGATCGAGTCCGAACAGGTTGCCCGGGCCGCAAGTGACCACGTTCGGCAGGTTGTCGCAATACCAGGTGGTGTCCATCAGGCAATGCGAAAAAGTTGCTTTGAGCTTGGCGCTTTGTCGGATGAACAATTCCGGTTGTCCGCTGCTTTGCAAAACAGAATTGTAAATCCGGAAATTTAAGGAATCCTGCACCTGCCCGGGCGGTTCAAACAGGAGCGTTTTTGCCAGAAAATGATTGTTTTGAAGGGTAACGGAAGATTGATGCGCATCAAAAATTGTGCTGTTGGGCGCTAAACAGATGTTGTTGGAAAAATTCAGTGCGTGATCATAATCCAATATTTTTATTCCTGCTCTTTTTAGAGTAAATATAGGAAATGTATCTGTTGAAACTATAACGTTCCCGGTGATATACATGGAATCAAATTCACCGCCAATTGAACCGATGAATCCGCCTGTATTGTTTTTGACAGTACAGTTGGTTAAACTCGTTTTAGTGAACGTGGATTGAAATACGCTTCCCCCCAAGATAAATAAATATCCATTGAAATTATTGTCAATAAGTAATCCGTCATACGTTTTTTCCTGGCCCATGCCCGGCACATCTACAACACCCACTTCCCAAAAATGAGAACCGCCGCCACCAAATAAAAAATTTTTTATTACGCCGGAATTAAAAAATCCTATAAAAGCCGTAAATAATGAGTTAAACGAAGTAATAGAATATACAGAGCCAAATTTGCCGGAATTTTCAAAAAAATAACAACTGTCAACGCTCAATTTGCTTCCAGTTAGCCGCCCGAAGGCGAATGCAGCCCCTCCGCCTTCCTGTACAAATACCCGGTTTCTTATAAATTGGCATCCAATCAGATGGATGGTGTCGCTCCTTTCCTTGTCGCTCACCATAAGCCCTCCGCCTCTTCTATTGGCCTTGTTTTCCTCAAAGGTGCAGTGGCCGAAATCCGGTACGCGTTCCACCCAGCTTGCGCCATCCTTGTAGACAGCGCCGCCATCCAGGCGGGCGGTATTGAGTCGGAAGACGCAGTTCAGCACCCTCGGCGCCACCGAGCCCACCCCCGAGCCGTTGATGTATATGGCGCCACCGGCGATAAACGCGTAGTTGTGCTCGAACAGGCAGTTGCGAATGTCGGGGTACGCCCAGCCGTCGGCAGCCATGATGTATATGGCGCCCCCGCATTTTCGGGGGCTGTCGGCGGGCAGGTTGCCGTCGGCATTGTCGGCTATGCCGTGGCGGAACACCAGGCCGTCCACCACGGTGCCACTGTCCGGGTTTTCGAGGTACAAAATCGTGTAAGCGTTGTCGGTGGAGTCCGGTTTTATGCCGATGTCGCCGCTCAGCACCGTCGGGTTGTTCGCCCAGTCGCGTTGTGCGATGTCCGTTTCCGTACCGGCAAACCCGCCGAACAGCCGTGTTCCGCTGCGCAACACAAAGCTGGAATCGCGGGCGGGACCGGTTGCCGGGTAGTACACGCCGGCGGCCACCCACACGCTGTCGCCCGGCCCGGCTATCGCCAGGGCATTGTGCAGGCTGGTAAATGCGTCGGCCCAGGAGGTGCCGTTGCCTGCGCCGCCAACCGCCGAAGGGTGCACGTAGTACCTGTTTTGCGCCGACAGCAGTGAACAGCTCAGGAGGAGTAAAAAGAGCGGGTATGTTTTTTTCATGTCGAAGAGGTGCTATTTTGATAGATAATTGCCGTTGTCGGTGTCCTCGCCGAGGACAAACGGTGGAGTGGGGGGGCCAATAAATGCCCCCAGGCATTGCCGTTTTCGGCGTTTTTCGCCTGGTCGCTCACTCCGCCGTTTGTTGTTGGCGAGGACGCCAACAACGGCACAAAAAGTTTGTGGTGGCCTCGGCGAGGCCCAACGTTTGTAGAAATGCCAAGGGTATTTCGTCGGGCCTCGGAGAGGCCCAACGTTTGTTCTACATTCCGAGCCGCGAACAAACGTTAGGCCTCTCCGAGGCCTATAAAATTTATGCAACGTATTCTACAAACGTTGAGCCTCTCCGAGGCCTTTTGCGCTTAAGTTGACCGACATTTGGCTGCAAGCCATCCTGTCGGTATCCGTTTTACTGCGGTTTCACCATGCGCCCCTCCGCCAGGCGCCTGGCGCCTGAGAGCAACACCCAGGAGTACACGCCCACGGGCCACTCGGCCGTTTCCGGCAACAGGATATCGTTTCGCCCGGCGCTGACGCCAAACTCCCGGTAACCCATGCGCACGCCGAAGGCGTTGAACAGAAACAGGCGCAACGGCTCGGCCTGCACCGCCTGCACCACGAGGCGCGCTTCACCCGTGAGCGGGTTGGGCTGTATTTCGGCGCTGAGGCTGCCGTGCGGCCAAACAGCCGAAGTGGCGGAACTCACCGCAGCCTGGGCCACGGTGGCCTCGGGCCGAAACGCCCGATCGTCCAACGCATACGTTTCGGCAGGCAAAATAGCTTCGTCGAGCGCAAGCAGGGGCGTGTTATCGCGTGCGTCGCCCTTCACCCGAAATGCAAAACGGCAGAGCGCCTGCCCCGGTCGCCAGATGCGCGACTCAAAATCAGGAGAGACCCACACAACACGCAGCTCTCCCTGTTGCGCCTTTTGCAGGCCAAAAGACTCCGGCGTCACGCCCTCCACGTCGCCCATAGCAACGCCGATGAGCGCAAGCCGCTCCGCGTCGAAACGCAGACCCGCCTGAAAGGCTTCCAACGACTCGCCGCCCACGTTGGTCAGGGAGAGGGTGATGATTTGTCCGCTTTGCTCCGATTCCTGTTGAAAGACGATGGGATAGCTTTTTACGGCTGCATCTGGCCGGGGACCGGGCGGGCAATCGCCGGTTTGGTGGGAGTTGTTTACGTCGCCCACTTTTATGGCTACAAAATCGGCGGCGGGTTGCTGATTGGGCTGTATGGCCAAATCTTGTATGGATTCGAGGAAGCCTGGTATCGGTGGAATTGGGGAGGGGAAAATGTAATTCTTTGGAGCAAAGCGCCAGCCGCCGCCGGGGAACTGAGGAAAGTCAAATTGGGAACCAAGGATTATTTGACGAAGTAAAATGATGTCAAGTTCAGAAATAGTAGAAGAATTATTAGCATCAGCTGCAACCACCATATAAGGCGCCGGCAATGGGTCGATACCCAGGATATGTCTCTTAATCAACACCAGATCATAACTGCTTACCCCGTTTCGGGCATCGTCCACTTTATCCGGTGTGACGTCATACACGCCATAGCTGCACAGGCAGGCCGCATATCCGTCGCAATCGGTGTTGAGCAGCAGGTTGCATTGGTTATCGGGGTCGCCGGTCAACGGGTCAACGGATTCGATGCTTATCTGCACGTCTTTTACGGGCTTGCCGTTGGAATTTTGTACGGTACTGTTCAGGAAGGGCACGCACAGGGGAAATCCGTCAGGGTTGAAGGGCGCGTTCGGATCGTTCGGGTCGGGGGTTTCGAGGCGGCAGGTGGCGGCCCCCGGCTGCTTGAACTCCGCTTTTCGCAGGGTGACGCCGGAAATACAGCCCGAAGGGGCGTCAAAAGTCAATTTTAGGTAGGGCGGCTCCCGATCCAGTTCCAGATACTCATTGGGCGCTCCCTGGGCAAAACAGACAGTAAACGTTTGGGTACCGGTTCCTGCAAAACAGGAGGAAGTGCAAACAACTGGATTATTTGACCCCGGGCAATTGATCGCACCTAAAGGCTCGATGGTTTCCAGCAAAATGTCGTTGGGGGCCTCAAAGTCAAGCTCCAACTGGAAAGACTCCAGGGGTATTTTGTCAACGAGTGGATCATCCCAGTCAAATCCGATGAGCACCTCCAGCTTGCAATCGCCTTGCGGCAGCGTTTGCGGCACGCCGTATACGTTTATTCTGAAGTTATCGGCACAAACCGGCAAAGCCGGGCCGAAATCGACGCACTCTCCGCTGGTATTTTGCTCCGGTTCGAAGCAACTATTGGCGCCCAACCGAAAACGGCTGAATGCCCAGGAGGGGCATACCAGGCCTCCTCCGGAAACATACTCCGGTTCATTGACCCTGATCCTGAATAATACATCTGCATTGGGTTGTAAGGTCAGTTGTTCGAACCGGACGATGATGAGGTAGTTATCCACATCGGGGTTGGAAGGGTTGGGTATCGCAAAAGGCCCCTCAACGGCAGTCGGCACATAATCGCCGGGCAACACTTCCGGCATGATCATTTGCGCGCCGGCATCCAGCGTTATGGCCATCTCGAGAAAGTCTATGGTTGACAGGATAGTGTTAATGGTCACCGGGATAAGGCCATGATCCGGAAACTGTTCAACCTCTCCCAGGCGTACCTTGGTGGTTGTTGCAGGCGTACCGATGTTGGTCAGTGTAGCAGAGGCGCCCATACAACCCGCAAAGCTGGTGGATAAGTTGGTACCTGGATCTTCATCCGGGGTGTTCCCATCTTCATCGCAGGTGAGCAAGCCATCAAAATTGAGGTCTGCACTGCCCGTTTCAGGTCTGGTGTACAAAAAGGCGCCACAATTCGCCAAAATTTCTTCTCCCGGAAAGGCGTCAACAACAATCGTAAACAGTTTGCAACTGGGGTTGGCTAAGCCCAGGCAATTATTGACACCAACAGGAATCGTATTAAAAAAAACGATTGGATGAAGTCCTGTGCCCACCGTACTCAGCACTGCCTTCTTTTCAGCATCGTTAAACGCCAAAATCGACTCAAAACCAAACCCGGTGCTGCATAAAATCGACTTGTCTCTGGAAATATCCGAGCGCATGGGAAGACCGTACGGGTTGATGGCGGACAGGTCTACCGTAACGACTAAATCCGTGTAACACAACTCGAATGAAGTTGCCGGAGGATTGTTTGCCACTAAAAAAACATCGAATAATTGTTGGTGGCAATTCGTACCCGGGATGCAGTCCGGACAATTGGCCCTGATTTCGACCCTCAGTTGGCCACAGTCCAACGCTCGTTCACCCGGCCCACAGGATGTAATTTGGCCGGATAGCTCAAACGAGCAGAGCAAAAACAGGAGAAACGCGGACAGGGATGGGCGTTGGGCAAGAGCTGCCCCCCCCCCCACTTGGAAAAGTTTGTTTCCATAAATCGGTGATATGTAGAGATGAGAATTTCAAAAGGAAGATTAGAATGGAAAAGTATGAATACAAATTTACAAAAACTACCAAACGTCAAAGGTTAATTTATCATTAAGTTCTTTTGCCGAAGGGGTTGTGCACCTGCACGACCTGGTGCGCGAGGGGTTGGTGTGACGGATGCCGAATCGTTTGCTACTTTTGGGCCTGCAAACAGCATCGTATCCATCCGCATGAGTCAGATCAGAAAAATCAGCGCCGACGTCGTATACCCCGTTTCCGCCCCGCCCATCGCCGAAGGGGTTGTTGTGCTGGACGCTTCCGGCGCAGTGCTTGCCGTAGACCCGCGCGACCGGCACGACCCGGCCTCCCTGGAAGTGCACCCGGGCGCCCTGATACCCGGTTTTGTCAATGCGCACTGCCACCTCGAGCTGTCGCACATGCTGGGCAAGGTGCACACCGGCACAGGGCTCATTCCGTTTATTACCGGTGTGGTCACCCAACGGGAAGCGGCGCCGGAGGTCATCGCCGAGGCCATCCGGGTCGCTGAACAGGACATGCTCAAGGGCGGCATTGTGGCCGTTGGCGACATTTCCAACGCTGTGGACACCTTCCCGGTGAAATCCGCAGGGCGACTGCGCTACTACACCTTTATTGAACTGTTCGATTTTTTGCAGGAAAGCGGTGCTGAAAAGGCGTTTAGCGACTGGCATGCCGTGTACGAACAGTTGGTTACGCCCCCCAACGGGGCCAAGGCCATGGCGCCCCATGCGCCCTACACGGTGAGTCGGTCACTGTTTGCCAAAATCCGTCATTTTAACGGCGATACCCGCCACACCATCAGCATCCACAACCAGGAGACGCCGCCCGAAAACGAACTTTTCCTGCACGGCGCCGGCGCGTTTACTTCCTTTTACAGCCGCTTCGGCATATCGCTCGAAGCCTTCAGGGCCACCGGAAAAACGTCGGTCCACTACGCGCTCGAAAACCTGGATCCCGGGCAACGCACCCTGTTCGTGCACAACACACTCAGCACGGCCGACGATCTGGCGGCGGCGCACGCCTGGAGCCCCCATACCTACTGGGCTACCTGCCCGAATGCCAACCTGTACATCGAAAATCGCCTGCCCAATTACCAGCTCTTTCTCGACGCCGGTGCGCGGGTATGCATCGGTACGGACAGCCTCACGTCCAACTGGCAACTCAGCGTGCTCGAAGAAATGAAAACCATCGGCCGCTACCAAAGCTACGTGCCCTTCGAAACCCTGTTGCGGTGGGCTACCCTGCACGGGGCCCAGGCGCTGGGTTTCGACGATACGCTGGGCAGCCTGGAACCGGGAAAACGGCCCGGGCTCCTGTTGCTGACCGGCCTGAATGAAAAAGGTGGACTGGGAGACCAATCCGCTGTGGCGCGATTGGACTTGCCCTGAGGGGGGCCGGCGCATGGCCGGTGCAAAATTTTTCCAGGCACTAAAATGCCGAGGGGACGGTCGTTGGCAACCACCCCCTCGGGTCAATAGGTCACGCCGCTTACCTGGGTGTGACCTGCATTTTTACCAGCTTCCATTTTCCGGCGTCTTGCGCGCAGACGTGGCTGTATGTGGCGCTGACCGTTTGCTTGGCGCCGGTTTTCTTGTTCACATCCACCTGGGTGAAACTGCCGGATACGATCGCCGTGCCGTCGCGTTGGGTCGCCACCTGGTCGACCAGGATCTCGATCTTCGAGTCGAGCTCGCTGAAGTCTTTCTCAAAACCGGCCACGATGTCTTCTTTTTTTAGAGTGGTGAGGCTGCCGTCCGCAGGATTCACCATGGCCACGTTATCGGCGTACATGCTACCCAGGGTTTGCACATCGCCGCGGTTGTAGGCATCCTGCCAGGCTTGCGCCAGTGCCCGGAGTTCTCTGTCCGTGCCGGTGAGGGCGTCGGTTTGGGCGAACAGGGGCGTGGCCAAAACAGCCAGCAGCAGAACGGGGAACATTTGAAGGAATTGCGCTCCTTTTTTCATAAATATGATCATTTTGGTGAAGAATCAAAGACGACACCCCATTGCAAGGGAAGTGACTTTCCGGGATCATGGCGTCTGGCTGTCTGTTTATTCCTTTCCCCGCAATTTGTGATCAGGGTAGAATAAAAAATCCCTCCTGCTTCGTACAGCAGGAGGGTGTGCGTGGGATGATTATGGTATTAAGCGCCCATTGCGCCGGGCGCCGTCTTTATTAATTGTCGTCGTCGTCGTCGTCATCGTCGTCGTCGTCATCGTCGTCGTCATCGTCATCATCGTCATCATCGTCGTCATCGTCGTCATCATCGTCATCGTCATTTCCTCCGCCGGTTCCTCCGCCATTATCGTCGTCGTCATCGTTGGAGCCGCCGTTATCGTCGTCATCGTCGTTGGAGCCGCCGTTGTCGTCGTCGTCATCGTTGGAGCCGGAGTCATCGTCATCGTCGTGGGAGCCGGAGTCATCGTCATCGTCGTGGGAGCCGGAATCATCGTCGTCGTCATCGTCGTCATCGGATTTCTTTTCTTCGCAAACCAGGGTATTGTTGCCGTCGAAGTAGAGTTTGAGGTCGTCGTTTGCGGCAGGGCCCTTGATTTCCACTTCGTAGAAAGACTGTCCGTATTCGATTTCGATTTCTGCGTCGTCGAGCACAAAGCCCGGGTAATTATTGGCGATGTAGGCCACGACGTCGGCGGGCAGGGCGCCGAGGGAAATTGGCTGGTCGTCGTCATCATTGTCGGGTCCGTAGCTGACCAGTTGTCCGGCATCGGTGAAGAGGACATCGATTTCGTCGACGCCTTTTTCGATTTCGAGGCCGTAGAAAATCTGTCCATTCTGATTGTACTGGATCAGTTTGTCGATTTTCCAGCCGGGGAACAGGTTGTTGATGGAGTCGGCAATGGCTGCGGGTGTCTGGCTGGTGGGCAGTTCAGTTCCGTCGTCGCAGGGGGCAAAGGAAGGGATGCCCGCGGGCAGCTGGGGTGGCGCGATGGAGAGGGCGCTGGTGTCGTCGCCTTTGGAGCAGGCGGATGCGAGGGCGAGGGCCCCTGCCAGGACAATCAAACGGAGTGCATTCATGATGGATGATGGTATTGATTAGTGAAGGATGATGGTTTGTGTGACAAGGGCGCCGTTTGGACCGGCGCATTGCAGGGCGTACCAGCCGGCCGGCATATTGGCGGGCCAGTGGATGCCCCAGCGGGAGTCGGATTGCCTTTGGATGGTGGCTGAAGCCGCTCGCCCAAGCGCGTCGGTGATGCCCACGGGCGTCCAGCCCTGGCGGGTACTGACCCAGGTGGTTTGGCCTGCACGGGCCGGGCTGGGGTACAGGTGGACCGGTGTGGTCTGTATTTCGCCGTTTTGGGTGGACATGGGGTTGCTGACGATAACCATTACGGTGTCGGGCACCACCGGGTAAACGGCATTGGTGTGGTCGATGAGCCTGACGCTGTCGATTTGCAGGATGAAGGTATCGATGGTCAGTCCGACAATGATGTCTTCAATAATAATGGAAAAGGAACCGATGTGCCCGAACCCGTTGGATACCGGAATCTGGTTGGTGCGCACGAGTCCAATTTCGGTTTCGCCGGCGGGTATGTCGCGTTTGAACAGGTGTTCGAAGGGTTCGTCGGGTTCGGGGGCCATCCAGTCATCGTCGTCGTCGAAAGTGATGGCTTGCCCGCCGTTGTCCACCAGTTCGGCGCTGTAGGCGGTGGTGAAGGCGATGCCGTAGAAGGAGGGCACGGGTTGGCCGGCATCGCCCAGGTCTACTTCTACGGTGATGACCTGTCCCGGAACGGCATTCAGGGTAGACGGGGTGAACCTCAGCCGCGGGTTGTTGCTGCCGGGGGTAGCGTTGGCGTAGCCGTCGGGTTGAACTGTGCCATGGGTGAGCCGAAAATTGGAATCTATGGCGTCGTTTAGGTCATCGTCGTCCACCTCGCCGTCGCCGTCGCAATCTGCGTAGGCGTAGTTCAGCCCGCCCGGAAAATTCTGCGCCCAGGGCGCCCCCAGCGGTTGGGCCTGCCAGAGGGTGGTGGCGTTGGGTCGCTCCGGGCCTTCGGCGTTGTAGGCGAGGCCCAGCCACAGCAGGTCAACGGCGTTCACGATGCCGTTGTTGTTCACGTCGCCCGGCCAGAGTTGCTGCGCGTGTGTGGCAGGCGTGGCGCCGAGGAGCGCCAGCCACAGGGGAAACCAGAAAGGGAGCCGATTTTTTTGTTTCAAGGCTTGTGTCGGTTTGATGCAACAAAGGTGGGTGGAATACGGTCTTGCAGAAAATACATTTTTCATCGTTTGTCAAATGGTTGTTGTTTTTTCGAAAATATTTTTTTGATAAAAAAGCAGCAAAATAACGCTTTTATTGCGGTATTTGAGAATAATTTAATTTTTTTATTAATTTGTACGGTAATTTTGTCGAAACATAAACATTGATCATGCGCAGTTTTAGCCGAAAGAAAGCGATTCTGGCGGGAAAAAAGAGTCAAAATGGACGCTGACCAAAAGGTAATACAATTGTTGCGGGCGTGCCGGGCGGAGGAGTTGCCGGGTTTGCGGCGGTTCGCCGCGTCGCCGTATGTGAACCGGCAGCCTGCGGTGGCGCCGTTGCTGGAACTGCTATTGGCGCACTGGCCCCTTTTCGAAGCGCCGCTTCCCGGCAAGGCGGAAGTGTACGAAACGCTTTTCCCCGGGGAGCCCTTCGACGACAAAAGCTGGCGTTACCTGCTGAGTTCGGCTTGCGCCCTGATTGAGGATTTCTGGGTGGATGTTCGCCTGCGCGGGCAGTTGCGGGAGCGGCTGAACCACCGGTTGTCGGCACTGGCGAGTCACGGTGTGGACAAGGCCTACCGGCACGCCTTGCGGCAGGCGGAAGAGGCCATGCAGGAAGCGCCCTTTCGGGATGCATTTTTTTTCCTCGATACGTACCGCCTGTACGACCAGCAGCATCGATTTTTCGCACAAAAGCGGCTGCGGCAGCACGATGAAACCCTGCAACAGGCGTCCGAATACCTCGACCGGTTTTATTTTCTTGAAAAACTGCGCTACGCCTGCGCCATGCTGGAGCGGCAGCATATTTTGCAGGGGGCATTTCAGGCAGGCATTGGCACAGCGTGGTTGCAACACCTGGAGGAGCAGGATTTTTTCGGCGAACCCCTGATCCGGCTTTACCACCTTGCCCTGCAGATGCAGCAGGACGAGGAGGATGAGAACCGGTACAGGGCGCTGCGGTCTGCGCTGTTACACCCAACGCACCCTTACCCTCCCGACGACCGTCAGGCCGTGTACCAGTTGGCCATCAACTACTGTGCGCGCAAGATTCGACAAGGCACAGACCGCTATACGGAGGAGGCGCTCAGCCTGTACGCAGCGGGTATCCGGAGCGGAGTGTTGCTGGACAAAGGCCGGTTGTCGCCCTGGACCTTCACCAATGTGGTCAAACTGGCGTTGCGACTCCGGCGCTTCGACTGGCTTCGGGAATTCATGGACCAAAACAGCCACCTTCTGCCCGACGAGCACCGCGAGCACGTACTTCACTTCAATTTGGCGGAGTTGTATTTTTACACTAACCGGCTCCGGGAAGCCCAGATGGAATTGTTGAAGGTGGAGATGACCGACCTGAATTACTACCTTGGCGCGCGGGTTTTGCTGGCCAAAATTTATGCGGAAACGGGTGAGGAGGAGGCGCTGCTTTCGCTGTTGGCCGCATTTACGGTATTTCTTAAACGGAATAAGGAGATTTCAGGCGAGTTGAAGCAGACTTATCTGAACTTTTGTCGTTTATTGTGGCAGTTGGTACGGGCCATACCCGGCAAGACACACGGAATGATCGAGTCCATCCAACATACGCAACCGCTCACCGACCGGGCCTGGCTCTTGGAGCAGGCCACCAAAAGCAGGAGATGAAGGGTCAATACCGACGGCATAAATCGATCTTTTTCAGATTTGCGCGCCCCGGCAGCTGTGTGTTCGAACACTAAAAAAAAGATAAACCTTTGGCGGGGTCTACCCCATTTGGAATATTTCGGCACTACTTTTGTTCTAGCAATAAACCGCAGGCTCGCCGAAATTACCGTTTCAAAGGTATAAGGTTTCGATGCCTCAAGTTTTTCACGAAGTGCCTTCCGCACTCCGAATAATCGAAACAATACTTACACAAAGGAAACAGTTCGGCAGGGGGCGCCGTACTTGCGACGCCCCCGCCGGATGTTTTACCTTTGTGCCACGACTCTCCTTTTGTCATTCGGATCCCAATTCCGATTAAAACTTGCGATAACCATTATGAACATCCGTTATTTGTTGAGCATGCTGATCCAGCGCCTTTGGCTCATCGGCGCGGTGGCTTTGTTGGCTGCCCTGTTGGCCTATTGGCTAGTTGGACGCCAGCCCGATACCTACCAGTCTCAGGCCATCCTGGCCACCGGCATCATCAATTATAAGGGCATCTCTACCGAAAAGAGCGAAGGTTTTGTACAGGAGTACATGATCAACAATGCCTTTTCGAACCTGACCGACTTTGCTGTATCGCGTTCGACGCTCAAGCTGGTACAAATCGCCCTGACGCGTCACGACCTGGAAGCCCAGTACGAGAACATCGGAGTGGCTATGCGTCAGCCCAACCGGTCGCTGTCGGATTTCAACGATACCGAGGGGCGCCAGTTGCTGGAAGAACTGAAAAAGGTCAATCTGGACAGTATTACCGAGCTTTCTTTCAATACCGACCTGAACGTGCTGCTCACCAAGGTGGCCATCGCTTACGGCTACGATCACGACGCCTTGTTGCGGCAAAACACCCTGCAGCGCAAAGGTCAGACCGATTATCTGGTGCTGACCTCCCGGACGGAGTCCCCGGCGTTGTCGGCTTTCATGGCCAACACCTACGCGGATGTGTTCATCCGGTACTACCGGAACCTTTACCTGAAGGAGCGTCGGCAGAACTACGAGTTTTACAACCGTTTGGCCACTGATAAGCGTAAAGAGATTGACTCCATCCAACAGCAGAAATTTGATTACCTGTACAAACAGGGGTTGCCTTCGCTGGGCACACAGAGCCAGGCGGTCATTGGAACGCTGACGAGTCTGGAGGATCGGAAAAGAGAACTGGATGCGGAAAAACAAAGCGCCCAGGGAACGATTATGCGCCTGGATCAGTACCTCGCGGAGTTGTCGAATTCGACCGACAAAGAGTCGGTGGCCCGTATCAGTCAGAAGGTCGAAGCCGAGCGTCTGGACCGGCGCATCAACGAGCTGAGCCGCCTGGACGCAGAGGCCAAGGGCGGCAACGCGGAGGTGCGGAGCGAGCTGGAGAAAACCCGCAAGGACATGGACAACATGTTGAACGCCAACGCGCGCAGCATTGGCAGCAGCAAGCCGGTAACGCGCGAGGCGCTGATGGATGACCTGTACCGCGACAAGATCAACACCGACCTGCGGAAGGTACAGGCCGAAAGCCAGATCAGCCGCCTCGATCAGGAAATCGTCGACATGCGCAGCAAGTTGGGTGGTTTCGTGCTCAACGACGCCGTGGCCACCAGTTTCGAGGAGCAACAGAAACGGGCAGAAGGTGAGTTTGCCGGGCTGAACGAAGAAATGATCAAGGCCAAGCTCGACCTGGAAAATGCCGAAAGCCCGCTGGTGCTCGTCGAAACAGCCCAGAACCTCGGCTTTCCTGAGCCCAAAAACCGCGCCCTGATCAGCGCGCTGGCGGGCGTAGTAGGGGCCATCATCTCCACCATGGGCATCGTGCTGCTGGCATTTATGGACCGCAGCATCCGAACCCCGGATGTCTTCCTGCAAAAGACCGGAAATATGCACATCCTGAGTTCGGTGGCCCGCGTGACCGATGCCGGCTTCGACGTGCGCAACGCTTTTCACGGCAAAACAAAATCGAAAAATCTGGCCACCTGGCAAGAGCACGTGCGCAAGCTGCGCAACGCCATCAAGCCCTATGAAAAAAGCGCTTTCCTGTTCGTAAGTCCACACGAAGGAGACGGCAAAACGTTTATCATCACCTCACTGGCCTACGCCATAACGGCCAACCACCAGCGCGTGCTGATCCTGGATACCAACTTTAAATCCCCGATGCCGTCAGTACTGACCGACATGCCCTCCGAGCACAGTGAAATGATCAACGGACTGTTGAAAACGCACCGATTGGATCAGGTTTTCGTGCCCAAGACTTACGGCAACGCAAGCGGACTGCTTGATGTGCTGGGCCACCACCCGACAACGCAGTCGCCCAGCGAGGTGTTGGCTGAAGCGGATATCGCATCGTTCCTGGACGCGGCAAGAGCGCACTACGACTACATTTTCATCGAGGCTTCGGGCATGAATGATTACGCCGACGCGCGTGAGATGCTGCCTTATGCCCATCAGGTTATTGCGGTGTTCGACTCCCGGAAGGCATTCTCGCGGAGTACCTACGAGACCATTGCGTATCTGAAGACCCTGGATAATAAACTGATCGGCTCCGTTCTCAACCAGGTTGACCCCCGCAATATTGCCTGATTCATGTCCTCCGTCAACAGCCAGATTGAAAAACAAGCCCATTCAGAGGAACGCCGCTATTGGGTACGTTCGGGCTTCTATACCCTGTTGGAGCGCGCGGTAGGGCTGTTATTTGCTTTCGGTACCGCCGTTATTTTGCTTCGGGTGCTCAGCAAGGAAGATTTTGCCACGTTCACCCTGTTTTTACTGATCACCTATTTTGTGGAGATCGGGCGTTCGGGGCTGATTCAGAACGGGCTGGTGCGTTTTTTGTCCACCAGTCGCGACAACCCGCAGGAATACGCTTCTTTCACGACGGCAGCGCTGGTGCTCAATCTGGCGTACAGCCTGGTGTCTGTGTTGTTGTTGTGGCTGGGCGAGCAATGGATCATCGATACGTGGCATGCACCCAAGCTGGCGGAGATGCTTCCATTGTACTACGTCATTGTATTTATCATGGCGTTTTTTTACCACTTCAACTTTGTTCAGCAGGCCAATTTCGAGTTCAGGGGGATATTCTGGGGAACATTTTTCTTTCGCGGCGCCAAATTCGTCTGGGCGTCGCTTTGTGTGTTTACCGGCATGGCCATTCGGCTTGACCACCTGGTCGTAGCGAAGCTCGTGGGCGTATCCATAGGATGTGCCGCCAGTTGGCTGTACACCTCTGCCTACCTTCGCCATACGCTGTCTGTCAACTGGAAGCACGTGGGGGATTTGCTCCGGTACGGCAAATACGTGCTGGGTACCAACCTGAGCACCATGCTGGCCAAAAACATCGACAAGTTGTCGCTGGGTCATTTGTTGGGTCCGGCGGCGTTTGCGGTGTACGATGCGGCCGGAAAAATTACGCAATTGGTGGAAGCGCCTTCGTTTAGCATCGCTGCGGTGGTTTTCCCCAAAAGTGCCGAGCAGATGGAAAAGAATGGCGCCGACGGGGTGGGGGAGTTGTACGTGCGCAGCGTATCGGTTATCCTGGCCATCATTGTACCGTTATTGATTCTGGTTTTTGTCTTTGCCAAACCGATCATGGTTCTTTTTGCCGGGCCTGCGTATATAGAGTCGGCCGGGGTACTGCGACTGACGGTTTTCTTCGGGCTGTTCATGCCGTTTGCCGTCCAGTTCGGCACGATCCTGGATTCTACCGGCCGGCCGGCCCTGAATTTCGGGGTAACCCTGTTGACTGCGATCGTTAACCTCTGTCTCAGCTATTTGTTTGTGCCGCAGTTTGGCATGATGGGTGCTGCCCTGGCCACCCTCACGGGGTACTTCATCACCTTCCTGCTCATGCAGTACCTGCTCTTCAGGGATTTTGGGGTACGGTGGTGGCGGGCATTTGTGTATTTACCCCACTTTTACCGTTTGGCGTTCCAGATTGCCTGGCATCGGCTGTCAATGCGCATCTCTTAAAATGATCACCCATGCATCACCGTACCGATATCGTCTTTTTTACGCTTTTTCGGAGCGATAACGTATATTCTTCCGTTTCGCTAAGCATGGCCAAGGAACTGGCCAGGCACCATCGCGTATTTTACGTCAACCATCCGTATTCCTACAAGGATGTTGTTTCGGGCTGGCGCGCAGGCGACCCGGCTTTGCGTCAACGTCTGCCGGCGATGATGAAAGGACAGGTTCATGTTGAACATTTGCAGCACAACCTGACGGTGTTCCAGCCCCGCATGACCCTGCCCATCAACTGGATGCCAACGGGCAAGGTGTATAATTTTTTCAAAAAACAAAACGACCGGCGGGTGCTCCAGGCCATCCGGTTTGCCTTGCAGGCCTACCATGTGCGGGATTTCATTTACATCAATTGTTATGATCCGTTTTTTGTAGGCAGTCTGCCGGCTTCCTTTGGTGCTCGTCTCGGCATTTACCACTGCATCGACGACATCAGCCAGAACCCTTACACCGCCAGGCATGGCGTTCGGCTCGAACAAGCGGCGGCAGCGGAAGCCGATCTGACGTTTGTGACCTCAACGAACCTGAAAAAACTGCTTCAGCCTTATGCCCGAAACATCGAGACGTTTTTCAACGCGGTCGACATATCGGTATTTTCCCGCGTCCGCACCGAACAGTTTCCCCGCCCGCCCGAACTGGCAGGCCGTACGGGTGCGGTCATCGGGTTTATCGGCAACATGGACGAGTTGCGGGTCGACTATCCGCTCATAAAAGCAGTCGCGCAGGCCCATCCCGACAAAACCCTGTTGCTGGTCGGACCGGTGAATTCGCCGGAGCCGCAAGCGTTGGGTCTGGACCGGATGCCGAACGTGGTGTTTGCAGGGCCCCGTCGTCTTGATGAGTTGCCGCCGTTGCTCCAGCACATGGACGTGGCCCTCATTCCTTTTCTGCTCAACACCCTCACCAGGAGTATTTACCCGCTGAAGATCAACGAATACCTGGCTGCCGGAAAGCCGGTGGTATCTACCAGCTTTTCCGACGACATCCGCGGGTTTGGCGACGTGATTTACCTGTCGGAGACTCCCGAGGCATTTATCCGGAATATTGACCGGGCCATCGCCGAGCACAACCCGGAGCGGGAAATTGCCCGGGTGCGGGTTGCTGAATCGAACACCTGGACGGCGCGCATTGCCCAGCTGTGGGCAATTGCGGAGCGATATGCCGCGAAAGCCCCGGCGGAGCCGCAACCGGCGTAAGTACCACACCTTTACTCAACCAACAGCACCATGAGCGAACCGAAAGTCCCCATAACCCCAATTGAACAATTCTCGGAGATTGCCGTCACCGCCCTGGTGGTGTTGACGCTGCTGGCCATTTTTCTAAAAGTACTGTATTTTTAAACGATGACAAAAGACCAATACATCCTTTCGCCTTCAGGACGCACCCTGAAGGAGTACCTGTGGCAGCAAGTGGTAGACCGACGCCTGGCCAGCCCGCTGGGTTTGGCACTCCTGCTCTTGTGTGTTTTGCCCCTTGCCTGGCTTTTTTCGGTGTCCCATCTGGGCGTCGGCTTTGTCGTGGTGGCCCTGTCCATCGGGTTACCGCTGGTGTTGTTCGCCCTGTTCAATCCGGCGATCAACCTGGGACTGATGCTGACCTCGGCCATTATGGTCACGTTTTTGCTCCGTTACGTCAACGCACCCCTGGGCTTGTTGAACGACGGGCTGATTCTCGTGGGGCTGGTCAGCCTGCTGCTGGGCCAGTTCAGGGAGCGCGACGGCCGTTTTATGCAGAACAGCCTGAGCTATATGATTCTGATCTGGCTGTTTTACAATGGTTTGATGGTGCTGAATCCCGAGGCGCTGTCGAGGCTTTCCTGGTTGTTCACGGTGCGTACGGTGGCACTTCAGCTGCTGGTTTTTTTCATCGGCGCCTACGCCTTGCGCAACAACAAGCAGGCTTTGTACTACCTGCTCTATTTCATTTTTGCCATTTGCTTTGTTTGTGCTGCATACGGTGTCAAGCAGCACTACTGGGGGCTCACGCCCGGTGAAATGGCCTGGATCATGAGCGATTCGAACCGGGCGCAACTTTACATCCAGTGGAATTTGGTTCGGGTACCGTCATTGTGTTACGACCCGACCACCTTCGGCAACTTAATGGCCTTCTTTGCCGTCATGTGCGGTATTTTGATGGCTGCGACGCGGAGTTGGCTGGCCAAAGGACTTTTTCTGGTGATGATCGTCACGGCCATCATGGGCATGAGCTTTTCCGGCACCCGCACGTCGGTGGTGATCATACCCCTCGGGTTGTTGTTTTACATGTTGCTTACCCTGAACCGCAAGGTGCTTATTGCCGGCGGGATCATGCTGATGCTGGGCGGGGTGCTGATGGTTAAATCGACCACGAACGGGGTCATTTACCGGCTCCAGTCGGCGTTCAAGCCGGAAGACGACTCGATGCAGGTGCGGCTGAAAAACCAGGCGCGCATCCAGCCCTTTATTCGAAGCCACCCGATAGGCGCAGGGCTGGGCAGTTGCGGGGCGTGGGGAGGGCGTTTTGCGCCCGGCAGTTGGTTGTCTACGTTCAACCACGACTCCAGTTTTGTGCGCATGGCTGTAGAGCTGGGCTGGATAGGGCTCATTCTGTACACCCTGATGCACTTTGTGGCCATTCGAACGGGCATTTACTACTATCATCGATGCAGGGATCCCTGGATAAAGGCCACCTATGCGGCCATCGCCACCGCGTGTTACATGCTGGCGGTTGCCTGCTACTCCCAGGAGGCTATCCTTCAGCAGCCCATCAATACCATTTACAACATCTTCCTGGCCATGCTGGTCACCCTGAAAAACTTCGATCCGGCATTTGCTGCGCCGGCGTCCAACAATCCATTACCTAATACCAAAAACTGAATCCGCCATGCGTATTTTTCCAGTGTTTTTGTTCGTCTTACTGACCCCGGCAATGGGCATCGCCCAACGCATCAACTTCGACTCGGTTATTGTACCGCTCGATACCATCGCCATTGATTTCCGGGAATACCTGGTTCAGCTCGCCTGGATGAATAATCCGGAGAATGCCGTTGCGCAGCGGGAATCTAAAATCGTGCAATTACAATCCGCCAATACGCGCAAGGAGTGGATGCGCGACATTGGACTTTCGATCAACGTCAACGAGGCCAACATTGAGTCGTTCGGACAGCCCCTTACCGAAGCCAACAGTTTCTTCCCCCGCTGGAACTTCGCCCTCGGCATCAGTCCGTATAACATTTTCACCCAGCCCACCAAAAACAAGATTTCCCGTGAGCGCGAAATGGTTGCCCGTATGGCCATCGACGAAAGGATGCTGACCACCCGGCGCGAAACCCTGCTCGCCTATGAACGCTTCAAAGCAGCCAACGAATCACTTTCCTTCCGGGCGATCTTTGAGAAAGACGCCTACAACAACTACTTGCTGGTAAAGCAGTTGTATGAAAAAGACGAGCTGACTTTTCAGGATTACAGCGCCGCTTCGGGTGCTTATTTCCAAGCCCAGGAAATGCGCCAAAAAAGCGATATTGAGGTTCGCCTGGCCCAGTACGATCTGGAGGCCCTGATTGGGGTGCGGTGGGAGCATGTGCAACATCCGGCGAAAAATCCGCAGTAAGTGAGTAAGTCTGGTTTGCGCCCGCCTCTCTGTGCTCCTCTGCGAGATCTCTGTGCTCCTCTGCGAGACCTCTGTGCTCCTCTGCGGTTTATTTAAAAAATGAACCACAGAGGGGCACAGAGGTATCACAGAGGTAGCACAGAGTAGCACAAAGGATCGCGGAGACCAAAAACTTATTTGTTCAGGATTTGTACGACCAGAAACGTACTTTTGCCCTTTATTTACCCCGGATGAACGGTTACCGACGTCAGATAACATGAAACAACTCCCCCTCGTACTCAGCATCATCGCCCTTTTGGGTGTAGCCCACCAGTATTATTTGCACTTTTCTCCAAAAACCACGCCGCAGGAAGTCATTCGCCCTCCTGAAGGGCTGGAACGGGGGGCGAAGATCGCATACGTGAACGCCGACACCCTGGACGCGCGTTACGAGTGGATCAAACAGCAAAAAGAGGCGATCGAAAACCGGGTAAAAAACGCCGAAAACAGCCTGCGCAGCAAACAGGAGTCGCTGATTCGCGACATGCAGGCCTTTGAACAGAAAGCGCAAAGCGGCACGGTGCCGCCCGCCGAACTGGAAAAAGAGTACAACGGCCTCATGCAACGCCAGAAAAAGCTCGCGGAAGAGGAGCAGCGCCTGGGCAAGGAGCTGGCCGAAGAGCAGAAAAAGGCGCTGGAAGAACTGTACGCCAACGTGGAAGCCAAGCTGAAAACGCTGCAGGACCAGATTGGGTACGATTATATCCTGTCCTATTCCCGTGGCGGACAGGTGCTGCTGGCCAACGACAGCCTCGACATCACGGAAGAGGTGTTGCGTTTGCTCAATGAAAAAACGGAAAACCAATAATTTGCAGCCATGCCGGTTGGGTTGGTTAAAGCAATCCCTGAGGATGTTCCCCTGATCCGGAGCCTGGCTGAGCGCATCTGGCGGGAGCATTACCCCGCCATCATCTCCATGGACCAGATCGAGTACATGCTCGAATGGATGTATGGGGCGGAAAAACTCCTGGAGCAAATCCGTTCGTCGGCCTTTACCTATTGGTTGATTATTCCTTCGGACACCGAAGACAAGCAACAGGCACTGGGGTTCGTCGCCGTTGAAAACCAGGGGGACGGCCGCTTCTTCATCCACAAGTTTTACATTGACCAGCGCGGCAGGGGCGTCGGTACCGATGCTTTTCGCCAACTGCTGGCTCGCATGCCCGGTGCGCGCACGATTCGTTTGTACGTAAACCGGCGGAACTTCAAAAGCGTGAATTTCTACTTCAAGAACGGCTTTGTCATTCGGGAATGGCTCGACCAACCCTTTGGGCCGAATTATGTGATGGACGACTTCCTGATGGAACACAACGTGCAGGCGTAAGACCCCCAAAACATGCCGGCATAAAATGTCGCAGAAGACCACCATTCAACACATCCAATGACCGCTATCTCTCCCCGCACCCTCGCTTACCTGTCGCTTGGCGCCATTTGCATCATCTGGGGCACCACTTATACGGGGATCAAACTGGCCATACGCGATTTTCCGCCCTTTTTGTTGGTTGGGCTCCGCCAGATACTGGGCGGGCTGGTATTGCTCGCCCTGGCATGGGCTATGGGGCGGTTTCAGGTGCCCGGATGGGCGTATACAGGCAGGCAGATGTTTATGGGACTGCTCACCATCACCGGGGGCAATGGTTTAATTACCTGGGGGATGCAGTACGTGTCGTCTGGACTTTCGTCGGTGATCGGGTCGCTTACGCCGGTGGTCGTGGTGTTGATCAACATCCTGTGGCGCGGCGGGGAACCGGTATCCTTGCGGGTCGTCGCCGGCGTGCTGATCGGCTTTCTGGGCCTGGGTGTGGTTTTTCACGATGGCTGGCAGGACTTTCTTGATCCCCGGTACCGATGGGGGATCGTTGCGGCTTTCGGCTCCTGTTTCACGTGGTCGCTGGGCACGGTCATGGCCAAACGGTACAACGCCCCTGGTGTGTCGCCGGTACTGAATGCCGGTTTGCAGGTGCTGTTTGGCGGATTGTTTGCTCTTCCATTGCACTTTCTCCTCGACCCGGTACAACCGGTGCGCCACACCACAGAAGGTTGGGTGGCCGTGCTTTACCTGGCCTTTATCGGCTCCGCGGTGGCGTTTAGTCTGTATATGTTTGCCTTGCAGCACCTGAGCGCTGCCGTGTCGAGTTTGTACACGTACATAAACCCCGTTGTGGCCATTACCATGGGCTGGCTTTTTTTGGACGAGCGCCTGAGTCCCACAGCGATCGCGGGAATGGCCGTCACCATTTTTGGCGTCTGGCTGGTCAACAGCGGCATCCGGGTGGAGTGGCGAAAGCGCATGATATACGGGGTATTCAAAAAAAAGGCGCCATAAGTGCCTGCGGCTATTGCTTTGGAGGGTGTATCGTAAGTCTAATGAACCGGCACTCCTCCAATTAAAATTTTGAAAAGCATTATGCCACGGCACTTATGATATACCCTCATTTGACGCTATGCTTCCCTGCGTGGCTACAAGAGGGCCGCCCCTTTGGGGCTTATGTGGACTTTTTCCTTGTTTACGGGGCAATGCGTTGGTTCAAAGCCGGAAATGCCGGCCATTGCACCAACTTTCCTATCTTCGCTGCCTATTTCCGACAACCGACTACCAACTACCGACAGCCAACAACCGACTACCGACTACCGATAGCCGACTACCGACAGCCAACAACCGACAGCCAACAACCGACTACCGACAGCCAACAGCCAACAATTTTCCTATCTTCGCATCCTAAATCAATCGCCAACACCTATGAAGCGCAGCAAAATCGCGGGTATGGGGTTCTATGTGCCCGAAAAAGTGGTCTCCAATGACGACCTGACCCGCTATATGGACACCAGCGACGAGTGGATTCAGGAGCGCACAGGCATCCAGGAACGCCGTTACGGGAAAAAGCACGAAGAAACGCCGACAACCATGGCCGCCCTTGCCACGCGCACCGCTTGCGAACGGGCGGGTATCGCCCCGGAGGAGATCGATTTCATCGTGTTTGCCACCTTGAGCCCGGACTACTACTTTCCCGGATGCGGCGTGCTGCTACAGCGCGAACTGGGCATCACCCGCGGCGAAGCAGGGGCTCTGGACGTGCGAAACCAGTGCAGCGGTTTTATTTATGCCCTCAGCGTGGCAGACCAGTTTGTGAAAACCGGCGTGTATAAAAACGTGCTGGTGGTTGGATCAGAGATGCACTCCATGGGATTGGACTTCACCACCCGAGGACGCAATGTCTCGGTCATCTTCGGGGATGGCGCCGGCGCCGTCATCCTCCAGCCCCACGATGAGGCGGGGAAGGGCATCCTGACCACCAAATTGCACTCCGACGGTACCTACGCCGAAAAACTGGCTTTTATAAACCCGGGCAGCCACGGCGGCTACCACCACCACAAAATGGGCGAGGCAGCGGATTTCGGCTATCCGGCCCCTGAAGTGCCCGGAGAGATATTCCTCACCCAGCATATGGTGGACAACGGCCAGCTTTATCCCCAGATGGACGGCCAGTTTGTGTTCAAAATGGCCGTCCAGAAATTTCCCGAGGTCATCGAAGAAGCGCTGCAGGAAGCCGGCCTGAAAACCACCGACATAGACATGCTCATTCCCCACCAGGCCAACCTGCGCATCAGCCAGTTTGTGCAGAAGAAACTGGGCTTGCGCGACGACCAGGTGTGGAACAACATCCAACGCTACGGAAACACCACCGCCGCCTCCGTTCCCATCGCCTGGTGCGAAGCCTGGGAAGCCGGTAAAATCAAGGAGGGCGACCTGGTGTGCCTGGCGGCCTTCGGCAGCGGCTTCACCTGGGCCTCTGCGCTCATCCGATGGTAAGGTTGGTCAAGTATTCTTGCTACCTTTGCTACTCTGCTACTTGCTCAACGACATGCGAAAACTCTTTACTATCTGCTGGCTGGTTGGGGCCGCCACCGCCGTCCAGGCACAGTCGAACGACAATGCCCGCATTACCGGTAACCTGCAAACCAACGCCAACTTTTTTATCCGGGATTCGGCCATCGGCGCGGCAAACACGCCCCAGTACGACAACCAGAAATTCGGCGCCGAAAGCTGGCTCAACCTCAACTACTCCAACTGGGGCTTCGACGTCGGCGTGCGCTTCGACCTGTTCAACAATTCCAACCTGCTAAACCCCACCAGTTCCTACAGCGATGAAGGCATTGGCCGCTGGTTTGTCAAAAAATCCATCGGCCCCCTCGACGTGGAAGGCGGCTATCTGTACGACCAGATCGGCTCGGGCATCATCTTCAGGGCTTACGAAGAGCGCGCCCTGATGATCGACAACGCGCTGTACGGGGTAAAAGCCGCCTGGAACATCGATGAAAATTGGCGGGTAAGGGGGTTCACCGGCCGCATGAAACAGCAGTTCGACACCTACGGCGCGGTGATTCGCGGCGGCGCCGTAGACGGCTTCATCCGGCCCGATACCGCCGGCAAAATCACCCTGGCCCCCGGGTTTGGCGTGGTGGCCCGCACGTACAGCGACCAGACGATGGAAGACATCGTCAATACCATCGCTACTTACACCCCGCAGGACAGCATCGGCGCCCAATACAATACATATGCTTTTTCGTTGTACAATACCCTGTCCATGGGCGCATTTACCTGGTTTATCGAAGGCGCGTACAAAACGAAGGACGTGATGTTCGACCCCTTCGAGCCGACCGCCGACGGCGGAACCGGCCAACTGGTGAATCGGGAGGGCTACACCATTTATACCAGCCTGTCTTACGGAGCACCCAAGATCGGCGTGACCGTGGAGGCCAAACGGACCGATGATTTTTCCTTTCGCAACACCCCATTCCTGACCAATAACCCCGTGCAGGGGCCGATCAACTTTCTGCCGCCCATTGCCCGCCAGAACACGTTCCGGCTGCCTGCCCGTTTCGCACCCGCCACCCAGGAATTGGGCGAACAGGGCGTACAGGTCGATCTGCGGTATAAACCATCCAAAAAATGGGAGATTGGCCTCAATGTATCCGATGTTCAGCGTCTGAACGGCGATGAACTCTACCGGGAAATCGCACCGGAGGTTACGTATAAAAAAGACCGGAAGTGGCAATTGCTCCTGGGCATGCAGTTCCTGCATTACAATATGTCTGTCTATCAGGGTAAAACCGACCCCGAAGACCCCGAAGACGTCATTCCGTGGGTGGGCACCGGCGAGCAGGACTATGTAGACGCCTACACCCCCTACGCCGAGTGGTTGTACAAATTTACCCCGAAAAAGTCGCTCCGCCTCGAAGCGCAATACCTGTTGACCGACGATGAATTCGGCTCCTGGATCAATGCACTGGCCGAGGTCGGGCTGGCGCCGCACTGGCTCTTTTACGTGTCGGACATGTACAAGATCAAAAAAGGTGAAGATACCAACGCCGATCCGCGTTATGACGGCCTCCACTACCCCAGCCTGGGCGTGGTGTACACCCTGAAAGCAACCCGCGTGTCGTTTGCCTACGTCAAGCAGGTGGAGGGCATCAACTGTGCCGGCGGTATTTGCCGTCTGGAACCAACCTTCAGCGGCTTCCGCCTCAATTTGAATACATCCTTCTAAATGCGTTCGATGAAAAACATTCTCCTTTACACAAGTCTGATGCTGCTGGGCCTTGCAGCCTGCGAAGAAAAACCCGTTGTTATTCCGGACCTGGTGGTGGGCGACCGCGTGGTGTTGGTCGAAGAACTCACCGGCGTGAACTGCCCCAACTGCCCCGACGGCACCAAACAATTGCAGGGGCTCCAGGAAACGTTCGGAAAAGACAAACTGGTGCTGGTGGCCATTCATACCCACCTCACCGGCGCTTTTTCCAATTTGCTGCCAACCAGCAAGGAGGATTTTGCGACGCCCGAAACCGACGCCCTCGTTGCCGGCATCAGCGCCATCGAAGCGGTGCCCTCCGCCGCCGTCAACCGCGTGGAAAAAGCCGGCGAAACCACCCTTTTCCTCGGTCCCACCAACTGGAATGCCCTGATCAACGAACAAATACAGCAGCAACCCACCATCGGTTTGTTCATGGAAACCACCTACAACACCGATGCCCGAACGCTGACCATCGACATAGACCTGGCACCCGACAACACCCTGACCGGCGAGCACCGCCTGACCGTGTACGTCACCCAGGACAGCATTGTGGATGCCCAAAACATCAACGGTTACAAAGAACCGAACTATGTTCACCGCCACATCCTGCGCGATGTGATTTCTTCCACCAGTGGCGACCTGATCACCGAACCACTCACCGGCGGCGACCTGATCCGGAAATCCTACCAGGTGGTATTGCCGGCGGCCTGGGACGACCGCCACTGCAGCGTGATCGCTTTTGTTCATCGCGGTACCGGGTTCGACAACAAAGAGGTATTACAAGCTGTTGAAAAGCACGTGGTGGATTGAAGCGAACAGCGTATTTTCGCCGCGCCAAATCACCACAGCCTTTTCCTGCCAATTCAAACACCAAATTAGTCTTACCATGTTTCACCTGACCGAAGAGCACCTGGCCGTTCAACAGGCGGCGCGCGATTTTGCCCAAAACGAACTCAAGCCCGGGGTGATCGAACGCGACAGTAAAATGGAATACCCACGCGAACAGGTCCGTAAAATGGCCGAACTGGGTTTCCTGGGTATGATGGTTTCACCCGAATACGGCGGCGGCGGCATGGACTCGCTCTCCTATGTCATCGCCATGGAGGAGCTCAGCAAGGTGGACAACTCCTGTTCGGTTATTGTCTCTGTCAATAACTCCCTGGTCTGCTGGGGCATCGAAACCTACGGCACCGAGGAACAAAAGAAAAAATACCTGCCCAAACTGGCTTCCGGCGAGTGGATCGGCTCCTTTTGCCTCTCCGAGCCCGAGGCAGGCTCCGACGCCACCAGCCAGCGCACCACCGCTGTGGACATGGGCGACCATTACGTGATCAACGGCACCAAAAACTGGATCACCAACGGCGGCACGTCGCAAGTGCACCTGGTGATGGCCCAAACCCATCAGGAACTGGGTCACCGCGGCATCAACGCTTTTATCGTAGAGACCAGCTGGCCTGGCGTGGTCATCGGCGCTAAAGAAGACAAGCTTGGCATACGCTCCTCCGATACCCACACCATCATGTACAACGACGTGAAGGTGCCCAAGGAAAACCGCATTGGTGAGGACGGGTTCGGGTTCAAATTTGCCATGAAGACACTCGCCGGAGGGCGTATTGGCATCGCTGCCCAAGCGCTTGGCATTGCTGCCGGCGCCTACGAACTGTCCGTGGCCTACTCCAAAGAGCGCGCCGCCTTCGGCAAACCCATCAGCCAGCACCAGGGCATCGCCTTTAAGCTGGCCGACATGGCCACGCAGATTGAGGCCGCCCGATTGCTGGTGTACCGCTCGGCCATCATGAAAGACCAAGGGATGGATTACACACAGGCTGCGTCTATGGCCAAACTGTTCGCTTCTGAAGTGGCCATGCGCCAAAGCGTGGAAGCCGTACAAGTCCACGGCGGCTATGGATACGTAAAAGAGTATCATGTGGAACGCCTCATGCGCGACGCCAAGATTACCCAGATTTACGAGGGCACTTCCGAGGTGCAGCGTATTGTGATCTCCCGTGCCATCCTGCAAGGAGAGTTGTATGTGCCCATGCCTACCCTGGCCGGCGTATGATCAACGCCTTATTTGCCGGTATGAACACGCCGACGAGCCGATAACCTTCATATGGAGCAGATAGGTGCCTATACAGTGATATTGCTGGTTTGCGGGCTGGTTGTATTGTCTTACCTGTTTTCGGTTCTTAACCGGGTAACTCGCATACCTTCTGTTCTGCTTCTGTTGGGCGCAGGCATGTTATTCCGTTATACGGCCGATACCTGGGGCGTGCCCATTTATTTTCCCAAAACACTCGTGGAAATATTGGGTACGGTGGGCTTGATCATGATCGTGCTTGAGGCCGGCCTGGATCTGGAGATAACGCCTGACCGCCTGGGCATGATCCGGAGGTCTTTTTTTTCGGGGCTGGTCATTTTTTTGCTGTCGTCACTATCGGTGGCCGCCATCATTCTGTACTGGATACCTGCGGCGCCGTTTATTCATTGTCTGGTGTATGCCATTCCCCTGAGTATTGTGAGCAGCGCCATCGTATTGCCCAGCGTACATCACCTGAGTCATGAAAAACGGGAGTTCCTGATCTATGAGGCTTCCTTCTCCGATGTAGTCGGCATCATGGTGTTCAATTTCTTTACCTCGGGCGAAGGGATCAACCTGCAATCGGCGGGTTGGTTTGTGGGCAGTATCCTCACGGCCATTGTTTTGTCTGTGGCCGTTTGTTTCCTGTTGATGCTGATACTCGTGCGCAACCGGGTCAACATCAAATTTTTTCTACTGTTTGCCGTGCTTATCATCGTGTATGTTGGCGGAAAAATGATGCACCTGCCCTCCCTGATCACCATTCTCATTTTTGGTTTGGTGGTGAACAACTGGGAGCTGTTTCGCTGGCGACCGCTGTACACCTACTTTTCAGAAGCGGCCGTCAATGACGTTGCCGTTTTGCTGAAATCCATAACCGCCGAGTCCTCTTTCCTGATCCGCACGTTTTTCTTTGTGATTTTTGGGTTCAGCATCGACGCCACCTTTGTCCACAACCCGCAGGTTTTGGTTTTGGGCTCGGTCATTGTCCTGGCGTTATTGGTCTTGCGCTTCGTTTACCTTCGTATCCTGCACGAATACACCCTGTTGCCGGAGTTGCTGTACATCCCCCGGGGCTTGATCACGGTTCTCCTTTTTTACAAAATTCCCGAGGGGATGAAAATTGAGTCCTTCAATGAAGGCGTCCTGTTTTTTGTCATCCTGTCAACAGCCCTGATCATGATGACCGGCGCGTTGATTTACAGGGACAAACCGGTGGAGATGATGGAGGAGCAGCACATTCCGTAGGCGATCCGGCCTCAGATCAGTCCCCTGGACTTCAATTCCAGATATTTGTTGATGGTGTTCAGCGTCAGGTCTTCCGGGCGGGTGAGCACCGACTGGATGCCGTATTGCCGGAGCATGTACACCATCTCTTTTTTGTCGTGCAGGAACTGGCGGGCGATGGTTTGCCGGTAAACGTCGGCCACCTGGTTCACCTCTTCCTGGGCCAGGCGCCGGATCTCCGTGTTTTCAAAAAAAATGACCACCAGCAGGTGCTGTCGGTTGAGTCGGCGCAGCACGGGCAGGGCGCGCTCAAGCGCATAGCGGCTTTCGAAGTTGGTGAACAGCAGCAAGAGGGAGCGCATGCCGATCAGGCGACGCACGGCCTGGTACAGCAGTTCAAAATTGGCTTCTACCGGTCGCTCCTTCTCCCGGTAAAGGGCTTCCAGGATGCGGTTGAGCTGGCCGCCACTGCGCTCGGACTTCAGGGTGGCGCCGATGACGTCGGAAAAAGTCAGCAAACCGGCTTTATCCTGTTTTTTCAGGATAATGTTGCTGATGGCCAGGCCGGTATTGATCGCGTAGTCCATCAGGCTCAAGCCGGCGAACGGCATTTTCATGGTGCGGCTCTTGTCGATGACCACGTACACCTGCTGGCTGCGTTCGTCTTCGTACTGGTTGACCATGAGGGTTCCGCGGCGCCCGGAGGCTTTCCAGTTGATGCTGCGGTAGTCGTCTCCCTGAACGTAATTTTTGATCTGCTCGAACTCGTAACTGTGTCCGATGCGGCGCATTTTTTTGATGCCGGTTTCGTGGGCGATGTGCTGCATGGCGCGCAACTCGTAGCGTTTCATTTGTACGATGCTGGGATACACGGCAATCGTTTGTTCCTGCGGTATGCGCAGGCGGCGTTGCACCAGCCCGATCTGTGTGCTGACGAACATGTTCAGGTTGCCAAACCGGTATTCGCCCCGGGTCAGCGGGACAAGCGTCCGTTCCAGCGTTCGTCGCTCCCCCGGCCGGAGGGCCAGGGTGGTAAAATGCTCCCGTTCCTGAAACTGAAAAGGCAGGTCGTCGTACACCTGGAGGTTGAAGGGCTGGGCGCCGTTGTGTTCCAGGTGGATGTTCACCGGGTTCGGGTCGCTGAGCGACCACGCCGCCGGCGTTTGCCGCCAGGCGCCGATGAGCGGTTTCTCGGCGTACAGCAGCGCAACATCGGCGAGTGTAAGCGCCAGCGCCAGTACAAACGCCGCCTTGGCCGCCGGCAACAGCAGGGGGAACGGGTAAGCAAGGGCGAACAAGGCTGCCAGGGCGCCGAACGTCCAGAAAAAGCGGTTGGTCAAAAAGGCGTTACGCATAAATAAACCACAGAGGACGCAGAGGAATCACAGAGCCAGAAAAAGCGGTTGGTCAAAAAGGCGTTACGCATCTCTTAGGCGTCCCAAATGTACAAACCAAAGCGTGAAAAACAGGTAAAATGCTGTACCCACCGCCGTTTCCAGCGTGTACTCCACCAGAAAAGACGTCCAAAGCACCACCTGCATCACCCAAAAAGGATACAGGCGCCGGTGCGGACCAGTGAACCAGCAGGCCGTCAGGCCCGCCAACTGCGCCAAAAGGCCCAGCAGTCCGGTGGCTGCCAGCAGATAAACAAACTGGTTGTGCGGCAGCTTGAACTGCTCCGCGTAAAGCGGGTGGCGGACTTCGAGATACGACCTGGTTTCGGCCGGCAAGTCGCCCATACCGGCACCGAGCAACGGGTACTTGCGCCACACCGCTACCCCGGCCTCCAGGGATATCCAGCGCTGCGCATCGGAGTACAAATTCCCGGTGCCACGGCGGTACTCCGTCCAATCGTGCATCATGTAATGCACTCGTTTCTGAAAACTGGGAACTGTCCGCCAGGCGATGACCGGCATGGCCACCAGCAGCGCCAGGATTACCACCCCATAAACCCGGGTATGCGCCCTGAAAACAAGCCGACAAACGATCAACAGCAAACCCGCGTACAATACCGCCATTCCGCTACGGACAGCCAGGATGTGCAAGGAAGCCGCCAGAAGCAACACCGCAATGGCTAAAAAGTGCCGCTCAAACCGGTGAAACCAATAAAAGCGATCTGCCCAGAGCCACCCGCCCAGTAAAACAGCCGACGCGCTCATCATGCTGAATCGAATGTGGTTGCGCGGAACGGGTACCGGCATTCCCTGGCCAAGGCCTGCCATAATGTCGTCGTAATGCAAGGCAAAGTTGATCAAAACCCCGGCATGGGTGAAAAACAACACCCAGAACAGGAGGCAGATCACCCCCTGCATTTGCCGGCGCGGCAGCACCGGCACATTCGCAAACGCCATGGGCAACACAAAAAACGGGATGCGCACCCGCGTGCGCACCCACCAGAATGCGGAGTCCTCAGACCATAGTCCGCTAAGGGCCGGAAACAAAAACAACAGGCTGAGTAAAAACAGTTCGGGGCGTCGAAACCACCGCACGAAATACACACAAAACATCCCCGTTACAGAAAATCGCCCTTGGGGATGCTCCGTCCGAGCGTCCAGGGCTGCCTGCCAAAGCCCGGCCACCACAAAGAGCCACATACTGATGGACAGCAGGAAAGGAGAAAACACCAGGCTGCAAACCATCAGCAAGCCGGCGAACAGCGTGAGCGCTGCAGGGTGGAGCCAGGTAGCCTTTATTGGCATATGTCCGCTTGTATTTGAGCGAGAGTGTAAATCATCAACGCGCAAAAGTACGTCCGGCACCGACTAAGAAAAGAACTTCCCTACCTTTGTATCGTTTACTATTGTGAAATGAATCATACTGCCTTTCTTGTCGTCCTTGCGCTTTCGCTCGCGGCTTGTCGAAACACTGCCAATCCGCCTTACGAAGAGGGGCCCAGCCTGATAAAACCCGGGCCCGGCGTCTCGGATGCGCCGGCGCAGGATCCCTATCCCCAGCCGGGCACAGGCGCCTTTGAGCACCTGGTTGCCGATTACGAGAGCAAAGACAGGGTCATCTGGCAAAAACCCGACATGGTCATTTCCCTGTTGGGGGACCTGTCCAGGCAAGCGGTTGCCGACATTGGCGCCGGCACGGGCTATTTTTCCTTCAGGATGGTGCCCAGGGCCCGTAAGGTGATTGCCATCGACATCGATGCCCGGTTCATTGACTTCATGGACAGCATCCGGGTGCGCCTGCCCGAGCCCTATCAGGCACGTTTTGAAACCAGGCTGACGCCCTCCGACGACCCGATGCTAAGGCCGAACGAAGTGCAATCCGTCATCATGGTGAATACGTACGGCTACATCGGCGACCGGCTGGGGTATTTAAAAAAACTCTTGACGGGCATCAGTCCCGGCGGTCAACTCCTCATCATCGATTTCAAAAAAACACCCCTGCCCATCGGGCCGGAAGAACAGTACAAGATTGCCGTACGGCAGGTGGAATCCGAGCTGATACAAGCCGGTTTTGCCATCGCCAAAACGGACAACGAAACCCTCGATTATCAATACATTATCCTGGCTAAAAAGCCGGAACAACAATAACCCTCCAACCCTTCTTATGGGCGGCTCCCTCAAACTCTTCACCTGGTTCGGTATCCCGGTTCATCTGCACTGGACCTTCGGTCTTATTTTCCTGTACGCCTTCTGGCTGGGCTTCAGCAACGGCCTGACCCTGATTGACACTTTTTGGCTCATGGGCTTTTTTATTGCCCTTTTCTCCTGTGTACTGCTGCACGAATACGGCCACTCGCTTACGGCCCGCCGCTACGGCGTTCATACGCAGGACATCATCCTGACGCCCATCGGTGGCATCGCCCGGCTGGAACGCATGCCCGAAAAGCCTGTTCAGGAATTTCTGGTGGCCATTGCAGGCCCCATGGTCAATGTGGTGATCGCCATCGTCCTGCTGGCACTCGGTTGGCTGATTTTTCAAAACGAACGCTGGGAAATATTCAAGTGGTTTCTGGAACAACAACTCACTTTTGCCGACGCTGAGGAGACCGCCCAGGCCATTGCGGAAGCCGGGCTGGAAACCACCGGTTTCCTGTTTTACCTCCCGGTGCTGATCGCCACCAATATTGCCCTCGTGGTGTTTAACCTCATCCCCGCTTTTCCGATGGATGGCGGGCGCATCTTCCGCGCCTTGCTGGCGATGCGCATCGGGCGCGTACGCGCTACCCGCGTGGCGGCTATCGTCGGGCAGGTGATCGCGGTCGCTTTTGTCGGCATTGGCCTCTATACGGGCGCTTTTACCCTGACCCTGATCGGGATCTTTGTGTTTACCACCGCCCGTACCGAAAACAACATGGTGCAACTTGACGACCGGCTCAAGAACCACAGCGCCGCCGAGATCATGCGCCCCCTGTTCACCCGCCTCAACATGACCGACTGGATGCAAACGCCCATTGATATGTTGAAAAACGGCCTGGAACGGCACTTCCTGGTGTACGATTTCAACAACAACCCCGTTGGCGTGCTGGAGGAAGAAGACATTCTGCGCGCCCTGAAAAAACAAGATATCAGCTCGCCGGTGGCACAGTACATGAGCGATCAGATACCTGCCGTGGGCCTCAGGGAATCCATGCTTTATGTGTACTACCTCATTCGCCAGCAAGGATTCGGCATCCTTGGTGTGCAGGACGCCTCCGGGCAGATCATCGGCGTCATAGACGAAGCGGGACTGACCAACTTTCTGAGGACGCAATAGTCCAATGCTTAAATGGCGCCGGCGGCCTGCGCAATGCCCATCAAACTCTGTTCGATAAACTGCGGTACCACCGTGTCAAACGTTCGCTGGATCTTGCCCGGGTTTTTCAGGTCGCGGATCATGTGGTGATAACGGGTCTCTCCATGCTCCACCACTATGGCCTTTTTTCGCTCCGGCTCCTGGAAATAGGCAAGCATACCCTCCGGATCGGCCTCCGGATGGAACTGGGTGCCCACCATCCAGGGACTGAAGCGAACCGCCATCAGTGCGCGGTCGTAATGGGTATGCGGACGTAGTTTCTCCAGGCACAACACCCTGGCGCCCATGCTGCGCAGCTTTTCCTTGTTGGGGTGCAGCACCTGATACCGACGGAAATCGGCGATGTAAAAAGGATCAGATAAACCCTCAAACAGGCGCTCACTTTTACCCTCTGCCGTTTTGTACACGGGGTAGGTGCCGAACGACATCTGGGCGCGTTGCAAAACCCGGCCGATGCCGAAGTGGTGGCAGGCCATCTGGAAGGAATGACAAATAAAAAGACAATAGCGCTTTTTACCGCCGGCCTGCGCGTTTCGTTGATAAAGCTCTTCTATCAGGGCAAAATACCGGTCGAACCAGGGGCCGTCGTTCAGCAGCGGATCGCCCGGCCCTCCCGAGAAAATGTACAGGTCGTAAGAGGCATCGGGTACTTCGTTCTTGGCGCGTACGTCGAAATGATCGTAACGCAATACGTTGGCGTAGCGGCTCAGTACCCGTTTCAGCATACCGATGCCGCGATTCGATTCGCCATTGTACATATCTACCAGGGCAGCTTGTTGCATATCTGCTTTTCGTTTAAACCCGGCGCCCGGCGCCCGGCAGGCAATTGCCCTCAAATGTCGGTACTGGCATTCAAAATGGGAAAAAAATATCGACAGGCACAAAAAAAGTTTCAATCCTTCTCCACTACGGCTAATTTTGTGCCGTTTTTTTTCAAACCCAAGCGCATGAAACCCATCTCAGCCGATACCATAGATCGCGTGATTGACGAACTCGACAACCTCTCGGAAGACCAGTACGAACAACGTATGACCGCCTTCGCCGAAGCGCAACCCATGTTGCTCGCCTGGCTGGAAACCGAGTCGTTCGACTTTCTCAGCGAAGACGAAAAGGGGTACCTCGAATACCTGGCGCTCATCATCTGGTCGGCAGTGGAAAAGGGCGGCGAATCGCCCGAACCCGCCGAAGAGGAAGCCATAGGGGAGGCGGAGGAGGCCAATTACGACATTATGGAGCAGACGGCCGGCAAACCGTTCCGGGAGCGACTCGACCCGTTTTTCGAGGGCTATGCCCAGGAAGACCTGCTTTCTTTCGCCGAAGAAGCGGTGCTGGAAGACGAAGAAGACCCGGAGTCGCTCGTCACCAAGGAGGGGCGTGAGGTGATTTTTGTTTCGCTCAAAACGGTTATTGACGTACTGACCTAGTCCTCCAGGTCGAACCAGGCGCCGACAGATTCGGCCCAGTGATGATCGGCATAGCGGTGCAAAAAGTCGTTGGTGTGCGGATCGTACCGGTAGTCGGCCAACCAGCGTTCGTGGTTTTCGGCGACCGCCTGCACGGCGTCGCACAAGGCGTGCACATCGGCATCGGTCATAGTGGGGTGTATGGACAGACGGATCCAGCCGGGCTTGTTGCTCAGGTCGCCCTGGCTGATCTGGCAGGTGAGTACGTGCGACAACTGCCGGTCTACCTGCAACAGGTAGTGTCCGTAGGTGCCCGCGCAGGAGCAGCCTCCGCGGACCTGCACGCCGAAGCGATCGTTGAGCAGGCGCACCCCGAGGTTATAGTGCAACCCCTCAATGATGAACGACATGACGCCGAGCCGGTGTTTGTGTCGGCCCGACAGGATGGTGAGCCCCGGAACGCGCTCCAGGCGATCGAACAGGATGGACACCAGGTGCTCTTCCCGCTGTAGGATATTGTCCACGCCCATTTGTTCCTTCAGCCGGATGCAAAGCGCCGTGCGGATGGTCTGCAGGAAGGGCGGGGTGCCGCCGTCCTCGCGCTCCTCGATGCTGTCGACATAGTCGTGTTCGTGCCACGGATTGGTCCACTTTACGGTGCCGCCGCCGGGGTTGTCGGGTACGCGGTTGTGGTAGAGGGCGGTATCAAAAATGAGGATGCCGGCGGTGCCCGGACCACCCAGGAACTTGTGCGGGGAGAAATAGATGGCGTCCAGCTTTTGGGCCGGATCGGCCGGATGCATGTCGATCGGCACGTACGGGGCCGAGCAGGCGAAGTCGACAAAGCATAAGCCGCCGTGCCGGTGCATGATGGCGGCCATGTGGTGGTAGGGTGTCTGTATGCCGGTTACGTTGGAGCAGGCGGTGACGGCAGCGATCTTCAGTCGGCGGCCGGCAAAATGGTTCAGGCGCTGCTCCAGGTGGTCCAGGTCAATGTCCCCGTCCGGTGTAGGCGGGATAACCTCCACGTCGGCAATGGTCTCCAGCCACGAGGTTTGATTGGAATGGTGCTCCATGTGGGTGACGAACACCACCGGCCGCTCCTCTTTCGGCACGATGCCCGCCTGACGCCACCGCTCGGGCAGCTTGAGCCCCAGAATGCGCTGGAACTTGTTGATCACGCCGGTCATCCCCGACCCGTAAGAGATCAGGCAGTCGTCGGGGCCGGCATTGACGTGTTCTTTGATGATGTCCTTGGCCTTGTGGTAAGCCATGGTCATGGAGGTGCCGGTGATGTTGGTCTCTGTATGGGTGTTGCCCACGAAGGGCCCGAAGTCGTTCAGCATTTTGGCTTCGAGCGGGCGGTACAGGCGGCCGCTGGCCGTCCAGTCGGCATACAGGATGCGTTGTGGTCCGTAGGGGCTTTGGAACGGCTGATCCAGCCCGACGATGTTGTTTCGGAAGGATTCGAAGTGGTCCTCCAGCAGTCGGGGCTCCGGCAGGGCAGTATCGATGGTCATAGTATCCGGGTTTAAGGTCAGGAACGCAATGGGTGCGTTATCTGAAACGTTTTTTCAAAAAATGTAACGCATGTGGACTGAAAACAACAACCAACTCGAGGCGGTATTCACTTTCAACGATTTTGCACAGGCATTTGCCTTCATGACCGAAGTGGCCCTGCACGCCGAAAAACAAAACCACCACCCGAACTGGAGCAATGTCTGGAATCGGGTAAACATTCAACTCACCACCCACGATGCCGGCAACATAATAACAGACAAAGATCGGAAGTTGGCCGAAACCATCACGAAAATTTTTGCGCGATTCCAGCGATAAAGACCGATTTAACGCAGCTCATGTTTCTTTTTACGGAGTGTTGCGCGTAAGTGTCGGGGTGACTGACAGTCCAATATCGTCATCCCGGCACCATCAGCCAATTGAAGGCATAAGTCATTAAACCGCACGCCGGGATAGTGTTTTTTCCACAATAACAAAAAGTTAAAACGTCGTCAGGCGTTTTGCCCGTACCTTCGCGCACTGAATCGGGGTTCCGCTTGCGGATCCCGGCCATTTACAACAAGCTCAACGATCCTATGATAGGTAATCTGACGCACAACGCCGCCCGCCTCAAGCGCATTTACATCGAACCCAAACTGCCACAGGAACTGGCCCCGCTGACCGACCTGGCCTACAACCTCTGGTGGTCGTGGAACCACGAGGCAACCGAGCTCTTTCGTTCCATTGACCCGGAGAAGTTCGCCTCGCTGAACCACAATCCGGTTGCTTTGCTCGACAACCTGGACATTGCCAAGGCGCGCGAGCTCAGCGAGAACAAGGACTTTGTAGATCGCATGCGCCGGGTGTACGCAGCATTCAACCAGTATATGGAAGCGCAGCCGGAGGAGGGACAGCCCCTCATTGCCTACTTCTGTATGGAATATGGCCTCCACATCAGCCTTCGCCTGTACTCCGGCGGCCTGGGTGTACTGGCCGGCGACTACCTCAAGGAGGTCAGCGACCGGAACGTAAACATGATCGCCATTGGCCTGCTGTACCGCTACGGTTATTTCCAGCAAGGCATCTCCCTGCACGGAGACCAGATTCACCACCTCGACCCCGCCAAGTTTACCCAGCTGCCATACCGCCCGGTGCGCAACGCCGAGGGCGAGTGGATACGCGTTAATGTCACACTCGGCGAGCGGACCGTGTGGGCCAAAGTGTGGGTGCTGCACGTCGGCCGTGTGTCGCTTTACCTGCTTGACGCCGATATTGAGGACAATCTCTGGGACGACCGTTCCATCACCCATCAATTGTACGGCGGCGACAACGAAAACCGCATCCGCCAGGAGGTGCTGCTCGGCATCGGCGGGGTGCGTGCCCTGAAGGCCATCGGGCTGAACCCCGACCTGTACCACCTAAACGAAGGGCACGCCGCCTTTCTCGGGCTGGAACGGCTGCGCAACTACATACAGGAAAAAGGAATGCCGTTCGATGAGGCCATCGAAATCGTGCGCTCCACCCAGCTGTTCACCACCCACACGCCGGTGCCGGCCGGCCACGACGCCTTCTCCGAAACGCTGGTGCGCGAATACCTGTTTGAATACAGCGACCTGCTCAACCTCAGCTGGGAGGATTTCCTGGCCCTGGGCCGCATTGACCCGAAAAACAACCACGAAACGTTCTCCATGAGCCACCTCGCCATCCGCCTCTCCCAGGAGGTAAACGGCGTGAGCAAACTGCACGGAGAGGTGAGCCAGAAAATGTTCAACGAGCTGTTCCCCGATTACAATTACGCGGAACTGCACGTCGGATACGTCACCAACAGCATCCACTATCCTACCTGGATCGCGCCGGAATGGGACGAGCTTTACCACAACACCATGGGCAAGCAGTTCTGGGCCGACCAGACCAACCACAAAGTCTGGGGAAAAATTCATCAGGTGCCAGACGAGCAGATCATGGCCATCCGGAAAAAACTGAAAAAAAGGCTGCTGGACTGGGTGCGCGTGGAGTTGAAAAATGAACTGACCCACCGGGGTGAAGGGCCGCGCTCCATATTCGGTATGGTAAATGCCATTGAAGACAACGCCCTGGTCATCGGGTTTGCCCGCCGCTTCGCCACGTACAAACGCGCAACACTGCTGCTCAGCAACGAAGCCCGGCTGGCCGAAATCCTCAGCGACCCCGACCGGCCCGTGCTGTTCCTGTTCGCCGGCAAAGCGCACCCCGCCGACAAGGGGGGGCAGGAGCTCATCCGGCAGATTTACAACACATCCAAAAGGTCGAACTTTTTGGGCAAAATCATCTTCCTCGAAAACTACAGCATGGAAATGGCCAAGCTCATGGTGCAAGGGGTGGACATCTGGCTCAACAACCCCACCCGGCCCAAGGAAGCCAGCGGCACCAGCGGCATGAAAGCCGCCATCAATGGGGTGATGAACTTCAGCGTACTCGACGGCTGGTGGTGCGAAGGCTACAAGCCGGGCGCCGGATGGGCACTGCCGGAAAAGGAAACCTATGCCGACACTACCCTGCAAAACGAACTCGACGCCGAAACCATCTACAACATCTTGGAAGACGACATCCTGCCCACCTACTTCGATCAAAATGAGGGCGGTGTCAGTAAAAAATGGGTGGCCCACATCAAAAATACCATTGCCGACATTGCGCCGGATTTCGTCATGAAACGCATGCTCGACGATTACCAGGAGCGGTATTACCAAAAACTCTGGCATAGAAGCCGCCAACTAAAGAAGCACAACTTCAAGCCCGCTTCCGATCTGGTGGCCTGGAAACACCGCATGCGCATGGCGTGGGACAACATTGAGCTGGTGTCGCTCGAAGCGCCTGATACCTATAACCGCTCGCTGCCCCTGGGCGAACAGTTCAAGGCCTCCGTCACGCTCCAGTTGCACCAGTTGAAGCCGGAAGAGATCGGCGTGGAAGTGGTCTTTTTCCACCGGTTCGTGGAAACCGAACTCGAGCTCACCCAAAGACAAGAGCTCACCCTGGAAAGCACCAGCGGCACCCAGGCCACTTACGTATGTGACTTCGTGCCCCACTCGGCAGGCGTCTACGAATACGGTTTCCGGATATTCGCCAAACATCCCATACTGGCCCACCGCCAGGATTTTGAATTGGTGCGCTGGCTGAATTGAGTGGCGAGTGACGAGTGTCGAGTGTCGAATAGCGTGTACGCCTTGGTTACTTCGAATGACCAGGCGTACACGTCATTCGACACTCGCCATTCGACACTCGACAATCGGTATTTGTGGCTATATTTGCTATTCAAACGCATTGCGCATGCCAAAAAAACTGCCACTCGGGCTACAGGATTTTCGCAAGATCATCGAAAATGGGTTTTTGTATGTTGATAAAACCCAATATTTGTATAAGATGGCCTCCAATCCGGGCGCGTACTTTTTTTCCCGGCCTCGGCGTTTTGGCAAATCCATCACCATCGCTACCCTGCACGAGCTGTTCAGCGGCAGCCGGGAGTTGTTCGAGGGCTTGTGGATACAGGACAAGTGGGACTGGAGCCGGAAAAATCCGGTGCTGCGCCTGACCTTCACCGGGATTGGTTTCGTTGAGCAGGGACTGGAGGCCGCGATGCATTACCTGTTAGACAAAAACATTCGGGAGAACGGGCTGCCGCCAATTGATCTTTCCATCAGCAGTAAATTTGAGTATTTAATCCAACAGCTTGCCCGCAACGGTAAGGTGGTTGTGCTGATCGATGAGTACGACGCCCCCATCATTCATTATCTGGGCGTGGACACGGAGCGCGCCATTCAGCACCGCGAAATGTTGCGGGAGTTTTACACGGTGTTAAAAAATAACGACCCCTTTCTGGAATTCGTCTTCCTCACCGGTGTGAGCAAATTCAGCAAAACGGGCATTTTCTCCGGCCTGAACAACCTCACCGACCTGACCATGCACCCCGAATACGCCACTATGGTGGGCTATACCCAGGCGGAGCTGGAGTCGAATTTCAGCGAGGAAATAGAAGCGACGGCGCTGAAAATGCAGTTGTCGCGGGAGGATTTGCTGGAAAAACTGCGGCTGTGGTACAATGGCTACCGGTTTCACCACGCGTCTGAAAAAGTGTATAATCCGGTGTCGGTAAATATGTTTTTCGATAGGAAAGAGTTCGAAAATTTCTGGTTCGCCACCGGTACGCCCACATTTCTTATTGATTTACTGAAAAAGGAAGGTGTTTTCGAATTGAACCCTGCCGGACAAACGGTGCTGGACTTCGACACGTTCGACCTGGAAGACATCCGGCCCTACGGACTGCTGTACCAAACGGGCTACCTCACCATCCAGTCGCGCGACGAATACGGCCAGTACACCCTCGATTACCCCAATCGCGAGGTGAAAGACGCCATGGTGGCGTATCTGCTGGAAGCGTTCGGGGGCGTATCAAAGGGCGCCGGTATCTCTGCGGCCATCCGGATGGAAAAAGCCTTTGTCACCAACGATCTAGACGCAGTGATGCGCACGCTGCAATCTATTTTTGCCGACATTCCCTATTTTCTGTACGAAAAATACCCCGAAAAATTCTTCCACGCGGCCATCCACCTGCTGTTCACCTACATGGGCATCCGCATCCGCAGCGAGGTGTGCACCGCCGACGGGCGGGCCGACAGCCTCGTAGAAACGCCCACACATGTGTACATTCTGGAGTACAAATTAGACCAAAGCCCGGCTGCGGCGCTCGAGCAGATCAAACAAAAAAAATACTACCGCAGCGCCTGGGCCTCGGGCAAACCGGTAGTGGGTGTGGGGGTGAATTTTTCGAGCGAAACGAAGAATATTGAGGGTTGGGTGGCGGAGGAAATCTGAAGCGAGTGACGAGTGTCGAATTTCGAGTGTCGAATGGCGTGTACACTTGATTATTTCGGATGACCAGGCGTACACGTCATTCGACACTCGCCATTCGACACTCGCCATTCGACACTCGCCATTCGACACTCGCCATTTGTGTGTGCCTAAAATAGGTTGACAAAAAAAGTCAATCAAAAATGGCAAAGACAGCGCACAAAAAGTTTCAATTATCGACAAGTCGTCAGCGGACGTTCAGTGAAGCTTTCAAAAAAGAAAAAGTGTCGGACATAAA
>JANRJH010000039.1:0-153206 GCA_033764075.1 Saprospiraceae bacterium | reverse complement strand
GGGAACTCCACCACATCGCCGTTGGGCAGGGCTGCGAACAGGCCGAAATCGGGCGAGCCGGCCAGCAGTCCGGAGGCGAATACATAAGCAGCGCCGCCTTTCAGGCCACTGAGGTCGGCTTCGAAGCGCGCAACCACGGTGTTGGTGCCGGCAGGCTTCACACGCAGGCGATAGACGCCCGGGTCGACGCTCAGGTAAGGGGTAAATTCGCCGTAGGAGATGTCCTCCACCAGGTTGCCCACGCCGAACGCCTCGACGTCAACCGCCGGGGCATCTGTGGCGCCGTGCAGCACAGCAAACTGAACTTTAGCGGTGTCGGTGGATGCCTCAAGGCCCATGTCGTTGGCGATGAGCGTAAACGGCGTGGTCGGGTTGCCCACGATGCCGGAGGCCGTGACGACGTACGTCTTGCCTTCTTCAAACGTTACCTGGAAGTTCACCAGCGTATCGTCTACCGAGGCGCTGTTGTCCAGCGCCACGCCCAGATCGATGGCTGCATCGGCAGGCACGCTAATGAACGGTGTGGCGGTGCGGTATACAAAATTGTCGAGCAACAGGTTTCCGTTGGCGTACACATCCACCGTGGGGCTGGGTGAATTGTGGATCACCTGCAGGCGGGCGGTGGGGTCGTAGGTGGGAAATTCCACCACGTCGCCGTTAGGCAGGGCAGCGAACAGGCCGAAGGCCGGGGTACCGCCCAACAGTCCGGAAGCAAAAACATAGGCGGCAGCGTCGCCCAGACCGCTCAGGTTGGCCTCGTAGCGAGCAACAACCGTGTTGGTTCCGGCGGGCTTCACGCGCAGGCGGTACACGCCCGGGTCTACGCTCAGGTAAGGGGTAAATTCGCCGTAGGCGATGTCTTCAACCAGATTGCCCACGCCAAAAGCCTCTACATCCACTGCCGGTGCGTTGGTGGAACCATGCAGGACAGCAATTTGCACCTTGCCGGATTCCGTGGATGCCTCGCGGCCCATGTCGTTGGCGATGAGGGTGAATGGCGTGGTCGGATCGCCCACAATGCCGGAGGCGGTGACCACGTACGTTTTGCCTTCTTCAAAAGTTACCTGGAAGTTTACGAGGGTATCGTCAACAGACGTGCTGGTACCCAGCGCCACACCCAGGTCAATGGCCAGGTCGGCCTCAACATCAATGAAGGGCGTTGCGGTGCGGTAAACAAAATTATCGATCAGTATGAATCCGCCTGCGTATACATCCACCGTCGGTTCCGGGCTGTTGTGAATCACCTGGACACGCGCCAGCGGGAGGTAGGTCGGCAGTTCGATCACGTCGCCGTTGGGCAGGGCCGCGAAAAGTCCAAAAGCAGGCGTACCGCCCAGAATACCGGAAGCGAAAACATAGGCGGCGCCACCTTTCAGGGCGCTCAGGTTGGCTTCGTAACGGGCAACGACCGTACTGGTGCCGGCGGGTTTGATGCGCAGGCGGTAAGTTGCAGGATCTACGCTCAGGTAGTCCGAAAATTCGCCATAGGAAATGTTTTCAACGAGGTTGCCCACGCCAAACGCCTCCACATCCACGGCCGGCGCGTTGGTGGAGCCGTGCAGCACGGCAAACTGAACTTTGCTGGTGTCGGTGGAAGCCTCGCGACCGCCGTCATTGACATTCAGGGTAAACGGAGTGGTCGGATCGCCTACGATGCCGGAGGCCGTTACAATATACGTTTTGGCATTTTCCAGGATCACCGGGAAGTTCACCAGGGTGTCGGCTACCGAAGTGCTGGTGCTGAGCGCAATGCCGATGTTCAGCAGTTCGTCGCCGGGCACGTCAATAAACGGAGTGGCCGTGCGGTATTCAAAATCATCGAGCAGCAGATCGCCGTTTACATACACGTCTACAATGGGATCGGGGCTGTTGTGGATGACTTGCAGGCGCGCGATGGAAACGCGCTCCAGCTCGACCACTGTGCCGTCGGCCAGTGAAGCAAAAACGCTGAAAGCGGGCGCTTGCCCGCTGAGGTAGCCGCTGGCAAATACGCGAACCGCCTGGCCGGCCAGACCGCTCAGATCAGCGCGGTAGGTGGCCACCACAGCATCGCTGCCGGCGGGCTTCACGTCCAGTATATATTCGGCAGGATCAACAGAAACATAAGGCGTAAACGCACCGTAAGTCACATCGGCGAACAGGCTCGGGCCGCGGCGCACGGCGATGTCCACTGCAGGGGCATCGGGCGAAGCGTGAAAAACACTGATGTCGACCTTGTTGGGATCGAGTGCAGCCTCCCGGGCATTCTCATCGAGAATGTATTCGAGGGAATTGAGGTCGCTGATCTCCCCTTTCACAAACGCACAATAGGTGCGGTTGGGCAGAAAGGTTTGGTTGACGGAGTAGATGGACTGGCTCGCGGAGGTGCTGTTCTCCGGCGCTACGCCGATCACGAAGCCCACGTTTGCCGGGATGCTGGTGAAGGGCGTGGCAGACCGAAATGCAAAGTTGTCGCCGACCAGGGAATCACCAAACGGAGGCAACGACAGCCAGACATCCACCGTCGGATCAATGACGGTGTGGATGGTCTGCACGCGAGCCGTTTGGGCCCCGGCGCCGACTGCACTCAACAGCAGGGCGAGAAGGGTAATGGTTAATGCTCTCATGGAAAAAGAAAATTGGTTTAAGAATTGGTTTCTGTATGAGAGTAAAGAACAATGTTTGTGGAAGGGGGTTTAGAGTTTTACTGTTAAAGACTAAACAAAACCTGTTTAATGTAAAATTTGGGCAAATTGAAGCAGACTCCTTGTTTTTACGGGCCGGTTAAAACATGCCAGTTCATTTTCCGATTAAAAAGCCCAGGCGAAATTGAAATTCAAGCAACAAACCTTTGGCAAGATCGGGAAGCGCCTCTTCATAAGGCTGGTTGAGGTTGATGCCTCCCCAACCCATTGCTTCCAGTTCCAATTGGCCAAACCGACGGGCGATACCGGCAGCATAGTGGATTCCGGGAAATGTATGTTCGCGCTCCCGCATCTCCCGACTTTGCTCCATGTACCTCCAGGACACGTCTACGCGAATATAATATGGGTAGTTTCCGAAAATATCCGACTCAGATACAATCTCGTTTTGGATGGTTTGGGTATTGATTTCCCAATACTGGTAATAAGTGAATTGGACACCCGGTTGTAAAAACCAGCGCCATTTACCGTTGGGATGCTGAAAACTCATGCGATATGCTACCCGGCCTTGCAGCAGGGCAATGGGGTCATAACCCGGCGCCGGGGTCAAAGGGCGATTTGCACCAATAGCCTCCCATTTGGGTTGGTTGATTCGCTTTCCGTAAAAAAGAGAGAAAGAATCCACCATTAGCTCCGTGTAGTGAACATTGCGGCGGCCATTGAACCAGGGCGACCCGTTGGGCTCAAAATTTTTCCAAACAGCATGGAGTTCAATCCCCGCTCGAGGTGTCATTCGCCACTCCAAAGCGCCGTTGTACGCTTGGTGTAGCGTATGAACAAGGTCCGACTTAAGGGAAAACAACGGAGCGCGGGTTTGCCCGTATAATGGGGAAAACAGCCCGAAGAACAGGCCAATGATGAATATTAACACCCACATGTCACTGCTTAAAAGGGGATTTAAAGTCTTCGTCCTTGGTGATGGATACATCTGTGAGTGTGTGCAAGAAAGCTACCAAATCGGCTCGCTGCTCCATAGAGAGGACAAGGTTTTTTTTCATGGAAGGGTGAAGATTCGGGTGGGAGGCCACTTGTACACTGTAAAAATTCACCACCTCGTCCAGGGTCTTGAACCGCCCATCGTGCATGTAAGGGGCGGTCAGCGCAATGTTGCGCAGCGAAGGCGATTTAAAAACACCCATATCCTCCGGGCGTCCGGTCACCGCTCCCAGCCCTTCGTCATGGTAGTCGGCATCCAAGCCATTGCAAGCGGCAAACACTTCCTGAAAAGTGCGGATGGGTGAATGACAATTGGAGCAATTGTCTACAAAAATTCGCAAGCCCCTTGTCTCTGAAACGGTAAACCCGGGTACTAAAACCGGCAGGGTAATGATGGTGGTATCGGACGGGGTGGTTCCGTAATACATCATGGTGATGATCGTATCTACGGTAAACCCTTCCGGAACGATGCCGGCAGTAGCCGTCATGGCCTGGTCGAACCTGCTGTTGCCGGCCCCCATGGCGCCTACAAAAGCCTCCAACGACTCCAGCAGTTCTGCCTCTGTCGGTTCGAAATGCCCGAAAGCTTGCTTCCACAGGTAAGGGTAGTGTGAAAGTGAGCGGACCCGGGCGACCACCTCGTGCATCGGCATGCCCATTTCCAAAGGATTTTCAAATGTTTGTGCCGATTGATGCCTGACGTCGCTAGCCCTGTGATCCCAGAAAAGCAGGGGCTGAGCTCCGTTTACAGCCTGGTAATGCGTTTGAAAATGCACTGTATTGGCTAGTGGGCTGGAGTTACGCAGGGTTTTTTGTCCGAAAATACCGGTACTTACCGCACTTACATCGGAGAATGCTTTGTCCTGCCGATGACAGGATGCGCATGAAATTGTTTTATCTGCCGACAGATTCTTGTCGTAAAACAGCACGCGACCGAGGGTCGCTTTCTTGTCATCAATTTGTCGGGGGATAAGGCCCATGGAAACCAAATAATCAGGTATTGGGGACTTAAAGTGGTTGATTCCGTTGTATAAGTTCAACGAGTCGAGCATGTCAAGGTATTCCAGTGCCTCATCCGCATCCTCCCGGATGACATATGGGCTATCCTTGCCACAAGAGATCAAAACGAACACTGCACACTGCAGAATGTAAAAAGGCGACTTTATGACGTTTTTCATACCGGAATTTGTATTGGTTTATGCAAAGTTGTCAACTGTATATTTTCGCTATTTGGCCATTGAGCCGGCGACCGGTTTGCTGGGATGAATAGGCGATCCCGCCGATTGAGTAGAAAAACGGTCTTCCACCTTTTTTTCCGTTGTCGGCGTCCTCGCCGACAACAAACGGCGGAGAGAGGGGCCAAGCGTCACCTCCCTTCTTCCCTCTGCGGCGCTGTCATTCCGAGGCCATAGGCCGAGGAAACGCATTCACTTAACGCGGTACAGGCACTTCGGGCCAGATGCTTGCGTACCGAGCCATCGCCTCGCCATACCCAAAGCAAAAAAGGGGGTTGCCGCTGTGCTTTTCGGATATTTGACAAGTTGACAAAAATCCGTATCTTTGTGAAAATTTGCGTTTTATCATGCACACATATACCATCGGAGACCTAAAAACGAATTTTTCTCACATCCTTGAATTGGTGCGTTCAGGAGAAAAGGTGGCCATCACGTACGGAAAAAAGAGAAAAGTTGTAGCCTATCTCGTTCCACACCTGAAGGAATCATCGGATAAACGCCCGTTGGGTTTGTTGGCAGGAATAGCGAAAGTCACCTTTACCGACGACTTTAAAATGACTGAAACAGAGTTTCTGGGGCTATGAGATATCTGCTCGATACGCACACACTTATATGGGCCATTACCGACCCGGATAAATTATCGGATAAGGTGCGACGGATTTTAGAATCGGCGGAATCGCACATTGCCGTAAGCGCCATTTCCTTTTGGGAGATATCCTTAAAGTTCAGCATAGGAAAGCTGGTGCTGGAAAATATTATTCCGGAAGATTTTCTGCAATTATGCCGACAAATGGACATGGAGATTATTGCAGTGGATGCCGTTATCTGCTCAACTTACCACCATCTTCAACCGCTATATCACCGCGATCCTTTCGACCGGATGCTTTTATGGCTGGCCAAGTCTGAACACCTCACCATCCTGAGCAAAGACGAAACGATGAAACAATACGCGTCTGAAGGGATATCGGTGGTTTGGTGATGCGGGTTTTTCCACGCGGCGGAATGATTTTTTACCTGCTACCCCTTATTTTTGCGTTTCCCAAACAAAATTTTCTCCGCATGGAATATGCTCCCCGTGAGATCGAGCAAAAGTGGCAGCAGTGGTGGCGCGAACAGCGCGTATATGAAGTAACCCACCAAAGTGACAAGCCCAAGTACTACGTGCTGGATATGTTTCCCTATCCGTCGGGCGCAGGCCTGCACGTCGGCCACCCACTGGGGTACATCGCCAGCGACATCCTCTCGCGTTACAAGCGCCTGCGCGGCTTCAACGTGCTGCACCCTATGGGGTTCGACGCCTTCGGGTTGCCGGCTGAGCAGTATGCCATCGAGAACGGCATACACCCGGCCGTCTCCACCGCCGACAACATCAAACGGTACAAACAACAGCTCGACAATTTGGGCTTTTGCTACGACTGGAGCCGGGAGGTGCAAACCTGCGATCCGGCGTACTACCGCTGGACGCAGTGGATATTCCTGCGCATGTTCAACAGTTGGTACGACCGCCAGGCCGACCGCGCCAGGCCCATCGCCGAACTGATCCGGGCTTTCGAAACGGGCGGCAGCCAGACCGTGGATGCGGTGCACAGCCACGACGAGCATTTTACCGCCGCCGAATGGCTCGATATGTCCGGCGAACAACGCCAGGAAACGCTCATGAACTACCGCCTGATGTACCGGAAGGTTGGCTACGTGAACTGGTGCGAAGCCCTCGGCACCGTGCTGGCCAACGACGAAGTGGTCAACGGTGTGAGCGAACGCGGCGGCCATCCCGTGGAGATCAGGCCCATGCTCCAGTGGAGTATGCGCATCACCGCTTACGCCGAACGGTTGTTGCACGGACTCGACACCGTCGACTTCCCCGAAGCCCTCAAACAGATGCAGCGCAACTGGATCGGCCGCTCCGAAGGCGCCCAACTGTTCTTCGAACTCGAAAGGCACGCTGACAGGCTCGAAATATACACCACACGCCCCGACACCATCTTCGGCGCTACGTTTATGGTGCTGGCGCCCGAACACGATCTGGTGGAGCGCATCGTCACCCCCGACCAACGCGCCACCGTGGAGGCCTACCTGGCCATCACCAAAAGCCGGACGGAGCGCGAACGCCAAATAGAAAAAGCCGTGAGCGGCGCCTTCACCGGCGCCCACGCCGTGCACCCGTTCACCGGTAAACGCGTACCCGTTTACATTGCCGATTACGTACTCAAAGGTTACGGAACCGGCGCCATCATGGGGGTTCCCGCCGACGACGAGCGCGACCAGCGTTTTGCCGAAAAATTCAACCTGCCCATCGTACCCATTGTCGACAAAAGCATGTACCCCGACGCCGGCATGGAGGACAAGGTAGGTACCATGATCCATTCCGACTTTCTGAACGACATGGAGGTGCCCGACGCCATCCGCGCCATGCTGGAGCGCATTGAGCAAATGGGGATCGGACACCGGAAAGTGCAGTATAAACTCCGCGATGCCAACTACTCCCGCCAACGCTACTGGGGCGAACCGTTTCCCATTGTGTACGACCAACAGGGCGTCGCACACGACCTTCAGGAATCCGAACTGCCGCTTGAACTGCCGAACGTCTCCGATTTCAAGCCCGGCGGCGGCAAGGGCCCCCTGGCCAAACGCACCGACTGGGTGCAGACACCCCTCCCCGGCGGAGCAGGATCGGGGCAACGCGACACCGACACCATGCCCGGTTTCGCGGGATCATCCTGGTATTTCCTCCGCTACATGGACCCCCGCAACCCGACAGCGCTGGCCTCCTCGGAGGCGATCCAGTATTGGCAGGATGTGGATTTTTACATCGGCGGCGCCGAGCACGCCGTCGGGCACCTGCTCTACTCGCGCATGTGGCACAAGTTTCTCAAGGATTACGGCATCGTACCCACCGAGGAACCCTACCGAAAACTGGTGAACCAGGGCATGATCCAGGGCGTGGTGGAAAGCGCCCTGCTGCACATCCCGACCCGTACTTTCGTCAGCGCCGAGCTGGCAGACGAGTACCCCGCCGATGAGCTGGCAGAGATTCTAGTACACGCAGAAATGGTGAGCGACTACGGAGACCTGAAAAACGCACACCTGACCGCCGAAGGCATAGCACAGTTCAAACACTGGCGACCGGACTACGCCGGGCATACCTTTCGGACGGCTGCCGGCAGCGATCGCTTTTTCCTGCGCAGCGAAGTGGGCAAAATGTCGAAGTCCAAGTACAATGTCGTGAACCCTGACGACGTGGTAGCCCAGTATGGCGCCGATTGCTTCCGCATGTACGAGATGTTCCTCGGGCCGGTAGAAATGTCGAAACCCTGGGACACCAAAGGCATCAGCGGCGTCTCGGGCTTTTTGCGCAAGTTTTGGGGGCTCTTTTTCGATGAAAAAACGGGGTTCTCCGTTTCCGACGCCGAGCCGACGCGCGATGAATTGCGCGTGCTGCATACCTGCATCAAAAAAGTAACGGACGACATCGAGCGGTTTTCCATGAACACCTGCGTGAGCCATTTCATGATCGCGACCAATGAACTGCGCAAGTTGCAGTGCAATAAACGCGCGGTGTTGCAACAACTCATCGTACTGATCGCCCCCTTTGCGCCCCATATTGCAGAAGAGCTTTGGCGCCGGATCGGGCACAACACTACGGTGTGCGACGCCCAATGGCCGTCCTTCAACGAAGCCTTGCTGAAAGAAGACCAGATCAATTATCCGGTATCGGTGAACGGCAAGTTGCGCGCCAACCTGGAACTGCCCGCCGAAACCGAACAGGAAGCCGCCATTGCCGCTGCCCTGGCGCTGGCGCCGGTGCAGAAGTGGCTGGAAGGGAAAGCGCCCAAAAAGGTGATATTTGTGAAGGGGCGAATGATCAACGTGGTGGTTTGAGCCTTATTGGCTGTCGGCTGTCGGTTGTCGGTTGTCGGCTATCGGCTATCGGCTGTCGGTTGTCGGTTGTCGGTTGTCGGTGAAGGGGCGAATAATCAACGTGGTGGTTTGAGCCGGTTAAGTGCACGTAAGCACGCCGAAACCGTTTTACCGGTTGGGTGTGTAAACCTCCGCCATTCCGCATCCTCATCGTACCTTTAGCGCGTATGTTGCGCTCCAGCACACCCGACGATTTGCAGTCGCTTGCCGACGAGACGCTGCTCGATGCCTATGTGCGCGAGGGCTCCACTCGGCATTTGGGGGTGTTGTACGAACGTTACATGCCCATGGTGTACGGTGTTTGCCTGAAGGTGCTCAAAGACCCGGAGCAGGCGCGGGATGCGGTGATGAACATATACGAAGAACTTACCCGGAAAGCGCGCGAACACCGCGTGGCGTCGTTCCGCGGCTGGCTTTACGTGCTGTCGCGCAACCATTGCCTGATGGCGCTGCGTAAAAACCGGCGCCACCCCACCGACGCCGTGGCGCCCGAAGACATGCACCGCTACGACGCCGTGGAAGACGCTTTTCTGGTGGAAATAACCGAACCGAACAAGCCGCTGGAAAAATGCCTCGAAGAACTGAATGAACTCCAAAAACAATGCGTAATCCTGTTCTACTACGAAAACCATTCGTATAAATCCATCGCCGAACGCCTCCGGCAGGAGCTGGGTACGGTGCGATCCCACATCCAGAACGGCAGGCGCAACCTGAAAATTTGTCTTGAAAAGGCCGGCATCAACTCCAGCCAAATAAATTAACGCTATGGAACCCGCGCTGTACACCGAAGACGACCGTTTCCGCGCCCTGCTTGAGCGCTGGATCGAGGGTGACGTGACCGCCGCCGAAGAGCGCGAACTGTTCCGATTGGCCCAACAAGACGCATTCCGGCAGGCCGCCCTCGACGGCTACCTGCAGTTCCCGGAAACGGATCACGACACAGTCATCCGTGAACTCCAGGCGCGGATTCAACGTCCGGCGTCACCCGGACTCCAAATCTTCCCCTGGTGGCTGGCGGTGGCCGCCGCCATGGCCCTGCTCCTGGCGGGCTGGTGGTTCTGGCCGGTACAGGAGCAGGCTTCCGGCCCCGTAGCCGCCGCAGAAGAAAAAACGATGGAAATGCCGGAGCAAATTCCGGATACAGTGCCCCTGGCGATGCGTTCGGAGCATACAGCCGCCCCCCCTGCCCCTGCACCCGCTGCCGACCCGGCCCGCGCCACGAAAAAATCGAAATCCGACGCCCCCGTCACCATCCAACCGGGTTCCCCCGCCGGGGCTGCCGATATCGCCGCTGCCGAAGAGGCGGTGTCGGCCAAACCCCTCCCCCCTGCCGACGCCGCGCCCACCCGCAGTGCACCCATGGCGACCCAAATGCCGGCCGGCAAAGCCGCCGAACCGCAAAAGGAAAAGGCGGCCCCCGAGGTGTGGTGGCAAGACCTGCAACGGTACCTGCGCACCAACGCGCGCCTGACGCCCGAAGCCCGCAACAACAACATCAGCGGCAGCGTCCGCCTGCGTGGCCGCCTGCAGCCCGACGGCCAACTGACCGCCATCACCTTCGAGGAAACGCTTGGATATGGCCTCGAAAAGCAAGCCCTTCTGCTCATGCAAGGGTTCAACTGGCCCATTGGCAAGGACACTGTTTTGGAAATTGACGTACGGTTCGTCCGGTGACCCTGCTAACCAACCATGCTAAAATAACTTCCATTCAAAACATGAAAACTCAATTTCTCCTGGACCCGGAGGTGGCTTACCTGAACCACGGCTCCTTTGGCGCGTGCCCTAAACCCATTTTCGACAATTTCCAGCACTGGCAACGCGAACTGGAGCGGGAACCCGTGCAATTCATTACCAAAACAGCCGTGAAGGCACTGGAAGACGCCAAACACGCGCTGGCCCCTTTCATCGGTTGCCGGCCGGAGGACTTCTTTTTCACCCAAAACCCCACCGCAGCCATCAACCAGATCGTCAGAAGCCTGGATCTGGGCCCCGGCGACGAGGTGCTGACCACCAACCACGAGTACGGCGCGATGGACCGCACATGGCGTTTTTATGCCTTGAAAAAGGGGTACCGATACGTGCAGCAGGACATCCCGCTGCCCGTGCAATCAAAAGAACAGATACTCGACGCCTTCTGGAAAGGCCTCACCCCAAACACCCGCGTGGTTTTCCTCAGCCACATGACCAGCGCCACGGCGCTCATTTTTCCGGTACAGGAGATCTGCGAAAAAGCAAAGTCCCTGGGGCTGATCAGCATAGTCGACGGCGCACACGTACCCGGCCATATTCCGCTCGACATTGGGTCGCTGCAGCCGGACTATTACACCGGCACCCTGCACAAATGGATGCTGGCGCCCAAGGGCAGCTCGTTTTTGTACGTCGCCAGGCAACACCAGGAGACCCTCGACCCGCTCATCGTCAGCTGGGGCTATGAAAGCGAAGCCCCCAGTGGCAATACGTTTCTCGACTACAATGAGATACAAGGCACGCGCGACATCGCGGCTTTTTTGTGTACACCGGCGGTCATGCAATTTTTGCAGGAAAACCAGTGGGCGGACGTGAGCCGGCGCTGCAAGGATGCGATCCGGCAGCACTATCCGGCATTTTGCGACCTGCTTGATACACGACCCATTTGCCCCCTTTCGGATGCGTTCCTGGGGCAGATGTGCAGCATTCCCATCCAGACACCCAACCCGGTGGCGCTGAAGGAGGCGCTGTGGGAGCGATACAGCATAGAGATCCCCGTGATGAAAAGAGGCAACGATTATCTGCTCCGCATCTCCATGCAGGGGTACAACAGCGAGTCGGACCTGGATCGTTTGCGCGCAGCGCTGCTGGAACTCCGGCAGGATTCCGACTTGCTTGCCTGACCGGTCAGCGGTATTCGGGCAGCATGGCCACCTTGGCGCCCAGCTCCACGCTGTTTTGATCCAGCAGTTCTTTGGCGTACAAGTGCAGGGCGATTTGGGGGTCCTGGGCTTGCAGGGCTTTTTGCACCCTCGGATCGGTTTCTTTCAATGCGCGTATTTCCTCCGGCGCGGGCCAGGCCGTCATGCCGGCCAGTTGGGCCAGGTTATTTCCGGTCAGCACGGTGCTGTGGCGCAATCCTGTCGGCAGGGCATCGAACCCGAGGGGTATCTGTTCGGCGGGCTGAACGATTTCGTATACAGCCTCGCCACTGGCACGAGCGTACCAAAAGCGGCCCATGCGGCCCATGAGGTCGATCTTGTTGGGGTCTATACGGCCTTTGTCGGTCAGTACCCCTTCATGGATGTGCATCAGCACGATCCGGCAAATGATCAGGTTTCCTGCGCCGCCCTGGTCGCCCAGCGGGAGAATCTGCTCCACTACACACTCCATGTGCACCGGGCTTTCGGCCACCCGGAAAGGGCGCACCTGCTCGCTTTTCAAGGGCGTGAGTCCGGCCTTTTCAAATTCGCTGACGCCCGCTTCGAACTCCACGCCGGCGATGGCCATCTGGCGCACGATGCTGTACGGCACCACGTTGATGACCACCTCACCGGTCTCCCGGATGTTGCGCAGGGTGTCTTTGGTCGTGTTGTCGCGCACCCGCCGGTTGGAGGAAAAAATCAGGATGGGCGGGTTACTGCTGAAGGCATTAAAAAAGCTGTAGGGCGCCAGGTTAGGCTCTCCATCGGCGCCGACCGTGCTGGCAAAGGCAATGGGGCGGGGCGCCACTGCGCCCAGGATGAACTGGTGCAGATCGGGCGTGGCGATCTGGTTAGGGTCAATTCGAAGCATACAAGTGTAAAATGAAGACAGTTTACCAGAAGACGTAGTACAACACCGCCAAGATACCCAATATCAGCACCATGCCGATGGTGAATCCGGTTCCGGTCCGAAAATCGGCCGGATCAAATTCGATGGTATCCGTCTGGTGTTTACTTTTGGGATCGATCAGGCTGACCACGACCATCAGTCCCAGCAGGGTGAGGAATACCCAGCCCATCCGATGGAGGAAAGGCATGCCGGAAAACAGGTTCTCGAGCAGCAGGCCGGTGGGGATGGTCGCCAGCGCCCCCGCCAGAGCAGCGGTAGCCGTTGTGCGCCTCCAGAAAAATCCGAGCAGGAAGATGGCCACCACGCCGGGAGAGATCAGGCCGGTGAAATCCTGAATGAACTGGAAAGCCTGACCGAAGTTGGCCAGCGCAGGGGCCACCACCGCGCCGATGAACAGGGCCACAACGATGGCGATGCGCCCTACACGCACCTGTGTTTTTTCGTCCGCTGCCGGGTTAAAGTATTTTTTGTAGAGGTCCAGCGTAAAAATGGTCGAGATGCTGTTGGCCTTGCCGGCCAGCGACGCCACGATGGCGGCGGTCAGGGCCGCGAAGGAGAGCCCCCTTAGCCCGTGTGGCAGCAGGTTCAGCAGCACTGGATACGCTTTGTCGGGTTTTACGACACCTGCTTCGGCCATTTCTGCCTGGAAATAGCCTTGCTGGTGCAGCACGTACGCGGCAATGCCCGGCAGCACAACGATCACCGGCATGAGCAATTTGAGGAAAGCGGCGAACAGCAGGCCGGCACGCGCGGTCTCCAGTTTGGCGCCCAGGGCGCGCTGGGTGATGTATTGGTTGAACCCCCAATAGCTGAGGTTGGCGATCCACATGGCGCCAAGGAGCACGGCCAGCCCCGGCAGTTTGTTGTAGGCGTCTTCAAGTCCGCCTTTGCCGTCGGGCATCATCATCTGTCCGGGCTCGAAGATCATGTGGAAATGCGATCCGGCGTGGGTATGCAGCAATCGCAGGCCGCTCCAGGCCCCGCTGCCGCCGAAATGCTGCGCCACCAAGTCCAACGCAAGGTAGGTGGTGGCCAAACCACCCAGAATGAGCACCAATACCTGAATCACATCGGTGTACCCGATTACTTTCATGCCGCCGAGGGTGATAAATATGGCAAAAATGGCCAGAAACACCACACACGCTGCAAACGAATATCCGGAAATGGTGCTCACCGCCAGCGCGCCGAGGTACAAAATGGAGGTGAGGTTCACAAACACGTATACCAACAGCCAGAACACCGCCATGATCGTGGCGACCAGCGGACTATACCGCTGCGCCAGAAACTGCGGCATGGTGTAAATGCGGTTGCGCAGGTACACCGGCAGAAAAAAGACCGCCACCACGAGCAGGGTAGCCGCCGCCATCCATTCGTAGGAGGCAATGGCCAAACCCATGGCAAACCCGGAACCCGACATGCCGATAAACTGCTCCGCGCTGATGTTGGACGCTATGAGCGAGGCCCCGATGGCCCACCAGGTAAGCGCACCCTCGGCCAGAAAGAAGTCTGCAGCGCTGGTTTCCGCAACCTGCTTGCGCTTGAAAATCCAGTAGCCGTAACCCGCCACACCTATAAAGTACACCAGAAAAATCAGGTAATCGACGGCTATCAGTTGTTGGCCCATTTCATTCGATGGATTGAACGTTTGCGAAATATGCTTTGGTTTTTCAGTCGGGGCCAAATATAGGACGGCTTTTCCTATTCCGCCTTCCTGAAAAAATAAGGCAGCGATTACAGAAAAACTTTCCGACAACACTTGCATGCCAAACTAAAAGCGCCTTATCTTTGCATCCCGTTTGAAAACCATGTACCGGTCTCTTGGCCGAGCGGTTAGGCACAGCTCTGCAAAAGCTGCTACGGCGGTTCGAATCCGCCAGAGACCTCCGGTAAGTAAAAAGCGCTGGAACCAGGTGTGGTTCCGGCGCTTTTGTTTTGCGGGTCATCGCTCCGAGGCCAAAATCCACGCCTTTCTCCCCCAACCATCCCGCAACAGGGTCAGGTCCACCGCCGGGTCAATGAGCAGGCGGCTTGGCCGCCCGTTCAGGGTCACATACACCTCGGCGCGCACCACCGGGTCGGCTACCCCCTTCTTTTCGTAATGCGCCTTTAAAAAATGGGCGAATTGCAGGATCATGTCGGGCTGCATGGACATCTGTTTCTCCTGGTGCGGGTTCAGAAACTCGCTGTTGACAACCAGGCCCTCGCGCCCGGTGCGCCCGTCGCGGACATAAAACTGCGCCGTGCCCGCTTTTTCCATCAACATGACCCTCCAGGAAAAACGGTACCCCTCTTCCGTCCAGAACACATTGCCGGGATACAGCAAATACCGCCAGGGAAAAAGGATCTGGAACAGGAAATGCACCACCAACACGCTCTTTGCTATGGGCATTCGCCATTCGGTATTTGCGGCATGGCTTTCCCCATTGGGTATTCGCCAGATGCGCCGGTGCCATTTTTCCGAAAAAAACACCAGCGTAGCGCCGATCATCACTGCCGGGAACACGCCGATCTGGAACAACATTCCGGTAACCACGTGAAAAACAATCACGACCACGTAAGCGAAAGGCCGCGTAGTCGACCAACTCAGCCAAAAGGGTATGGTGGCATCGTAGAGCATCCCCAGCCAACTGAACACATAGGCGGTCTCCGTAAACCGGAACAGCGGGCCGATGAGGGGAAGCCGATCCTGTGCCGGCAGCCAGATTTTCAGGGGCAGGGCGTGCAGCAGCCAGTCGCTGTTGATCTTCCAGAGGCCGGCGTAACCATACACCAGTGCCAGTTGAAGTTTGAACATGCCGACCGTCCAGCGCGGCACATGGGTGAGGCGAAGCGCTGGATTGCGCCATACGTCGAGTGAAACGGCACGGTGCGCAGGCGCCACCACCAGCATGGCACACGCGATGCTGACGAAGTAATAGTGATTCAGATAGTACGTAAGGTCCAGCAGTTCGGTGTAAGTAAACAGCAGGAATTGCGCCAGGGCTGCCAGGCGGTAGCACAAGCCCAGCATCACCAACAGCGAACTGAGCATGAGCAGGGCATGCACGGCGTACAAGCCGGAGGGCGGCAGTAGCCTCACCCATTCGAAGCCGTAGTAATGAAAGTGAAAACCCGGCCGGATGTAGTGATCATCAATCCAGCCCAATGCCCAAAAACGCGCCGTGCTGAACAGCAACAATCCCCCCAGCACAACCCGCAGGGTGACCAGGGGCGCTATGGACACCGGTTCGTCCAGACCGGCCCACCAACCTTTCAGGCGATGGCGAACGGCGGTGTCAGTCACCGTCGCCACTGGCAAAAGTGATGGCAATGCCCAGCAGTGAAGACATATCGCTTTTGATAAATCGCGTAAACTTCTGCAGTTCGTCGTTCAGCGCGACCACTTCGGGAGCCTCGGCTGCCATGAGTTCCGACAGGCTCTGGTTGGCAGGCACGGCGGCCAGGGCGGACCTTACCACGGCCATTTGCGCCTCCGTTTGCCCGATGAGCATATCGCCGCCCTCCACACTGGCCAGGTACTCACGGAACCCCGGGCCGTCGGCGCCGGCCGGATCCTGGCCGTACCACAGGTGCTCCACGGAGGCCCAGTGCCGCTTGATCATGTCCAGAGAGGTGGCGCTGTAAAATCCTTCCACCAACTGGGGCTCAGGCTGCACCTGCCCGGGCCGTTTGCCCAGCGGCAGGGCTACCTTGAAATTTTTCAGCGACTCATAACTGCGCACAAACTCGTTGTACAACAACGATGTGCTGCTGCCCACGTCGGTGCCGTCGTTGGCCACAAAACCGGGGTAGTAGGCCGACCAGGCCGTGCGGACATCCGACACCCGGGAAACCAGATTTTGCACCAGATCATTCAGGTACTGCCGTCGGTTGGGGCTAACCTGAAAAGCGTTCAGTACCTCGGCTGTGCTCTGGTTTTTGCCGTACAGCAGGTACTCGACTGCCAGGAAGCCGCGCGCATCCCGGTCAAAATCGTTCATGTTCCAGGCGCCGGAGGCGATCCTGGATTCAATTTTGCTTTCGCTGACGGGAAACAGTCCAATCTCCTCCACGAGGCTTTTCCGGGTACCCTCTTCGCCGCCCGGCCCAAAATTGAACGCATTGGCGTTTTGCCAGCTTTCATAAGCCGTTCGCCAGGCAGTACGCGCCTGCAGCAGGGCAGCCTCGGTCAGCCCGGTGGCAAAGGCATCGGACTGCGTTTTTAGGATTTCCGTGTTGCTTCCGAGCGTGCCGTACGCCGGCTGGATGATGTGCTGACCATAGTGCTCGAGCATAGCCCTGCGGTCGAAGTCATTGCCCGAAGAGGAACCGCTGTTGTCGCAGGCAAAAAACGGAAGGAGCAGGAGGAGGAGGTACTGTATTTTCATGGTGCGAGATTTGAACTGCCGGGACGGGAAAACGAACCATTTCGCGTCCCGACAGTAACATTTTACCGGTTTTGTACGGTTACCCAGTTTTGTTTAAAGTCTTCCAGTTCAGTGGCGCTAAAGTCGTAAATATCGGCCAAACGGTTGATGACCTCGGTCAGTTTAGGCAATTGATTCACCGGATCGGTAACGAAAGTATAGGAAGTGGGCGTGCCGTTGTAAGGCGCATTCAGCAGGATCAGCACCTCGTCGATCTGGGCGTCGGTGATGGTTTTGTGCTCTGCAGTCCGCCAGCCGTGCATAAACCCGACCGCTTCTCCGTAAGCATGCAGGGCGGCGCCTTTGTCGGCATCCGTCGGGTTGGTGGCGCTAAGCCGGCTGATGGTGGCGTAGCAGTAGTTGATGACGGTAGCGGCGCTGGATTTTTCCAAGAGGCTGCGAATTTCTTCAATGGCTTCGTCGCGCTCCCGGTTGTAGTCGCTTCCGGCGCGTACCGCCGCCTGGAGCTTGATGAACTGATCGCGGATGCGGGTGTAAAAACCGTTGCCGTCGTTTTTGTCGCGGCGGGCGGCGTAATTGGCGCTGAACACGTCCGGGTTGGCGTGTTTGCTGGCCTGGTAGCTGTTCGGGAAGTCGGGATGGGCGCCGAAAATGGAGAGCATGCGATCCACGGTAGCGTCGGTGATGGTGCTGTGCGTCAATTCGTTGAAGTGCTTGTACAGCATGGCGGCGAAAAGGCCCTTTTCAATCATTTGCTCCATTTCAAGGCCGTTTTCGTCGAACAGGTAATCGGCGAAGACGCCCCCCTGACCGGTGGGCGGGCCGGGCACATAGGCCGTACCGGAGGCGTTGGCCAACTCCTGGAGAAACCCGCTGGCGCCGTTTAACCGGCCGGCGTAATAGGGCGTGGTGATGGACACCAAGGTGGGGTTGCCCGCCTGGTTGTACAGTTGGTTGAGGTTGGCAAAAGGTACTTGAACGCCGGCGGTGCGGCCTTTTTTCGCTTCATTGACCAGATTGGTCAGGCTTTGGCGCACACCCGCTTCCGTAGCTGTGTTGGCGTTGAAGTTGGCGCCGTCGTACGCAGAGGGGATGTTGAGCGGTTCGCGCTCATCGTCGTCGTTGCAGGCAGTCCAAGCCAGGGAAGCGAAAAGCAGCGCATAGAGGGTTAAACGTGCAGTTTTCATGTCATTGCAGTTTGAAAGATGAAACAAAGAAACGACGCAAAAGTAAATCACGTCAGTTTATTTAGACTTTATAAAAATAATTTCTTGCAGAAGGATGACCATCCCTTGCGATCGGGTTGGGCAGCATTCGGGAAATAATTTGAATCCTGATATTATATTTGGTTTTAAACAACTAATTTCGCCCGGTGGAAATAGGAATCGTATATTATCCAACAAGCCGGACAACATGGCGGTCGTGGCTGGAAGAAAACCACCGAAGCGCATCTGAAATTTGGTTGCGCACACCGCATGTGAAGTCGGCCCTTCCCCGGGTGCCTTACGACGATGCCGTGGAAGAGGCGCTTTGCTGGGGTTGGATCGACGGGTTAGCCAAAAAGTACGATGATGTCAGTTCTGTTCAAAGATATACCCCCAGAAAGCTGAAAAGTTTTTTGTCTGAATTAAACAGGCAACGCATGTTCAAGTTGATACGTGCAGGATTGATGACGCCTGCCGGATTGGCCGCCGTTGGCGACCAGTTGGGCAAAGAAGACGACCCGCTGGTTATTCCGGACGATGTCCTCCAACAATTAACTGCCGAAGATGACGTGTGGCGCCTGTTTCAGAGTTTTCCCCTGAATTACCGGAAATTGCGCATCGGATTTGTGATGGAATGCCGGAAAAACAACCTGCCGGAATCGGACAAGCGCCTTGCCTACCTGATCAAAATGACCAGACTGGGCAAACAATACGGCACGATGGTGGAGTAGGTGCCGGCACACCGGGCGATTGCCCTTTTTAGATGCATTACTGCACTGATCAGATTTTGCTAATATTTTCATTTGCGCATATTTTTTGCCGACAATCCCGCCGCCGAACTTGACCTTGTTTTTTTAATCTGCTCAGCCACGTAAACCCTTTTGCTCTGTTCTGCGACATGAAGTATTTTTACATTCTTCTTCCGGCATTCCTCGTTTTTCAAGGTATTTTTTTATTTGCCCAACCCTGTCCGCCGGTGGGGTTCCCCCAGCCGGGCAACACTTGTCCGGAGGCGCCCATTTTGTGTGAAAACCTTGACGGCTATTGCGCCACCATCAACAACAACAATACCACACAACCCTTCCCGGGTTGTTCCGGGCAGTGGGTGTTGAACAACGACGAGTGGTTTGCCTTTTTTGCCGGCACTACGGAGATCGTCATCGAAGTGACGCCGGTAAACTGCACCCAGGGACCGGGAATGGAGGGATTGCAGGGCGGCATTTACGCAGGTTGTCCCCCGGGGGTGCAAATCATGGATGTGCAGTGTGCGTGCACGCAGAATCCGTTTATTCTGGAATCCACCAACTTTGTGGTCGGGCAGGTGTACTGGTTTGTGCTGGACGGATGCGGGGGCAATGTGTGCGACTACGAGATCGACGTGTTGGAGGGCTCCACCGTGGGTGTACCTCCCGCGGCGCCCGGGCCGATCAACGGGCCGGATACCGTGTGCCAGAATACCACCAACAACTACAACATCACGCCGCCAAATGCGGCCACCATTTATATCTGGACGCTCACCCCTTCCGGTATGGGCACCATCAGCGGAAACACCAACTCCGTGAACGTGAACTGGGGAAACATGGCGGGTACGGCCGAATTGTGCGTGCAGGTGGGCAACCTGTGCGACACGAACCCTACGCTTTCTTGCCAGATGATCGACATACAACCGATACCCACGGCCACCCTGTCCGGCTCCGGGATCATTTGCGAAAACGAACCTGAACCGGTTGACCTGACCATCACCTTCACCGGCGACCCGCCATGGAGGTTCATCTACCGCCGGAACGGCGTAGCACAGCCGCCTATCGTTACCAGCGACAACCCGTACATCCTGACCGTTACACAACCCGGAACGTACTCGTTGCAGAGTGTACAAAGCGTTGACGGGAACTGCCCGGGTACCGTTTCCGGATCGGTCACCATTAACCAGGTGGTAATCAACCCGACGGCTGCGGTCACCAATGCGGTCTGCGGGCAGAATAACGGGGCCATCAACCTGTCGGTTACCGGCGGAAATACCCCGTACACCTTTGCCTGGAACAACGGGCCGACCACTGAAGACCAGAGCAACATCCCTGCGGGCAGTTATACCGTTACCGTCACCGACGCCAACGGCTGCACGGAGTCCCTGGTGGTGACCGTGGCCGACAACCCCTTCCCTTTTACCATCACCGGAAACACCACACCCAATACCACCTGCCTGCCTGCCGGCAACGGCGACATCGACATCACGGTGAACCCGAACAATACCTATACCTACAACTGGAGCAACGGCGCGACTACGCCCGACCTGACGGACGTGCCCCCCGGCACCTACACGGTCACGGTTACGTTTGGCGTGAACTGCACGCAGGAAGCCACCTTTGACATCGAGGACGAGCCCAACGAACCGAACATCAACACCTCGTTTGTGGGTACCACCTGCGACCTTCCGAACGGCAGCGTCAGTATTTCCGTTAGCGGCGGCGTACCGCCTTACACCATTTTGTGGGGTGGCGGTCAAACCACGTCTACGATTCCTAATATTCCGGCCGGGACGTACAGCGTGACCGTCACCGGCGCCAACGCATGTACCGCTGAAGCGACCATCGATGTGCCGAACAACAACCCGCCGTTTAACGTCAACGCAGTCATAGCGGCCAACACCACCTGCCTGCCCGGCGGGAATGGCGCGATCAACATCACCGTTACGCCGGCCAACACCTACACTTTCACCTGGTCGCATGGCCCGACTACGGAGGACGTAAACAACCTGCCTCCTGGCTCGTACACCGTCACGGTGAGCGCCGGCGGCTCCTGTACCGATGAGTTTTCATTTGACATCCCGGATGAGCCCAACGAGCCGGTCGTGAACGGGAACCCTACCCAGTCCACTTGCGATTTGGCCAACGGCAGCATCACCACCACCGTCAGCAGCAGTTTTCCGCCGTATACCTATTTGTGGGACAACGGCGCCAATACGCCCAACCTGACGAACGTGCCGGCGGGTACTTACACAGTTACCGTCATCGGCGCCAACGGCTGCAGCACGGTGCAGTCGTTTACCATAGACAACAACAACCCGCCCTTCAACATCAATGCCAATATACAGCCCAACACCACCTGCCTGCCGCCCGGAAACGGCAGCATCACCGTGTCGGTGACGCCGGCAAATAGTTACACCTACAACTGGTCCAGCGGTCAAACCACACCGGGGATCAACGGCCAGCCGCCCGGCTCCTACACGGTTACCGTGAGTGCCGGCGGCACCTGTACCGACGAAGCTACGTTCGACATCCCTGACGAGCCCAACGAACCCATCATCTTCATCGATGAAACGCCGTCGACCTGCGAACTTTCCAACGGTGCGATCAACATCACGGTGAGTGGCGGCGTCACCCCGTATACCTACAGCTGGTCGAACGGAGCAACCACCCAGGACCTGTCGGGCATACCCGCAGGGCCCTATTCACTGACGGTAACCGGCGCCAACGGATGCACGTCGGTTGATTTTGTAGACCTGCCGAACAACAACATACCCATAGACATCAACGGCACGGTAACGGCCAACACCAACTGCCTGACCAACGGCAACGGCAGCATCGTCATCACCGTTCAGCCTCAACCGGGCGCCTACACGTACACCTGGAATACCGGCGCCACCACCCAAAACATAAACGGCCTGTCGCCCGGCTCCTACACGGTAACGGTGAGCCTTGGCGGCGCCTGCACTGCAGAGGCTTCGTTTGACGTGCCCGATGAACCATTCACCCCCGAACTGTCGTTTGTAGCCACCGACCCGAACTGCGGCCTCAGCAACGGCAACATCAACCTGACCGTAAACGCGGGCTTGCCTCCGTACACGTACCTGTGGTCGAGCGGCCAGTCTACCCAGGACATCAACAACCAGCCTCCGGGCTTTTATTTTGTTACCGTAACCGGAGCCAATGGTTGCACCAGCGTTGACGGGATTGAACTGACCAACCAGACCATTGACATCACCGTATTGGAAGACATTTTCAACCAGACTTCCTGCGTGACCAATAACGGCCGGATCAACCTGTTTGTTACCCCCACCAACGTGACCTACCTTTGGTCGAACGGCGCCACCACCGCCAACCTGGTCAACGTACCTGCAGGGGTGTATTCGGTCACGGTAAGCGCCGGAGGCAATTGCACCCAAACCCTTACCTATGTGGTGGGCGACGACCGGGAGTATCCCTCCATCATTGGCGACCTCACCAATGCCACATGCGGCTTTAGCAACGGCTCAATCTATACCCTCGTATCCGGTGCGCCCGGACCTTACAGCTACAATTGGTCGCCCAGTGGAAGCGGACCAGACCGGATCAACATCCCGGCCGGAAACTACAGCGTCACCGTGACCTCCAGTCTGGGATGTACCGCTACCGAATTGTTTGCGATCGATAACGAACCCATTCTCATCAACATTGCCGGTTTCCCTGCCGACAACATTTCGTGTACCACACCCAACGGCTTTATTGACATAGATGTCGATCCGCCGGGGACGTACACCTATGCGTGGTCCAACGGCCGCACCACCCAGGACATCAACAACCTGCCGGCCGGTGTCTACACCGTCACCGTAACCCAGGGAACCTGTTCGGCCACAGCCACCTTCGAAGTGTTGAACCAGTTGTCGTTGCCCAATGCCAACACGGCGCCTTCCCCGGCCACCTGCGGGCAAAGCAATGGCGGTGTGGCCCTGAGCGCTAACGGCGGATTCCCGCCGTACACCTACCTGTGGACCGGCGGCCCAACTACACAAAACCTCAACAACGTTCCACCCGGCATCTATAACGTGACGGTAACTGACTTCTTCGGTTGTACCACCACCGCAACCGCAACCGTACCCAACAGTTTCATCACGCCCAACATCGCCGGACAAAGCGCGCCCAATACCTCTTGCACGGCCCCGAACGGCAGCATAAACATTACCGCTACGCCGGCCGGGCTGGCGTTCGTTTACGCCTGGAACAACATGAGTTCCTCAGAAGACCCCGGCAACCTGGCGCCGGGAACGTACACCGTAACTGTCAGTGTGGGTACCGGCTGCACCTCGTCCGCTACCTTCGCCGTGACCGACAGCACCTCGCTGCCGGTCATCGATGCCGCCATCACCCCGTCCATTTGCAGCCAAAGCGACGGGGGCATCAACCTCAGCATCAGCGGCGGAACCGGCCCCTATACATTCAACTGGTCCAATATGGCTTCTTCGGAAGACCTGACGAACATACTGTCCGGCAACTACACCGTCACAGTAACGGATGCCACCGGTTGTACAGCCGACTCGCTGTTCAATGTACCCAACAACAGCTCTACCTTCAGCATCAGCGGGGTTGCCTCGCCGGTAACGTCCTGTACCACAATCAATGGCGCTATTGACCTGACGGTCACGCCGGCAGGTCCATACACCTACCAGTGGTCAAATATGGCCGCTACCCAGGACCTGACCAACCTGCCACCCGGCATGTATGACGTAACCGTTATAGAGACCGGCACCTGCGCGGCTTCGGCTTCGTTTGTTATTGCCGATAACCGCACCTATCCGGCCGCCAACACAACTGTGACACCAGAAATTTGTGGACTGACCAACGGCAGCATCGACCTGACCGTCACCGGGGGCGCCACGCCGTATACGTTCATCTGGTCCAATTCGGCCGGCACCGAAGACCTGACGGGCATTGACGCCGGCCCCTACACGGTGACCGTGACCGGCGCCAACGGTTGTACAGGAACGGCCGGCGCCAACGTGCCGGAAGAATTCATTGTGTTTGCCCTGTCGGGCAACACGGCGCCCAACAGCTCCTGTGTGGCGGCCAATGGTGGAATTGACCTGGTCGTGACGCCTGCGGGCGCCTACACCTACAGCTGGTCGAATGCCGCCGTGACCCAGGATTTGAACAACATCACCGGCGGGACGTACACCGTCACCGTGAGCGCAGGAGGCACCTGCACCAACACAGCCACCTTTACGGTGAACAGCACCATTCCGGCTCCGGTAATTTCAGAGTCGGTAGCGCCGGAAGTGTGCGGACAGGGCAACGGATCCATCAACTTGTCCGTCGGCGGTGGTGCCGGTCCGTACGTTTTCATCTGGTCCAATGCCGCCGTCACGGAAGATTTGAGCGGCCTTGATGCCGGTGTCTACGCTGTGACGGTGACCGGCGCCAACGGTTGCAGCACAACCGAGAATTATACCGTACCCACCAACACGATCATTCCGGTCATTAATTCGGCCATCACCGCCAATACGTCTTGCACGGCACCCAACGGGGCGGTTAACCTGGCGGTCACCCCCACCAACCTGACCTACACCTACAATTGGTCCGGTGGCCAAAATACCTCCAGCGTAAGCGGACTGCCGGCGGGCATGTACAGCGTCACCGTGAACGGCGGTGGCGCCTGCATTGAGACGGCCAATTTTGTTGTGCCCGACAACCGCAATGTGCCGGTCATTGACGGCCAAACCACCAACATCCTTTGTTTCGGCGATTTGACCGGCGTCATCGAGCAAAATGTGAGCGGCGGCACCCCGCCCTTCAGTTTTAACTGGTCCCCGTCCATTCCCGGCAACCCTGAAGACCCGTCGGGCCTGGCAGCAGGCACCTACCGGGTTACCATCACCGATCCATTGGGCTGCTCGGCTACCCAAACGTATGTGATTACACAGCCCGCATCGGCTGTTTCGCTGGTCTGTGTGCAGACCGCTACCGTGACTTTCCCGGGCTTTTCCGACGGCATTGCCACGTTGACCATCGGCGGCGGCACCCCGCCATACGCCGTTGCTACCACCCCCGGCACATCGCAATCGGGTGTGCTGCCCGGCGATCTGGTGCTCAGCGGCCTTAGCGAAGGCCAATACGCGGTTGTGGTGACAGACGCAAACGGGTGCTCCAACATCTGTGATTTTCGCATCACGCCGGAAATTTGTGAAACGGTCATTGGAAACATGTCCGATGCCTTGCTGGAAAACTGCGGCCCGGGCTGCCTCGAGGCGACCTACGATGCGCTGGGCCAGTTTCTCGACCCCGACGATGTGCTGCAATTTGTCCTCCACGAGGGCAGTGGCACGCAGATTGTCAACGAGATCGCGCGGAGCAACCAGCCGGAATTCTGCTACGATCAGGCCACCATGCAATACGGAACGACGTACTACATCGCCGCGGTGGCCGGCGATAACGACGGAAACGGAAACGTGGCGCTAAACGACTATTGCACCGTTATTGCCGCCGGGACGCCCATTTTGTTCAAAGAAATACCGGTGCCGGTGATCGCACCGCCCGGAAACCTGAACTGCGTAGTGGATGCGGTAACGCTGTCGGGCAGTTCTTCCATAAACGCGACCTTTTCCTGGACCACCGCAAACGGGACGCTGGCCGGCGACCCGGCGCAAGCATCCGTGCAGGTAACTTCAGAGGGCACATACACCCTTACACTCGACGCAAACGGTTGCAATGCCACGGCATCCGTGGTGGTAAATGATTTCACCAACCAGCCCACAGCCACCGTTATCGCCAGTCCGGACGACGTGCTGGATTGCAAGATCAACGAGATCATCCTGGCCGGTACCATCGAGGGCTCACTGGACGCCAACGCCATATGGTTGAGCGGCAGCATGGTCTTCGCCAACGGCACGACGGTGACCATCGACACCCCGGGGTCGTATGTATTTGTGATTTTGGACACCATCTCGCTTTGTACCGATACCGCCTTCGTGGTCATTGACGAAGACCAGGCATTCCCGCCGCTGTTTATCAATCCGCCCGATATCTTATCCTGCACAAATATCAGCATCACCCTGAGCGGTGGTTCGCCCATTCCGGGGGTTACCTTCAACTGGGCACAGGTGAACGGGACGGATACCGTGCTGATTGGAAACGGCCCCTCCGTGCCCGTGACCCAACCGGGCACGTACCTGTTGATTGGGGTCGATCCGATCAACAATTGCACCAACAGCACGGCTGTCGCGGTGACGGCCGTACTCGATGCGCCGGTGGCCGATGCCGGGCAAGGGTTCACCATTGCCTGTTTTGGTGAAACGGAGTTGCTCGACGGTACCGCGTCCACGGGTGAGCCCGGGTTGCTGTTTAAGTGGTCAACGTCTGACGGGATTATCGCTTCCGGCGCCGGCACGGCAACCCCGACGATCACCCAACCCGGCACCTACACCCTGGTGGTGACGAACCCCGGGAACGGCTGCACGGATATCGCCGAGGTGGTCATCCCCCCCGACGCCCCCATTGCGGTATTGGAAGTGATTCAGCCACCTTGTGAAGGGGATAAGGGTACCATTCTGATCGACACGTTTATTGGTGGAAAACCGCCCGTGCAGTACTCCTTTGACGGAGGGGTAACCTTCACACAGGCCACCATTTTCAATAACCTGAGCGCAGGCACTTACTCCATTCTGGCAGTCGACGCCATTGGGTGCAGCGCAACCGTGGAAGCCACCATTGTGGATGCGCAACCATTCCTGCTGACGCTCGACCCAAGGGTTTATCTCAAACTCGGCGACAGCTACCTGATCAACACCGTTTCCACCTTGCAGGCCAACCTGATCAGCAGTATACAATGGACACCCGCAACCGGTCTGAGTTGCGACACCTGCCTGAATCCGTTGGCCACGCCGCCGCGTACCCAGCAATACCGGGTGGTGGCCATCAGCCAGGCCGGTTGTCGCGCGGAGGCCGGCATCCTGCTCATCGTAGACCGGGACATTGATGTGTACGTGCCCAATGTGTTTTCTCCCAACAACGACGGAGAAAACGACTGGTTTACCGTTTATGCCAACCCCAAGCATGTGATCAGCATAAAAGCGCTCCAGATTTTTGACCGGTGGGGCAACATGGTATTCCAGCGCGCCGATTTCCCGCCCAACCAAAATGAGATGGGCTGGGACGGATCGCACCGGGGCGAAGCGATGAACCCGGCCGTATTCGTTTGGTACGCCGAACTGGAACTGGCCGACGGAACGATTGAACTGTTTAAAGGGGATGTTACCCTGACCCGCTAGCCTGTAAAAAAGCCGGGCTGAATGGTTGCCGCTTTAAGCATCCATCAGCCCGGCACAGGCTCGGGTTATACGATCAGGTTCGCAAAAAAAGGTTTTTTGGGGTTAGGTTAATTGGGCACAGGGTGCAACGACCAGTTCATTTGATTTTCGCCACAAAGTTCGGCGTATTAAAGGAGTGTGTCAATCACCATTTATGGGGATGCCGCTGTGTGCCATTCAGTCAACCAGTCGCTCCCGGAGCGCTTTTGCAACTGCTTCTGTGGCACAGTTCACGTGCAGTTTCAGGTATACATTTTTCAGGTGCGTCGTCACCGTTTCCTTACTGATGCCCAGTTTTTCGGCAATGGCCTTGTAGGTGAAACCATCGGTGAGGGCCTGCAGCACCTCCTTTTCACGGGAGGTCAACCCGTAATTTTGCACACTTCGAAAGGTGTGCAGCACCATGCGCGCAATGCCGGGAGACATGGGTGCCCCGCCATTGTGGATGTCTTGCAGGGCTTCCAACAGTTTGGCAGGAGGCGTCTTTTTGAGCAAATAACCATCCGCCCCGGCCTTTAAGCAAGCAAAAAGCCGGTCATTGTCGTCAAAAACCGTGTGCATCAGTATTTTAATTTCCGGATGCTCCGCTTTGATGATCTCTACCCCCCGGATACCATCTACGTCGGGCATGTCTATATCCATCAGGACAATTTCCGGGTTGAGGGAGCCGACTTCCGACGCCACGTTCCGGCAATTGGGATAGGCGCCCAGCACGTTGAAGCCCGGCGTACCGCCGATCAGCAGGGCCAGCGAGTGTCGCAGGTTATCGTCGTCTTCGTAGATCAGAATATTCATGGTATTTGTTTGAGGAATGTACCGTGAAGATAACGCGCCGGAGCACAGGTGTCAATCCCCATTTTCGGTGAGGGGAAATGACAGCGAAACCACCGTGCCTTCGCCGGGCTCGGATTGCAGCGACATTTTTCCGTTTAGCGCCTGGGCGCGATCTGCCATGGTTTTGAGGCCGTTGCCGGCGCTTCGGGCGTTTTCGACGTCGAATCCCACACCATTGTCAGACACGGTGAACGTCAGCAGGCCATTTTCATACGCAATCTGTACCGATGCCTGGGTGCAAAAAGCGTATTTGGCCATATTATGGATTGCCTCCTTGGCAAACAAATAAAACGCACGCCGCCTCTCCATGCCCAATTTTAGCCCCTGCATGTTGGGTGGCAGGGAGATACTCCCGGCAATATCTTTTGCTTCAAACACTTCCGATGTAAAACGACGTATCCGAGCCAGTACGAGGTCCAAGGGGTCGTTTTGTGGGTTGATGCTCCAGATGATGTCGTCGAGTGCTTCTGCGCTGTGATTGACCTCTTCATCAATCCTGTCCAGGAAGGTGACGACCTCCGAATTCGGGTCGACGCGTTGTCGAACGAGGGTGTTCAGGATACCCATGTTGCTGAGGGCGGCGCCGATGTCGTCGTGTAAATCAGCGGAGATGCGGTTGCGCAGACGCGCTTCGCGCAGCAATTGTCGCGACCGGTAACGGGAAATCCAGTACCCGGCCATTCCAATGAAAATGGCGGCCACGACATAGAACAGCCAGTGCTCCAATAATTTTTTTCCGACCGTAATTCGCAGATAAATCGGCTCAGACGCTACCCCCTCCGAATTGATACCGACCACTTCGAGGGTGTGTTTGCCGGCGGCCAGGTTGGGGTACCGGATGCGCTCGCCGGCCTGGGCGTTCACCCATTCCGCTTCTTCGGGCAGCATCCGGTAGCGGAATCTGGTTTGTGCCGGATCGCCGTAGTCCAGCACCGCCACATCGAAGGATACGGTGCGTTCATTTCTGGACAGGCGGATGGCTTTCACCGCTGCAATGTTGGTGCTGCCGGTCTCCTGGCACACCGGTTTTTGGGGCTTGTCGTTCACGAGCAGGGTGCTCAGGAAAACTTTCGGCTTTAGGGTGTCTGCAATTACTGCGTAAGGATTAAAATAGTTAAACCCGTACTGGCTACCCATCCAGTACTGATCAGGAGCATATTCGATAAAGGCCTGTCCGGATAAGTTGAGGGATAAGAGCCCGTCGAAAAGGCCATAGCGTGCCGTATTTTGGTTTACCGGGTGGTAGCTAATCAGTCCGCGATCCGTTCCAAGCCACAGTTTACCGGTTGAATCCTGCAGAATGGAGTACACATGGGGTTGGGTCAACCCATCCTGAACGTTTATGGGCTGAATATCAAGTTTTCGGGTATCCAGGAACGCGAGTCCGGCCGAACCGCATACCCAAATCCCCGGATTGGGGGATGCAGCGGGATGAAAACGATGCACATCGGCGTTAAAAGGGATGATTTTATGCACCTTGAAGCGCTCTTTGGGTGAAATCACCCAGATGTCTTGCAGGCCCTCTGATGCATACACGAATCCTTGTGCATCCTGAAAAAGCATGGGAAATGACAGCGAGGTTTCATCCGCCGATGTGTCCAACGAAACCTTGGAAAGGGTTTTTCCGTCCCAGATCAGCAACCCCTGCTCATCGGCAGAGAAAAGCAGACGACCGTCGGCCAGGTGAATCCCGTGCAAAAAAAAACCGTCGGCAATTTTTGTAAAGTGAAGGGAGGCGCGTGTGCTTCGGTACAACCCGTCGAAACAGAGGGCCCACATCTCGTCTTTTTTTCCCGGGAGCAGGTAAAAGATTTTGGTGTTCAGACCAGTGTACGATCGTTTTTGGAAAGACCATTGGGTATGCGGCGGTACGGGTGCGGGCGAAAAGTACAACGTGCTGTTTTTGGTCAGGCACCAGGCGTTCCCCCGTTCATCTTTGGCCAGCACCTCCGGGACGAATGTGTTGTCGGGCCGCCCCCCTGCCTGAACCATGATCTGGTTGAATTTTATCTTATCCGGCCGGCAAAAGCTGATTCCCTGAGAAAACATGGAGAGCCACACCGTGCCGTACTGATCAATATTGATCTTTTGTACAGGGTTTGAATCGAAGCCGGTTTTTCCATTCGTTTGAAAAACGGATTGTATCCATTGTCCGGACTTCAGATCGAATGCGCACAGCCCCCCCGCCCTGTAGGAAGCCAGCAGAAATTTTTCCTTCCAGACGGCGACATCCAGGAACCTTGTGTTGCCGGAAGAATATTTCTGCCACTTTCCTGTTTGCGGGTTGAAGGAGAACAAACCTTCATCGGCGGCAATCCAGACCGAGGTATCCTGAATGGTTATGCTCAAGGGATTCAGCGTAGGTTCTCCCGGACGTTGTCCTGAAAAATGGTGCTCAACAGAGACCAGTTGACGCCCGGCGAATCGGTAGAGCTGCAATCCGGGTAAATTGTGACAAAAGCCTGCTATCGCCGTCAGTTGTTTCAGGTCGTTGTAAATGGGGGACAGCCGGGTTTCACCGTTCAGGGGGATGTTGTCCTGAAGATTTACGGTTCGGTTTTGTCGATCAAAAAAGTACAGCTTTTTCCTGTCGACCGAGAGGGCAAGTCCCAGGTTGGGATCATCAAAAGCGATATGGAAGCCATTCTGCCCCAGTTCTACCGGCAGGGGGATGCGCTGGAAGTGGTTGTGCTTTCGGATATAACACACCAGTGAAGCATACGTGCTAAACCAGATATTGCCTTCCGCATCTTCGAAGAAGTCGCTTTGAATGTTGTTGTCCGGCAAAGACAGCGAGTCGCCTTCGATGTGTTTAAACACCTGCGTTTTGTTGCCGTCAAAAAAAACCAACCCGGCATTCGAACTAATCCATATCCCCCCTTTGCTGTCGGCGTAAATCCACTCATTGGCCAAGTCAGGCAAGCCACTCGCCTGATCCAGCAGGTTCATGTGCATCACGATTGGTTGGGCCATACCTTCCCCGCTCCACACGGCAACCATGGTGCAAAGCAAGACAGGGAGGAAAAAAAACGGTCTACATCTCACACGATAAATCATACAGCCTCTACTGTAATTAGGAGTATCTCCTGACAATAGGTACGGCGATTGTTATCCGGCTATGCAGCGGAGCGGCAATATTTCGGGCAGGGGAGTGCCAATTGGTTGCCGGGCGCATTCAATGGCGCGCCATTGGCATCCACAGCGATCATGGCGGTGCATTGCGCGCCGGCGCTGCCGCCGGTTATGCCGTCAATGGTAACCAGCACCACAACGTTTACCGGTTGCACAGACGATGCATTGACCTGCGATAACAGGGCCTGCAAGTCCCCGCTGAAGTAATTAACGGACTCTCCGCTTCCGTTTCCAGAAAAATTGACCTGACTAACGGTTACAAGGGCCATATGTTTGGGTTTTAGTTTTGTTTCTGCAAACATAAGGGTATAGAACGTCCTTGTCAATCCCCATTAATGGGGACACGCTTGGGCGGGCTAAAAGGTCCAGCCTGCCCGGAAGTCCAGAAAATCCGCCACATGGCCGTGCGCTTTGAGGGCGATACCGGCGTTGAAGCGGGGTGTAAACCGGTAAACCAGGTTGTAGCGTTGGTACACATCGGCGGTTTGCACCCCTTTGTTGAACAGGTACACGCCAAATTGTTGGCCAAAGATGGTACGACCGAGCAGGAATTCGTGGCCTGCCGCCAATCCCAATTTTTGGGGATTCTGGTCGATACCGGCCTGTTCCATATAATAAGCATCCCCGTTATCGTACATCCACTCGACGCCGGCGGTCAGCGCGTTGATCCGGGCGATCGCTGTATTTGAGTTCGACGCCGGGGCTGAACAGGTACAATTTGCTACGGGGCTCCTGGAATGCCATGAACCAGGTGAGGTCGAGTCGTGTCTGGGGTTCCTGTGTTTCGCGCCAGTTGCGTTTCACGCGATCCGCAAACGCCGGCGGAGTAAAGTACCGAGTAGCGCCGATGGCAGCCGTGGGCCAGTTGATGCCTTTGTTGGGTTCGCGGATGCCGCCGTTGGAAAAGTGGTTGTAGACGGTGGTGAAGTCGAGCAGCCATTGATCACCCATCCGGACGTGCATGTTGGCGCCCAACTGCAGCGGGAAGGCCACGTAAGTGCTGTAACTCAGGTTGAACGGATTGGTGTCCGGGTCATACGGACGGTTTTGGTACGACAATCCGAAAGCGGCACGGATGGAGAAACTAATCCGTTTGCGGGCGCCGAACACCGGTTCCAGGTAAAACATGCCGGTAACGCCTTCGCCGAGGACCTCATCGTCGTAATCCCAAACCGTGAGGGCCAAGCCCATTTTAGGATAACAGTTGCAGGATTCCCAGGCGCGCTCCGAAAGCTTGTGCCAGGCCAGGTCGAACTCCAGCCCGACGGGATAGGAATTTTTAACCGGAACAAGGTCTTTGCTGTGAATGAGCACGAATCCGGCATGCGCACGAACGCCGAGCAAGAGGGCACTGTGGGTGCTGTCCGAATATGCCGTTGCAGCAGCTGGAGCCGCTGCAGAAAAAAAAACGGTTGCCAGGAGGATATTACGCATCATGTGGGACGAGGTATGTGGCGACAAAGATAATAGTATTGCTTGTATTTTATTCGTCCTACGAGTATACTCGTAGGACGAGTTGTATCTTCGCCCGAATTCGCATGAACCTCACCTCTCTTTCGATACGCCGCCCTTCGCTCATCATCGTGTTTTTCGCGGTGATGACCTTTCTGGGTGTCGCCTCATACCTGACCTTGCCCATCGAGATGGTGCCCAAGTTCAATCCGCCGGTGATTACGGTTATTACGCCGTACCCTGGCGCTTCGCCGTCGGAGGTAGAAAATTCGGTCAGTAAACCCATAGAAGCTGCCATTTCCTCCCTGGAGGGCATCGACCAAATTCAGGTGGCCTCTCAGGAGAATGCCTCCTTTGTGTCGCTGGAGATGGATCAGGCCGTGAATGTAGACAAGGCGGTGCAGGAAATTCAGCGCAAGGTAAACCAGATTATGTCCGGATTTCCGCGCGAGGTGCGCACGCCGGTGATCAATAAATTTGCCCTGGACGAGTTGCCCGTTATTCGCCTCGGTGTTTCGGCCAACGTGACCGGTACGGCCTTTTTCGATCTGGTGGCCAACCGCATCACCCCTGAAATCGCCCAGATAAAAGGGGTAGCGCAGGTCAGCATCCTGGGTGGAGAGGAAAGAGAGATCAAGGTAAACATCAGCAGCCAACGGCTGGAGCAGTACGGTCTTTCACTCCTTCAAGTGGCACAGGCGGTGCAAACGGCCAATCTTGACTTTCCCACGGGTAAAGTCACCGGCCAAGAAGGTCAGCTCCGCATCCGTTTGGCGGGAAAATTTTTAGCCTTGGACGACATTCGGAACCTCGTCGTCGGCAAGAACAAATTCGGCTCGTCCATCTACTTGAAAGACATCGCCGACATTCAGGACGGCATCCGCGACCCGGAGGTGATCTGCCGGACCGGCGGCCTTCCTGCCGTGGGCCTCAGCATCCGCAAACAAGGCGATGCCAACGCGGTGGACATGGCCGAACGGGTGCTGGCGCGTCTCCAACAGCTCGAAAAAGACTATGCCGGGCAGGGGCTGCGCTTCGCCGTCGTCGCCAACGGCAGCGTATTCACCGAAAAAGCCACCGATGCGGTGGTGCACGACTTGTTGATCGCGGTGTTACTGGTCGCCGGGGTAATGTTGCTCTTCCTGCACAGCCTGCGCAACGCCGCCATCGTGCTGGTCTCCATCCCCACCTCGATCGTGAGCACGTTCATCATGATGAAGATGTTCGGTTATTCGCTGAACCTCATGTCGCTCCTCGGTCTTTCGCTGGCCATCGGCATTCTGGTTGACGACGCCATTGTGGTCATCGAAAACATCTATCGCCACCTGGAGATGGGCAAGAACCGCGTACAAGCCTCTTACGACGGTCGGATGGAGATCGGGTACACCGCCCTGAGCATCACCCTGGTGGATGTGGTCGTGTTCCTGCCCATCATATTTACGGTGGGCCTGGTGCCCAATTTGTTGCGCCAGTTCTGCATGACGGTGCTCACCTCCACCCTCATGTCTTTGCTGGTTTCGTTCACCCTCGTTCCGTGGCTCACCTCGCGTTTCGGCAAGGTGCACCATTTTGAAGGCAAAAATGTGATCGGCCGTTTCATCAACGGGTTCGAAGCCTTTCTCAACTGGGTATCCGAGGGATTTGTGTCTGCCCTGCGCTGGGCCCTTCAAAATGCCTGGACGCGCTGGACCACCGTAGGGCTGGCCGGAGCGCTCTTTTTTGTCTCCATATTGCTGCTCACCAAAGGGTATATCGGCAATGCCTTTTTCGATCCCGGCGAACGGGGTGAGTTTCTCATAGACATCAGCATGCCCCGCGACGCCTCCCTCGCGCAGACCGACGCCGTAACCAAACAGGTGGAAGACTGGCTCAGGAAACAACCCGAAGTGGTGAATACCTTCACCACCGTTGGTGCCAATAACAAATCCTTCGGGCTAAACAACCCCTATCTCGCCGAGGTCCAGGTGTTTCTGAAACCCCTGGGCGATCAGCGCTACGATCCCACCGACGTCTTCGCCCGAAAGGTGAAGATTCAACTCGAAGAGCGCATCCCCGGCGCCCGCTTCAAGACCTCACCCATCGACATACTCGGCCTCTCCATGCCGCCGATTGAGATCAAACTCAACGGACCCGTGCTGGACAGCCTGCTGGCGCTCTCCGAACCGGTTCGCAACATTATGGAGTCCGTTCCCGGTTGTGTGGAGGTCGTGCGCTCCGTAGAAGGCGGCAACCCGGAGGTGCAGGTGGACGTCAACCGCCAGCGGATGGCCGATTACGGCCTCACCATGGCCCAGGTGGGCATGTCCCTGCAAACCGCCTTCAGCGGCAACACCGACGCCCGCTACCGCGACAACGATTACGAATACCCCATTCGCATCCAACTCGATGCTTTCGACCGGCGCAGCGCCGATGACGTGCGCAACCTGTCGTTTGTCAACCCGCTCGGCAACACGGTCTACCTTCGCCAATTTGCCGAAGTACGCGAAAGCACAGCACCCAACCGACTGGAACGCCGCGACCGTATGCCATCCGTAGCCCTCAACGCCCAGGTCATCGGGCGGCCAAACGGCTCCGTGACGCGCGACATCAAGGCCCATCTCGATACCATCGCCCTGCCGCCGGGCGCCGTCATCAAGTATGGCGGAGACTTCAAGCGACAGCAACAGGGCATCCAGACCCTCGGCTTCGCCCTGTGGACCTCCCTCATCCTCGTTTACCTCATAATGGTGGCCCTGTACGACAACTGGATGTACCCCCTGGTGGTGCTCATTTCCATCCCGCTGTCCATCATTGGCGCTTTTCTGGCCCTCGCGCTGGCCAGGGAAAACCTGACCGTGTTCACCGGGCTTGGTCTGCTGATGCTCGTTGGACTGGTGGGTAAAAATGCCATTCTGGTGGTCGATTTTGCCAATGACCTCAAAAAAAAGGGACTCTCCCTGGACAATGCCCTCCTGCAAGCCACCAAGCTGCGGTTCCGCCCGGTACTTATGACCAACATCGCCATGGTAATCGGTCTGTTGCCCCTTGCCCTCAGCAAGGGCGCCGGCGCAGAATGGAAAAACGGGCTGGCCTGGGCCATCATCGGCGGCCTCAACTCCTCCATGTTCCTTTCACTTATTGTTGTACCTGTGGTCTACTGGCTCTTCGACCGCGGACTGGCCGCGCTTGGCTTCGGCGAATCGGAAGCCGTGGTGCTGGAAGAATAACTTGTCGAATGCGGCGTGCAGAATGCGGAATGCGGAATGCGGAATAATTTAACGCCTGGTCTGCTGTGGTAACATGACCGCGTAGCGGTCAAACATGAATAACCCCGGATGAAATCCGGGGAGCGGCGCAGTGCGCGCAGCGCCGGCCTCACCGCTTCCCCAACGCTTTCTCCCCCAGCTTCCGCAACCGCGTAGGCGTGCTCATGCCCGTCTCCCGCGCCAGCTCATTCCCCTTGGGATCCAGAAAAAGGATGGTAGGCAGCCCCTTGACTTCATACAGGGTGGCTATATTTTTTCCGGTTGGACTGTCGTACTGCACGCGCAGGCAAAGAAAGTTACCATTGAGAAAGTTGTACACCTCGGGCAGGGCCAGCACCTCTTCGTCCATTACTTTACAGGGCGCGCACCAGTCGGCGTCGAAATCCAAAAAAACGGGTTTATTCACGCGCTGCGCCTCTTCAAGCACGGGCAGGAGCCGTTCGCTGTCGATCCAGCTGACGGTGCGGTTGCCGGGCTTCATGCCCAGCGTCGTAGTGGTGGCGCCGGACTTCGGCTGCCGGCTGTCGGTTGTCGGTCGTCGGTCGGCGGCGGCCGGACTTCCGGGCCTGGGGGCGGGGGTGGCGCTGCTTTTGGCGCCGCTGCAGGCGCCAAACAAAATCAATACTGCCAGGGCCGGCACAAAAAACAGGCGCATAAAAACGGGATGTTTGGGCTAAAACGCGACAATATTTGTTCTATTGTATAACATTAATTTTTCAGTTACCCGACAAATACATAAGTTTAACCATAATTTTTTGCCTGATTTGCACCCCGCATAACAACATACACTGTTCTTTGCACTTCAAACAACGGAACACATGAACCGTAAACCCAAAGTACTGGTCACCGGGGGCACCGGCTATATCGGAAGCCACACCGTGGTTGAATTGTTCAACGGCAACTACGAGCCCGTGTCGGTCGACAATTACGTCAACTCAGGCCCCGAGGTCATCGACGGCATTGAGGCCATCACCGGATGCGAACTGACGCACCATACGGTCGACCTGACCAACCTGTCGGCAACACGCCGCGTTTTTGAGGAGCACGCCGAGATCGTGGGCGTCATTCATTTTGCTGCGCTCAAGCTCGTCGGGGAGTCGGTAGAAAAACCACTGGAATACTACCAAAACAACCTGGTGGGGCTGCTCAACGTACTCGCCTGCATGCGGGAGTACAAGGTGTCGAATTTTATTTTCTCCTCCTCCTGCTCGGTGTACGGACAGTCGCGCGAACTCCCCGTGACGGAGGACACCCCGCTGGAGCCTCCGCAATCGCCCTATGCCCGCACCAAGTTCATGGGCGAAGAAATCATTCGCGATTATTGCGCTGTAACCCCCGGTTTCAAAGCCATTTTGCTGCGCTATTTCAACCCCGCCGGCGCCCATCCATCCATCCTGATCGGCGAAAGCCCGGTTAATCCGGCAGCCAATCTGGTGCCCGTAATCACCGAGACAGCCATCGGCAAACGCCCGGACATGGCGGTGCATGGCACCGATTACGACACCCGCGACGGCTCCTGCATCCGCGACTACATCCACGTGGTCGATCTGGCGAAAGCCCACCTGCAAGCATTGGAGTACCTCACCGAAAAGCGCAACGAACGCAACTGCGAAATTTTTAACCTGGGCATCGGACAAGGCGTTACGGTGCTGGAAGCCATCAACGCATTCGAAGCGGTCACCGGCGTCAAACTCAACTACACACGCGGCCCGAGGCGCCCCGGCGACGTGGCGGCCGTGTACGCCGACTACGCCAGGGCGGCCCGTCTGCTGGGGTGGCAACCCCAATACAATATTCGCGACATCATGCAGACGGCCTGGGCCTGGGAGCAAAAACGGACGATACCGCAGGAAGCTTGAGGATCCACGTGCCGGGGGTCCGTACATGGCACTTATTCGGCTCCAGGAATGGAAATTCAAGTTTAAAATCCCAAATTCTCCCTATCTTAGCGGTGCATCAAAAGCAATAACCCATGTTTTGGCGTACCGTTTTGGCAGGCACAACGTTTGCCTTCCTCCTTCCGCTCGCGGCATTCAAGGACTCCGAACCGGCGCTTAGGCCCGACGCGGAGACGGAACTGGGCTACTATCCAAAGGATTACTTTATCCGGCCCATCGGCGATGCATTGCGCCTGACCGGTACGTTCGGCGAGTTGCGCAACAACCACTTTCACAGTGGCATCGACATTAAAAGCTCCACCGGAGGGGTTGGCCAGCCGGTGTACGCCGCCGCCGACGGTTTTGTGGACCGCATCAAGGTGGAGGAAAGCGGCTATGGAAACGCCCTGTACATCAAGCACCCGAACGGATATACCACCGTGTACGCCCACCTCGACCGGTTTTCGCCGGAGATCGAAGCGTACGTGCGCGCCCAGCAGTACACGCAGGAGAGTTTTGAAGTCGATTTGAACCCGGCCGACGGTCGTTTCCCCTGTGGCCGGGGCCAGGAGATCGGCAAACTGGGCAACACCGGCGGCTCTACCGGCCCCCACCTGCACTTCGAAATTCGTCACACCGCCTCGGGCCGGGTGCTCAACCCCCTGCTGTTCGGTTTGCCGGTGACAGACAACCTCCCGCCCGACATCCGCGACATGAAGGTGTACTTTCTGGCCGAAGACCGGTCGGTGCTGCACAGCAAAGCCTTTCCCGTCAGCAAGCTCGCTGCCGGGCGCTACGGCATTGCCGGCGACACCGCTACCCTGGGCGCCTGGCGTGTGGGCTTCGGCGTAAAAACCTACGACCAACTTAACGGACTGAAAAACGACAACGGCGTTTACGCCATCGAACTGTACGTCGACGGCGCGCTCACCTATGGGTGGCGCACCGACGACCTGTCCTTCAAAGAAACCCGCTACCTGAATGCGCATGTGGACTACTCCGCCAAAAAAAGATACGGCGCCTGGTTCAACCGCCTGTTCGTGCTGCCCGGAAACCGGCTCTCCGGATACCAACAAACAGCAACCATGGGACTGATCGCCCTGCACCGCGACAAAGTGCAGCAGGTGCTCATAAAAGTGTTCGACGCCTCCGGCAACGCCTCCGAGGTGCGCTTCCAGGTGCGGCGAAGCGAGGAAATAGAGACCCCACCCGCGCAAAGCTACAACCAGGAAATGCCCTGGAACACTGAAAATGTGGTGCAGTACGACGGATTTTACCTGCGCCTGCCCAAGGGTGTCCTGTACGAAAACCTCCTGTTCCACTACCATACCACGCCGGACAACAGCCTGAAAACATACTCGTCCGTCCACCACGTGCATTACGAGACCACGCCCGCCCACCAGTATTTCGATCTGGCCCTCAGGCCCTATGGCCTCCCGGCCGAACTGCAAGCCAAGGCCGTGATCGCCAAGTGCGACACCCGAAAACCGGTCAACTGCGGCGGCGCCCTGCGCTCCGACGGCATGCTGTACACCCGCGTTCGCAATTTCGGCGATTACTGTGTCATGGTCGACGACGTAGCGCCCACCATCACACCCGTGCTGTTCAGTGAAAACATGCGCGGACAGGAAAAATTTGTGTTCCGCATCACCGACAACTTCGAAACCGAGGCCCAGGCCCGCAACCTCCACTACCGCGGCGCCATCGATGGCAAATGGGTGCTTTTTGAATTCGACGCCAAACGCGACCGCCTGAGCCATACATTCGACAAAAACGTAGCGCCTGGTGAGCATGTGCTCCGGCTGGAGGTGTTTGACGACCGGAACAACCTGGCCGTTTTTGAAAAAACATTTACGCGATAGAACAAGCACTCAACCCGCTCACCAGTCCGCCGGCCACCGCCACAACCCCCGGGGCACCACAAAGGCATCGTACACCGAAAGCAGCAGGTCGAAAACCGGAAATGCGGTGATTGCGCCATTGTTGGCGTCCTCGCCAACAATAAACGGCGGAGCGAGCAGCCAAGCGAAAAGGCCGAGGCAAACCTTAAAGCTTCTCTTCCAGGCTCCTCCGTACTTGCTTGACATTCCTTTCTTCCATCTCTAAAAGTGCCGCTACTTCGGCGTCGCTCAAATGTGGGAACTTAAGCATGATTTTTTTGATGATCTCTCCAATCGCTTCTTCTCGCCCTTTCTCGATACCTTTCTTAAACCCCTGTCTGCGTCCCTTGCGCAAACCCGCCCGTTTCCACTTTTCGCCGAAAATTTCGGGAATGGCGTCTACCCAACTGTTCTCCGCCTCGGAGAGCTGGGTACTCAGCGTTTTGATTTCTCCTTGTGACATACCGCTTACGATGTAGATGTAAAGGGTTAAGGTTTGAAAAAACATCTGTGCGCGCACTTCGTTTTCCAAAACACCCCCAAAAGTAAAGATTTTTTTCCAATTTTTTCGCGCCAAATCAGCATTGCGCGACAGTTTGAGCGCCAAAAACAGGTTGCGCAGGTACTCGCTTTCTATTTTGGCATGGATGTCCTCAACGCTCACGGTGCTCAAATCGGTGAGCCAGTACCGAAAGTCGGGCAGAAAGGCCCGCCAATGTTCGGGCAAACCCGAAAAATAATCGAAAAACGAATCCTGCGTCCAGCCTTTTTCGCCATGGTACACCACCGCCGGAATGATGAACGACAGTGGTCGACCGTTCCGCAGATCGTCCTCCCAAAGCTGCAACATGTAGTCCAGCAGTTGCAATTGCACCGGGTGCTCCGGTTCATAGCTCTTGTGCTCAAACAAAAACAACAGCCGAACCGGCGCGCCGGTGTCCAGCCGGGTTTCGTACACCATGTCGCTGAACGACACCCCGAAGCGCCCGCCGACAAATGCCGTGTCGCACTTGCGCAACGCAGTCAGGTCAATGTGCCTGTATACCTCCGGGCTGGTGTAATGCGCCAGGTAGTTTCGGACGATGCCCACGTCCCCGAAAAAGGTTTTGAACACCGCGTCGTGGGGCTTGTCTTTGTTGCGCGAACTTTTGGGTTTTGATTTTGCCATGATCAACCGGGGTTGAGCAGGCAAAATTACGGAGTTGCCTTTTTAAAAACAAATTGTTTTTAATGGAGCAGCGAGCGGCCAGGCGTAAAACGCCGAAGGCGGAAAAAACGACCCGTTATACCGCGTATTCCACGCATTTTAGCGCTAATTCGCGGCAAAAAAAACATATAGTTTCGTTGTAGACAGTTTTGCAACATTGCTTTTACGCAAAGTTGACGACGTTGGCCTTGAAGCCATCCCATCGATTAACGTCGTTTTTCCAAATTTTTATTGGAGGAATGCCGGCTCTTTCGATTAATGATACAATCTCAACCCGCTCACCAGTCCGCCGGCCGCCGCCACAACCCCCGGGGCACCACAAAGGCATCGTACACCGAAAGCAGCAGGTCAAAAACCGGAAATGCGATGATTGACAGCCACATCGGGTGGTGTTGCGCCGATCGAAAACGGCGCTGTATCCTGCCGTACAAAGGCCAAACCAACAGCCAGCGGCCCAACAGTGCCGCCGCTGCCCAGGGCCATTGCGTGGTGCACAGCAGCACGGCGCACCACAAGTGGAACAGGGCCCGGGAAAAAGACAGCGCGAACAGCACGACCTGGTGCCCTGGTTTGTAGTACAGGCCCGCACTCAGATGTCGCCGTTTCTGCCGGAGCCAGGGCGACAAGCCGGGTTTGGCCGTTGAAAACACAAACGCGTCCGGGTGCAGTACTACTGTCGTGTTTTGCCGGTTTGCCGCCGCGTTTACCAGCAGATCGTCGTCTCCCCCGGGCAGGTGTTCGTGCCTGCTGAAGCCGTTTATTTTTTCAAACAGCGACCTCTTCCAGCCCATATTCCGCCCCACACCCATGTACGGCATGCCCGCAGCGGCCAGCGACAGGTAGGTGACCGCCGCCATATCCGCCTCGAAACGCACCCATCGGTTGAAAAACGTGTCTTCCGCAAAAAATGGGGCATACCCCAACACGATGTCCGTCTCCGGCCCCCAAGCCTCGCCCAGGCGCCGCAGCCACTGCCTGGAAGCCGGCATACAGTCGGCATCCGTGAACACCAGCCTTTCGTACCGCGCTTCGCCGATGCCCCGGCGGAGCGCATCCTTTTTGCCGGCGCGTTGCTTGCCGACCATCCGGATCACGCGCAAGTGCCCGTCTAACCCCGCCAATTCGTTTAGCACCGTTTCCGAGTGGTCGGTGCCGGCATCATCGATCACCAGCACTTCAAAAACCGGGTAATCCTGGTTCAGCACCGTCGGCAAAAAGCGCTTCAGGTTTTCCGCTTCATTGCGCGCCGCGATCAGTACCGACAACGGGGGCAGGTCGCCCTGCGCAGCCGGGGCCGGATCCGGAATGCGCAGCACCCGGCGGTAAAGACCGTGCCAGACGGCGAGTTGCAGCAGAAAAAGAAACAGCAGCAAATATATTTTTTGTCCTATTTTAAATTTTGGTTTGATTTGTCCCGGAATCCGGATAAGCCCGGACCCCACCCGCGAACTATGATCATCGCCATAGACGGCCACTCCTCCTGCGGCAAAAGTACCCTGGCCAAAGCGCTTTCCAAAACGCTGGGCTTTACCTACGTGGATTCCGGCGCCATGTACCGCGCCGTCACGTTGTATTTTTTAGACAACAGCATAGACTACGCAGACCCGTCGGCCGTGGAGGCGGCCCTGCCCGGGATACACATCCGGTTTGCATCGGTGGAAGGCCAAAACCACACTTTTTTAAATGATGTGGACGTGGAGCGCAACATTCGCGAGATGAAAGTGAGCCACCACGTGAGCCCGGTGTCGGCCATACCGGCCGTGCGCAGGGCCATGGTGGCCCAACAACAGGAAATGGGCCGCCAGGGCAACGTGGTCATGGACGGTCGCGACATCGGCACCGTCGTTTTCCCGGAGGCCGAACTCAAAATTTTCCTGACGGCCGACCTCGACATCCGCGCCAGCCGCCGCCACCTGGAACTGGCCGAAAAGGGCATCGACGCCGAATGGGACGCCATTCTGAAAAACCTCGAAGAACGCGACCGGATCGACTCCACCCGCACCGACAGTCCCCTGCGCCGGGCCGATGACGCCCTGTTGCTCGACAACACCCACCTCACCGAGGAGCAGCAACTCGAAACCGCGCTCGACTGGGTGCGCCGGCGAATGTCTGCTGAAAAACCCGGGTAACCCGCAATACCAACCCATGCCGATGGCAAACAACACGTACGACTTGTTGAGCGAATCGCTTGCCGGGCACAGGCCTATCCTGCGCCAGGTAAAAAACTTTTATTCCGACGCCCTGGATAGAAAGGTGCAGTTCGACGTGTACCTACCCGCAGCCTATCACTTCTTTCTCCAAAAAAGATACCCGCTACTCCTCTTCAACGACGGCCAGGACCTGCCGGTCATGCACCTGGTCGATAAACTGGCCGACCTGTACCGCAAAAAAGCCGTCAGGCCCATCATCGCCGTCGGCATCCACGCCAGCCGTGACCGGATGCGGGAATATGGTGTGGTCAGCCGGCCCGACTACCGGGGAAGGGGCGATCGGGCGCCACAATACGCCAGGTTTATTTTCAGCGAACTACTGCCCTACCTGAACGGCACTTTTCGGCTAACGGGCGTCACCGCCGAAACGGCCATCGCCGGTTTTTCGCTGGGCGGCCTCTCGGCACTCGACATCGCCTGGGCCAATCCCGGAATATTTGGCGTAGCCGGGGTGTTCTCCGGTGCTTTGTGGTGGCGCTGGGAGCCCGTGCACAGCCGGGCCGACCCGGATGCCGCCCGCATCATGCACCACATCATCCGTTCGGCGGCAGCGAAAAACGAGGGCCAGCGGTTCTGGTTTGAGGTGGGCACAAACGACGAAACGGAGGACCGGAACAACAACAATGTCATTGACGCCATCGACGACACGATCGACCTGATTCGGGAGTTAAAACTGAAGGGAGTTCCAGACGCCGATATCCGGTACCTGGAGATTCAGGGTGGACAGCACAATCCGCAAACCTGGGGCCTGGCCGTGTCCGACTTTCTGCTGTGGACCTATCCGCGCTGACGATGGCCGATTAAAAAAACCCGGCAGCGCGAGCAGACAAGCGCAAAAGGGTTTTCTTTGCAGGCAAAAGTAACAAGAGCGCATGCCGGTCAATTTTGTAAAAGAATGGGTGTTGTACGGCATACGCCGTACGTTGGGCGTAGTGCGCCTGGAGGGGGTGAGCCGTTACCGACTGGCCAAGGCGTATTACCTCATGCGCCTGACCTGGGTGCAACGCCTCCGGTCGCTCGTGCTGATCGGGCTGGGGGTTATGGCCGCTGCGTTCGGCCTCGAATCCTTTTTGATCCCGAACGGGTTCATCGACGGGGGCGTGACCGGCATTTCCCTGCTCATGGCCAAAGTAAGCGGGCTAACCCTTTCCGTGTGGCTGCTGCTGATCAACGCCCCGTTCATCCTGCTGGCCTGGCGGCAGATCGGTGCGCGCTTTGCCCTGCGCAGCGTGCTGGCCATAACCGGCCTGGCGCTGGTGGTGGCTACGGTGCATTTTCCGATACTGACCCAGGACAAGCTGCTCATCGCCACGTTCGGCGGTTTTTTTCTGGGCATGGGCATCGGGCTGGCGGTGCGCGGTGGCGCCGTGCTCGACGGCACCGAGGTGCTGGCCATATACCTGAGCCGCCACACCGGGCTCACCGTGGGCGACATCATCCTCATTTTCAACATCCTTATATTCGCAGTGGCCTCGTGGCTGCTGGGCATAGAAGTAGCCCTGTATGCCATCCTCACCTATCTGGCGGCCGCCCGCACCATTGATTTTGTGATCGAAGGTGTCGAGGAATACATCGGGGTCATGATCGTATCCTCGCACCACGAGGAAATCCGCATGATGCTGGTGCACAAAATGCAGCGCGGCGTGACGGTGTACAACGGCCTGCGGGGCCACGGCTCCCGGCACGACCTGCACGAAACAGAGATTATCTACACGGTGATTACGCGCCTCGAAATTGCGCGTATGCAACATGAAATCGATAAAATAGACCCGAACGCCTTTGTCGCTATGCACAGCGTAAAGGATATTCGCGGCGGAATCATTAAAAAGCGGCCGTTGAGCCATTAGCCATGAACATACTACTCCTCGGTTCCGGAGGCCGCGAAAGCGCGCTGGCCTGGAAACTGCGCCGCAGCCGTCGGTGTTCCGCACTTTACATCGCACCCGGAAACGGCGGCACCGGCGCCTACGGGCAAAATGTTGCACTCAACCCTCTTGACTTTGAGGCGGTAGGCCGTTTTGTGTTGGACAACCGAATCGACATGGTGGTGGTCGGCCCCGAAGACCCGCTGGTCGGCGGCATACACGATTACTTTCAATCGGACGACCGCCTCCGCCACATTCCCCTCATCGGCCCTTCGAAGGCGGGCGCGCAGTTGGAAGGCAGCAAAGCCTGGGCCAAGCAGTTTATGCTCCGGCACGGCATCCCCACCGCCGCCTACCGGGCTTTCACCGCCGAAGCGGTGGAACAGGGGCTGGAATACCTGAAAACACACCCCTTGCCCATCGTGCTCAAAGCCGACGGACTGGCGGCCGGCAAAGGCGTGGTGATCTGCGACGACCGGGAGGCCGCCGCCGCCGGGTTCCGCGACATGCTTGGCGGCAAGTTTGGCGCCGCCGGCGCCAAGGTGGTGGTCGAACAGTTCCTCCAGGGCATCGAGTTCAGCGTGTTTGTACTCACCGACGGCACCCATTACCGCATCCTGCCCGAAGCCAAAGACTACAAGCGCATCGGCGAAGGCGATACCGGACCCAACACCGGCGGCATGGGCGCCGTGAGTCCTGTGCCGTTTGTAGACGCTGCGCTGTGGCAAAAGGTGGAGACGCAGATCATCCGGCCCACCGTTGCCGGCCTTGCCGCTGAAAAAATTGATTACAAAGGATTTATATTTTTCGGCCTGATCCGCGTGGGCGATAATCCTTATGTGATCGAATACAACTGCCGGATGGGCGATCCGGAAACGGAGGCCGTCATCCCCCGACTTCGCAACGACCTGGTTTCACTGCTTTTGCACTGCCACCGCGGCACGTTGAACCGCACCGTCATCCGAATTGATCCGCGGGCGGCAGCCACCGTCATGCTGGTGAGTGGCGGGTACCCGGACGATTATGAAAAGGGAAAAGTGCTGGACGGCGTCGAAAAAGTCAGGGGGAGCCTGCTCTTCCAGGCCGGCACCCGCCAAGTGGACGGCCGACTGCATACCAACGGCGGACGGGTGCTGGCGATTACCAGTTACGGAGACACCCTGCCCGAAGCACTGCAACGGTCGTACCGCAACGCCGCAAAAATCCATTTTGAAGGCATGTATTACCGGAAGGACATTGGCCGGGATGTGCTCTGACCACACAACGGCTAACCTACGTCCAGTTGCGACAGGTAGTGGTCTTCTTTTTCGCGCATCCGGCGCTGCTCTTCTTTCGTTTTGTCGCCGTATCCGGCCAGGTGCAGCAGCCCGTGCACCATCACGCGGGCCAGCTCCCGTTCGAAAGGTACGCCCAGTTCCCCGGCGTTCTCGGCAACACGTTCGGTGCTGATGAACACATCACCGTGGATGCCCTCTTCGGGTTCCGTGTACGGAAAGGTGATCACATCGGTGTAAAAATCGTGCTGCAGGTATTCGCGGTTCACGCGCAGGAGGTACTCGTCGGAGCAGAAGATATAGGTGAGGGTCAGGAGCGGTCGCTCCTCGTCGTCGGCCACATCGGCCAGCCATCGGCAATAGGGCAACTCATCAGCAAAGGGCGAAGGCACGTCTTCATAGTGGAACGCAATCTCGTCCGCTTCGGTGTCCTGGTCGGTGGGCAAATCGGGGAAACGCATTCAAACCCGAAACTTGAACCGCATTTCAACGGTGCTGCCGCCCCTGGAGAAACGGCACTCGTCGCTCAGCTTGCGCATCAGCAGAAGCCCCCGGCCGCCGCACTCTTCGAGGCGTTCCGGGCAGGTGGGATCGGGCACATCGCTGGGATTAAACCCGGGGCCCTCATCGGAAACTTTAATGGACAGCGCGTCGTTCAGACGGCGCAGGGAGATAGAAACTTGTTTGGAGCAATCACACCCGTTGCCGTGCCGGATGGCATTGTTCACCGCTTCGGTGAGCGAAACCAGAATGTTTCCGTGTACCTCCGGGCAGAGGTTGAAGCGTTGGGCAAGGGTATTCACAAAAGGCATTACTTCCTCCACACTGCGTGGCTCTGAAGGAAGCGTAAGTCTGGAATTGGCGTCACTCATTCGCAAGGGTTGGTTTGAGTCAAACTGTACCACTGTTGTCGACGTGCAGCTACAGCCAGCGGGTCGTAAAATTACGGCCTCTTAATAGTGACTATAGATCCTGCAGTTTACGGGATTACAACCAGTATCACCGGGGCGGTGAGCGGCTCCGGTGTGCGAACGTCCATGGGAACGGGATTAAAAACGACGCAATTTAAGATTTTTTTAAGACACTGCGCAAGGGGGTGTGCCAAAAAAGTGCGTTTGGCTAACCGTTATGGTCTAAAAACGACCATATTTTGTCACTTCTGTGGTTCTTCACCATAAAAAAAACGCGACAGGTCGAGACTCACCACTCCGGACACCCCTTCAGGCGGCTGCGGAGGGCGTCGGCAAACTGTCGGGCGGCGGCAGCGGCGGGCGGCGGCACACCGGCTGCGTTATCCGCCGGCAAGGGATCGGGCACTACATAATAGGTGGTCTTCCCCTCCGCAGATTTGTGGATATAGCGGTACACAGGAATGATGCCGTATCGCCCGCATTCGGCCCTGGGTATGCCTTTGCGGTGCAGCAATTCGACAGCGAACAGGACACCGCCGTCGGTGTGCGGTTTTTGCTGGTTGGAAATAAAATTGCCGAGTGAATACACAATAAGCGCTTCCTTGCTGCTGCCGTCGGGCAAGTCCACCGTTTCCCATTTTACCGGCTGAACAACGTGGGGGTGGGCGCCGATGATCATGTCGGCGCCGTGGCGAATCATGAACTGCGCCATGGCGCGCTGTTCGGGGTTTTCGGTGAGCTGATACTCCAGCCCCCAATGCGCGACCACGATGATGAAGTGGGGCTTTCGAGCGCGCGCCTCGTCGAGGTCTTTGCGGATTTGTACCGTATCGAGCAGGTTGACGATGGTGGGCGCCTCGGTGGGTATGCCGTTGGTACCGTAGGTGTAGTTGAGGAGCGCAATTTTGAACCCGTTTTTGTACAGCATAAGCGGGTAGAGGGTGGCGCGCTCGTTGGCGTCTTTGAAGGTGCCGGTATGCATGAAGTTCAGCCGGCGCAGGGTTTCAATGGTGGTGGCCACCCCGGCGCCCCGGGCATCGTTGGAGTGGTTATTGGCGGTCACCAGCACGTCGAATCCGGCGTCTTTGAGCGCCTCCGCCAGCGCATCCGGGCTTCTGAACATGGGATAGCCGGTGTAGGGCGGCTTGCCGGGAAGGGTGAGCTCGAGGTTGCCGATGGCAATATCGGCCGACTCCACGATGGGCCGCACATACCGGAAACAGGGCCGGTAGTCGTACGCCTTGTCCGGCACCAGCTCGGCGCTGCGGATCTGGGGGGTGTGGCCCATGATGTCGCCGGCAAACAACAGACGCAGGGTGTCGGTTTGGGCGCTGAGTAGGGCCGGGCAGGTCAGGAATAAAACGATCGGTAGAAATGCGCGACGCATGCGGCGATTTTGGCGGTAAAAATACGGAAAACGGAGGCAGCTGAAAATGAAAACCCCCGGAAGCTTATTTCAAGCAACCGGGGGCAACACGCTTTGTATGTTTCAGGAAACGGCTTAGGCCAGTTTCACATCGACTGCATTCAAACCGCGTTTGCCGTTCTGGGTACGGTAAACGACTTTATCGCCTTCGCGAATTTCGTCGATAAGTCCACTGACGTGAACGAAAATTTCCTCTTTGGAGGAGTCATCGATGATGAAACCAAAACCTTTGGTTCCATTAAAAAATTTTACTGTGCCGGTAAACATTGAACAAAAAACTTAAAGAAGTGAATGTGGCAAAATGCCACTGCAAAGGTAAGGGCTTTACAACAAAAAAACAATGGCGCGGGATCAAAGAAATTTTTGGGTCATTTCATGGGGGACACAGAGGTCTCTCAGAGGGGTGCGTGGGGCAAAAAATTCAAATAAACCGCAGTGGACTCGGAGGTTTCACAGAGGAGCGCAGAGGGGGTTCAGCCTCCGCGCTCCTCTGTGAAACCTCCGAGTCCACTGCGGTTTATTTAAAAATTCTCCATCTGCGGTTTATTTTAAATCCCCCCCCTGCGATTTATCTGTATGGCAGAAAACAAACCCCATCAAAATCCCCCCGTCCCAGTCGCCAAAACCCAAACCAGAAAAGCCGCCCCCACGGCAGCCAGCAAGATCAATATCCAGGGAAAGGGTTTGCGCTCCGGACGTCTAAGCATAGCGACACATCATCGCAGAAAGGTTCAACCGCGGTGTTACTAACCCTTCAACTTCTCCGAGAAAAACTCGTTCCGTCCGACGAAGGTGCGGCGTCCAACATAAATCACGGCGAGGATTAGCGTATACGTGAGTGTTGCGGTCATAAGGTTTGCTTTAAAAACGGTTTGCAGGCAGGACGAAATGCGGATTATCAATGTAAGATACAGGGAAAACGCACGGGTAAAGGGAAACGCTGCGTGGGCCTGGCAATTTTTTTACGCCCGTTTTCACCTCTGTGCTTTTTATGCGGAGGGCGAGGAGGCAGTTTGATACTGGAAAAAACCGGCGATCAATCAGGCTGCCAAGGTCGTCCACAAATTTTTAAATAAAATTTCCTGTACGTTATCTTATTGTTAAAACTAAGCTACTTTTGGAATTCGGAATTCCACATTCCGCATTCCGCATTCGAAAACTCTTTTACCTATGGCAACCTTTGATACGCGCGACATCCGGAACGTGGTCCTCGCAGGCCACGCCGGATGCGGTAAAACCACGCTGGCCGAGGCCATGCTCTACGAAGCCAAAGTCATCACCCGTCGGGGCAACGTGGCGGACGGCAACACGCAAAGCGACTACACGTCGATCGAACAGGAACGCGGGCATTCGCTCTTCTCCTCCGTCCTGCACTGCAACTGGAAAGATAACAAGATTAACATCCTGGATACGCCGGGGCTCGACGATTTCGTTGGCGAGGTGGCGTCATCCCTGAAGGTGGCCGACACGGCCCTGCTGGTGCTCAACGCCCGCAACGGTGTAGAGGTGGGCGCCGAGATTCTGTGGGAGTACATCGAACGGTTCGAAACCCCTACCGTGCTGGTCATCAACCAGCTCGACCACGAGAAAGCCGATTTTGAAAACACCCTGGCCCAGGCTACCGCCCGCTTCGGCAGCCGGGTGCTGCCCCTGCAGTTTCCGGCAGAGACAGGCCCCGGCTTCAACGCCATCATTGATGCGCTGCGCATGGTCATGTACGTTTTCCCTGCCGAAGGCGGCAAACCGGAGAAAAAAGACATTCCGCAGGCGCACCGCGAGCGTGCCCAGGCTATGCACCAGGCCCTCGTGGAGGCCGCCGCCGAAAACGACGACACGCTGATGGAAAAGTTTTTTGAGGCCGGCGAACTCGACGAGGAGGACCTCGCCCGCGGCCTCAGCATCGGCCTCGCCCACCGCCAGTTTTACCCGGTCTTCTGCGCTTCCGGGCTTCGGGACATGGGCTCCGGCCGCATCATGGGCTTTATACACGACATCTGCCCCAGCCCGGCCGACCGCCCTGCAGCCGACCTCGAAAAAGGCGGCACCAAACCCTGCGACCCGAATGCGCGCGCCTGTGTGTTCGTTTTCAAAACCGTCAATGAACCCAAGGTCGGCCTGGTGTCTTACTTCAAGGTGTACTCCGGCGTCCTGAAAGCCGGCGACGAACTCGTGAACGCCGACAACGGGACGGCCGAACGTTTTGCTCAACTTTTTGAATCCGAAGGTAAAAACCGGGACGTCGTTCCTGAATTGCGCGCCGGAGACATCGGCTGCACCGTCAAGCTCAAAAATACACATACCAACCAAACCCTCAACCCCAAAGGCGCCGACCTGCGCATCGCGCGCATCAACTTCCCGGCCCCCAGGCTCCGCATGGCCGTGGTGCCGCCCAGCAAGGCCGAGGTGGAAAAAATGGCGCACGCCCTGCACAGCATACACGAGGAAGACCCCACGCTTTTCTACGAACAAAGCCAGGAACTGAAGCAAACCATCGTGTACTGCCAGGGCGAAATGCACCTCGACGTGGTCCGGCACAAAGCCCAGGAGGTGTTCGGCGTTCAACTCCATTTCGAAGAGCCGCGCATCCCTTACCGGGAAACCATCACACGCGCTGCCGACCATGCCTACCGGCACAAAAAACAATCGGGTGGCGCGGGTCAGTTCGCCGAAGTGCACTTGCGCATCGAACCCTGGTACGAAGGTATGCCCGACCCCGCCGGGCTAAACGTCCGCCAATCCGACCTCGAAGACCTGCCCTGGGGCGGAAAACTCGCCTTTATCTGGGCCATCGTCGGAGGCTCCATCGACGCGCGGTTCATCAACGCGATCAAAAAGGGCATCATGCTCAAAATGGAAGAGGGCCCGCTGACCGGCTCCCGCGTGCGCGACATCCGGGTGAGTGTGTACGACGGTAAAATGCACCCCGTCGACTCCAACGACATGGCCTTCCAGATCGCCGCCAGCATGGGCTTCAAGGAAGCGTTTCCGGCGGCCGGACCGCAAATCCTGGAGCCGGTGTACGACCTGGAGGTGATGTGCGACGCCGACGTGATGGGCAATGTCATGGGCGACCTGCAGACCCGCAGGGCCATCATCTCCGGCATGGACGCCGAAGGGCACTACCAGGTGATCCGCGCACGCGTACCGCTCAAGGAACTGCACCTCTACACCGCTACCCTGCGCGCACTCACCCAGGGCAAAGCCAAGTTCAATATGCAGTTCACCGAATACGCGCCCGTGCCGGGCGATTTGCAGCATAAACTGGCAGAAGCCTACACCCATACAGATGAATAGGCCACATAGCGGCGCTCACGTTGGCAATTTGGAGCGACCTGCGTGCGTCAGCCCAAACTGTACCAACATCCGACAACCAACATCCGACATCCGATAGCCGACATCCGACATCCGATAGCCAACAACCGATAGCCAACCTCACTTCTGCGCCTGCCCCAACAGCCAAGCCGCCACACCCGCGAACAAAATATTGGGCAGCCACATGCCCAGCCAGATGGGCAAACCGCCCGTGGCAACAAAGGTGATGGCGAATTTGCTCAAAAAAACAAACAGACCGCCGATGCTCACGGCCAGGGCGAGGTGCAGGCCCATGCCGCCGCGAACTTTACGGCCGGCAACGGCCAACCCGATCACCGTGAGCAGTATGTTGGTGAACGCATCCGCCGACCGGCGATTGCGTTCAATGGCGTATTGCCGCGAGGTGTGCAGCCCGCGCTCGCGATCCCTGCGGATGGCGCGGTTGAGTTCCAGCGTGTTCATTTCCTCGATCTGGTTTTCGAACCACTGGAAATCCTGGGGCGCCAGGTTGATGAAGGTATCCAAAGGCGTCGTATGCCGCACATAGGTTTCGCGCATGCCGTCGAAGTCCCGGGTCGTGTAGTTGCTCAGCTCCCACCGGTTGATCGAGTCGCCCAGCCAACGCGCAGTTTGGGCGTCGAGTATACTGATGAGGCGTGTACCGGCGTATTTTTCAAGTCGGACGCCGGCGGCGACTTTTTTTTCCTTGTTGTATCCCTGGATGAACACCTTGGTGTCGGGCCCCAGCAGCATATGTACGTTGGCGGTTTTGCCCTTGTCCGCGTTTTTGTGGATGTACGTGCGTTCGAATGTCATGCGCCGCTTGTTCCCAGAAGGCACCAGGTAGTGGTTGAGCAGAAAATGGGCCATAGCGATGAGCAGCCCGGCAATCAGGTATGGCTGCAAGAGACGCCGGAAAGAGACGCCGGCGTTGAGAATGGACAGGATCTCGGCGTTGAATGCCATGCGGGAGGTGAAAAACACGACGGCCACCAAGGTGTACAGCGGCATAAGCATACCCATCATGGTAAACAAAAAGCCCGGGTAATAGTCCCGCAAAATTTCAAGGGTAGTGCACTCCCGCTCAATGAAATATTTGACCTTTTCGCTGAAGTCAATCGCCATAGAGATGATCGAAAAGATCAGGATGGCGAAAAGCAGGGTGGAAAGGAATTTCCCGATAATGTACCGGTCCAGCGTCTTGAGCATCGTTCAGGCTTGAGGCAGGGTGAGCCGGATTTGTTTGATGCGTCGGTTGTCGGCGGCTATGACCATGAGGGTAAAGCCGTTCCAGTGCAACTCTTTGCCGCGGGAAGGGATGTCGCCGCTCAGCTCCAGGGCCAGTCCGGCCAGGGTATCGGCGTTACCCCTGACCTCCTGGAAAGCGTTCTCCGGCAGGTTGGTGAGGCGGCAGACATCGCTCAAAAGGGTTTGCCCATCAAAGAGGTAGGTATGTTCGTCGAGTTTGCGGTAGCGAACTTCACTTTCTTCATCGAATTCGTCGCGTATTTCCCCCAGGATTTCCTCCAGCACGTCTTCCATGGTGACAATTCCCGAGGTGCCGCCGTATTCATCCACCACGATGGCCATGTGCAGTTTTTGCCGCTTGAAGTCTTCAAGCAGATCACTGACGTGTTTGGATTCCGGCACCTGCAGTACGTTGGGCCGGATGAGCGCTTGCCATTCGAAATCGCCCGCTTTATCCAGGTGGGCCACCAAATCTTTTACGTAGAGGATGCCGGTAATGTTGTCGAGGTCTTCGTCGAACACCGGCATACGCGAAAAGCCGGCGCTGCGGGCCAGTGCAAGCAATTCGCCGAAGGAAAACCGAAAGTCGGCGGCCACCACCTTGGCCCTCGGTTGCATGGCCTGCTTGACCGTCACATCGGTGAACTTGACGATGCCCTTGAGCAGCGCCAGGTCGCTTCGCCCGGGCAATTGCCGGTCTGCGGTGTCCGGTTTGTCCGACAGCAGGCTTTGACTCAGGGGCTCGGTTACCGTGTCCGCCCCTTTCCGGAGCAGCGGCCTGAGCAGGCGCTGCCAGAACCGGGAGAAGTGGCACACCCAGTTCAGGGAGGGCCAGGTGTTCAAGGGTCTGAGAAAGCGTTGTGCCGCCCACAGCAAAAAGGCAAGGCCCAATGCGCACACCAAGGCCACCCCCATCCACAAGAGCTGCGTATTCCAGCCTTTCAGCGTATGATAATCGGCGATGGCTTGCCGTATGGCCTGGGCGTTGTACACCACGACAAAGATGCTGATGGCCATCAGCAGCACCAACAGGATGCGCGCCAGCATGAGGGCGGAGAGCGCCGGGCGGATGTCCTTCATCAGGGTGAGCAAGGCGGTGGACGTTCCGTTGTCCGGACGCCGGTACCGCTCCCAATCCGCGGGGCCGGCCATAACCAGCCGCCGCTCGGAGAACACCGTCAGCACATACACGACCAATAGTAAAAGGAAAAGCAACATAAACATGCGGCCTGATGAGCAGCAAAAGTACTGGAAAATCGGCAAAAAAACAGCGCCGTGCAGCAAACATTGACTGCGCGGCGCCGTGCGGAAACTTCGTACTTACCGGAGGCCTCAGAACGGTAGACTGTCGGCACTTTCAGCCACCGGGGCGGCTTCCAGTTGCGGGGCGGGTGCGTCTGCGTGCACAGAGTCACGCGGATCCTGTTGGGGGAAGCGCATATCCGAACCGTTGCTGATTTTTTCGAGCAGGCGGAAGGTGTTGGCGACGATATCGGTTACGTAGCGGTCATTGCCCTCGCGGTCGGTGTACTTCCGGTAGGATACCTTGCCTTCTACATACACGAACGTGCCTTTTTTGAGCATGTTGCCAGCGCGTTCGCCGAGATCTCGCCAGGCGACTACGTTGTGCCATTCGGTGGTTTTTTGCCAGTTGCCATCCTTGTCCTTGTAATTTTCATTGGTGGCCAGGGAGAAACGGGCAACGACCGAACCATTGTCGAACCGGCGAACCTCCGGCTCGCCCCCGAGATGGCCGATCAGTGTGACCTTGTTGATCATAATGAAAGTGTTTTTGATGGTGAAAAAATGGGTTTTGACTCTGCAGAGGGCTCAAAACAGTGTTAAATATACGGGATTTTCCGTCAAAAAACGATCAATAAGGCGGGGTTTGGCGAATATTTTTTTTAATGTCAATTGTTCGGCCGCATGCCAGTTCCGGGTGGGATCGGGGCGCCAATCAGGGTCATTTTGGGTCATTTGAACAAAAAAACCGTGCACTTCCTGGTGGGTCAGCACCTGTTTCAGGGGGCCGGTCATGGTATCGATTTTAACACTTTTTTGTTCCCGTTCGGAGAAGAAGTGATCGACCACCAGGCGGGCTATTTCGGCATTTGTGGGCGGCACTTTATCGACTTCCACTGCGGGAAATTCCCACAGGTTCTGCCAGATGTCTTTGTCCATGCGTTCGCGCATGTACACGCGTGCGTCCTGCCGGATGACGGCATAGAGAAATATCCGGCGCCGGCGGGCTGCTTTCGGGGATTTCCGCGGCAGCGCATCCACGAGATCGTTTTGCAAAGCCGCGCAGCCCTCCGCCATGGGGCAGGTTCCGCATTTGGGGTTTCGGGGGGTGCACCAGGTGGCGCCGAAGTCCATGATGGCCTGGTTGTGCGCGCCCGGGTGCTCGGGGTCGAGCAATTCATGGGCTTTTTGTGCAAACCAGACCCTGGCTTCCGGTCGGTCAATCGGCTCCACATAGCCCCAGATGCGGGCCAGCACACGGAATACATTGCCGTCGAGCACGGCATGGGGCAGGTTAAAGGCAAACGACGCGATCGCCGCCGCGGTGTACGCACCCACGCCCGGCAGCGCAAGCAGTGCGTCATAAGACGCCGGAAAAACGCCATCATACGCCGCCACAACCTTTTTGGCCGCCGCGTGCAGGTTTTTGGCGCGGGTATAATAGCCCAGGCCCTCCCATAACTTCAGGACTTCCGCTTCCGGCGCGGCGGCCAGCGCCGCCACCGTAGGATAGGCCGCTACAAAACGCTCGTAATAGGGCAAACCCTGCGCCACCCGTGTCTGTTGCAAGAGGATTTCCGACAGCCATATCCGGTACGGATCGGGCTCGTCCTTCCAGGGCAGGGGACGTGGGTGCTCGGCTGCCCAGTTGCGCAGACGCTGCCCGAATGCGGAATGATCGAATGCGGAATGCGGAATGCGGAATGCGGAATCGGTTGGCTCCTGGCTCATTGGAGAATCTGTGTCGAATGTCGAGTGGTGCACTTGGTCATGCAAAAAGATCAGGCATAGACGGCATTCGCCACTTGTCATTACCTGAAAATTTCAAGGCCCGTATCCAAATAACTTTGGGCGGCGTACCGTGTTCAAGTTGAATATTGTAAAAGTCTTCGTCAAGTGTCAATATAGTACCATACCCATTCAATCTTGCAAACTGGAAAACTTGAAAATCCGGATAATTAATCAAATTCAGGTCTCTGACATGTTGAATTTCAGGAAATGCTTGCTGGATCAAGGGAATAATCCGAAACGAAATATTTTGGTCAATAAGGACTTTCATGAGAAAAGTCTTAGCTAGATTACGCACTTACGGCAATACGATGCATTCTATTGGCTGAAAATTCCAGTGCAATCAGAATGTCCTCACGTGTCAATTCGGGAAAGTCTTTTATGATATCGTCTATTGTCATCGCGGACGCCAACCAACGTAAAATATCCGCTACGGTGATGCGCATGTTGCGTATACAAGGCTGACCAGATCGTTTTCCCGGCTCAATCGTAATAATGCCCTTATAAATTTCCATTGCTCATTTTTAAACAAGGTTAGGATAAATAGCCGGAATTGTCAAGAAATTTTCAACCGTCTACCTCAGATTCAGAAATCAGAGGTCTGCGCAAAATTTAACTGCGAAGCCTGGCGTATGCGCTGCGAACGGAATAATCCGTTCCCAAAGCTGGAAAGCCCCGTCAGGGCGGCCCTCTTGTAGTGTCGAGTGTCAAATAAAAGAACGCCTGGTTTTATCGTACGACCAAGAGCCCCCTCATTCGACACTCGACACTCGACACTCGAAAATCACTTGATTCCGTGCATCCACTTGCTGATCCGCGGGGCCAGCAGCAGGAGCAGCACGCCGGCGCCGATCGCAAAGAGGCCGACGTTGTTGAACACGGGCATCGACTTGGCGAGGGTCTCCACGGCCGTCACGTTTTCGCCGGCTTCCACAGCCGTGAATTTGGCGATGTGCTTGCCGGCCTGGTGGGCGATGGACGAGGACAGGAACCAGCAGCCCATCATGAAGCCGACGATCTGCGGCGGCGCGAGTTTGGTGACCATGGAAAGGCCTACCGGCGACAGGGCCAATTCGCCCAGCGTATGCAGCAGGTACAGCAGCACCAGGAAAATGGCGGGAACCAGGCCGTCGACAGCGGCTGCATTGCCCAGGTTGAGCACCAGGAAGCCGGCGCCCAGGAGGAGGAGGCCCACCGCAAACTTGTACGGCGCGCTGGGTTCTTTGCCGGTTTGCCCCAGCTTGATCCACATCCAGGAAAAGACGGGGGCGAACAGCATGATGAACAAGGGGTTCACCGACTGGAAGAACGTCGTCTTGAATTCAAAACCAAGCAGCGTTTTGTTCACATTACGCTCAGTGAACAGGTTGAGGGCCGAGCCGGCCAGCTCAAAAAACGACCAGAACACCGTGGTGAACAGCAACAGGATCATAATCACCCAAATACGGTCGCGGGTGATGACGCCCGGGTTCGTGCCGTCGGTAATCTCGTACTTGGGCGCCTCCACATGCCCGGTCGCGTACTGGTTGGCCGTGTAGAACAGGTAGGCAAAGATGCCGACGCCGAAAATGGCGAGCAGCACATCCACAATGTCGTTTTGCTTGATGAGGAACCAGGCCAGGGGTATCAGGACGATGGTGAGCAGGTACGGGGTCATGGGACCGCTGAGTCCGGCGAATTTGGCGGTGGCGGCGCCTTCCGGCACCAGGCCGTTGTTTTCGTACCAGCCCTGTGCCTGGGCCCAGTTGAAGATCAGCAAACCCAGGATCATGCCGATACCGGCGGCGAGAAAGCCGTATTTCCACCCTTCAATCTCCCCGATGGCGCCGCAGGTGAGCGGTGTCAGGAAGGCGCCGATGTTGATGCCCATGTAGAAAATGGTGAAGGCGCCGTCGCGGCGCGGGTCACCCTCCGGGTAAAAACGACCGATCATACTGGAGATGTTGGGCTTGAAGAAGCCGTTGCCCACCACCAACAAGGCCAGACCGATGTAAAAGGTAAACTGGTTGTCGAGGAAAAGCGTGAACTGGCCGGCAGCCATCAGGATGGCGCCCCAGACAATGGCCTTTCGGAAGCCCATGAATTTATCGGCAAATATGCCGCCGATGATGGGCGACAGGTAAACCAGCGCCCCATATGCCCCGTAAACGCCGTAAGCCATTTCATCGCTGTACCCAAACCCGCTGCGCACGCCCTGGGCAAGCTGAGAGGTCATGTAGAGTACGAGCAGGGCCCGCATGCCGTAGTAGCTGAAACGCTCCCACAACTCTACCATGAACAAGGCAAACAATGCCTTGGGATGCACTTTGCGGTTGGTAAAAATAACAAAAGCCACCCAGGCGATCACGCCCACCCAGGCCAGCAACATTAACTGATAAGCAGGATGCATCTATTTCGTTTTTGAATAAACACTTTCGGTTGAACGGCCAAAAATCGGAATTATGTAAGGTTTACAATGCCTCGGAACGATTTTTTTTAACAAACAGCAAAAAAAGTCCTTCCATAGGGGCCACCTGACCGGTATCGCGTATTTTTGTATCTTTTTTTGATGTTCCCATGAGAGCTACCTTGCTGTATCTTGTTCCGGCCGTACTCGCCCTGACCGCCTGCCGCAATACCCCTGCCGATAAGCCCGCACAGCCCGTTGTTTTTCCGGAAAACAACCCCTGGATCGATCGCGGCTGCGATCTGATTACCGACGCTGAATTGCAGGAAATGTACCGGATTGACCCTGAGCGCGACGTGCTCAACACCCGCTCGCTTCCGGGAAAGGCCTATTGCCTGCGCACCTGGATGCGCCCGAACTGGAAACAGATCGAGTCCGACAACGAAAAGCCGGGGGCCGTATACAAGGACTTTTCCAACGCGCTGGCGCTCGAGCTGATCCACTATGGCTCGGCGGTGCAGGCGACCGAACGCATGGCCATCAACCGCCGCGAACAACGGGAAATGTATCCGGTCGACGTTCCGGAACTGGGCGACGATGCCCTCTGGGCGCCCTCCACCAACACGCTGCTGGTGCAATATGGGCCGTTCATCCTGAATGTGCTGTTTGCCGGAACCGACACGCCGGAGGGCAACCTGGCAGAAGCACAAAGGGTGGCAGAACAGGCTTTGCCCCGGCTCGAAAAATAGTTCACCCGGCCGCCTGCCGGGTGTGTTTCCACCGTTTATGGCTCCACAGCCAGCTGCCGGGCTCTTTTCGGATGATTTCTTCCAGTAATTCGACGTAGGCTGCGGTGATGGTTTTGTCGGACGCCTGCGCCGGATCGGGAAAAAAATCCTCTAAAACCACCTCATAAAACCCCCTTTTTACCCGGCGGGTGTACAAAAAGACCACCGGGTATTTGTATCGGCGGGCCAGAAAATCGGGTCCCGGCAAAAAAGCGGTATCGATGCCGAAAAAATCGAGCCAGTGGGCGTTTTTGACACTGCTCGGCGATTGATCGCTGATCAGGAAGTACGCCCCGGCCTCCTTGCCGTGGTGTGCGCGTATAACGACCGCTGTGTCTTCCATACTGATCATGTGGGCGCCGCTGCGGCTTCTGCCCGCGTTGTAATAGCGGTCTACGTAGGCATTGGTCAGGGGCTTGTAGGTAACATAGACCGGGCCGGTAATCCAGTGCCCGACGGTGAAGCAGGGCCACTCCCAGGAGTTGATGTGCCCGCCGTTCACCAGTACGCTTTGTCCTGCGTTCAGGTATTTGTTCAGCACTTCCGGGTTTACCCAGCGGCACCGGCGGTTCAGTTCGCTCATGGGCGCGCTGAACCCCTTGATGGTCTCCAGCGTGATGTCGCTCAGGTTGCGATAGGCATCCCGGGTGATTTGTTCGATCTCGGCAGCCGATTTTTCCGGGAAAGCGCGCCTCAGGTGGTTGCGCACCACCGTTTTGCGGTAGCCCACCACCCGGTGAAGCAAAAAGGCGAGTCCGTCGGACAACCGGTACAACAACCAGAACGGTATGAGGCGAAAAAGGGCGACGACCAGCCTCAAAACAAGAAATCCAATATACGCCATAAGCAGTTAGGAGACGCAAAAATGGCGCAAGAAAACGGATGTTCTGCAGGTTGCTCACATTTTTTCAAGCAACAGCCGGCCAATTTCGGGTACGCGGTACAAGGCCAGGTACTCGGGGCGTTGCGTGCGCGTGAGTTCCTGTGCCATGGCGAGCCTCAGGTCGTTGGGCAGTTCATCCCAGAGAATAAACCGCTGGAGGTTCTGCATTTCACCTTCGGAGGGGGCCTCCTGCCGACCGAGCAGGTAGTTGTTGATGCGGCTCACCAGCACGGAGAGCATGTCCATGCGCTGCGTGTCACCGTCTCGCACCAGACGCCGGATGCGCTGTTCCAGCAAGTCGAAATCATCCGTGCCCAACACCTCCGCCGGCCCAGGGAGCCGGTCGAGTTTCAAGTGAATAAACTGCAGAAATGCCTCCACCGTTTCGGCGTCCAGGGTGGCTTCGCCGAGCATTTTGAGCACGGGCAAATGGTCTTCCAGCCGTTCGAAAGGGGCAATGGCGTTGAAAAACTGCACCAGTGAGCGCGGGGTGGTGCGTCGCCCGTTGAGCAATTCGGGGTATGCCAGCACAAAATGGATGCCGCGGGAGTCCACGCCGGCCTGTTCGGCCCAGCGCGCCCAGGCATGCACGTCGAAGTTCATGGACACATGCAGCATGCGGGTAAGCATCGCATCGTCGAGCGCGGTGACGGAGTAGTCGCCCCCGTCAGGGTTGGCGGTCAGCACGATGAGCCATTTGGGCGGCAAGGCCCAGGAGACCAGCTCATAGTACTGGAGTAGTTGCATAAGTCCCCGCAGGATGCGGTCGTCGGCGCGGTTAAAGTCGTCCAACAACAGGATACCCGGGCCATCGTGGGTGGGCGCCCAGACCGGCGGCGCGAAGCGGGTCACCGTTCGGCCCTGGCTGTTGGTCTCGAGGACCGGCATACCCACCAGGTCGCCCATTTCCTCGAACTGGGCGGGGGCGATGTACGTCAGCTCGATGTTGCGTTCGGCCGCCAGTCCGCGAACCAGCTCCGTTTTCCCGATGCCGTGCAGGCCCCAGATGCAAACCGGTGTGGGGCGCGCGCCATGCGCCTGCTCCAACTGATGCTCCAGCAGGCGTTTAACGCTGTCGGCACTCACAGACGCGCCGTAGGTAAGGTATTGGAAAGCCAAGGTGAACGTGGATTTATATCCTGCGCACAGCGAAGGGGCCGTACAGAATGCGAAAGTAACGCAAAAACGGGGGATTTGTTGGGGCCTGCGCGCGGGGTTACGTGCGAACCCCGGGACAAAAAAACACCCCTCCCTACTGCCGTGGTCTTTTGAAAAGCATGCGCGGCCGTAAAGAGGGGCGGGGGGTTGGCTCCGGGAGCAGATGGTTACTGCATGGCGAGGCCGGTGTTGCGCTTGGGCATCATCACCCAGAGGCGTCCGTGACCATTGATGGTGTAGGCGTCTTCCAGAGCCTTCGGGCCGATGCCGCAGTAGATATCGATCCGGTTGGTGGTCTTGATGGCGCCGCCGCGGTCCTGGGCGAACAGCACCCGGTAGCTGTAACCGGTGATGTTTCCGCTTGCGTCCATGTCGGGCAGTTCGGCCAGCAAGGTAGCGCCGATGGGTATGTACCGTGTGTCGATGGCGATGGAGTGCCCGGCGGTCATGGGGAAAGCGCCTGCACCCAGCACGGTGTTGTCTACCCGGGTAAAAAACACATACGAACCGCCGGAACCTTTGGTGGAGCCGCCGAAGCCGAAGTATTCGCGTTTGCCGTTGGGAAACTCCACAAGGATCGAGCCTTGCAACTGGGCGTTTTCGACCGCCTGTTTGCTGGTGAACCAGGCCAGTTCAAGCCCGCGACCGCCCAGCGCGCCCTCCCAGATGGCATCGGGCGAGGGGATGTCTTCGTCGGGCTTGCGGTAGATCGGGTACTGAAAAGCACCGCCCTGGGTTTTGCTGGCTTTCTCCACCGGGGTGTAGTAACCGGTCATGCGCACCTGATCCTTTTTGAGGTCGGTGTTTACGCGGTAAAAATCGAACTGCTGTGCCAGTTGTTCCGGTGTTATGGTCGATGATCCACGCAAAAGTTCAACGGTTTGCAGGAGTTCGAGTCGGTGCAGCCCGTTCAGATTGGCCTTTTTGGCATCCGGACGGCGCAGGTAGTTCGTCTGCTCGTACATCGCCTGTTGCATGAGGGGGTCAACGGTGATGGTCGGCAAGGATTCCGGGCCTTCGGCAATGAGCGTGCTGCTCACTTTCCGGGGTTTGCCTTGCAGGGCTGCCAGTTCGGCCATTTCTTCCGGGTTTGCCTTGATGCTGGAAACGTCGGTTAACAGGGTGGCAGATGCCGCCTGACTGGCGGCGGGAGTGGTATAGTTGCATGCGCCTGCCAGGACTCCCATAGTCGGGAGTATAAGCATCCAACAGGTGCGTTTTGTGAAAGTGTTCATGGGAAATAACAGGTTACGGTTTTTGGGCAAAAGAACGTGGTCGGGTGAGACGGGGATTGAAGGCAGTAACGGCAATACATCGGGGAAAAGGAAGTCAACCCGAAATTACCAAAGATTATTTTGCTGCAAAGGTACAGGCCGGTGTGCCGCAAATGTTCCTAACGAAATCCTAATGTAGACGAAATAAAAACCCAATCGTCACGGATTTCACCTCAAAGCGCAAGGATGCCTCTTCGAATCCACTCGTTTGTTTTCAGAATCGCCGAAACGGAAAGCACATCGGTGATGTGGCCGTCCAGCACCATATCTACTGCCTCGGAAAAATGAACTTTCCGCACGTGCAGTTCTTCGGTTTCTTCCGGTTGCGATTCGCCGAATTCCAGTTCCCGGGCGACATAAGCCAGCCCGCGTTCGTCGGTCACCGAGTTGGAGAGATGGAGTTCCATGAGCGGAATCCACACCCGGGCCCGGATGCCCGTTTCTTCCAGTAGTTCCCGTTGGGCGGCTTCCAGCGGATCGGCGCCCAGGGGCCCGCCTCCTTCCGGAATTTCCCAACTGTACCGTTCAAGGGTGTATCGGTACTGTCCTACCAGCCACGTGTTCCCCGCCTCGTCAAGCGGAAGGATGCCAATGGCCAGATTTTTGAAATGCACCACCCCGTAGATGCCGGGCTTTCCGGCCGGATTCAGCACATCGCTGTGCGTGACCCGGATCCAGGGGTTGTTGTACACCTCCTGTACCTGCAACGTTTTCCAGGGATTCACAGGGGTCTCACCGTTGTTTACTTCATTTCCAAATACCATACCAAAAAAGCGGTAAATCAAAAAAAAATTTGTGGATCAAAACAAGTTTACATAACCGAGGTGCACCTTGACGGCCCGCAGGTCGAACGGATCGCCGGTGTCGTTCCGGCCCACCGCTCCGCTGACGCCAAAAAGCCCGGCCTGGCTTTCGAATACCATGCCTGCTCCGAGCCCGGCCGGTCTTTGGAAAAATCGCAGCCGGTCGGTGATGTTTTCGATGTACCCGTAATCGGCAAAGGCGGCCAGATAGGCGTTGGGGCCTATGAGCAACCGGTACTCCAAAGTACCCACGGCGTATCGCGTGGCAAACAGGCTTTCTTCATTGAAGCCGCGCATCAGCTTGTTGCCGCCAAGGCGAAACTGCTCGTTGTTGTACACAGGATCTCCGGAAAAGATGCCCTGGGCGCGCACGGCGGTCTTCAAGGTACTGCGTTTGAAAACAGGCAGGTAAGATTCCAGGCCAACCGCCAACCGGTAGCGCGTGGTTTTTTCAGGGATGCTGTCGTACAGCGAACCGAAGTCGAAGTCCGGGTCGTCGGGATCGGTCAGGTTTTCGATCTGGCTGTTGCGGCGCACGGTGCTGAAGCCCGCCACCCCCTGAATGGTTGCCGACCATCCGCGACGCGGGTTGAACCGGTAGTCGAGGTGCAGCCAGTTTGATTCGACGCCGAAACCATTCTGTCGAAGGTCCAGATACGGCGGCAGCCGATGGGTCTGGACGATGGAGAGTGTGTCGATCTGTTGCAGGAAAATGGATCGGTTGTCCCAGAAAAAACCCACCGAATTGCCCACCGCAAACAGGTATTGCACGCCGAGCTTGCTTTGGGCGTCTACCCACGACGTATCCCCCCGAAAGATGTTGAGCCGTCCGTCGACGCCGAAAGGTGAACCGAACAGATAAGGCACCCCTGTTTGCAGGTCGAGCTTTTGGGTTTCGGGCCTCAGGCGATCGAATTCCAGCGACAGGCGTTCGCCCCACCCCAGCGCATTGAGGAAGATGGCGCTCAGGTTGCCGGTGAGCAGCAGTCGGCCCGATGGGTCGTTGGGTTGGGGCAGGAGGCCGATCACAAAGTCGAAACGGCCGGCCCGTTTTTTCCGTACCGGCAGCCGGATGTCGGCTCGACCCCCTTCAAAGCGCACGAGCGGGTTGCCGGCGCCTTCTAGGAAAGGCAGTGCGCGCAACCGCCCGGGGATGGCGTCGATGCGCGACTTGTTGTACGGCGCGCCGGGCCGCAGCCCCAGGTATTGGGCCAGAAACCCTTTCGGCAGGCGCACGTCGCCCAGGGCCGTCACCGACCCAAAGGTGATGGCGGTATTGCGTTGCAGGTTCAGCACGGCGGTTACGCCGCCATCGGCTGCCGGCGCCACATCGTCCAGCCATACCCGTGCAAACGGGTAACCGGTATTTTCGGCGTGTTGCAGCAGTTTTTCCTGCATCTGGAGCAGGGATGGATGGTCAAGGGGTTTGTTGGACAGGGTCGAAAGCCGCAAGCCTGCCGCGTCGAGCCCGCGCGCGTCGAGCTCGGCGCCGGGCACGATGGTCACCCAGCGAAATTCCGGCCCGAGGTACAGTTCGGCAGACACCAGCGAATCCTGCGCCTGCCGGTCGTCCAGCGAAGCCAGCAGACAGGCGCCGCGGTGCAGGTGGTCGAGCAGTTGGCGGCCAAAAGAGTCGGCGGAAATGGTCGTAGCCGAGACGATCAACACCGTATCGAGCCACTGTGCCCCCCGTGGCAGGGCGAAGCCGTCCAGTTTTTTTTGAAAAGCGGCTTTTTCATCCGGGCGCACGCGAATGTGCAGCGTTTGCTGGGCAAAGCCCGCGTGTACGGCGCCCACCCATACCAGAAGCACTACGGCCAGATTTCGCATGACGGAGCGGATTGTTGGGCTAACGCCGGGGATTGGTTTTTGGTATAATTGCCCATATCGCAAATTTTATATCCGCGGCCTGCCGCCTGATCCCGGCTATCAGGCAACCATTTGACACCCTCGGATCGCCATTATACCATTGCATAACGCCAAAACAACATCCATGAAAAACACCTTTCTCCTTTTCGCCCTTTTATTGGTCACCCTTCGTTTGAACGCCCAGTTTGTCATCGGCGTAGGTGGCGGTGTTAACGTCAGCAGCGCCCGGCTTGTGGGGTGGGAGATCTTTCCCGGCTTCGAAACAGAAGAAGAAGCCATTACCGCCTTCCATTTCAGCGTACAACCGCGCTACGTATTTGCCCGCCGGTGGGCGGCTATTTTGGATTTGCAGTACAATCGGAAAGGGGCTGAGTTAAATATTTTCGGACTCCGGGCCGATTATTTCGACATGATGCCTCAGGTGGAGTACCGTTTCCTTGAACACTTCGGTGTGGCGGCCGGCGCAAATTTCGGATTTAAAATCCGGGAGGAGCGAAAGGATCTCATCAACGATGAATGGAGGGAAAGCGTCTTTGAAAATTTCAAAGACCAGGACTTCGGCCTGCTTTTCGCACTCCGGGGTTACTTCGGCGGGTTTTACGGCACCGTGAGCTACAACCTGGGATTGAAAGATGTGAGTGACGTATGGCTGACCGATCAGGACGGCAACACCATCCAAACCGAATGGTACCACCGTAACCTGCAGATCGGGCTTGGGTACCTTATACCCTTGCGCAAGCGCTAGGGCTATTTCTCGGCCACGATGCGTATTTCCACCCGCCGGTTTTGCTGGTACTCGTTTTCGGTGAGGCCAGGGGCGGGGAAGAGCATTTCGGTGTTGCCGTAGCCCTTGTACGTCATGCGGGTATCGGGGATACCGTTTTTCAACAGGTAATCGTACACCACTTTGGCGCGGTCTATAGACAGGTCCCATTCCCAGCGCGACAACTGGTCGGGCGTTTTTCCGGGCTGGTTGATGTGTCCGGCGATCTCGATGCTCAGGTCGGGGTTCACCTGCATAAACCGCAGGATTTTGGGCAACTCGGGCTCGGACACCGGCAGCAGCACCGCCTGGTTGCCCACAAAAAACAGGTCGCGCAGCACCGCTTTTTCGCCCACTTTGGCCGGCGGGAGGGAGATGTTCGGCTCTTTTTTGTATTTTTTATACAACTCGGGGCTGCCGAAGACCTTGGTCATGAACGATTCGAAAAAATACCCCTGTGCGGTGGCTTCCACCCGCACGATGGAGTCCCTGGGCAGGCGCACACGATAGAAGCCGGCGGTGTCGGTCTGCGTGGAGTCGTTGCGGGTTTTGCTGGTGAAGTACACCGTCGTTTCGATGCCTTTGCCGGTCTCCGCGTCGCGGATATAGCCTTCCATGTTGGCCATGGGCACAGCGGCCCACAGCTCGAGGGCGGCGCGGCGGTTGCGCCGGCGGCCTTCCTCGGTGCTGTTGTCGGCGGCCGGGCGCCGTTCGCCATATGCGCGGATGCGGACGCGGGCTTCGGGAACGCCCTTGGCCAGCAGGTACTGTCGGACCCATTCGGCGCGTCGGCCGGCGAGGCGTTCATTGGCCTCCGGGTTCCCGACGGAATCGGTGTGGGCTTCTATGTTCAGGAAAGCCCACTTGCCCGGGTCGGGCAGCACGGCAGCAAAGGAATCGAGCAGACCACACGAGGGCGCGTCGACTTCGGCTGCGCCGAAAGGAAAATAAATTTCCAGCGTGCTGCGGATGTACAAGGAATCGAACAGCCCCTGGGCGGAGAGGCCCAGGGGACATGCCAGAAAAAAAAGAATCAGGTTTCGCATGTCGGCAGGCAAAACAACAGAACGCCGCCTGCCGGCATTTTCGTGTCAGGAGCCCAGTGTAAACTTGACCGGCAGCGTCATTCTACAGCGCACGGGCTTGCCGGACACTTCGGCGGGCGACCATTGGGGCATGGACTCCACCACGCGCAGGGCTTCGTCGCCACAGCTCTCGCCAATTTCCTTGGCGATTTGGGCATCGGTTACGCTCCCGTCGGTGTCGATCACAAAGACGATCACGACCACGCCTTCGAGTTTTTTGGCCCTGGCCGATTCCGGGTACTTGAGGTTGTCGCCCAAAAATTTGACCATGGCGCTTTGTCCACCCGGGAACTCGGGTGTTTTTTCGATATTAAAAAGCTCGTACACTTTTTCGGCCTGTTGCATTTCGGCGTTCTCTTCGTTTTTTTGGCCGGACATACAGGAGGCCAGCAAAACCACCAGTGGGAGCATCAGGGCGTATTTCACGCGGCGCAGGGGCGCCGATGCATGTTGGGTAAGCATAAGTAGTCGTTTTTTTAACGGTGAATGAAAAAAATGGTGTGCGAGGGCAGGCGCGGTTCCGGAATGCGCGTGCCCGATCAACAAAAGGCCGTATTGTTTTCTTGAAAATTGTCGGGCCGCCGCTTCGTCGGCCAGGTATTCGTGTACACTGCGCAGCGAATTGCGGTACCAGTACGCCAGCGGATGGAACCAGCAGAACGCGCACAGCAGTTCCATGAGCAGCACGTCCAGACTATGTCCACCCCGGGCATGGGCAATCTCGTGGGCCAACATGGCGGCATCGTCGGGGTGGTCGGCATCAAAAGACGCCGGCACAAAAATCCAGTGAAAAAAGGAATAGGGGTAGGGCGCGTCCTCCAGGCACAGCAGGGTGATCTTTCCCGGCAGCCGCTGTTTTTCGGCACGTTGTATTCGGCGGAAAATAATCAGCATGCCCCAGCCGAGGCGGAGCAACGCCACGCCCAAACCGGCCATATACAGGATCCAAAGTGTGTTCCTGACCGGATGTTCAGCACCGGCATGTGTTTGGCCGGCAACGACCTCCGGCAACGTCACTTCAGCCAGGGAGGGCATCACCGTCGGCCACCAGCCGGACGGCGCCAGCGGCAGCGCCAGCGCGCCCAGGGCCGTGAACAACAGATAGGCCCGGTTGGCGGCAAAAAAGGTTTCGCGGCGCAACAGACCGTGGTAAAAAAGGGCAAAAACCGCCCAGGTGAGGGTAACTTGCAAGAGATACATGGCAAAAGCTTTGTTAAATGAAGGCTGACGGCCGGGGGATTATTCCTCGTTCCATTCTTCCAGGCGTTTCTGCAACGCCTCTACGTCTTCGGCACTCAACTGTTTCTCTTCCAGCAGGTGAGACACCAGGCGCGAAGCCGAGCCGTCGAAGTAGTTGCGCACTACGTCGACCAGGCTCCGTTTTCCATACGCCTCTTTTTCCACCAGCGGAAAATACTCGTAGGTTTTGCCGTAGGCTTTGTGCCCGACAAAACCCTTTTTCTCCAGAATGCGCACTACGCTGGACACTGTGCTGTGGGGCGGCCGGGGTTCGCCCAGCCGGCTCAGGATGTCGCTGACCGTGCAACGCTGCAGGTCCCACACGTGCTGCATGATTTCTTCTTCTGATTTCGTCAGTTTTTGCATAAAAAAAGCTACTTGTTTATCGGATACAAAGGTGTGGCGTGTTTTTTAATTATGCAACTATTTTTTTAGTTTTTTAACTTAAAATTACGTTGTTAAAACTGAACCCCCATACTACCGCACAAAACAGTACCTTTGCCATCCAACTTTTTTCCGCATTCCGCATTCCGCATTCGATGAATTTCCTAACCCTTGAGAACGTCACCAAGTCCTACGGCGAAAAAGTGCTGTTCAACAACATTTCGCTGTTCATTGACAAAGGGCAGAAAATTGGTCTGATCGCCAAAAACGGCACGGGCAAGAGCACCCTCATGCGCGTGATTGCCGGCAAGGAGGGCAGCGAGGGAGAGAACGCCAAAATACAGTTTCGCAAAGACATTCGTATTGGCTGGCTGGATCAGGACCCGCACTTTCCCAAGGGCATTACGGTGATCGATGCGGCGCTTGACCCTGCCAATCCGTTGGTGCGCATTGTGCAGCGGTACGAGCACGCGCTCGCGCATCCGGAAAATGCCGACGAACTGGCGGCCGCCATGGCGCAGATGGACGAACACCAGGCCTGGTCTTACGAATCCACGGTCACGGAAATGCTGTACCGCTTTGGTTTGGAGGACATGGAGGCGGACGTGAATCGCATGTCCGGCGGACAACAGAAACGCCTGGCGCTCGCCAAAGTGTTGCTCGAGGATCCCGATTTCCTGATTCTCGACGAGCCCACCAACCACCTCGATGTAGAGATGATCGAATGGCTGGAGGAGTACCTCCAACAGCCCGGCCTGACGCTTTTTATGGTGACGCACGACCGCTACTTCCTGGAGAATGTGTGCGACAGCATCATCGAACTCGAAGGAGGCCAGTTGTTCCGTTACAAAGGCAGTTATGCAGACTACCTGGAGAAAAAAGCCATGCGCGAGGAGGTGAACGCCACCACGTACGAAAGACAGAACAAACTGCTCAAGCGGGAGCTCGACTGGGTGCGCCGCAGCCCCCAGGCGCGCACCACCAAGGCCAAGGCCCGGGTAGACTCCTACTTCGACCGCAAGGAAAACAACGATGCGCTGAAAGTGAAGAAAGACGAGATGTCGATCCAGATCAAGGAAAACTGGCTGGGCAGCAAGATCGTCGAACTGCACAACGTCAGCAAACGCTTCGGCAGCAAAACAGTGGTGGATAACTTCAGCTACAAGTTCAAGCGAAAGGAGCGCGTGGGCGTCGTGGGCCCGAACGGCGCGGGCAAGTCCACCTTCCTGCAGATGCTGACCGGCGCCCTGGCCCCCGATACCGGCAAGGTGGTGGTGGGCGAAACCATCATTTTTGGGCATTACCGGCAGGAAGGCATACAGCTGAGCGAGGACAAGCGGGTGATTGACGCTGTGCGCGACATCGCCGACGTGATTCCGCTCGAAAAAGGCAAAGAGCTCACGGCCGCCCAACTGCTCGAGCGTTTCCTCTTCAGCCGCTCCCAACAGCAGGTGTACGTTAGCCAGCTCAGCGGTGGCGAGCGTCGGCGCCTCTACCTGCTCACCGTGCTCATGAAAAACCCGAACTTCCTGATTCTCGATGAGCCCACCAACGACCTTGATGTGCTCACCCTCCAGGTGCTCGAAGATTTTCTGGAGGACTTTCCCGGCTGCCTGGTGGTCGTTACCCACGACCGGTATTTCATGGACAAGCTCGTGGATCACCTCCTCGTGTTCGAAGGCAACGGGAAAATACGCGACTTCAACGGCACCTACGCCGAATACCGGGCCACCAAACGCAGCGAAGCCCAGGAAAAAAAGACGGTGGACAAACCGGCGAGCGCAACGGCAGTCACGAATAAAAGCGCAGGCCTGAACAATACCGAGCGCAACGAACTGCGGAAGCTGGAACGCGAATTATCCGATCTGGAAACCCGCAAAAAAACCATCCTGGAGCGCTTTAACAGTGGAGACCTGTCGGCGCAAGAGGCCGGAAAGCTGTCGGCGGAATTGGGCAGTGTGCAGGATATGCTGGAGACAAAAGAGTTGCGCTGGCTGGAACTGGCGGAAAGGCAGTGATCCGGACTCGTCCTACGAGTAAACTCGTAGGACGAATAAAAAATTCGTCCTACGAGTTTACTCGTAGGACGACTATTTTTGCCCCATGGCAAATCGAGACACCCTAATTACCCTTTGCGCCCAGGTGCGGCGCGACATCGTGCGCATGGTCTACAACGTGCAAAGCGGGCACCCGGGCGGTTCGCTGGGCTGCACGGAGTATTTTGTGGCCCTGTACGGCAGTGTGCTCAAACACCGCAAAAGACCATTCCGCATGGACGGCAAAGGCGAAGACCTGTTTTTCCTCTCCAACGGCCACATCTCCCCCGTTTGGTACAGCGTGCTGGCGCGCAACGGCTACTTCCCCGTGTCGGAACTGAACACCTTTCGCAAGCTAAACACCCGGCTGCAGGGGCACCCTGCTACCCACGAAGGCCTGCCCGGCATACGCGTAGCCTCCGGATCCCTGGGTCAGGGTCTTTCTGTGGCCATCGGCGCCGCACTGTCGAAACGCCTGGAGGGCGACGACCGGCTGGTGTTTTGCCTGACCGGCGACGGAGAACTCCAGGAGGGACAGATATGGGAAGCCGCCCTGTTTGCGGCCCATCACCGCGTGGACAACCTGGTGGTGACCATAGACTGGAATGGTCAGCAGATCGACGGCTCGAACGACCAGGTGATCAGCCTGGGTGACTTGCCGGCCAAATGGAAAGCCTTCGGCTGGGATGTACTGCGACTCGAAAACGGCAACGATCTGGACGCCGTCGTGGCCACCCTGCGCAAGGCCAGGCGCCGCACGGGCAAGGGCAAACCCGTGGTCATCCTGATGCGCACTGAAATGGGCGCCGGCGTGGATTTCATGACGGGCACCCACAAATGGCACGGAAAAGCGCCCAACGCAGAACAGTTCGCGCTGGCCATGGCCCAGTTACCCGAAACCCCGCTGGGCGATTTTTAAGGGTTTGAAAAATAATTATTGGTATCGTCGGCTCAGTTGATTACTTTTGTTTTACAAAAGGCCATCAGCAACGCTTTAACGATATCGCACATGCGGAAAACCTTTACTGCTTTTTGTTTATGGAGCTGGTGTTCTGTTGCCATAGCGCAACAACCCTGTGCACCAAGTCAGCCCATGGCCAATACCTGCGCCGCCGCCTGTGTGGTGTGCGACCTCGACGGATACAGCAACGCCACCCAAAATGCCCAGCCCGGCCAGTCACCCCCGGGATACTGCACTTTTGTGGTGCATACCATGGGCTGGGTAGGGTTTGTCGCCGGCTCCACAGACCTGACCATCTCGGTTGACGTCGGCGACTGCACCACCGGAAACAGCATCGAAATGGGCATTTACCAGACGCCCGACTGCAACACGTTCGAACTGGTGTCGGACTGCAACACCGCCATGTTCGAGTTCACCGCCTACTCATTTACCAATACCGTTCCGCTCACACCCGGCTGCACATACTACCTGGTATTCGACAACAACGGACCTGCCGCGTGCCCCTACACCGTCTCCGTGGTCAATGGCAGCGCATCGGCCCCGGCCCTCACGCCCGCCGCCACACCCATGGGCCCGGCCGCCGTTTGCCCGGGCAGCACAGCTACCTACACGGTGCCGGCCGTATTCGGCGCCTGCGAATACATCTGGACCGCGCCGCCGGGCGGCACGATCAACGGCATGTCGGGCCCGGTGAGCGCAAGCAACACGGTCGACATCACCTTTGGATCCACCAGTGGCCAGGTTTGTGTCCGGCCAGACAACGCCTGCGACAATGTGCCGCCCACCTGCCTGCCGGTCACGGTGGCGCCCATCCCGCCCACCGTGTTGCCGCCATTGGAAAGCTGTTTTGGTGAAATGGTAGATTGGATCGACGGAAACACATACACCGGTACACAGCTTTTGACCGCAACCCTGACCTCGTATCTCGGCTGCGACAGCGTCGTCCGACAGCAGCTGAACATGCTGCCGCCCAACGTGACCAACCTGGGCCTGCAAACCGTTTGCCCGGGCGACTGTGTGGAGGTGGGCGGTCAATCCTTTTGCATGCCCGGCAACCAACAGGTGGTACTCACGGCGGCCAACGGGTGCGACAGCACCATTTTTTTTAACCTGGCTGTGCTGCCTACCAATGCAGTGGCTTCGGTGTCCGACAGCATCACCTGCGAGCAGCCGACGGTCACCCTCAGCAGCAGCGGCTCCTCTCCCGGGCAGTACAGCTGGTTCAACCCCCAACAGCAATTGATCGGGACGGGCGTCACTCAGCCCGTATCTGCCCCTGGTCTTTACCAACTGGTGGTTACCCGCATGGGCGGAGGCATTACCTGCATCGATTCTGCATCGGTACCGGTGGTACTCAACGCTCAACTACCCCTGGTAACGGCCCTGGGCGATACCATCGACTGCACCGGCGCGGCGGTGACCCTCAACGGTGACGCCCCCGAACCCAACCTGCTGTTCACCTGGACCGGACCCGGCATAGACTCCACCAATGCCCATCTGGAAGACCCGATGGTGGACTCGGCCGGGGTGTACATCCTGACCGTTTTGGACACGCTGACCGGATGCCTGAACAGCGATACAGCCTTTGTATTTACCCTCGGCTTGCCGCCCGAATTGACCCTTCAGGCCGATACCATTACCTGCGCAGGCCCGGCGATGGTGCAGGTGGTGAGCAACCTGCCGGGGACGGCATTTTCCTGGAACGGCCCTTTGGGCTTCCAGGATACGGCATCGGTCATTTTGGCGCCGGCGACAGGTACATATACGGTTACCGCCACTACAACAACAGGCTGTTCCGCGACAGACAGCATTCCGGTGACGGAAAACCGCTCGCTCCCGGCTTTTTCCGTTTGGACGGACACCCTCACCTGTGCCGACACCACCGCCCTGGCCATCGCCTTGGGTACGCCCGGATTGTTGTTTACATGGACGGGACCAAACGGGTTCTCCGCTTCCGGCGATACGATACTAACCGTCGAACAAGGTCCGTACATCCTCACGGCTACTGGAAGTAATGCCTGCATGGATTCCGACACCTTATTGGTTCCGCTGGATGTCAATCCGCCGGATGCACAAGCTGCCGGCGACACCCTGGATTGCCAGCTCCTGCAGGCATCGCTGACCGGAAATTCCAGCACACCCGGCGCCACGTTCCAATGGAACGGTCCGGGTGGGTTCTCGGCCGATATCCCTAACCCGGTTACAACATTACCGGGGACATACCAGCTCACCGTGACCGGCCCCAACGGCTGCGCCGCTACCGCCACCGCCACGGTGTTGCTCGACGCCGCAACGCCGAACCTGGCCGTGAGCGCCGACACCACCCTTTCTTGCACCATTACCCAAATCGGCCTCTCGGCCCAAACCAACACCCCCGGGGCCGGCATTTCGTGGACGGGGCCGGGCGGGTACGCCGCACAGGGAAGCGTGGCCAACGTCAGCTTACCCGGCGTTTACCTCGCAACGGCTACCGGGCCGAATGGCTGTAACACCACCGACAGCATTCTGGTCGGCCAGGACATAACGCCGCCCGACGCTTCCGCCATCGGCGACACCTTGCGTTGCAGCGCCACCGACGTCGTGTTGCAAGGCAACTCGACCACGCCCGGGGCTGTTTTTTCCTGGACCGGGCCGGGTGGGTTTTCCGACACGACCGCCCAACCGGTGGTAGCGATAGTCGGCGCCTATACCCTGACCGTAACCGGCCCCAACGGTTGCACTGCCACGGCTGCCGCCGATGTTTGGGCCGACGACGACGCCCCTACGGCCACCATTCAGCCGCCGGCCGTGATCAACTGCGCACAACCCCAAACAACGGTGGCGGGCGGTTCAACGACGGCGGGCGTCCAATTTGCCTGGAGCGGCCCGGGCGGGTTTACCGCAGGGGACAGCGCTTTCACCACCTCCCTGCCGGGGGTGTATAACCTGGTGGTTACCGCCCCCAACGGCTGCACGGTCGCCATCGCTGAAACGGTATCCATCGACACCCTCACACCTGATCTGCAGGTGTTCGGCGATACGTTGCGTTGTGCGAATCCGAATGCGTTGCTCATGGCCTTTTCCGCAACTACCGGCGTGTCGTTCACATGGTCTGGCCCCGGTGGCTTCGCCGCAACCGGCAATACGGCCACGGTGAGCGATCCCGGAACCTACGCAGTGGTCGCAATCGCACCCAACGGATGCGCGGCAAGCGCTGTGGCCGATGCTGTTCCCGACCTGACTATCCCGGATGCCCAGGTGGCTCTGTCGAACGTGCTGACCTGCTCGGCACCACTCACCACCCTTTCCCTTTTTTCGAATACCCCGGGGGTAACCATTGACTGGACAGGCCCCGGTGGGTTTGTGGGTCAGGGATCCACCACCGTTGCCGGCCTGCCGGGCGCCTACCTGGTTACCACCACCGCGCCCAACGGTTGCAGCCGCCTCGATACACTGCTGGTCCAACAGGACGTGACGCCACCCGATGTTTTTGCCGAAGGCGGCACCCTGACTTGCCTGGCGCCTGAGGTTATGCTGAACGGTCAGTCCACCACCCCATCCGTCTCGTACTTTTGGCAAGGCCCGGGCGGGTTCAGCAGCCTGCTGCCCAATCCGGCGGTGCAGACACCCGGCGTATACACGCTGACCGTGACCGCACCCAACGGCTGCACAGCCGACGAACCGGCCGTCGTGCTTTCCGATCAGGCGCCTCCGGTGGTGCAGGTGCCGGCACCCACCCCCATCACCTGCCTGCAACCGCAGATTGGACTGACGGCCTCCGCCGACGTGGCCGCCACCCAGTTTGTTTGGACCGGTCCCGGTGGCTTTTCCGGGTCCGGAGATGCCATCAGCACCGTTATCGCCGGTGCGTACACCGTGGTGGGTACAGCGCCCAACGGATGCCGCGATACCGTCGCGCTTACGGTACCGGTTGACACCGTCGCACCCCAGATTACGGCCACAGCCGGCGTGATCAGCTGCGCAGAACCACTGGCGGCGCTGACCGGCACCTCCGGAACGCCCGGGGCGGGGTTTTCCTGGACAGGCCCCGGCGGATTTACCCACGCCGGCGCGCAAACCCTAACGAACATACCCGGCTCGTACCTGTTGACGGTGACCGGGCCAAACGGATGTTCTGCTGACCAACAGGTGCAGGTGCCGGCCGACACAGCAGCGCCCTCGGTGATCGTTTCCGGAGATGCCCTGCTCACCTGCACCGATACGATCGCTGCACTGACGGCGCAATCGGGCACAGCCGGTTTGCTGCTCGCCTGGCAGGGTCCCGCAGGTTTTACCGCTACCGGAGCCGTTGTCGAGGCTGCCGTGCCCGGGCTGTACACCGTTGTGGCCACCGCGCTGAACGGATGCACCGGTGCGGCGGCATTTATGGTGGACGAGGACGCACAGATACCCGATGTGATGGCCTCGGGCGATACCTTGAACTGTACCGGCAGCGGTGTCTCATTGGGTGGAAGCTCGGGAACACCCGGGGCGTTGTACGCCTGGTCGGGCCCCGGCGGGTTCACGGCAACGGTCGCCAACCCGGTCGTATTCGTTGCAGGCACGTACACCCTGACGGTGACCTCGCCGGTCAACGGCTGCTCCGCCACACAGACCGCGCAGGTATTTGCCCCGCCGGCAGTTCCGGCGTTCAGTGCCGCAACAGACACCATAAACTGCACCGCTCCTGCCGCAGCTTTACAGGTAGTCAACCCGGATCCTGCCCTGACATTCAACTGGAAAGGGCCGGTCGGCTTTGTCGCCGTCGGCCCAACGGCCCAGGCCACGCTCCCCGGCACCTACACCCTGGTGGCAACCGACAGCCGGGGATGTTCGGACAGCATTTCGGTGCAGGTGGTGGCCGACACCTTGCCGCCCACCCTGGTACTGGCCGACGCCTCGATTCCCTGCACCGGCAACACCGCCCTGCTGTCGGCGCAGGTCGATCCGGCGGACGCGTTGCTGAGCTGGGCAGGCCCCCAAACCGGGCTTCCTCCGGCACCGGACGTTGCTGTGTCGGTGCCCGGGGTTTACACTGTGGTGGCAACGGCCGCCAATGGCTGCTCCCAATCGGCCCAGGCGGTGGTGGAAGAAGAAACACCGTACTGGACCCTCGAACTGGGCCCCGACCGGGTCGTGCGCGAAGGAGACATTGTGGAGGTCAGCCTGGTAACCAACCTGCCTTTCGATGAACGCCAATCCATGACGTGGACGCCCCTGCTGGGGTGCGGGGCCTGCCTGCCGCAAGTTTTCCTGGCAGACACGTCGTTTTGGTTGAGCCTCGCCATCGTAGACATACAAGGGTGCAGCCAGACAGACTCCCTGTATTTCGAGGTCATTCCAGCCCCGCGCATCTACGCGCCCAACATTTTTTATCCGGAGAGCGATGGAGAAAACGCCGTTTTTCAGCTGTTTGCCGGAAAAGGAGTCGCCCGCATCCGGTCTTTGCGTATTTTTGACCGTTGGGGAAGCCAACTGTTTGAGGCAACCGATTTCCTGGCCGGCGACATTGCCGGCGTTTGGGACGGGCGCCGGCAGGGGGAATTGCTCAATCCGGCTGTTTTTGTGTGGGTGGCCGAAATCGAGGGGCTGAGCGGGGAAGTGTTGACGGCCAAAGGGGATGTGACGTTGTTCCGATGAGTGTTTCAGCGAGAACGCCGTGTTTTTTTGCATTTTAAAAACAACAATATTTGCCAAATGAGGCCATCCAAAACGTCCCTGTTTGCCACCCTGCGCAAAACCTTTCACCTGGCCTTGTGGGCCGAAGCCCGACAAACCGAGGCTGGAGAGGCCGTTGACCTGTCGTCCAACCTGTCCCGCTCCCGGCGGCGTTTTTTGCAAAACACCGGAAAAGGTCTGCTCCTCGCCGGCGCCATGCCCGGCGGGCTGATCAAACCCAACCTGGTCACGCGCGCATTGACGCCCCGCATTGCCATCATCGGCGGGGGCATAGCCGGCCTGAGCGCCCTGCATGCGCTGCGCAAACGCGGCCTGAGCGCCACGATTTATGAGTCGTCGGGGCGCACCGGCGGGCGCATGTTCACCGTAAAGGAGGCCATGGGAAAAGGCACCTGGGCAGAATATGGCGCTGAATTTATCGACACCAACCACGCCGACATGTGGGCGCTGGCCAGGGAGTTCAACCTGGAACTCATCGACTTCGCACAAGCCTCCGAATCGGCCCTGAAAACAGAAGCCTTCTTTTTCGACGGCCGGCATTACACCTTGAAAGAAGCTGTTGAAGCCTTCCGCGGTTTTGCCGGACGCATGAAAAAGGACATGAACAAGCTGTCCGACGACATTTCCTGGCAAACAAAAGACCCTTTCACCAAAAAGCTGGACAACACAAGCCTGTCTGCATACCTGGAAAGCATCGGCGCCCGGGGCTGGATCAAGCGCTTCATCGAGGTGGCTTATGAATCGGAATACGGCTTGTCGCCGGACGTGCAGTCCAGCCTCAACCTGCTGCTGCTCATTTCCCCCAAAACCAAACACGGCAAGATCGAACTGTTCGGGGAGAGCGACGAGCGCTACAAGGTGCGCGGCGGCAACCAGTCGATCACCGACGCGCTGGCGGCGCAATACGCGTCGAGCATAGAGACCAACCGCGCGCTGGAGGCCATCTCCTCCACCCAAACAGGCGCTTACCAACTCCAGTTTACCGGCCGCAGCGAACCGGTGATGGCGGATTATGTGATCGTGACCATCCCTTACACACGCTTGCGCACCTGTGACTTGCGGATCGAGATGCCGCCCCAAAAGCGCCTGTGCATAGACACGCTCGGCTATGGCACCAACGCCAAACTCATGCTCGGCATGCACAGCCACTTCTGGCGCGAGCAGGGGTACGGGGGGCTGGTGTACGCCGACAATGGCATTCCCAACGGCTGGGACAACGCGCAGTTGCAGACGCCCGCCGCCGGCCCGGCCGGGTTGTCCATCCTCTTTGGCGGCCCGTCGGGTGTCGCCGTGGGGGAGGGCACGCCGGAGCAGCAAAAAGACATCTATCTGCCGAAATGGGAACAGATCTACCCGGGGGCGCGGGCCCGGTACAGCGACATCGCCAGGCGCATGCACTGGCCCTCCTATCCGCATGCCCTGGGCAGCTACGTGTGTCCGACCGTCGGGCAGTACACGGCTTTGGGCGGCTGGGAAGCCACGCCGGTGCAAAATGTGTACTTCGCCGGCGAGCACTGTGGCGGCGATTTTGCCGGGTTTATGAATGGCGCGGCGCTGAGTGGCCGGCTGGCGGCGGAGGCGGTTTTGGGGCGGGTGGATTGATGCGTATTGAAGTTCTGCTTGCAGTTTTTCTTTGCTGCCTTGACCTTACCAAACGCAATTGAATATCCTTTCAGCGTTTTCCCACGCTTAAGCAGTTCCAATGCCTCAATGACGGAAATGCTACTGCTGTTCATCGTCTGTTTTATTTAATTTGTGTTCAAGGTAAGCGTTTATTTCGGAAGTCACCCCCCTCCCCAACGCGCCATCTCCCACCCCACCATAGCCTTTTTCCGCCCGCCGCCCCAGTGGTACTCGCCCAGCATGCCGGTTTTGCGGATCACCCGGTGGCAGGGGATCAGGTATGCCACCGGGTTGTCGCCCACCGCCGTGCCCACGGCGCGGGCGGCGCCGGGTTTGCCGACCGCGCGTGCCAGGTGTTCATAGGTGCTCACGGCGCCCGGCGGGATGCGCAGCAAGGCTTCCCAGACCTTCAGTTGAAAAGGCGTGCCCTGCACCAGCACGTGCAACCTGCCGGCGACCGCTTTTTCAGGAGAAAAAATGCGTTCTACGAACGGCTGCGTGTATTGCGGATCGGGCAACAAGGTCGCGAACGGCCATTTTTTTGAAAACGAACCCAGCTCGGACAGATCATCCGCGCTTTCCACAAAGGCAAGCCCGCATATCCCTCTTGTCGACGCCGCCAGGAAACAACACCCAAACGGTGTGGAATGGAAACCGTACCGAATTTGCAATCCCTGGCCGGCTTGCCGGAACTCGCCCGGCGAAACGCCCTCGATGCCGACAAACAGGTCGTGCACCCGTGAAGGCGCCGAAAGACCGGCCGTTTCGGCCAGCTCGGCGAGGTTGGGGCTGTCTGCGATTTTTTGTTTTAAAAAATCGAGGGTGAGAAACTGCAGGAACTTTTTGGGGCTCACGCCGGCCCATTCCGTGAACAGGCGCTGAAAATGGTAAGCACTGAGGTGCACGCGGGACGCCACCGTCTCCAGATCGGGTTGCTGGTGTACGTGTTCGGCCATGTACTCGATGGCCTCCTGAATGCGCCGGTAATTGACCGTTTCTGTGGACATGAATCGGGTGGTTTGTTCGTGCAAAATTGCGGGCTTCGGGCAATGGCGCCAACCCGATTCTTGCGCACCTGCACCCGTTACCAGCCGGGCACGATGTTCATGCCGAAATTCAGGTTTCGGAACTCCTTAGGGGCACTGAGGGGCACCGCCCAAAAGGGCTCCAGAATGATGGCGCCGAACAGGTTGACGCGGAAGGAAAAGCCCACGGACATCACCGGCTCGTGTTGCAGGTGGTCTATCCCGTCGTTTGGGTCGGGGTCCTCCGTGCCCAGGTCATCGGAGGTGAACCACCCTACCCCGGCGTCGAAGAACACGTTGAAGTCAGCCATCAGGAAGTTATTGGGGATCACCGCCAGGCGGCGGGGTCCGAACAGGGGCAGGCGCAATTCGGCATTGACCACGGCGATCTTGCTGCCCAGCATGCGTTCGGCGAGGGTCGGATCGACGGACAACACATCGGAATCGTAACCGCGGACAAAAAAGGACTGCCCGGCGTACAAGGGGTACACCACGTCGAGGTTGTCCTGATTGCCGCCAAAACGGATCATCGACAGGCCGCGCAGGGCCAGGGCGGCCGGCTTGAAGTAGAAATACCGACGGCCGTCGAGCAAGAGACTGGTAAACTGGTAATCGCCAAAATTCTGATCCACGCCGATCCGGTAGCGCCACCCCTGAAGCGGCGCCGTTAGCCCGAAGTAGGAATTGTCGCCTACGAAAGCCGCATTCAGGCTCCAGAGGGTGACGTTCAGGTCGCTGACGTCGTCTCCACTCAGGCGCTCGCGCTCCTGGCCAATGTAGTTTCCTAACTCGTCGTAGAAATAACTGTACACATCCACCTGCTGGTGGTAGTACTCGAAGGCGCCGCCCACTTCGAATCGTTTGGTGACCGATAACGGGAAAAACAGGAAAGGGGCGACGCGCTCCTGAAACTGGCGCTGGAGGATCAAAAAGTCTTTGTACCCAAAATAGACCAGGCTGCTGTCGCTGCTCGACTCCCAACCCGGTGAGTTGTCGGTGATGTTTTGACCCGTTCGGAACGGGATGTGCGAGAGGTTTATGCCCCAATTGGTTCGGCTTTTCTGGTTGAGGTAGGAAAACTGCCCCCCCATGTCGGCCAGGTTGCCATTGACGGCCAGGCCGAGGTAAATCTGGTTGTTTCCCAGCATGTCGTCGAACAGCAGGTCAACACCACCCGCCAGGCCCACCGCAGCGCCGAAGCTGGTGTTGCCGGTGGCCACACCCACGCCGGTACTGGCGCCCGCATACGACAGGGCGAACTGGGGTTTGTAAGGGCGGGTGTTTTTTTGCAGGTCGGCGCGCACGGCAGACAGGATGCGGTCTTGCGAGCGCAGGTTTTGGGTCACGATGTCTTTTTCCGGCCGGTCCAGGGGCGGCAAGGTGCCGGCGGCCATGTTCACATCGTTGGGGTCTACCGGTGTGGCGGTGAAGTTCTCGCGCCGCGCCGAGAAAATCTGGTATTCCCGGTTGTTGAAATAGGTAAACAGGATGCGGTCGCGGTTTTCGGCCACGGTGATGGCCGGCGCGTAGGGCGTTATGCCGGTGATGCCCGTGTTCAGCTTGGTGAGCTGCAGCAGTTCCCGGGTGTCGGGGTTGTAGTGATACAGGTTTCGGAAACCATCGCGGTTGCTGAGAAAAACAATGTTGCCTTCGTTGGTGTACTGGGGGTTGAGGTTGTCGGCGCCAGGGAACACATTGATGTGTTCGACGCGGTTGGATACCATGTCCAGTACGGCCAGGTTCAGGGTCCATACGCCATTGGTGCGACCGCCCAGGATGCTGAGTTCGTCGGTGCTGAACACCAGCCGGGTTCCGTCGGGGCTGAAGGCAGGCAACACCTCGCTGAACCGGTTTTCGGTGAGGCGCTGCACCTTTTGCGTTTTGATGTCCACGGCGAAGAGGTCAACCTGGCCGCCCACCTGGCCGGAAACCACGATTGTTTTCCCGTCGGGGCTCCACGCCGGGTTGCTAAAAGAGGGCACGCCCTCGATGTGGAACTTGTCGACCGTTTTGCCGGACTCCACATCCTTGATCACGAGGATGCTTCGGCCTTTCTCATAGGCGTCGAAGGCAAACCGTTTGCTGTCGGGGCTCCAGGTGCCGGCACTTTCGATGTAGTTAAACTGGTCGATGTGTCCGTCGCGCAGGGCGCTCGACACCTTTCGGATGAGTTTTCCGTTGCGCGCGTCGGCGAGGTACAGGTCGGTGGTGAACAGGCTTTTTTCCGTCAGGAAGATCACGTATTTGCCGTTGGGGCTGAGCACCGGGCACACGTTCAGGGTGCCGGCGTTTTCGTCGGTGAGCAGTTTTTTGCCGGGGACGTCCTCTTTCGCGCCTTTTTTCACGTACCGGCCGTAGTAGTTGCGGATGCTGCGTTGCCAGGCGTTGGACAGGGAGTCGGGGTGCGCACGCAGGGTGAGCACCACAGCGTTTTCGAACCCGTATTTGGCGGTGTTCATGAAAAGGTCGGGCACCACCTCATCGCCGTAGACGCCGGCAATGAAGGCCCAGAATGCCTGCCCCCAGCGGTAAGGGAAGTACTTGCTCATGTTGTTGAGCTGCCGGAAGCCGGGAATGTCGTCGTTGATCACGGCGTCGCGCATCCACAGGGCGGTGTGCGGGTCTACGTTGCCGATGGACATGTACTCGGCCAGACCTTCGATCATCCACAGCGGCAGGTTGGCCAGGTTTTGCATGCTGGTGGAGTCGCCATTCAGCACCATGTTGTACTGAAAAGCGTGCACAAGCTCGTGCCCCAGCACGTGGCTGGTTTGCTGGTTGGTAAAGGCGATGGGGAACACTACGCGGTTGCGCAAACCCTCGGTGACCCCGCCGGTGCCCACGCTGATGCTCCCCGAGATGACGGTCGACTGCTGGAAGTCGGCGTGGTTGTTGTACACGATCATGGGGTTCTTCCCGGGTATGTGGTTGCGCAGCACCTGGGCGTGCATGTCGTACCACATCTCGGAGTAGGCGATGAGGTCGTCCAGAATTTCCGGATTTTCGATGTACTGGTGGATGTCGAAATGTTCGGTTTCGGTCACCTGGAAGTCCTGTGTTTCGTATTTCGGTTTGTTGCGACCGAAGTACTGGGCAGAGACGCCCGTGGGAAGGAGCATCAGCAAACATGCCGCGAACAGTGCATAACGCATAGGAGAGGATGTTTTAAAAAACACAAAAGCGGTTTTTGAGTGAACGTTTTTTTTGAAAAAGTTTTCTGCAATGGTGCCCATTTTTTTCCGAAAAAACGCTGAAAGGTAAGCTTTGTCCACAATAGACATATACACAACCCCGGAATTAGCGATCCGGGTTGCCTTGATTGGTTTGTGCAGCGTGTCCATGTCCTGTCAGACGGTTTTTTTACAGCAAACGGATGGGTTGGCGCGCGGGTTATGGCTGTTTATTTACGCGGGCACGCTGTTTGGCTACCACTGGAACAGCCGCGCCGTCGCCATACGCCGGGTGGCCTGGGTGATGGGTGCGCTGTCGGGCGTCTGCTGGCTGTCGCTTGACCCGGCCGTTCGCCTGGCGGCGCTGGGGCCCGCTTTGCTCTGGGCATTGTATTTCGGCTGGCACCAGCGTCCTTTGTTGGCGTCCCTTTTTACGCCGGACGGCCATGCTGCGTCGGCGCCGGGATGGCGCGCCGGCGCCTGGCACAAGCCCGCAACGATTGCGCTTACGTGGGCCTGGGTGACGGTTTGGCTGCCGCTGCCCGCACACCGATGGGACACTGCGGTGTTCCCGTTTATGGAGCGGGCGGCCTTCATCTTTGCCCTTGCCCTGGCTTACGATTGGCACGACCGGGCCGTTGACCACGGTATGAGGCTGCACACGCTGGCGCTGCAACTGGGGCCCCGCCGCACCCTGCGGCTTATGGATACGGCCTGGATCGGCGCGTCCATATTCGTGGTGGCGAGCGCGGTGGCCGGCACCTACCCCTGGCAGGTCGCCGCAGCGTTGGTGGCGCACCTGGCCTTATCCCGCCTTTTCCTGAAGGCTATGCTGTGTCATGGGTGGGCATTGGGGTGGCAGAAGGTGGCGATCGACGCCTGTATGCTCGCGCAGGGCGGGATGATGCTGGGGGCTTGTCCTAACGCCCTTTAAAGTTAACCATCAGACCAACCACATCTTGCATAAGCAATAAATGCTGTGAACCTTTATCCGACAAAAATCAAAGATTTGGGAATCGGAACTTGATATGCGTAAGAGCTCCAAAGCTGTTTTGCTGTCCAGTCTTTGGGGCGCATTATATCCATAAAAATAAGCGCCTGTTCCGGTTTTGCTGCTCACGCAAAACCGGAACAGGCGCTTTTTCCGCCAGGCGAAACACCCGGCGTTACCGCTGTAAGACCACCCTGACCGTCTTCACGCCGAAGGGCGTGGTAAGCTGAACAAGATAAACACCGGCGGTGGGAAACAATACGATTTTTTCGAACATACCCGCGGGATATGCGCCGGTATGGTTATACACCAGCTTGCCGGAGGCGTCCAGTATCCGCATCTGCAATTCGGCTGCTTGCGGCAGATAAAAGCGGAGGGTTGTTTGCGCATGGGCGGGGTTTGGGTGCGCGCTGAGGGCAAATGCATCCGCCTGTACGCCCGTTGTGGCGGTCACGGCCTGCTCCCACAACAGTTGCACGGGCTGCGGATGCAGGTCGGCGGTGTACGCCAGCGCCGGCAGCGACGCTTCATCCAGGCCAATCCGGTTGCTCAGGGCCTCCACGTCGGCCAATGCCGTGAAGTATACGGTGAACAGCGCGGTGCCGTTCGGCAACGTTTCGCCTTCGGCGTTGGCCAGCGCAACGCGCAGCTCGCCCGCCTCCGTGTGCGCCACGCCGAAGTTCCCGTCGGCAAGCAATCCGCCGGGAGGCGTTTGAATGGACGCAAACGACAACACAGTCGGGTCAAAATGCAACGCCATCTGGAAAGCGGCCATATCGGAGAAGCCGTCTACGGCAAACGCAATGCCCACCTGTTCGCCCGCTTTTACCGGGCGGTCGTCTGCACGCAGGACCACCGGCTGCGGGCGCTGCTGCGGATCGACAAAAGGCGTGCTTACGTCGCCCAGCTTAATGCCGATAAAATTCACCACCGTCAGTTCGTCCGTGAGGTTCTCCAGCTGAACGGTTTCCGGAAAATTCCACGGTGCGTTCGGCTTGGTGAACACGTGACCGGCATGGACAAAACGCCAGGAGGTGTTCCAAATTTGGTTGGCCGAAGGGCTGCCCAACAGGGCCTGAACGATGAGGCCGGCGTCGGTGGTAGTGATGGAATTGCTTTTATTCACATCGGCGGCGATGCGGAGAAAAGGCCCCGGCAGCGGGCTTGTGCCCGCCACGTGTTGTTGTATGCGCGTTGCGTCGGCGGTGGTCACGCCGTTAAACTTGTTGATGGATTTGGAGGGGGTCAGGGTGATGCCATCCCCCTGGTCTGCGATCAGTTGGTAGGAGCCGTCGGCAGCGCTCACGTCCATGTCCACATGGTCTCCGGCAACGTTGATGACCACATCTTTTACGCCCAGCCCGGTGTTGGCCGACCAGACGACCGCGCCTTCCAGTACCGCACAGGGCACAACGGTCACGGTGAATGCACAGGTACCGGAATTGCCGCTTGCGTCGGTCGCCGTGTACACCACGGTGCTTTCACCGGTGTTGAAAAGTTGTCCTGTGGCCACTCCGTTGGTCTGGGGAATAACCGTTACGCCGGAAGCCCGGAAGGAAGTTCCCTGCACCTGGCAGTTGTCCGAAAATTGACCGTTGATGTTGCCGACGACGCCCCGGCATGGATTGGCAAGGCTAGCCGATACCGTTACGTTCCGGGGGCATACGGCCACCGGTTTTGTTTCGTCTTTCAGGGTTACGGTTACCTGGCATTGGGTAGTGTACACATCGTTGCGGGCCGTCAACGCTACCGGAATGCTTTGCGGATCGTTGCAGGTAAAACTGGATTGGCTGAGCTCGTATTCAATGGGTTCTCCGCACAAGGGCAGGATGAGCCCCCCCGTAATCTGCTCGGGGGAGATACTCGCCGTTCCCTGCTCACTGAGCAGAACGTCCACGTTCTGGCAGTACAGTTCGAATGGTGGAAAGGATACGTTATCATTGGTGTTGTACTGAAAACCGCCTTCCACAGGCGCACCCAGGATGAAGTCCAGGTCTTCAAACAGTTTGACCTTGGCCAGCAGGTCTTTCCCATTCAAGGTGGTGAAAAAAACAACAGGCTGGGTTCTTTCGGCAACTTTCACATTTACCTCGTCAACCAGATCGGCCAGTTCGATGGCCTCTTTTATTTCTGCGGCCAATATTTCTGCAGCCATGATAAGGACGCCAACGACGGTCCCGGCATTAGCTACAATGGCGGCCGCCGTGGTAGATTTTGCCCCTAATTTGGCGGCAATCCGGCCGATGAGCTTTGGAAAGGCATTTTTATAATTGACCGGGGTTGCGTTTGCTACACGAATAAGCGGGAAACGCGAAGCAATGGCCATATTGATCAGCACCGCCAGCCCGGGAGTAGCCAGCACCGAGATGCCTGCGGTGGCGGTCAGCGGCAGATCGTGGTTGGGCGTATTAAAGGTTTTGGCCACAATGGTGTAATCCGCCATTAATGCAACCTGCAGTTCTGACTGGGGGTCGTATTCGTCGGGCCACACAAAATCGTCGGCGTCAAGACTTTCGACGAGGTTGGAAAACTGCTGGGTACCATTGGTAAATGCCGGGCTCAGCAAAAAATCGCTTAAGGCGTTTTGCATCCTTGTGGCCGCGTGCAGGCGAATTTGCTGAACACGGCCCTGGAGATGCAGGATCGCTTCCAATGCCAGGGGCGACCAGTTGCCGGTTTTGGCCACATCCATCAGCAGGTAATTGCGGAAAGCGAGGGCGAGTTCGACCCGGTGCCCGGCGTTGTTCAAATCGAAATTTTGCAATGCCCGGTTTGCGTTCTCCTCATTGCCGTCGTAGTAATCCAGCAAGGTTTCAAACAGCAACGGAAACCATTTGGGGTCCGCCGGCAGGCCCACACGCTCTGCCAACCCCCGCTTGAAGTTATTCCCGTAAACCACGCCGCAAGGATTTGGTGCAGCACTGTTGTCGAGCATGCGGTCGTACTCGCCGGCACGCGCCTCTTCCTCATCGATAAACCAGCATACTATCCATTCAATGCCTACCGCCGTAGCGCTGGTCTGGAACAGGGGCCGCTCCGACTCCGTTTGGGCTTTGGTGCCCACTAGAAAACCGCTGGCCTTGTTGCGGAACCGGAAATTGGAGCCGCTTTTATCGAGTTCCCATTTGGCAAAATCATTGGCTTCCGACGACATGTAGAGGGTGTCGCCCGCCTCCGTGCTGCCGTTAGCCGACAGGTAGCGCGCCGTCAGGGGGTTGAACAGGTAGTAGTAGCCATCCCCGGCCTGCTTGATTTTCCACAATGCGGTGTAATCGAAACGTTTTTTATGGCGGGCAAATTGATTGGGCAGATCGAACCGGCTGCCGCTGACAAAATGCGCGGAGTTGATGCCCAGGATGTAAAAGGATCGGTTGTCCATGTCGGGCAAGGCCAGGTTAAACGCAAACTTCTGTTCGGGCGCCGGGTCTATTTTGGGCGTACCGGCAACAATTTGGCCATCGGACGCCACTTCCAGCACCAAATCGGGCCCGATGTTGCTCAGCCTCGAACGCAGCTTGTACCAACCCGACCCGGCGGGCGCCGGCGTCAGTTCAAACTGTTGGGCAAACTGACTGTCTCCATCAGCCGGATAAAGCGAGTCGAGGTTCACCGGGCTGTTGTCGGTGGTGCCAAAGATAGTCAGGTACTTTCCCGAGGCCACGCTGCGGATGTAAAAGTAACGCGCATCGGCCGTCCAGCCGCTCCCGTCGGACTGCCCGTCTTCGATGATAAACGTAGTTGAGGTGTTCAGGCCGGGCTCGACCTGCACCACCACGTCTTCGTTCACTTCGCGCAACAACGGGTTGCCGGCTTTTTTGCTACTCAGGTGAAACCCCCTTCCGGTGAGTCCGGGTTCGGTAACGAGGATGCCGTCGGAAAACTGGGCCTGGAGCGTGCCGTTCCCCAAAAGGAGAAAAACAGCGCAGAAAAACGCGGAAATGCCAAATTGCTTTTTCATTTTTTAAATACTTTTGGTGTATGGAATCCTTGATTGTATACGGAAATGATCGACGAGGCAAAAACGTGACGTCTTTTGCCCAAAAAAAGTGTCGTCCCTCCTGTTTACCGCTTAAGGGTGCGCTTGGGGCCCTGCACAGGCTCCTGCTGGCGGGCGCCGTTTTGCTTTCGGCCACCCTCTACGGCCAGCGCACCACCGACAGCCTGGCAGCGCAAGGGTTGATGAAGGAGGCCGATGCCCTTTTTTCAGAAAATAATTACGAGGCGGCAGCCGGCCTGTACCGACAGGCACAGGCTTCCTGGGCCTCCATGGAGGCCTGGGAGAGCAGCCTTAATGCCACTTACCGGTTAGCCAATACCCAGTTGGCGCAGCGGAACTGCAATTCGGCCAACGAAGAGGCGGACTACGGGCTGCGGAACATCGATGAGCACCTCGCCGGCAGACACCCCTTGTACGCGCGTCTGCTGTTCGTCAAAGCCGAATGCCGGATGCAGCAACAGCGTTTCAACGATGCACTGCCCTTGCTGCAAACCGCCCTGCAGTACATGCAGCACTATTTTCCGGATCGCAAGACAGACATGGCCGATGCCCACACCGCCACCGGACGCTGCTACGGCGCCATGGGCGACGCCGCTGCCGCCCTGCCCCACTTCGACGCCGCACGCCTGTTGCTGGAAGGCGCCCAATCGGCCGCCGAGCGCCAACTGTTGTGCAGCGCCCTGATCAATGTCGCAACGGCCCACGTGGAGTTGCACCGCCTGCCGGAAGCACAGCACTACTACGAGGCCGCCATTGCCATTGCAGAACCCGACGGCCTGAAGGAATACCTGAGCTACATCTGGTACTACTGTGCCTACATCCACATGGAGAGCGGCAACCCCGACGCCGCCCTGGGCTACCTGCTCAAGAGCGAGTCCATGATGCTTGATCTGTACGGACCCGACTATCCGGAGTTGGGGCCCACCTATACCATGATTGGCTCGGCCTATGGCCAGTCGGCCTGGTACGAAGAGAGCCTGGCTTATTTCCAAAAAGCACTGACCGTTTCGCGCAATGCCTTCGGCGATGTGCATCCCTATGTGGCCGATGCCCTCATCAACATCGGCCAGTTGCATTATCAACAGAGGCGTTACGACGAGGCGTCGGCAAGTCTCTCCGAGGCCCTGCGCATCCTGAATGAGGTGTTCCCCCACCCCCATCCGCTCAAAACCGTTCCCCGGGAGCTGATCGCCCGTATTTACCTTGATCACAGGCACGCGCCGGACACAGCCCAAACGTATGCGCAGGCCTTGTACGACGAAAATATGGCGCTGTTCGGGCTGCGCCATCCGTCCACATCCGGAGGGCTGCTGTTGTTGGGCCGCTGCGCCCTGGCAGCGCAGGATGTAAATCGGGCCATTCAACTGACTCAGCAAGCCCTGGTGGCCGCTTCAGCCCATTTTGACAGCCCCAACCCGACGCAAAACCCGTCCGCCGACGATCTGTCAGGCAACGAGGCGCAAGCGCTCGACGTGCTGGCACTCAAATCATCCCTGCTCTTCGAACAGTGGAAAAAAGACCGCCTGCCGGAAACCGAACAAGTGTTTATGAACTGCCTGACCCTGGGAGAAACGCTCCTGCGCCGCCAGGCAGGCGGGGTGTTTGAGGCTACGCCTTCCGACCTGGGCACTGCCGATACGCGCCATCATTTTTTGAAAAATGCGCTTCGCATAACGGCATCCCGCTACGCCGTGGCGCCGTCGATGCCGGCACTCTCACGCTGCTTTCGCTGGATGGAGCTGAACAAAGCCCAACGGTTGCGCACAGCCGTGCAAAGCGCCCGTGCGCCCGCTTTTGCCCAATTGCCCGATTCGATTCTTCACCAGGAAGCCCTGTGGTCGGAAAAAATACGTGCGTTCCAGCAACATCTTTTATCGGCGGTTGAAGCGGCCGACAGCACAGGCATCCGGATGTGGCGCGACGATTCCCTCTTTTATGCCCTGCGACAACGGGCCGATTTTGAGCGCATGCTTGAGCGCGAATATCCGGCGTATTTCCGGCTGACATACCAGGCCGAGCCGGTATCCCTGGACCAACTCCAACAGCGTTTGCCCGCCGGTACGCTGCTGCTCGAAATTGCCCTGGGCACCGTAGCCGACAGTTGCCTGTACCTGTTGGCTGTCGGCCCGCAAAACAGCACCTTGTTGCAGATACCCGTCGACATAGCTTCACTGGAAAAAGAGGTCTACCGGCTGCATGCACTGCTGCAATCGCCGGCCATATCCCGCTTACCCCGGCGCCGGGAATACATTTCCCTGGCGCATGCACTCTACCGCCAATTGCTGGCGCCGATGGAAGCGCAGTTGGCCGGCGCCAAACAACTCATTGTTTGCGGAGAGGCGTTTACGCACCTTCTTCCGTTTGAGAGCTTGCTTGCTGCCGAAACAGACAGGCCCGTGCACGAACTGAACTATTTGATCCGGCGGATGGCCGTTTCCTACCATTATTCCGCCACCATGCTTTGTCAAACCGCACCGCGCCCCGCCGCCGGCGCCACGGCATCGGAAATCCTGGCCTTCGCGCCTGTTTTTTCCGGCAAAATACCGGCCGGACAGGAAATGCTGTCTGCCCGCAGGGATTCGTCCCTGCGGGCCCTGGATGCAGACGGGCGCTGGACGGCCCTGCCTTTTTCCGAAGAAGAGGTCAAACAAATTGCGACCCTCTTTGCTTCCCGGCGCCCGGGCAGCGCGACGGTATTGTTGCACGAGCAGGCACAAAAGCCCGACCTGGTGTCGGCGCTTACGCACAGATACCGTTTTGTACATATTGCCAGCCATAGCTTCGCCAACAACCAGACGCCCAAACTCAGCGGGATCGCGTGCTTCAGCCCCGATTCGGTGGGCGGAGATGTTTTGCGCGCCGGCGAATTGTACGCCTTGAAAACCACCGCCGAGCTGGTAACCCTCAGCAGCTGCGAAAGCGGCCTGGGCCGCGCAGCCAGAGGAGAGGGCCTGCTCGGCCTCAATCGGGCACTGCTTTATTCCGGAACGCCCAATGTTGCTTATTCACTTTGGAAAGTCAATGACCGGGCCACCGCCGATCTGATGGTCCGGTTTTACCAATCCCTGCTGAATGGTCAAACATACACCGAGGCCCTGCGTGCAGCCAAGCTGGACATGATCCGCGAGCCGGCTACCGCAGCGCCTTGCTTTTGGGGCGGATTTGTGGGCATTTTTGCACCCGAAGGCAAGTATTAGCCGGCATTTTGTCTTTTTCTTTCCATATTTTCTTTTTTCCGGTCACGAATGAACCCTCCTCATCATTTATGCAAACCAAAGCGACCGAACAACCGCAAGACCTGGATTTTGAGCGGCGGATGGCCCTGCTCAGGCAAGGCAACGCCCCAGCCTGGGCAACTTTGGTGGGCCGGTTTCGCCAGGTGACCCTTCCGTGGTTGAACAAGCGGCTGGGTGCCTTGCCTGCGTACAGCATGTTGGGCCGCCAGGAGTTTGCGCTCGAAATATTTTCTGAGAGCCTGCTTAAATTTTACGAACTGTTCGAAAAAGGCCATTTTGAAAAAGAACAGGACTTGCAGTCGTTGCTTTTTAAAATTACGGAACTAAAAATGAAAGAAGCCTTTGCGCGACTAAAAAAAGAGAGCTTGATCTACCGCCCTGCCGACACCGAATCGATGGACGCCTTAGCCCGACGCCCTGACGACTGGAACACCGATGACGACCTTGCCCGCGAAAGGGCGCTGACGGTGCAAAAACACCTGCAGTCATTGGAAGAACCCGATCGGAACCTGCTGCTTCAGGTGTATGGTGGCGAAAAAATGAGCCGCATCGCACGCGTACAAGGCATAAGCGAAGAAAGCCTCCGAAAACGAAAGCAACGCGCCTTGGATCGTCTTAAAAAACGCATTGAAAACGCCTTAATGATCATCTGGATACTATGGAGCCTGTAAACCCGCTTGCACAGGCAGAAGCTGCCGAACGGTTTGTGCTCGGCCAAATGCAAGGCCGTGAACTGGATGAGTACCTCGCCGATATGCTGCTCAACCCCGCCATACGGGACGAGATAGCAGCGGCCCGCCTGCGCATCAAGGCGGCCAGGGGGTTCGACGCACAGACCCTCCCCAACCGGAGGCCCTACCGTCGGTACAGGTGGTGGCTGACCGGTGTGCTTGTGCTGGGCGCCGCGTTACTCGCCTGGCGCTACTTCATGGCAACGGAAGCGCCCATCCGGACACCCGTACCGGAAAATACCCAACCCAACATGCCGGCACTGCCGAATACGTCCGACACGCTCCCCCTGCCGGACGTCGACCCATCGGCGCCCTCCAGGTCAATGCCCATTGCGGCAAACCTGAAGCCCAACCCGGCACTGGAGTACCTCATTGATGCCGGCGGTTACCGATCCACCGCTCCCGACGGTTTTCAATGGGTTGTCCCGCCCGACCAGCAATCGGTGCTTGCCCGCCAAAAAAATGGCCAAACCCGACTTTTGCTGGAAGCAGTCGCCCGTGCCACCCCCGAACAGATTAACGCCTTGCAGTGGCAACTTTTTTCCAACAACCCGAAGGCTTATGAAGCCGGCCAAAGTTTGTACACGGGTGCTTTTTCAATTCAATCGGCAAAAAACGACACATTCCAGCTGCTTGTCCGCAAGCAGGTTGACCTGGCGCCGGGGTTATATTACTATTTGATAGAAGACCGCCATAGCGGACAAGTTTATTACGCCGGCAAGCGCGTAGTCCGCCCTTAGAGCCTGTTCCCCTGAAACACCCGACCGATACGCAAACCATGCCACCCCTGTTAAAAAACAACTACCGGCAAATAACCCTCGCATTTGTGTTCCTCAAACTCGTTTTGCATTGGGCAACGAATACAAACTACGAGTTGCATCGCGACGAAATGCTGTATTTCAACCAGGGCGATCACCTCAGTTTGGGGTACGCATCCGTTCCACCGTTTATTGGATGGGTCGCTTTTTTGATCAAATGGGTATTTGGGCATTCCGTTTTCGGGATACGGTTACTGCCCGCGCTGCTGGGCGCCACGACGATCGTGATCGTGGCAAAAATCATAGAAACACTTGGCGGAAAAGCACTTGCCCTTGTCCTGGCCTGTTCGTGTTTTCTGTTGTCGCCCGGCTTTTTGCTCTTCGACACGCTATTTACCGTCAATGTGTTCGATCAATTCTTTTGGTGCCTGATTGCTTTCCTTTTTATAAAGATGATAAAAGAGGATAATCCAAAAATTTGGATACCCCTCGGAATCACAAGCGGTTTGGCATTTTTGAATAAATACCTCGTACTGTATTTGATGGCCGGTTTTCTTATGGGCATCCTGTTGGGTGGCAACAGAAAAATCATCGTCCATAAACATTTTTTGGTCGGTGTGCTGGCCGGCATCCTGGTTATTTCGCCAAACATATACTGGCAATATGCGCATGGCTGGCCGGTTTTTTACCACATCAGCGAACTGGGGAAAAGCCAGATGGTCCATATGACCCTTCGCCATTTTTTGATTGATTTATTTGATCTGAATTATATATCCACTTTTTTTTGGCTGACCGGCTTGCTGGTGGTTTTGGTGGTTGAACAGGAAAAACAATACCGGTACATAAGCATCACGGCCTTGTTCATTTTAGGTTTATGCATTGGTTTCAAAGGCAAGGCGTATTATTTTCTTGGGTTTATCCCGGTGTTGTTTGCACTGGGTGGCTATGTATTTGAAAAATACGGCACGAAAAAGCTGGAAATGATTAATTATTTGGCGTTGGTTATTATTGTTTTCTCCTCATTGTTAACCCTGCCTTTTGCGCTTCCGTTGTTGCCGTTCGATAAATTGAACGAATATGCCCGCCATACCGGCCAGTGGGTTTCCCATCCGTTTTCACGCTGGGAAGACGGCAGCATACACCCTGTATCGCAGGTGTTTTCCGATATGACCGGCTGGACGGAGCTGGTCCGGCTGGTAAACAATGCGTACCTGCAAATTCCGGAAAATGAGCGACATAACTGCACCATTTATGCGGAAAGAAATTACGGATATGCCGGTGCCGTTCATTTTTATGGCAAAAAGTACAACTTGCCGGAAGCCATTACCTTTTTGGACAGTTACGCCCAATGGGCGCCGGACACAATCGCGCCAGCACCCCTCATCTACATACACCGTGAAATCGCCGGATTGGATCGGTTGTTTGATACCTGCTCCGCAGTGGGCGCCGTAGACAACCCGTATTTCAGAGAATCGGGTGTAACCGTTTTTTTATGCCGGAAGCCAAACCATCATTTGCAAAACGTATACAAACAAAAAGCGCTGGAGGAGAAAAAAAAGTACCGGCGTGCAGGACAATAGGGAACATTCGCTTGCACATTCCAACCAAACCCCTTAACTTTGCGCCCGCTTTACCAAAGCAGGGGCACTAGCAACGTCCCGAAGTGTTGCTAATCCATACAGTGCAAACCAAACCCACCCCCAAGACCGCCTTTTTTATCATGATTATTGACGACGAAAAAGACCCCAACCAGGAATCTGAAACGCCGGTGGAAACAGTAGAAACGCCGGAAGTCGAGGCAGCATCTTCGGAAACGCCCACCGTCATCGAAGAAGTCGCCGCCGAGGTCAGCGAAGCAGTTGAGGAAACTGCTCCCGAGATCACCGCAGTGGCAGAAGAGACCGCTGCCGAAATCACCGCAGAAACGACCGAAGAAGACCTGCCTGTAGCGGAAACGGAAGACGCCGAAGAAGAGGAGGCTCCCATGGACACCGAAGAGGTCGACGACCTGCTCCCCCTGCCGTCCGACGACGAAGAGTTGCCCATGACGGCCTCGCGCCCGAGCGACGACGACACCGAGCCCGTTGAAGACGACGAAGACGAACTGGAACTGCCCCTGGGCGAAATCATCCAGGCCGGCGGCGCCCACGACGACTTCAACTGGAACGTCGACAAACGCGGCGCCCAGGTGTACACGCCCGGTGAGTTCAGCACCATGCTCGCTGAGTACGAAGCAACCCTGCGCAGCGTCAACGAAAACGAGATCATCAGAGGCCGCGTGAGCGCCATCGGCTCCAGCGATGTCGTGCTCGACATCAACTACAAGAGCGACGGCCTCGTGTCCCTCAACGAATTCCGCGACATGCCCCAACTCGCCTCCGGCGACATGGTGGAGGTGTACGTGGAAAGCCAGGAGAACGCACAGGGCCAGCTCGGCCTGTCGCGCAAAAAAGCCAAGATCCTGCGCGCCTGGGAAAGCATCGTGGACTCCTACAAGAACGGCACCATCATCAGCGGTGTCATCATCAGCAAAACCAAAGGCGGTCTGATCGCCGATTGCAGCGGACTGGAAACCTTCCTCCCCGGCTCGCAGATCGACATCAAGCCGGTGATCGACTACGACCAGTACGTGGGTAAAACCATGGAGTTCAAGGTCGTGAAGATCAACGAACAGATCAAGAACGCCGTGGTAAGCCACAAGGCGCTCATCGAAAGCGACCTGGCGGAGCAACGCGAACAGATCCTCGCCAGCCTCGAAAAAGGTCAGGTGCTCGAGGGCATCGTCAAAAACATCACCGACTTCGGGGCATTCCTCGACCTGGGTGGCGTCGACGGCCTGCTCTACATCACCGACATCTCCTGGGGCCGCATCGGCCACCCGAGCGAAGTGCTCGCACTCAACCAACGCATCAACGTGGTTGTGCTGGACTTCGACGAGAACAAAAAACGCATCAGCCTCGGCCTCAAGCAGCTCACCCCGCACCCGTGGGAAGTGCTGCCCGAAGACGTCACTGAGGGCGCCGTCGTTACCGGCCGCGTGGTGAACATCGAAGACTACGGCGCATTCGTAGAAATTATGCCCGGCGTCGAAGGCCTCATCCACATCAGCGAGATCAGCTGGGGCAACCAGAACGTGCCCGCCAAGGAGTTCTTCAACCTCGGCGAAGAAATCCAGGCACGCGTGGTGACCATCGACCGCAACGACCGCAAAATGTCGCTGTCCGTCAAGCAACTCACCGCCGACCCCTGGAGCGAGATCGAAAACGCCTTCCCCATCGGCAGCCGTCACAAGGGCGTGGTGAAAAACCTGACCAACTACGGCATCTTCGTCGAACTGTCTGAAGGCGTAGGCGGCATGATTCACATCTCCGACCTCTCCTGGACCAAGCGCTACGCACACCCCAGCGAGTTCACCAAGGTGGGCGATGAACTGGAAGTGATCGTGCTCGACATCGACAAGGACAAACGCCAGATCAGCCTGGGCCACAAACAGATCCTCGAAAACCCGTGGGATACCTACGCGGCGCTTTACCCGCAAGGCTCCTACCACGAGGCTACCGTGCTGAAACGCGACGATAAGGGCGCCACCTTCCAACTGCCCGACGGCCTGGAAGCCTTCGCACCCGCCAAACACATCCGCAAAGACGACGGCCAGATGGTCGATGAGGGCGAAACGGTCACCGTGAAGGTCATCGAGTTCAATAAAGACGACCGCCGCATCCTGGTGTCGCACACCCGCTACCTCGAAGATCTGAAGTACAAAGCCGACCAGGCCGTGCGCGCCGAACGCGATAAAGAGCGCGCCGAAACACAGGACGCCGTCAACGACGTGCAGAAAAAAGTCGAAAAGGAAACCCTCGGCGACCTCGCTGCACTCGCGCAATTGAAAGAACAATTCCGGGAGGACGACGACAAGTAGTCGGCGCTCACCCTGAACAACAGGACAGGATAGCATGAGGCCGTCCCACGAGTTTGACTCGTGGGGCGGCCTTTGTTTTGGCGGTATATGACCAACTAAAAAAATTGGGCCGTCATCCACATTGAAAGCCCGGCAGTATTGGTAAATCAAAAAGTTAGCAATACCTTTCACCCTTGATTTGCAGGCACTTGGTTAAAAATGCCATTGGTTTTCCATCATTTCCCGTAAGCATATTGTTACTGCCATGAAAAGTCGTTTTTTTGATCGGATGAAGAACTGCCTGCCCATACGTGCGGTCTTGCGCGCCTGGGCGGGCGTTGCGCTGTTTTCCTGTTCACTGCTACTCCCGGCACAGAATACCCCGGGTATTCCGCTGGAGGCCAAAGCCCCTCCTTCCGGATGTTTTAACCTGACTTTTCAAACGGACAACTCCACTTGCACCGGCACCAACGACGGCTCTGCCACGGTGATCGCCGTGGAGACGCCGGACTTTGTCGTCAATTCCACCGCAGACAACGGAGATGCCAGCCCGGGCGACGGCTTTTGTGCCGACGGCAACGGCAACTGCACCTTCCGGGCAGCCGTGCAGGAGGCCAACCTGCGCGACCGTACCATCATCGGGTTCGCCGGAAACCTGAACGGACAAACCATCACCCTGGGCAGCCCGATCCAACTCTCGGCCAATATGATCATTCGCGGGCCGGGAAGTGCCAACCTGACCATCAGCGGCAACAACGCAACCCGGCTGTTCTACGTCACCAATGGCCGTATTGGGATCGACGGCCTGCGCCTGACCGCGGGCAGAGCCAAGGGCGGCGACGGCGGAACGGCAGGCGGCGGCGGTGGCCTGGGCGCCGGCGCGGCTTTTTTGGTGCATGAGGGCGCAACGGGCCTCATAGACCTGAAAATAAGCAACACCCAAATCGATAATTGCCAGGCAACCGGTGGCGCCGGCGCGGCCTGGAATACCACCCCCAAGCAGGGCGGCGGCGGCGGCGGCGGCATCAACGGCAATGGCGGCAATGGCGACGCCGGCGCCGGATCAGGTGGGCCGTTTACCCGGGGCGGCAACGGTGGTGGCGGCGGACCGCTGAACGGCGGTGGCGGCGGCGCCGGGGCTTTGTTCGTTGAGGGCGACACACCGGCGGCCGACGGCTTCGGCGGCGGCTTCGGCGGCGGCGGCGGCGGCGGTGGCGGCGGACTAATTGCCGAGTTTGACAACCCGGCAGCAGACGGGGGACAAGGCGGCTTCGGCGGTGGCGGCGGTGGCGGCGGAAACACGGATTCCGGCTCCGGTGAAAGGGCCGGCAACGGCGGCAATGGCGGCTTCGGCGGCGGCGGCGGCGTGGGCGGCGGCGTAGGCTCGCCTACCGGCACTGGCGGAAGCAGCGGCTTCGGCGCCTCGGCGCCGGCCGCCAACACAGGCGGCAACGGGGCCGGCTTTGGCGGCGCCATCTTCGTGGTGAGCGGCAATGTGACCCTGGCCAACACCGATCTCAACAACAACAGCGCCACCGGCGGAACCGGCGCCCAGGGCAAAGGCGGCGCCATAGCGGTGTACAACTACGCCACCTACGGCGCCGTCGACGGCAAGTCCAACGCCAAACTCACCCTGTCCACCTGCAACGGCGGCAACAGCTTCTCCGGCAGCGCAGCCGCCACCAACGCCAACAACAACGGGCTCGTGACCGACGGAACTACCGTCAACGACAATGAAGACGTGTTCGGCAAGGCCTTCTCCACCAGCGACCCTGCCTGCAGCTTCACCTCCTTTAACGCATTCACCTTCCCGGCGCCGACGTTCATCGTCAACAACACCGGCGACGGCGGCGACAGCAACCCGGGCGACGGCTTCTGCAACAACGGTTCCGGCAACTGCACCCTGCGCGCCGCCATCGAAGAGGCCAACGCGGTGAACAGCGGCGAGTCCGCCATCGAATTTTCGGCAGGCCTGAACGGCCAAACCATCACGGTGGGCAGCCAGATCGAAATCAAAAACAACATGGTCATCCGTGGTCCGGGAGCAGCATCCCTGACCATCAGCGGCAACAACAACACGCGCATCTTTTTCGTCAGCAAGGGCCGGGTCAACATGAACGGTTTCCGGCTGCTCAATGGCCGTGCCAAAGGCGGCGACGGCGGCGCCTCGGGTGGCGGTGGCGGCCTGGGCGCCGGCGGCGCCGTTCTGGTGCTCGAAAGCGCCAACAACAGCGTGGTGCTGAACATCAGCAATGTACACTTTGAAGGCAACCAGGCCGTCGGCGGTGTCGGCGGTGCAGCCAACAACAGCGAAAAATTCGGCGGTGGCGGCGGCGGCGGCCTCAATACCAACGGGGGCAACGGCGGCGCAGGCAATGGCCCTCCAGGCGCCCGCGGGGGCAACGGCGGCGGCGGCGGCGCACCAAACGGCGGCGCAGGCGGAGGGGGCACTGTTTTCAATGGCGAAGGAGATATTCCTGCGTCCCCCGGCGGCAACGGCGGGACAGGCGGCGGCGGCGGCGGCGGCGGCGGCGGGTTGATCGCTGAATTCGACAACCCGGGCGCCGCAGGCGGCAATGGCGGCTTCGGCGGCGGTGGCGGCGGCGGCGGCAATACGGATTCCGGCTCGGGTGAAAACGGTGGCAACGGCGGTAATGGCGGTTACGGCGGCGGCGGCGGCAAAGGCGGCGTATCGGGCGGTTCCAACGGCAGCGGCGGCTTTGGCGGCACTGCAGCCGGGGCCGGGGCCGGGGGCAACGGCGCCGGTATTGGCGGCGCTGTGTTCGTCGTCAGCGGCACGGCCACCTTCGCAGGCTGCCAGTTTACCAACAACAGCGCCACAGCCTCCGGCAGCGCCCTGGGAAAAGGCGGCGCCATCGGAGTGTACGACTTCGCCACCTTCGGATCGGTCAACGGCAAAGCAAACGCCAAAGCAGTGCTGTCGACGTGCGGATCGGGAAATACCTTCACCGGCAACAACGCGGCCAACAACGCCAACAACAACGCCACCGTTGCCGACGGATCTACCTTCAACGACAACGACAACGTCCTGGGGAAAATATTCAGCACCAACGACACCTCCTGCACATTTACCGAACTGAAAAACCTGGCGTATCTGTGGAACAACAATGCGGCAACCCCCACCATCACCGGCATCCCCTCCGGCAATTACCAGGTGACGGTTACCGATTTTGTCCGCAACTGCACCGCCACCGGATCGGTGATGGTCGGCGCCGACGTTAATAGCCCCACCATCAGCACCCTGCAAGACCAGTCCGTATGCTCCGGCAGCGATGTGACGTTTGCGCCTGCGGTGACCGAAGGGGTACCCAATCCGGCCAACGACCTCGCCCTGCAATGGCAAGTGAGCACCGACGGCGGAATGAACTTCAGCAACATCAACAACGCCAACTCGGCAACGCTGATGCTCAACGACGTGACCACCGCCCTAAACGGAAACCGGTATCGGCTGGTGGTCTCTGAAAACGGCGCCTGCACCACCCAAAGCAACGCAGCCCAACTCACCGTGCGACAAACACCGACGAGCTTCTCCGTTACCGGCGGTGGCCCGTATTGTGCCGGCGGCGTCGGTGTGGCCGTGGGCCTGGAGGACTCGGAGAGTGGCGTCAGCTACCAGCTGAAACGGAACAACAGCGATACCGATACACCTGAAAACGGAACCGGCGTAGCCATATCCTTCGGCAACCAAACACTCGCCGGCAACTACACCGTGGTGGCCACAAACACTGGAAATGCCTGCACGGCAGACATGACCGGATCGGTCGCCGTGAGCATCAAACCGACGCCCACAGCATCTGTCCAAGCCGGCCCCTCGCCCGTATGCCTCAACCCCGGCGCGTCCTTCACCATCAACGGCACCAACAATGCCCTCGTAACCTTCAACATAAACGGCGGCGGCAGCCAAAACACCACACTCACCGGAGGAACGGCCTCCGTCGAGCCGACCAACTCGGGCAATGTTGTGCTGAACCTGCTCACAGTCTCGTCGGACGGCTGCACAACCAACCTGGCCGGTAACAACGCCATGGTAACCGTCCAGCTCTGCATTACCGGCAACATCGAATGGGAAAACCTGAATGCCGGGGTAAAAGACGCCACCGTTACCGCCACTGGCCCCTCCAACGGAGCAGACCTGACGGATGCCACAGGAGATTATACCATCGTCATCGCACAGACCGGCGCCTACACCGTGACACCCACCAAAAACATCAACAAATTCAACGGTGTCACCGCCGCCGACGCTTCGCGCATCCAGCAGCACCTCTCCGGGAACGCACCCCTGGGGGCACCCTACCCGCGTATCGCGGCCGACGTGAACAAGAGCAACAGCATCACCACTGCCGATGCAGGCCTCATCACCCAGGCGCTCCTCGGCAATCCCAACGCCAATAACATCTGGAATACCTCCTGGCGGTTCGTGGATGCCGGCTATGTATTCCCCAACCCGAATGCTCCCTGGAACTTTCCGGAAAGCGTTTCCATCGCTTCCGCCAACGGCCAGGATGCCGACATCGACTTCAATGGTGTCAAACTTGGCGATGTTACCACCCCCCGGGCCGACCCATCCATGCGTCCGCAGCCGCTGGTGTTGCACGGTCAGGATGCGCCCTTGCACGCCGGCAGCGCGGTAGACTTGCCCGTAACCGTTGAAGGCTTTCACGGCTTGGCGGCCTTCCAGTTTGTGTTGCAATTCGACATCGACGCGCTGACATTTGTCGGCATTACCACCCCGGAGGGCAGCCTGCTCAGACCCGAGCAGTTTGGCACATTCAACGCCGCCGACGGCGAACTACGCGCCGTGTATGCAAAAGCCGAAGGCAAATATCTCGAAGATGGAACGTCCTTTTTCACCCTCCACTTCACCGCCCGGAAAAGCGGACAAATGGCGGGCGATGTGCTGCAGCTGAACCAAGACATGCTGCCTGCCGAGGCGTACACAGCAGACATGGAAATCAGGCCGATCGTACTGACGCTCAGCGCTTCCACATCGGTTGGCAACCCGTCGGCACTGTCACCAACGCTGTGTGCCCGCCCTAACCCGGCGCCGGAACGCACTAACCTGCACTTCACCCTGCCGCGGCCAGGTGAAGCATTGATCCGTGTCATCGATGTGGGGGGCCGAACCATCTTCCAACATCGCGCCTTTTTCAATGCCGGAACGCATGTGCTTCCGGTAGACTTCGCACAGCCGGGCTTGTACTTCGCAGAATTACATACCGTTGATGGAACACAAGTGGTGAAGGTCGTGGCGGAGTAAGGCGTCGCCCACGCTTGCCCCTGCGTGCCGCTGCGTATCCTCTGCGTCCTCTGTGGTTTATTTTAACTGAACCGCAGAGGAGCACAGAGGGTACGCAGAGGAGCACAGCGTACTATGTTCCCTGTGTGCCTCTGTGAAACCTCGGCGTCCTCTATGGTTTATTTAAAAATCCCCCCCCCTAACAGACTTTTACCCCAAAAAAAACGTTCCCAACACTAACCTGTCGGACGCATCACCAAATCACCCACCAATGACCCGTCTCCTGCTCTTCCTCAACCTCGTGCTTGCGGCCGTACTCTTCTCGCTGGTCCTGTGGTCGTTCAAAGGCAAACAGCCCGCGTATGTCGGCCCGGCACAGACCATTCGTTCGGTGAACCTAGACCGGGACTTTGACTTCTGCGGCGAGCAACTGCCCATGGACAATCCGGATGTGCTGGAACGGCTGGATGCTGAGTTGTTGCGCAACGTGTACTACCATTCGGCCACCATTCTGGCCCTCAAACGTGCCAAAGCCATCTTTCCCATCATAGAACCCATTATGAAGGAAAATGGTGTGCCGGACGACATCAAGTACCTCGCCGTTGCCGAGAGCAACCTGTCCAACGCCGTTTCGCCCGCCGGCGCCAAAGGCGTGTGGCAGTTCATGAAAGGCACGGCCGAGCAGTATGGCCTGGAGGTGAACACCGAGGTCGACGAGCGCTACCACCTCGAAAAAGCCACGGTAGCCGCCTGCCGTTACCTCACAGACCTGAAAAAACAATTGGGCTCCTGGACCCTGGCCGCTGCGGCCTATAACGGTGGCCCCGGCCGCTTGTCCGGCGAAACCGGTAAACAACGCGCTACTTCGTTCTACGACCTCAACCTCGCCGCAGACGAAACCATGCGCTACCCCTTCCGCATCGTGGCCATCAAAGACGTGATGCAGAACCCCGACGATTACGAGTACTTCATAGACCCCAAACACCTGTATAAGCCGTTGACCGATTACACCGTGGTCCAGGTGAATGGCCCGATCGCCAACTGGGCCGACTTTGCGGCACAATACGGCATCTCCTACCGCGCACTCAAGGTGTACAACCCCTGGCTGGTCGACAGCAAGCTGACCAACAAGGCGGGTAAAGTGTACGAGGTGAAGGTGCCGAAAAAAGGTTGATTCCATCATTTGTTTCACCCGTGTGCTTCTAAACGAAGGACTGCGGTACCTTTGCGGCCTTGACCCTCTCCATCGTCATCGTCTCCTACAACGTGCGCCATTTCCTCGAACAGGCGCTGTACTCCGTGCGCCGGGCGCTGGCGGGCATTCATGCCGAAGTGTGGGTGGTGGACAACAATTCGGTGGACGATTCCGTGCGCATGGTGCGCGAAAAATTTCCCGAAGTACGCCTGATCGCCAACAACGACAATCCCGGGTTTGCCGTGGCCAACAACCAGGCCATTCGCCAAAGTTCGGGCCGCTATGTGTTGCTGCTCAACCCGGACACGGTTGTTGAGGAGGACACCTTTTCCAAATGCATCCGCTTCATGGACGCACATCCCGACGCCGGCGCCCTCGGGGTGCGCCTCATCGACGGGAGCGGGCGCTATCTGCCCGAGAGCAAGCGCGGCTTCCCGACGCCTTGGGTGGCTTTTTGCAAAAGTATCGGGCTGTCAACCCTGTTCCCCCGCAGTCGTACCTTCAACCGATATTACCTCGGCCACCTGAACCAACACGAAACCCACACCATTGACGTGCTCGCCGGGTGTTTCATGTTTATGCGACGCGATGCACTGGACAAGGCCGGGCTGCTGGACGAAGCATTCTTCATGTATGGCGAGGACATCGACTTGTCGTACCGCATCACCCGTGCCGGTTATCAAAACTACTATTTCCCCGAAACACAGATCATCCACTATAAAGGAGAGAGCACCAAAAAAGGCACGCTCAACTACGTTCGGGTCTTCTACCAGGCGATGATCATCTTTGCCCGCAAGCACTTCACCGGGCGTCAGGCGGGGCTGTTTGTGGGCATGTTGCAGGTAGCCATCTGGCTGCGGGCGGGCGTGACCCTCATCGAGCAATTTTTTCGGAAAATCTGGCTGCCGACCCTCGACGCCGCCGTTTTGGTTGCCGGCCTCCTGTTCCTGAAAGATTTTTGGGCCGGCTACTATTACAAAGACCCCGGCTACTTCAAGCCGCCCGTCGTACAGTTCAACTTCCCCTTGTACACAGGCGTGTGGCTCTTGTCCGTATGGCTCAACGGCGGCTACGACCATCGGTACGACCTGCGGCGGCTGGTGCGCGGACTGGCCATGGGCACCCTCCTGCTGGCGGCTATTTACGGCTTTTTAAACGAAGACTTGCGCTCGTCGAGGGCCCTGCTGCTGCTCGGGGCCGCCTGGTCTGTGTTGGCGCTGACAACTGTCCGCCTGCTGATGCACTTCATCCAATACGGCAATTTGCGCGTCGGACGAGAGCACATACGCCAGGTCGCCATCGCCGGCTCGCCGGAAGAAAGCCGGCGCGTGATCGGGCTCCTGCAACAGGCTTCCGTACCCATGAACCTGGTCGGCATCGTGTCGCCCGCCAACCACCAACCACCAACTTCCGACAACCAACAACCAACAACCCATAGCCGACGACCGACAACCGACGACCGACAGCCGATAACCGACAGCCGACTACCGACGACCGACTACCGACTACCGACGACCGACAGCCGACGACCGACAGCCGACGACCTATACCTCAACACCATGGACCGGCTGGACGAGGTCGTGCGTATTTTCCGCGTCGACGAACTGATCTTTTGCTCACGCGACGTACCGGCCCAGGAAATCATGGCCTGGATGACCCGCCTGGGACCCGGCATCTCCTACAAGATCGTGCCGGAAGAGAGCATGAGCATCATTGGCAGCAACAGCAAGCATGAGCCCGGAGAGTTGTACACCATCGACATCCGGTACAACATCGCCCAGCCGGGGCAACGGCGCAATAAACGGGTGCTGGACGTGCTGTTCTGCCTGGCCTTGCTCCCTTCGGCGCCGGTGTGGCTGTTCCTGCCGTACAAGCGCGGGCTTTTCTGCAAACACTGGCCGGCCGTGCTGACGGGCCACCGCTCCTGGGTGGGTTACGCTGCGCACCCCGAAAACAACCGGCTGCCTAAGATCCGGCCCGGTGTTTTTCCGGTTACCTTCGGCGTTCGGCCGGCGCCCTCGGAAGCTGTGGCGGGAAGACTGAATTTTTTATACGCCAAGGATTGGAATGTCTGGCGCGACTGGGCGGTGCTGACGCGCTAGCCATTTGTTCGTCCAGGGCTATTCAGGCGCAAGATTTTTCATTTCGAAAAACCGTTTCCGGGTTGGTTGACAGCACCATTGCAAATAAAGCAAAATAGTATAAGCCTCTTTTCTCATAACCAGTACTTTTGCTGCGATAGCGCAATCGTCATCTCAAAACAAAACCTGTAAATTATGGCTTTCAAAACCATGCTGGTGCGTATTTTTATGGCTCCACCGGCCGCCCTGTTGTTGTTTGCCGGCTGCGGCCAACCAACCAAAGAAACCGGGAGCGCCGCACCCCGATCCGGCATCGACCGATCCGTACTGCCCATCAACGACCCCTCATTGGCGCCGATCACCGAGCTGGACGCCCGCAACGCCACCGCCCCCCCGCGCTTTGAGGTAAAAGCGCCGGAAAAAGCCCCCAACGTGGTGATCGTGCTGATCGACGACATCGGCTTTGGGCACTCCAGCGCCTTCGGCGGCCCCATCCACATGCCCACCCTCGAAAAGCTGGCCGCCAACGGGCTCCGCTATAACCGCTTCCACACCACAGCCCTCTGTTCGCCTACGCGCACCGCCCTCCTCACCGGCTACAACCACCACTCCAACAATGCGGGCGCCATCATGGAGCTCGCCACAGGGTTCCCGGGCAACACCGGCGTGCGACCACAGTCCATCACCCCCGCCGCCCAGGTGCTGCGCATGAACGGCTTCAGCACGGCCGCCTTCGGCAAGTACCACGAAACCGCACCCTGGGAGGTGTCCGTATCCGGCCCTTTCGACCGCTGGCCGACCGGCTCCGGATTTGACAAATTCTACGGCTTCATCGGCGGCGAAACCAACCAATGGCACCCGCTGGTGTTCGACGGCGTGACTCCCGTGGATGTGCCGGACGACGAGCCCGGCTACCATTTCACCACCGACATGACCAACCAGGCGATTGGCTGGATGAGCCTGCAACAGTCGCTCACACCCGACAAGCCTTTTTACATGTACTTCGCCACAGGCGCTACCCATGCGCCACACCATGCGCCAAAAGAATTTGTCGACAAATACAAAGGCAAGTTCAGCCAGGGATGGGATAAACTCCGGGAAGAGACCCTCGCCCGCCAGAAAGCGCTGGGTGTAGTGCCGGAAAACACCACGCTGGCGCCCAAACCTGCCGACATCAAAGACTGGGACAAGCTTTCCGCCGACGAGAAGCGGCTCTTCGAGCGCCAGATGGAGGTGTTCGCCGGCTTCGCCGAACACACCGACCACGAAGTGGGCCGCCTGGTGGCCGCGCTGGAAGCCATGGGCGAAATGGACAATACCCTGTTCATCTACGTAGTGGGCGACAACGGTTCCAGCGCCGAAGGCGGTATGATCGGCGTCTATAATGAAAGCACTTACTTTAACGGCGTGCCGGAGACCCTCGAAATGCAGTTGTCGAAAATTGACTTGCTGGGTTCCGACAAATGCTACAACCACTTCGCCGCCGGTTGGGCCGTAGCCGGCAACACGCCATTCACCTGGACCAAGCAGGTGGCCTCCAACTTCGGCGGCACCCGCAACGGCATGGTCATCCACTGGCCCGAGGGCATAAAGGCTAAAAACGAGGTGCGTTCTCAATTCCACCACGTCATCGATGTGGCGCCCACCATCTACGAAGCTGTGGGCATTCCGGCGCCCCGTATGGTCAACGGCATCCCGCAACGGCCCATCGAAGGTGTGAGCATGCTGTATTCTTTCGACAACAAAACAGCCGCCGACACCCGCAAGACGCAATATTTTGAAATGGCCGGAAACCGGGGCATTTACCACGACGGATGGTTCGCCGGCACCGTGCACAAAGCCCCCTGGGAGGGAGCACCCCGGAAAAAGCTGGAGGAAGATGTGTGGGAACTCTACAACGTGAACGAGGATTTCAGCATGTCCAAAAACCTGGCCGCCGACAACGCCACCAAACTGGATGAACTGAAAAAGCTGTTCATGACCGAAGGCGCCCGCTACAACGTGCTGCCCATAGACGACCGCACCATTGAACGGTTCGACGCCAAAGTGGCCGGGCGCCCCGACCTCATGGGCGCCAGAAAAAAACTAACCCTCTACTCCGGCGCTACCCTCATCATGGAAAATGCGTTCATCAACCTGAAAAACACCTCATATACCATCACCGCCGACATAGAGGTCACCGGAAACAACACCGGCGTACTGGTTTGCCAGGGTGGCGACTTCGGCGGCTGGTCCCTTTACCTCAAGGACGGCAAACCCGCATTTGCCTACAATTGGTTGGGCATCGAACATTACGACATCAATGCCGGCCAAAAACTCAGCCCCGGCAAACACACGGTCAAGTTCGAGTTTAAGTACGAAGGTGGCAGGGGCAAAGGCGGCCAGGGCATCATTTTCGTGGACGGCGCCAAGGTAGCTGAGGGCGCCATCAAACAAACGCATTCCAATGTGTATGGACTTGATGAGCCGGCCGACGTGGGCACCGACAGCAACACACCGGTAACGGAGGCCTACCACCACCGGTCCACGTTCAACGGCAAGATCCAAAAAGTTACCCTGGAAATTATTTAACCGGCATACGGGCATCGCCCGGATCGAACGAACGCCGGAACACATAGCGCCACGTGCTTATCTTTGAGGCATGTATCGCTATGTGCTCCGGCGTTTGTTGTTTGTGGTACCCACATTGCTGGCGGTGTCGCTGCTCCTGTTCGGCCTGAGCCGGCTGGCGCCGGGAGATCCGGTGCGAACGCTGTACGGAGACGAAAGCGCGGTGAGCGCCGATCCGGCCCGGCAAGCCGAGTTGTACGCCTACAACGCCCGCCAACTGGGCATGCACCTGCCACCTTTTTATTTTACCCTGGGCCCGGGTGTTTTGCCCGATTCCTTGCACCGGATATGCCCGCCCGAACGCCGGGAGCGTCTGCGCCGCTTGTGTTTACAGGGCGGAGCCTGGACGGCAGTGTCGGAATACGACCGGGCCCTGGTTGCCTGGATGCGCGAAGTGGACCATTTGCCGGATGGCCTCGCCGTCGCAGCCCCCTTGCGTTCAGCCGGTGCTGCCCTGTGGAAAGCGGATCGGCGAGAGGACCTGGTGTCTGCCGCAAATGCGCTGGGCCGCATGACGGATACCCTGCCGGCATTGCACGAGCCATGGCGGGCGTTGGTTCGCGCGGCTGCGGCAGTGGCGAGCAGTCCGCCGCAAAACCGATGGGCCGTATCCTTTTGCTGGCATGGAACCGATAACCAGTACCACCGATGGCTGAGCGGTTTTGTGCGGGGCGACCTCGGGCGCTCGCTCATCAACCGCCGGCCGGTGACGACTGAACTGTACCCGGCGCTATGCGTAACGCTGCTCATCAACGGTGTTTCCCTGCTGCTGGCCTTCGCACTGGCCGTATGGCTGGGCGCTGCTTTGGCTACCCGTCGGGGGCGTTGGGCCGACGCCATTGGCCAAACCGCATTGCTGGCGCTGTATGCCGTGCCCACGTTTTGGCTTGGCGTTCTGCTCATGTTGCTGCTGGCCACGCCCGATGCCGGACTGCACTGGCTCCCCGGTGCAGCGGCCCAGCCGTGGGCGCCTGCCCTGGAGACCTTCGGACATTGGTACCGGCACAATGCCGCCCGGCTGCTGCTGCCCATGCTCACCCTGGCGCTGCACGTGTTGGGCATTTTCGCCCTGCAAATGCGGGGCGGACTGCTGCGCACCATGACGCAGCCGTTTGTGCGCACCGCCAGGGCCAAGGGGCTGGCGCAAACCCGGGTGGTATGGGCACACGGCGTACCCAACGCGCTGTTTCCGATGATCGCCCTGCTGGCCCAGACCCTGCCCGCCATTTTCAACGGTTCGCTGGTTTTGGAATACCTGTTTCAGGTGCCCGGCATGGGCGCAAAGACCCAGGAGGCTTTTCTTGGCCGCGATTACCCGGTGCTGTTCGCCATCGCCATGCTCAGCGCCGCGATCACGGTGGTCGCCAACCTAGTGGCTGATATCCTGTACGCATGGCTGGATCCTAGGGTGCGCTATTGAGTGCATCCCAATATTCGACCGCACGACGGGTGTGCGGTATACAGATGGAGCCGCCGACCAGATTGGCTACGGCGAACACTTCGAAGATTTGATCGGTGGTCACCCCCAGTTCGTGACACTTGCCGAGGTGGTATTTAATGCAGTCGTCGCAACGGAGCACCATGGAAGCCACCAATCCGAGCAGTTCCTTGGTTTTGGTGTCCAGAGCGCCGTCCTGATACGTCTGGTTGTCGAGGCTCCAGAAACGCTTCAAAACAAGGTTGTCGTGCGAGAGAATGCGCTCGTTCATGCGGGCGCGGTAGTCGTTGAATTCCAGAACTGGGTTCATAAGCCGAAAGTGTTTAATATTGCGGCAAACATAACCACTTTTTCATGCGGGTAGTTTTACAGCGGGCCAGCGAAGCGTCGGTACGCATCGGCGGAACAGTGCACGCAGCTATTGACCGGGGATTCCTCATCCTGCTCGGCATTGAGCACGAGGATACCGCCACCGACGCCGAATGGCTGGTAAAAAAGATTGCCGCCCTGCGCATATTTTCCGATGAGCAGGGGCAAATGAACCGCTCCGTCCAGGAAGTCGGGGGCAGCCTGCTGGTAGTCAGCCAGTTCACCCTGCACGCCAGCACCAAAAAAGGCAACAGGCCGTCCTTTATTCGGGCCGCCCGGCCGGAGGCAGCGGTGCCCTTGTACGAATTGTTCGTTCAAATGCTGGCGTTGGAAAGCGGGCGCCCGGTATTCACCGGACAGTTTGGCGCCGACATGCAGGTGCAACTGATCAACGACGGGCCGGTCACCATCTGGATGGACTCAAAGAACAAGGAGTGACCTAAAAAAAAGCCGCCGAACATGCTTACGCATGCCGGCGGCACCCCAAAAAACCAAATGAAAACAATCTTCCTTTTTTGCCTTCTGCCCTTGCCTCTTTGGCAAAGACAACCTTATGACGGTATGTCGGCCACAGGTCACTTTTCCGGCAAAAAATATTTCTTATTTAGTTCGGATTGAATCCGAAGTGATGAATGATGCGCTCCTTAAGTTCTTTGCGGGCAAAGAAGATGCGGCTTTTGACCGTTCCAAGGGGCAACTGCAGTTCATCTGCAATTTCCTGATACTTGAACCCCTCAAAGTGCATGAGGAAGGGTATGCGGATGCTGTCGTCCAGATCGTCCACCATCACATTCAATTCCTTCAGCATAATGGTGCCTTCGGCAGCGTTGCCGGTGGCGTGGCTGCCGGAATTGAGGTAATACTGGTTGTCGGTGGTGTCCAGAATCGTATTCGCTTTTACTTTCTTCCGGTAGTTGTTGATGAAGATGTTCTTCATGATCGTGAACACCCACGCTTTGAAGTTGGTGCCCGGTTGAAATTTATCGCGATTGGACAGTGCGCGGAAAGCGGTCTCCTGATACAAGTCCTTGGCGTCTTCCACATTCTTTGTCAGATTGTAGGCAAAGGAATGCAACAAGGAGGTTAATCCGGTCATTTTGCTATTGAATTCCAAGGTACTCATGGTCTGTTCTTTTTAATGACTGATTCGATGCCTCAAAGGTAAAACCTTGTTTAATACTGTGCAAGTTTTTCTTCAACAAAAAAATGACTAAATCCGACAAATTTTAGTGTTAAAACAAGCTTTTAACTATCAAAATATTGATATTCAATATATTGTACTATTTATACAAAATCCATGTTAAAAAATATTTTCAGTATAGATTGAAAGTATTGAAGAGTGTTCAGGTATTTCCCGGCTGTAAAACGCAAAAAATGCCTGAAATGGGGTACCTTAACTAGCATTTGTACGTTGTTAACGAGCCGACCGTTATTTTTGTACACGTTGAACTGTCTGAATCATCCGGGGCCGGACAATTTCGTTGATTATTCGTATGTTGAACATGCCGACTTTCACCCATCGCCTGTTGTTGGCGGGGCTGCTGTTGCCTGCGCTGCTTGCGGGTCAGCCTACTTATCGCCACACCACCACCCCCAAAGCGCTCAAGCCTTACAAGGAGGGCGAGCAACACGCCGCCAACCAGGATTATGCCCTGGCCCAGGGCTTTTTTGAAAAGGCGGTGAACACCGATCCGTTTTTTGTGGATGCCTGGCTGCAACTGGGATACGTGGAAGCGGAACTGAAAAACTGGCCGGCCTCCGAGTTGGCCTTTGAAAAAGCGGTTGTACTCGATACCGCTTATGCCCTGGAGGGTTTTTTCAAGGCCGCCCAGGCCGAATGGGAACAGGCAAAATTTGACGAGGCCGCCAAACACGCCGGTGATTACATTGCGCTGGGCAAGGCCAACGACCCGTTTTATTATATGGCGCAAAACCTGGTACGGAATGCCCGGTTTGTACAACAGGCCATGGCCAACCCTGTTCCCTTTGAACCCCGCAACCTGGGTCCGGGCGTGAACACCGCCAATGATGAGTATTTCCCTTCGCTTACCGCCGACGGTGAGTCGCTGGTGTTCACCCGGCGCCTGCCGGTGTCGTCGTTTGGAGACAACGAGGACTTTTTCCAGAGCGCCTTCACCAACGGGCAATGGACAACCGCCCAGCCCATCCAGGAGATCAACACCCCGGACAATGAAGGCGCACAGGCACTGAGTCCCGACGGCACCTGGTTGGTGTTCACCGCTTGTAACCGTCGGGGCGACGGTTCCCAGGGCAGTTGCGATCTGTACTGGTCGCAACTCAAACGCGAGGGGTGGAGCAAGCCCCAGCCCTTCAGCAGCGCCATTAATTCCGAACATTGGGAATCGCAGCCCAGCATCAGCGCAGACGGGCGTTCGATCGCCTTCTCCAGCAATCGTCCCGGCGGATTCGGCGGGAAGGATCTTTGGATAACCTCCCGGGGCGACGACGGCAAGTGGAGCAAACCCCAAAACCTCGGGCCGGTCATTAACACCGGCGGTTTTGAACTGCTCCCGTACCTGCATCCAGACGGCCAGACGCTGTACTTTGCCTCCGACAGCCTGCCGGGCATGGGTGGCTTAGACCTGTTCGTTACCCGGAAAAAGCCCGACGGCTCCTGGGGGGAACCCACCAACCTGGGCTACCCCATCAATACGACGGGCAATGAGGTGGCGCTGATCGTGAGCCTCGACGGACGCACCGCTTATTACGCATCCAATCGGGAAGGCGGCCTGGGTGGCCTCGACCTCTACGCCTTCGAAATGCCCGTCGCCGCCCGACCGCTGCCCGCCACCTACGCCAGGGTTGTGGTGAAAGACGCCCTCACCGGTCAGCTGCTGTCGGCCCGCGCCGAGGTCGTAGACCTGGGCACTGCCCAAACCCTGGTGGCGGCCTCCACCCGGAAAAATGGCTCGGCACTGGTGTGCCTGCCGGCCGGTCGCCGGTACATGCTGAACGTGAGCCGGCCCGGGTACGTTTTTTACTCGGAGAACTTCAACCTGACAGGCGATGCGGGTTTGGATGAACCATTTCAGGTTACCGCCGAACTGCTGCCGGTGCCGGCAGAAGACAAACCCGAATCCGCAGGAAAACCCGTGGTGTTGCGCAACGTGTTCTTCGACACCGGCTCCGCTGTGCTGAAACCGGAATCCCAAACCGAACTGGATCGCCTCATGCGCCTGCTGCAGGAACAACCCGGCATGCGCATACAGATCAATGGACACACCGACAGCCAGGGCGACGACGCGTTGAACCTTACCTTGTCCGAAGACCGGGCCAAAGCCGTGTACGATTATCTGATGCAAAAAGGAATCAATGCCGACCGTCTGCGCTTTAAAGGCTTCGGCGAGTCCCGGCCGGTAGACAGCAACGATACCGAAGCCGGACGGAGCCGGAACCGGCGCACGGAATTTGTTATCTGGTAGTGGTCGGGGGCAATTCGGCGCGGGTGGGGACAATTCAAACAAAAAAAGACTTGTCCCGGATCAGGCGCCCCACTTTTTTGGGTACCTGCCGCTCCCATTCGTGCCCGCCCTCGCGGATGTTTTGCAGCACATGTTTATGGTAGATGTGCAATAGGTCGGGGTTGAAGTGCCGAATGTCCACGATATGCCCTTTTTCCAGCAGGTAGCGATAGATAAAGTGTATTTCCTGGGGGATATCGAGGTTTTGGGCGGTCATGAGTTCCGTTTGGCCCGACAATTTGGCCGGGTAGATGTAGAAGCGGACATTGCGCATGAAAATTTCGCCCAAGGCGCCCAGGAGGTTGTCCGGGTTTTGCTCCACCGTTTCGCGGAGGATGTTGCGCAATTTGCGCGCGCCCATGGCCAGCCCGATGCGCTGCACCTTGTAGTTGCCGAAATAGGCGATCAGTTTTTTGTGTTGCAAGCAGCCGGAGACGATCACCGTGATGCCCAGGGCGCACAGCAGGTCGGCGCGGTCGAGAAAGTCGCGCTCGCTGAGCGCCCCGTCGGCCTGCAGGTTGTCGAGGGTGATCTCGGCGAGGAACCAGGCGTTGTCGGGGTCCACGTCCGGCTCATGACGGAACTGTTGAAAGCCGTGCACGATCATGTCTTCCTGCACCAGGGTGGGCGGGCGGTAGCTGCCGCGGGCGATGAGGATGGATTTTTTGTACAAAAATTCGCCGGCGTGCACGCTGCGGCGGTCGGGGGAGAAGATGGTCACGTCGCTCAGCCCGTGCTTCACGGCCCAGAGGCAGAGCAGGCGGTTGTCCACGTGTTCGAAATCGGGGCCTTCGAGGCGCACCATGTCGAGCATGACGCGCCCGCGCAGGTTGTCGAGCAGCGACACGATCAGGGTCTCCGGGTCGGCGGCGTAGCGGTAGCAGCCGTACACCATGTTGACGCCGAGAATACCGACGGCCTGTTGTTGCAGGCGGTTGTCGTTGTCGAGCATGTGCACGTGAATGATCAGGTCGTTCGGCTTGCTTTCGGGCCGGCGCTGAAAGCGGAGCCCCAGCCAGCCGTCGCCTTTGATGGTGCGTGTGAAATTGACGGCGGCCACGGTGTCGGCGAAGGCAAAAAACGTCTCGCCGGGGCGTACCGTGCGCAAGCGCTGTTCCATCAGGTCGTATTCGTGGTCGAGCATGCGGTACAGGCGCGATTCGCACACGTAGCGCCCTTTGCCGCGCTCTTCGGCGCCGTAAATCTCGTCGGACACCTGCTTGTCGTAGGCACTCATGCTCTTGGCGATGGTGCCGGCGGCCGCACCGACCTGGAAGAAGTGGCGCGCCACCTCCTGGCCGGCTCCGATCTCGGCGAATGCGCCGTAGATGCCGTCGTCGAGGTTGATCTCCAGCGCCTTTTGTTCGGGTTCGAGGATGCGTCGGGTCATGGATGTGTTTTCAATGGGTCGGGAAGGGATCAGCAGGTTTGGCCCTGCGTCTTTTTTTGTTGAAGATATCGTTGCTTCCAATTGTTGGGACAAAGATACCAGGCGAAATCATTCGTCCTACGACTATACTCGTAGGACGAATCCTTCTTTCAAACAAATTTTCTCTGCGGCCGTGCGTCCCGACAGCATGGCCGTGGGTACGCCGCCGCCCGGCGCCACCCAGTGCCCGCACAGGTAGCAGTTTTCCAGCCCGTCCAGCGTATTTTGCAGTTGCCCGAACCCCGTTTCCGGCGTGGCCAGCCAGCCCTCGAAACTGCCTTTCCAGTTGTTGGTGAAGCCGATAATGGTAGCGGGGGTGACCACATCGGTCATTTCCACCAGATCGCGCACGTCCCCGAGTTTTTCCTCCAGCGCATCGATAAAGCTTTCCAACAGCCGTTTTTTCTCTGCGGCGTATTTTTCCGGGTCGTTTTTTTGCAAGTCAACCCAATACGCCCAGTTCCGGGTTTCGATCATGGCCGAGAGCAAGGTCTTTCCCGGAGGCGCAAGCGTGGGGTCGAAGTTGTGCACGCGCAGCAACAAATCGCGCAGTTCGGTTTCCGGGTCGATGCGCAGGGGCGTTTTGAGCGGGAATAAATAGGTGTGTGGTGTTGCGTTGAACGTGCGTGCTACGCCTGCCGACAGAAAGATGAGCGAAGGAAAGGTCTTGCCGGAGGCAAACAGCTTTTCGAGCTGGGCATTGGTGTAGCGGCGTTCCAGCAGGTCAAATATGGTGGCGTGACCATCGGCGGCGGACACCACATAGTCGCCCCGGTATTCCGTGCCGTCGGAGAGGCGGATGCCCACTGCGCGGTTGTTTTCGACCAGTATTTTCTCCACCCGGCTCCGGTAATGAATCTGGCCGCCCAGTTCGGCGAGTCGGTCGGCAATGCGCCGGGCAAACAGCAAAGAACCGCCGATGGGGTAACCCGCCTCCTTGTTGTGCATCCAGGCGAGGGTCATCATGACGAACAGCACAGGGATTTCCGGCTCGAACAGGTTGGCAACGGTCTTCCGCAACAGCGGGTGGCGGAACCCTTCGGCGTATTCGGCGCAAGTGAGACGGCTGTACTGTCCGAACGCCCCCATGAAGGGCAGCATTTTCCACATGGCCCGCATTTTGAACCACAGGTTGCCGGTTTCGAACGTGTGCTCGGAAGGCATATCCATCTGGGTAAACCGCTTGCAGGCGTGCACGAATGCGCGAATTGGTTCGGCGTCTTCGGGGGCAAATTCCAGCCAATGCGCTTCGAGCCGGTCGAGGTCGGTGTACACATGCAGTCTGTTGCCGTGTTCGTCCTCCGTGACGGCGTACGTTTCGTGGTCGATAATCTCCAACGCACGCATGTCGATCAGCTCGTTCCAGCGGTCGAAAAAACTGTTGGTGCTGCCGGAACCGACCAGCCAGTGAATGCACCAGTCGACGGTGTACTCCCCACGCTTCCACGAGGTGCAAACCCCGCCCGGGGTGGCGTTCAACTCGAAAAGATGTACCTCAAAGCCGTTCATTTGAAGGTAGGTGCCCACACTGAGACCCGCCATGCCGGCGCCAACGACCAGTACTTTCTTTTTCATCCTGTTTCCGGTTTTGGGGTAAAAGTCCGGATGGAAAGATTTTTGGCGAATGACGGGGGTTTGTTTGTTGTGTGATTGTCGTCTTCTTGGTTTGTTTTAAAGGAACCACGGAGGACACAGAGGGAGCACAGAGGCACACAGAGCGGCGCTCTCCTTATTTCCAGGTGATCTTATCCGCCAAGTCCTCCCGCACACCCGCCACCTCCGGCATATTGTGCTGCCCGATGTAGAACAGCCCCAGGCAGCGCTGACCGGGTCCGAGTCCCAGAAAACCATCGGCTTCCAGGATGGCCCGCGGCGTGCTCCAGTAGCAGCCCAAACCGAGGGCGCTGCAGTGCAGCCACATGTTTTGAACGGCCATGGCGACAGCCGCGATTTCCTCGAATTCCGGTACGCGCGCTTCGGGGTCGCGCTGCATAACGATGGCTATCACCGCGCCGGCGCGCAGCGGATTTTCTCCGGCTTTTTGTTTTTTCTCTTCCGAAAAAGCCTCGGGAGCGGTGTTTTTTTCAAAAAAATCGGCGAGGTAAGCGCCCAGTTGCCGTCGGCTTTCCAGGCTGTGAAACACCTGAAAGCGCCAGGGCTCCGTACGGCGATGGGTAGGTGCCCAGCGGGCGCTTTCGAGCATGGCTTCGATGTGTTCGCGTGCCACGGGCGCGTCGGTTATGTACGACTTGGGGTACACCGAGCGGCGGCGGCGGATGAGGTCGATGATGGATTCTGTTTGCATGTCGCAAAGTTAGTGCACCGCCGGCAAACGCATCAGGCCACCAGTACCGGAACCGATACTTTGTGCCGCACCGCGTCGATGGTGGAACCCAACAGCAGGTCTTTCAGCAGCCGATGTCCGTGGGAGCCCATGACCAACAGTTGCGCCTCGGATTCTTTGACCAGCCTGGGCAGTACTTTTTTGGCCGGCCCGAACCCGATGCGCACTTCGGCTTCGTAGCCCAGGTATCGCAAGCGCTCGGCGTACTGGTTGAGCACTTTTTCGTCGGAAACGGATTCGAAGTCCTGGATGTCGGCCCCCATCACCCAGGCTCCGGCAGATTCCACAGAGTGCAGGAGGATGTAGGCTGCGTGTTTACCCCCGACATGCAGGGCATGCTCCAGCGCTTTGGTATCCGAACCGGTGAAATCGAGGGCCACAGCAATGCGACGGTATTCGGGTGTCTGGAGTTGTGCAAAGGCGCCCAGGTCGGCGTGTGGCAGCCCAACGCGCCGTTGAGGCGACCGTTGCAGCAGAGGCTTAAGCACGATGTAAGCAAGGGTGACCATAGCATAGATCAACAACGGCAGGACGAATATTTTCGTCATCAAGGCAGTATTCCCGCCTGCCTGAAGCCATTGGCTTACTTTTTCGGCGACCAGGTTGATGTTGAGTACGACGATGATGATGGTACTGAGCCATCCCCCCAGCCGCGCCCAGAAGCCGATGGCGTACTGACCCATGCGTCGCTTGTCGCTCACGTAGTGCAACAACGGAACGATGGCAAACCCGAGCTGCATACTCAGGATCACCTGGCTGAGCACCAGCATGTCGCCGGTGGCCTGCTCACCTACCAGCGTGATGACCAGGATGGCCGGCGCCACGGCAATGAGCCGGGTGATGAGCCGCCGAAGCCAGGGCGCTATGCGCAGGTGCAGATAGCCTTCCATGACGATTTGCCCGGCCAGCGTGCCGGTCACGGTGCTGCTTTGCCCGGCGGCAATGAGCGCAACGGCGAAGAGCACCGGTGCATAGCTTTTGCCGAGCAATGGCTCCAGCAACTGGTGGGCGTCTTGTATTTCGGAAACGCCCTGGTAACCGTTTTTGTAAAAAACCGCCGCAGCAAGAATCAGGATGGCGGCGTTAACGAACAACGCCAGGTTGAGCGCGATGGCGGAGTCGATGATGTTGAACCGGATGGCGCGGCGGATGCCTTCGTCGGTGCGCGCCACCTTGCGCGTCTGCACCAACGCGGAGTGCAGGTAAAGGTTGTGGGGCATAACGGTGGCGCCGATGATGCCGATGGCGATGAACAGGGCCTCTGTTCCGGGGATCTGGGGCGTGGTGAAGCCCTGGGCCACCTGCCCGAGATCGGGTCGGGCCAAGATCATTTGCACCAGGAAAGCGCCTCCGATGATGGAAATGAGCCCCAGAATAAACGCTTCCAGCTTCCGGATGCCGAGGTTCATCAAAAACAACAGCAAAAAGGCGTCGAGCACACTCAACGAAACGCCCCACACCAGCGGCAGCCCGAACAACAACTGAAGTCCGATGGCCATGCCCAGCACTTCCGCCAGGTCGGTGGCGGCAATGGCGATCTCTGCCAACAGATACAGGAAAAGGTTTACAGGGCCGGGGTACAGGTCGCGCGAGGCCTGCGCCAGATCGCGCTGCGCCACCACCCCCAGGCGGGCGCTCATGCTCTGGAGCAGCAAAGCGATCAGGTTCGACATGAGCAACACCCACAGCAATGCATACCCGAACCGGCTGCCGCCGGCCAGGTCGGTGGCCCAGTTCCCGGGGTCCATGTACCCCACACTTACCAGGTAGGCAGGCCCCATAAAGGCAAACAAGCGTTTCCAGAAACTGCCGTTCCCGTGGGTCTCTACCGTACTGTGCACCTCGGACAGCGATACATCGTCTGGTCTCATATAGTTGGTTTTACGTACAGGTTTTGTGACACTTTTTCGCTCAGGATGCGTTCCGTGCCGTCGTCGGCGCTTACGCGCATGGACTGGTCATACGGGAAGCGCTCCAGCACGGTGATGCCGGCCCCGAGTACGAGCCCCAGGTGGTCGAGGTATTGCAGAAAGGCCGGGCTGTGGTCTTCCACGCCGGTGATCACCCCGCGTTTGCCGGCATCTAGGGCCCCGAGCAACACCTGGCTTCGGTAAGTCCAGCGCCCTTCGGCGTCGGGGATAGGATCGCCGTGGGGATCGAAACGCGGGTGGCCAAGAAACTCGTCGAGACGCTCCACCAGCGCGTCGCCGTGAATGTGTTCGAGTTGTTCGGCCAGATCGTGCACTTCGTCCCAGGAGAACCCAAGCTTTTCTACCAGAAACACTTCCCAAAGGCGATGTTTGCGGATCAAAAAGGTCGCCAGCCGCTCGCCCGCAGGTGTGAGCAACACACCGCGATACTTTTCATAAGCGATCAGGTCTTTCTCCGCCAGACGCTTGAGCATATCGGTGACGGAAGCGGCGGTGGTGTTCAACACCGTCGCTATGGCGTTGGTGGCCGCTGCCTTGCCCTCCTTTTCCGATATGGTGAATATCGCTTTCAGGTAATTTTCTTCAGCCGTTGAAATCGTATGCACGTCATTTTTTTAAGCAAACGTAAAAAAAATATTTTGGTTCACCTAAAAATATTTTTCAAATACTTGCGCGACCCGTCATGCCATAAATTTCCTATCGCGTCGTTTCTTGTCTGTTGGGTGCAAATTCTCGTATCTTTAACCCTCGTTTAACCGCCGACGCAAGATTTGAAACACTTCCTGCCGCATTTTATCCAAGAGCACCATCGAAACGGCCGGTTTCACGGGCATTTTTGGGCCGCTGCCATGTTCATCGACCTGACGGGCTTCACCCGGCTGACCGAACGCATGATGCAGGAGGGTCCGGAGGGCGCCGAGAAGCTGTCCTACACGCTCAACCGCATCTTTCAGCCGATGGTGACGCTGGTGTACGAACAAGGGGGTATGATCCCTTACTTCGCCGGCGACAGTTTTACCGCGCTGTTCCCGTTTGAACGCCAAGCCGCCGACAAGCTGTCGGACGTAGCGGCCCGCATTTGTTTTACCGTAAAAAGTACGCTCAACCGTTTTCTGGACAACCAGAACGGAGACGACGACATGGCCGGCCTGCAGATCGGCGCCAAGATTGGTCTGGGTCAGGGGGAGGTGGAATGGGGTATTGTGGGCCCGGACAAAAACCGCGCGTTTTATTTCCGGGGCGACGCGGTGGATTTCAGTGCGATGGCCCAGCTGCAATGTGGCAACATGGAGGTGATCGCGCATGAATCGTTCCGGAGCATCCTCGGCGCCCTGGACTTGCCGGCCGTTGCCCTGGCCGACGGTTACGTTTGCGTCGACCAGGCCGCCTTGAGAAACCTTCCTGTTCCTAAGCCGCTGTCGATCAAGCTGCCCGAACCCGATCCGGGTTTGCTCACCGATTTTTATCCGGAGGCAGTCTTCCTGGAGCAGGCGTCGGCCGGAGAGTTCCGCAACGTGGTGAGCGCCTTTATCTCATTTGAAGGGGTAGATACCCACGAAGCGCTGCAGCATTTCATCGGCGATGTCCTCGAGCAATGCCACAATTTCGGCGGTTATCTCAAAGAGGTGGATTTTGGCGACAAAGGCGGCGTGGTGGCCTGTTTTTTCGGCGCGCCGGTCAGTTACGAGAACAACCTGGAACGGGCGCTGGAGTTCGCCTCTGCCCTGCAGGATACACTCAGCGGTCTGCAAAGGCTCACTGGTGCGCGCTACCGCATGGGCATGACGGCCGGAACAGCTTTCACGGGTGTGATCGGGGGCACGGAACGCTGCCAGTACGCGGCCGTGGGCGCGCGGGTGAACCTGGCCGCCCGCCTCATGGCCAAGGCGCAGTGGGGTGAGGTGCTGGCCGACGAAAATGTGCAGCGCAACCGAAACTTCAAGTTTCAGTTCCGGGGCGAGGTGCACTACAAAGGTTTTGAGAACAACATTCCTACCCACGCGCTCACCGGCCGCAACCTGAGCGGACGCACCAGCTACAGCGGCGCCTATTACGGCCGGCAGGAAGAACTGCAATCGCTGCTGGCGTTTGCCCAGCCCTTGCGCGAGGGTCGCTTTGCCGGCGTGGCGCACGTGTTCGGGGAGGCCGGCATGGGGAAATCCCGCCTGAGTTACGAGTTCAGGCGCCAGCTGCGCGAAAGCATGGAGGTAAGCTGGTATACCTGCCAGAGCGACCAGATTCTGCGCAAGTCGTTCAACCCGTTCATCTATTTCCTGAAAAATTACTTCGAACAAAGTCCGGAAAACAGCACCGAAAGAAACCGGGAACTGTTTGAATCCAACTTTTTGGAGCTAACCTACGATCTCACGGAGAGCACGCACGCCGAGGCCGACGCGGTGCGCCGCGAGATCACCCGCACCCAAAGCGTGCTCGCCGCCATGGTGGGGCTCCAGTATCCGGGCTCCCTGTGGGAGCAGCTCGACGCCCGCGGCCGGTACCAGAACGGCCTGTCGGCCATGTCCAACTTCTTCGTCGCCGAAGCCATCATCCAGCCGGTGGTCATCGAACTGGAAGATACGCACTGGTACGACGACATGTCGCGCGAGTTCCTCGTCCAGTTCATCCGCCGGGCCCAGCAACACCCGGTTCTGTTTCTCGCCACCAGCCGGTACGAGGACGACGGCAGCAAAAACTACCCCGTCCGCAAACAAACGCTCGAAGAAATGGGCGTGCCCACCCTGGAAGTCGATCTCAACTTCCTGAGCACGGAAGACCTGCGCGGCTTCGCCGAAGCGCGCCTCGGCGGCACGTTGCACCCCGACCTCTTCGAACTGCTCCAGCGCATGACCCAGGGCAACCCGTTTTACCTGGAGCAGATGGCCGAATACTTTACCGAGGCCGACCTGCTGACGCGCGACACCCACGGCGTGTTGCAACTCAAAGACCAGGACATCCAGCTCAGCGACTCTGTCAAACAGATCATGATGGCCCGCATCGACCGGTTGAGCGGGCTGGTCAAGGAAACCGTCAAGGCCGCCGCCGTCATCGGGCGCGAGTTCGAGCTGTCGGTGCTCTCGGCCATCATGGCGCGCCAGGAGGAGTTCGCCCGCAAGAACGGTGACCTCGACCTGGTCCTGCGCGAACAGGTGCAAACGGCAGAAAAATGGCAGATATGGCACGCCATGAACGAGCTGCGCTACATCTTTCGCCACTCGCTCCTGCGCGAAGCCGCATACGACATGCAGTTGCGCACCCGGTTGCGCGAGCTCCACCAGCTGATCGCCGAGGCCATCGAAACCCTGTACCCCGACTCTGCCGAGCGCTACGTTGACCTCGCCTTCCACTACGAACAGGCCGAGATCACCGAAAAAACAAACTACTACCTCGAAAAAGCCGCTGAAAATGCACGCCGTAACTTCCAGAACCGGTCGGCCCTTAAATATTTCGGCAAACTCATCTACAACCTCAGCGAGCAGGCGGCCGACATCCCCAAACTGATCAAAACCTACCTCCGCCGTGGCTCCGTTCAGGAGCTGATTGGGCGGTGGGACGAGGCCGCCTCCGACTACCGGGAGGCCCTGCGCCACGCCGAGAACATCGACGACAACTACCTCTGCGGACGCAGCCACCGACAGATGGGCTACCTGCACATGCTTCGGGGCGACTATGTGAACGCCCAGGAACACCTCGACCATGCCATGCACTTCTTCGGTCAATCAGCCGACTCCGTGGGCATGGCCAAAACCTACGGCAACATGGGCACGCTGTTCTTCCGGCAGGGCCGCTACGAAGAAGCCAAGTCCTGGTTCTATAAAGCCATCGAGATCAACCGCTCCGTGCACCGCGAAAGCGCCAACGCCGACATTGTGGCCAACCTCGGCCTCATCTTCATGAACCAGGGCCATTACGACGAGGGCATCCGATGGCTCGAAGAACAACTCGATATCGCCGAACACGGGGAGGACAAACAGGCGCTCGCCAACCTGTACACCAATCTCGGCATCATTTATCTGGAAAAAAACAGCCTCGACAGCGCCCTGCTCTGCCTGGAAAAAGGGCTCAACCTGTCCGAAGAGCTCGGCAACAAGCTCCTGCAGACCATCTGCATCGGCAGCATCGGCTCGGTATGGGAGAAAAAAGGCGACTACACCAAGGCCATGCAAAATTTCGAGCGTGACCTGGCGCTCTGCCGGGAGCTGGGCGACAAGCAGGGCCTGGCCATCGCCTCCAGCCTCATCGGCGACCTGCTGGCGCATACCGGCGACTTCGACCGGTCGCTTGAGTACCTGCAACAGACCCTTAGCCTGTCCCGCGAACTCAACTACAAAAAAGGCATCGCCAAAACGCTCAACACCATGGGCGACACCCTGTTTTTCAAAGGCGACCATACACAAGCGATCCGGTATTACGGAGAGGCGATCGAAGTGGCGCGCGACATGGGCAACCGGCTCGTGCTGGGCAACTCACTCATCGAAAAAGGCATCGTCCACCTGCACGCCGGGGAGGTGTCTACCGCCCGCATGCTGCACGACGAAGGGCGCGAAATCGCTGTGGCCCTCGGCAACGCCGACCTCACCTTCGGCGCCAACATCCTGCGCGCGCAGATCCTGATCGCCGACGGCAACCCGAGCGAGGCCCAGCGCCAGCTCCAGCAGTTGCTCAACCTCGCCCGCTCCGAACGCGAGGAGGCCGCCGTGCACTTCGAACTCCGGAAAGTGGCCGATGCCCCCACCGCACACCACAACCGCGCCTTGCAGCTGTACCGGGATTTGTACCAGCGCACGCCTCAGTATTTTTATAAAATGCGGCTCGAAGAGCTGGAGCAGTGAGCCGGACTGCTCCTAAGAAAAAAACATGTCGCGCCAACCAAGCACCGACGCAAACCCGCGGGCCTGAAACCACGCCCGCGTTTCGCCTTCCGGCCACGGGCTGGTCGCCAGCACAAAATCGCCGCCCCAGGCGCCCAGGCTTTTCACCACGCCGGGAAACCCTTCGAAGTACAGACGCTGCGCGCGCGGCAGGTTAAGCGCCTCCGCCAGGCGGTGCTCGTGCTCGAGGAGCAGGGCCTCAAACGTCTCCTGATCAGCGCATTCGAGGATCGCTTCGGTGATCTCGCTCAGGTCGCGCACCAGCGCCGAGGTGTCTGTGAGTTGCTCCCGATAGTAGCGGATGCCGGCCCGGCTGTCCTGTTTTTGGCCGAGATGCACCAGAAACAGGTTGTCCCTGAACGGGGGATCGAAAGCGGCAGGCGTAATGACGGCCTGTTCACCGCTGATCTGGTAGAGGATTGGCCCCGGGGCGTAGGCGCAGGCCACGTCGTACCCGGATCCGCCAAAGGTGTCGGCCAGCAGTTGAAAGGGATCGACCCCAAACCAGCGGGCCACGGCGGCGATGAGCGTGCTGCTGGAGCCCAGCCCCCAGTCGCGCGGGAAATCGAGACGGGCAGTGAGTGCAAGCCCCATCCCGGGAAGCGGATCCGTGCCCAGGCTTTTTGCGGTTTGGAGCACCTGCTCCAGGGCGCGGCCGGTGCGCTCCTCCGAGCTGTGTTTCAGCGCAAGGTGCGGCAGCACAAACACCCCTTCGAACCAGGGCCGACCGGTGTGGTCCAGGCTTTGCCAGCGCAACTCCCCGGAGGCGCCGCCTTCCACCACTGCCAGGCTTTGCCCGAAGCGGGTGGGCAGGGCCAGGGCCAGGGCGCCGTCAAGCACCGCGTATTCGGCAGTGAGGAGGAGTTTGCCGTGGGGGTGGGTCAGGAATGGGAGGGTCATTGGCCGGGCTTTTCGTACCACCGGTTGTTCCGCCAGACCCATTCTGGCCCTTCCCGGTAAAGATCGACACCGACGGGCCGGATAAGCAGCTCGTCGACCAGCAGGGTTCCCCGGCCGGCTTCGTAATTTTTCAGTGACATGCTCACCGTGTTGCCGGCACTGCCGGGCTGGTGGTCTAGCTCAATCAGGGCCCAGCCGTTGTTGTCAATTGCGGTGATGAGGTTTGAAACCAGACGCGCTACCCGCGGGCCGCCTGGCTCCGGCCCGTACTCGACGATTTCGAGTTCCGTTCGGGGGAGGAAGTCCTTGTTGACAAACATCCAAAAGGAAACCATATGCCGCGTGGCGCCGCCTGGCATCTGTCCGGTGAAGATGAATGTTTTTTCCGTCAGGTCGGACTGCTTGCCACCGACCCCGAAGTACCCCTGAACGCCCGGATCGCTGTCCATCGGGTCGTACACAAAGCGGCTGTCGGCCACGGTAGCGCGCATCAGGCCGGATGTGTGCAACGTGGTGTCGGTATTCAGCAGGTGCAGAATGGAGTCGCGCCGCTGATCAATCCGCCGCCGGTAGCTGTCCAGCGGCAGTTCGTAGAAGGCGAGCGGCTCGAAGCCCTCCCGCCGGAAGCGCAATCCGGCGCCGTCGAGCAGGTGGCGGTAGCGCGTCTCCGCCGGTGGCGCGAAGCGTTCATCCCAGACCATCAGCAGGGGTCGGTTGTCGGGATAATCCTTAAAAATCGCCGGCTCCCGGTAAGGTTCGGTCACCAGTTGTACCTGTTTGAGGGTTTGGCTCAGCGAGGTACGGGTGAGCATGGCGCCGGTGGTGGGCAGGCCTGTTTGTTCGGAAAGGACCAGCACTTTCTGAAGTACCTGCCCCTGTTGATCGTACCCAAAAATTTCGGATCCGACGGTGAAATAAGGCACCGGCAGGCTGGCCTGGTAGTTTGCGTACGTTATGCCTGCAATGGCGTCGAAACCCTTTCCGGCTGTGTATTCTTCGATTGGAAATCGCTGGAAGTGAAACGATCGGGTGTGGTTGGCGGCCTCATATCCCAACAGCGCAAAGGCAGGAACCCATACCAGCCATCGCCAGGTTGTTTTGGATTTGAAATGATGAAATAGCGCGGTGAAAGCCAGCAAGTTGGCCACATAATAAAAAACCCAGGCGAAGCGCCCAACAGACCTGAATTGCCTGATCGGTCCTGTAAACGCCAATAAAGGCTCCAGGCCTTTGATGATGAACGGCAGGCCAAAAGAAAAAAGCAGGATGACAAACGACGCGTAAAAAGCGGCATTCATGGCCGGCGCAGAGGGCAGCGGGGTGCGGATGGGCGGCTTTCGGAACAACCCCGTGATCCAGCGTACGGTTACGAACAGGGCAAATATGCCGGCGATAATACCAAGGTATGATTTGTTTTCAATGTTTAATCGCCGAATGGTCGACACCTGCCGATCAATCCAGGCGTACCACGGCTGGGCCTCGCTCAGCAGCAGTCCTTCCCAATGCAGTTTGAATTTGAAAAAACCTCCCGGAGACACCGAACGGTCGCCTGCCGGATCCTGAAAATTCATCCAGAAGTAAAAGACGGCAAACGGTAGCAGCACCTGTATGGACAAGGCGATGACGCTTTGGATCAGCCGGTTCTTGTCCGGCTGTTGCAGGTACCTGAACAGCAAGTATAAAACGATGAAAAAACCGAGTAGTGCAAACAGGTAAAAGTGCAACAGGGAAAAAAGCACCACCACGGCTGCCAGTGCTGCGTTGTTGCGCAGGCCCGGTTTTTCATCCCACAACAGCAAAAGGTAAAGCGTGAGGGGTACTGCCGCTGCGTGCCCCAGGCCAAAGTGGCCGCCCATGCGCTCCATCTGGGGGTTCAGGAACGTGATGCCTGCGGATGCCGCGACAGCATACCAGGGAGCGACACCCCATTTGTGGAGGATGAGGTAGATCAGCACCCCGCACAACAGAAAGGTCAGGAGCAGGGAGAAATGCACCAAAGGGAAGCTGTAATCGCTGATACCGGGAAAAACAGGCGCGAGCAGCCTGGCTACGTTGGACAGTGCGGGCTGGCAGTCGGCAGGCACCACGTGCTCGCCGTACGGGTAATTCATGCCCCGGTAATGGCTGTACGACGAATCGTAGCGGATATGGTACAACACCGTCTGGTAGGCCTTGAACCCATCCGCCCAGGCCTCCACCACCCGGTCCGGCCCGCTGCTCCAAAAAGCCTTGAACTGAAAACCGATGAGAATGCTCATCACCAGCACTACGCCGATCAGGCCTGCAAAAAAACCGTTTTTCATGCTGCGAATGTATGACGCTTTGCATGAGAGCACCTACCTTTCCCATCATTTTGATCGCACCATGCATTCCGCCCGAATCGTCATCGCTGCCCTCCTGTTTTCCGCCGTTGCTTTTTACAACGGATTCCCCCTGCTCACTTCCGATACCGGGGCGTACATCAACAACGGCTATGAGATATACCTGCCCGAAGACCGGCCCCTGACCTACAGTTTCTTCCTCCGATACCTGTCATTGGGCCTGACGTTGTGGCTGCCCGTGTTGGCCCAGGGGCTGATTATTTCCCTGCTGGTGTACCGGATTTGCGTGCTGGCCTGGGGCGAGCGGTTTTCCGGGAAGCTGTTCTGGATTCTGGCCGTGTCGACGGTGGCCTTCACACCCGTTTCGTGGTACAGCAGCCAGTTGATGCCCGACGTGTTCACCGGCGTACTGTTCCTGTTGGTTTGGTTGCTGTACGCCGATCCGAAGCGGTGGAACCGGCCCTGGTATTGGATCGGGCTGGTTGTTTGCAACCTGATGCACAACTCGCATTTACTGATTATGGTTATGCTCAGCGCCGGCATAATCGCCATGGCGTTGCGGTACGACAGGCAATATCTGCGCACCGCTTTTCAGTTGTTCGGGGTTTCGCTGTTTTCTATGCTGCTGGTGGCCTCTATACATGCGGCCGGCGGCAGCGGGTTCACCCTGAGCAAAGGATCGCACGTTTTTCTGGTGGCCAAACTATCAGAAAACGGGGTGCTGAAAAAATATCTGGACGACAATTGCGAGCGTTACCCCTATCGTTTGTGTGCCTGGAAAGACAAATTGCCCGCCTACGCCTGGGACTTTGTCTGGAATGCAGACCAGCCCATGCAACAACTGGGCGGATGGGAGGGCACGAAAACGGAATTCAAAGCCATACTGCGCAACATAGCCTGGTCGCCCAAATACTACACACTGCTTCTGTACAAAGCCCTGGTCGACACCGGCCGGCAGTTCGTACAAACGCAGGTGGGTGACGGCCTGACGCCGTATGGAGACAACTCGAATGTATACTGGAAAATCCACCAGTATTTTGACCATGAAATGCCCTGGCACCAGGCCTCGAAACAAAACAACAATCTTTTAGGGTGGGCCGGATACAACTGGGTTTACTGGTTCTATCTGATCGTGAGTTCGGCCTGTTTGCTTTTCTTCCAGGATGAGGTGAAAAAAAATCCGCTTTGGGTATTCGGTTACGTTTTGCTGATCCTTTTCCTGCTTTGCAACGCCTTCGTAACTGCCAACTTTGCCAATGTGCTGGCGCGGCTCCAGTCGAGAGCCATCTGGGTATTGCCCTTTTTTAACCTGTTGTTTCTCCTGAAATACGGGTTGGGTGCCAGCCGGAAATAACCGGGGCGACCTCAACGCCACCAGTTCTTACCCAAGCGCCACAGCGCCGACCACTCCTTGCGCACCCGGAAATACGGTTGCTGTACGGCGCCAAATTGCCGGCGCACCCGTTCCACCGGCCGAATCATGCTGCCGGCGAAGTCGTACACCGGAAGCTTGAGCTCTTCAAACGCGTAGCGTATGGTTTCCCAGATGACCAGCATGCCCGCCCCGGAGGCCCGCTTGTCGGGGTCGTCACCGGCAAGCAGCAGCCAGGCCGAGCGGTCGTCCCAGGCCAAATAAGCTGCGGAGTGTACGGCGCCGTCCTGGCGGTCGCGCGCCAGCACCATGCGCCGGCGTCCGTGCGCAGCGAGCGCCCGGTCGATGCGCAGCAGGAAGTCGGGTGCAAAGGGAGGTTTCATGCCCTTGCGAACGAAACTTTTATCGTGCACTTGCAAAAAAAAGGCGGTATCGTCGGTGGTGTCCAGGGAAACGTATTCACGGGCTTTCGGTATTTTGTTGTTGCGGTAGTCTGATGTGAGTCCGTTCCAGGTGTCTTCCAGGCGCCCGGTGTTTTCCAGGGTGTAGGAGTACCGCGTCGTTTGGCGGAATCCCTGCCAGTACAGCGGCAGCCAGTTTTGGAAAGGGTAGTGACAATCCTGCTCGAATGCCGCCAGGGGCGGCAGCTGGGCCAGCAGCGCTTCGATGAGCGCGGTTTCATGCTTGCCGCCCCGGTACTCCGGCAACAGGCAAGGCCCCATCATCTTGCACAAGGGGGGCATGGCCACATACCGGTAACCCCATTTTTGTTTCAGAAAGAAAGGCCATACCGCCACCGGTTTGCCGCCTTTTTCAACCACTGCCGCCGCCCAATCGCCCTCCGTGCACACCGCATCGAGATACCAGTCGTGCAGGAAAAGCGGTACATCGGGCGCCTGCCGGCAAAAAGTGGCGTAAGCCTGTTTCATGCCGTAAAAGTCCGGAATTTGCCTGAGTTAAGTGTGCAGTATCCAATTTAATGACTTTACCCCCCTTATTCAAGTTAACCCGTATACCGTCAGGTAACGTCTTACACCGGAATAACCGAGCGTAATACTTAATCGACATTCGACATTCGACATTCGCCTACCCTTCAACCCACTTGTTTCCAAACTGTTCCCAGAACTCCAGCACCTTGCTGCGGGTAGGGAACTCGGAGTAGATGTCGTTGCGACGGATGCACTGGATGACGTGCAGGGTGGATTTGGAGACCTCTTCGGGCAGGTCGTCAACGGGCAGCCAGTGCACACCGAGGAACTTTTTGGGCTCCAGGGATTCGGGTTCACCGTGAAAGCGCGTAGCTTTAAAATAAAGCACGAGCAGGTTCTCGTCCTTTTTTAATTTGTGCCGGTGGAGCACATGGATAAGGGTCATGCTGGTGGGCTCCACGTGAATCCCGGCCTCCTCACTGGCCTCCCGCGCCAGTGCCTCCCGGGCAAATTCGTGGTCTTCCACCGTACCGCCGATGAGGGAATAACGACCGCCGTTCTTTTTTGTCTGGCGCAGAAACAACCACTTGTTGTTGTCTTCCAGAATAAGGCGAACCGCAAAAGTTAGCATAGGGCGAACGGCGAAGAGGCTTATCAATAATCCCGCAAAGTTCCGGCGCCAATATTAAGTGAATATGAAGTTTTTACTTTTTCCGACAATTTATGCCAGGGTCATGCGCGCGCCTTCCTGTCCGACCAGGGTGCCGATGGCCACACCCATGCCGCTGAGGCGCACCGCCACCACGGTGTTTGGTCCGGTACGCCGGATCAGCGGGCGCCTGACCGGCCCGAGCCCGAGAATGCCCGACCACCAGTAGTCGACATCGGCCGTACAGCCGGGACAAATCACCGTTTTCAGCAGGCGCACGAGCGCGCTGCGGATGAGCTCATTGTTGCCGAACTGGCTGGTGGTCTCTTCCTGCAGGGCCAGGTTTCGTCCGCCACCCAGCAAGATCCGGTTGTCGATGTTCCGAAAGTAATAATACCCGCGGTCATAGTGAAAGCAGCCCTCCAGCCGGAGGTCGGGAATAGGGCGGGTGATGAGCACCTGATTGCGGGCGGGGGTGACCTCCAGACCCGGGAGGAGTTGCTGGGCAAACCCGTTGACCGCGACCAGCACACGGGGCACCAGAATCGACCAACCGAAGCCGGATTGGAGCAGCACGCCCTGGTTGCTGTCTTCCAGATGGGTAATTCCGGCGCCGAAAAACAAGTGTACGCCTTCCGCTTCGGCGCGTTTGATGAGCGCCTGCATCATGCGGCCCGTGTGCACCTGGCCCTCCGCCTGGTTGTGAATCAGGTGGCGGATGTTTTGAAACCCGAAGGCGGCGATACGCTCGTCCGTCTTGCGGTACACCTCCGGATGGCCGGTTATGCGTTGCATCTGTTCATTCCAGTGGGGCATTTGTTCCAGACACCGGGCATACACTTCGTCGTCGTCGTCCGTAAACATTTCATACCCGCCGTGCTGCTGAAAATCCAGCGCCGCGTCGCCAATGAGGCTGCGCAAAGCCTGAAGACCGCGCCAGCGCAGCTCCACCACGCTCAGCACCTCGTCTTCGTCGGCCTCTTCCACGTCGTCGAGCAACTCGGTCATGGAGCCGAAACAGGCGAACCCGGCGTTGCGGGTGCTGGCGCCAATGGGCAGGGTCCCGCGCTCGAACACCGCCACATGCAGCCGGGGGTTGCGCCGGCGCAGTTCGATGGCGGCACTCAGGCCCACCAACCCGGCGCCGATGACCGCCACGTCGATGTTGTTCAAAAAGGTTTCACGCTCCCAATAACTCAGGTTGTAAGTCAGTTGATGCATTTTCTTTCGTTCAGAAAAACCGAAGCAATAGCATTGCTATTTGATTAATCCGGCAAATGTCCGGGGAATTTTGGACTTTTGGGTCAGGGAAAATGCAAAAACGTCCGGAATCAACGACCAACCACCGCATCCAGCAGCCGCGCAGGCGTTCCGGATGGCGTCGGCATGCTGGAAAATGGTTTTACAGGGCAAAGCGGTACGGCGCCTGGTGGCTGTGCGGCACGCGCTTCGCCGCTTCGCGGTGCGCCGCCCTGCCGGAACCGGTGTTTGCGCACCAAAGCCCTTTGTTGCGGCGGCTGCGAGCGGTGGATATGCAGTTGCAATACAACAAGATCACCAACCTGCGCCTGGCCGCCGAAGCCATTGACGGGCTGCTGATCCGCCCAGGGGAGGTGTTTTCCTTTTGGAAACGGGTGGGTCGCCCCACTGCTCGCCGCGGTTTTCTGGAAGGGATGGTGCTGCAGGACGGCCGCGTGCAGCGCGGCATGGGCGGTGGACTTTGCCAGATGGGAAACCTGTTGCACTGGATGGTGTTGCATACGCCACTCACCGTGACGGAACGCTGGCGCCACAGCTACGACGTGTTCCCCGACGAGCACCGTACCCTGCCGTTCGGATCGGGCGCAACGCTGGCCTACAACTACATCGACCTGCAATTCCGCAATGATACGCGCCAAAACTGGCAAATACGGGTATGGCTTAGCGACACCCACCTGCACGGAGCGCTCCATTGCGAACAACCCCTGCCCTGTCGCTACGAGGTGTTCGAGCAGGCGCACTGGATGCAACACGAACACTGGGGCGGGTACTCACGGCACAATGTGCTGGCCCGCCGAATACATCAGGACGGCGCAACCCTCCGCGAAGAGGTGCTGCTGGAGAATCACGCATTGATGATGTATTCGCCTTTTTTAAACCCTTGATTGTTTGCTTTTTGCAACTGTCCGGCAGCCGGCTATTTCAGCAGGTACGCGCCCACCGGACATTCCAGACATCGCCGGACGTCGCAATAATTCGCCTTCAAGTGCAGCAGCGCTTGCGAATGCGCGGCACTCCCGACTTGTTCTCCCAGTTCTCGCCAACCGGCAATCACCTTATTGTCCTCTGCCGGCAGGTCATCCAGCAGGGCTATCGCCTGGTCGCACACGGCGGGCTGCCCGTGCTGGCGTCCGTAGTGGAACATCACGGGTACCACGGTATTGATCAGCAACCCGTTCACCAAATCAGGGCCTGGTACCTTTTCCAGCGCCACCGAGGGGCAGTCGAACCGGTAATGCGTACGCCAATATTCGGAAGGGGGCAAAGTGAACAATGCTTCCGCCTCGGCCCGGTTGGCGGCCTCCATAACCGCACTGAACAGGTTGGTTCGGCTGTGTACCAGGCTCGCCAGTTGGGCCAGCCGCACGGTGGGAAAGCCGGCAGGCCGCAGACGAAAAAATTTCCACACGGACCGGTCCATCGGCCGAAGGCGGTACTTATGCCGCAAAAACCGGTATTCTCTGGAGAGTATGGCCGGGTAATCGTCGGCAAACGGTTCTTCCAGAAAACCCGCCTGTCCGAACAGCAGGGCTTCGACCTGCATCCACTGGTGGCGGTGGCGGGCGATGAGCGACAACGGGGTGGCGCGGGCCAGCCATTCAAAGGGTTCGGCATTGACTTTCAAGCCGTAGTGCCGGGCCAGCAACCGGTAAAAAGCCTCCTCCCAATGGTTGCCGGTATCGTGCAGCACCTGTTCGACCAGTCCCGTTTTGGTCTCCAGGCGTTCGACTAGCAGCCGGTCGAGCCAGTTTTGTCGCAACAATGCCGGCGTCTGCGACCATTCGGCCGAGCACGGGATCCACCGCTGCTCGTGCGCCAGGCGGAACCAGGTTTGCTGGAGCCGGGCCGGTATGCGCGAGCGGAGGGCCAGGCAAGGCATGCGCCGGCCTTCCGGTGATTGAATGGGCGCGTCTTCGTCGAGCACCACGTGCAGCACCACGTTCCGGTATGCGTCGTCGGCGTCGTGTCGGTGCACCAGCCAGTCGGAAGCCCTGACGTGCAGTTCCACATTGCCGGCCCAGAGCGTGTCGCCAATGCGGATGCGGGCATTAAAAAAGTCGGGGCCGGCGTGGCTGTTCCATTCTCCGGGATGCAGGATGTCCAGGATTTCGCCCTGGGTGGTGCGCAGTTCGGACGCGTCGAAGCGCCGGGTGCGCCAGATAAAATGCAGAAATTCCTCGCGCATGGTGAAAGCGTTTTTTGATGAACAGATGATCAAAACGCAGACAATTTACACCTGCGGACAGGGTAATGTCAATCGGGGCGTACACATTTATTTTAATGAAAAATCGCATAAAAAATTGAATAAAAACATATTAAACGGTTTGCTTTTGTTGTTTTGGATTATACGCGGTTGTCTGTCGGGCCGCGATTCCAACCCGAACGCCTACCTTTGCCGGGTGTCTGAACTACCCAATTCCTTCCACACGATCGCTGCTGCCACCGAAGCCGAGTTCAAGGACCGGGGCAGCCGGTTTTTGGGCTATGCCTGTCCGGTGCAACACGAAGAGGAGGCCATGGCATTTGTAGAAAGTTTGCGCAAGGAGCACTTCAAAGCCCGTCACCATTGCTACGCCTGGCGCCTGGGTACCGGGGGCGACCGTTTCCGCGCCAACGACGACGGAGAGCCCTCGGGAACGGCCGGCCGGCCCATGCTCGGCCGGATAGACGCAGCCGGGCTGACCGACGTGGTCGTGGTCGTCGTGCGTTATTTCGGTGGCACCTTGCTGGGCACCTCAGGACTCATCAATGCTTACCGGGAGGCCGCAGCAGCAGCATTGCAGGCGGCTACGGTGATCGAAAAGGTGATTGAAGATACTTTTTGGCTCGACTTTGACTATGCGCTCATGCCCGATCTCATGCAAGCACTCAAAAAATGGGATATGCATATTCTCGCCCAGGATTTCACCGACCGGGGACGCATGCGCATTGGTTTGCGCCGCGGACAAGCGTCCGATCAACTGCTGAATCTCAAGGCCGCCCTGCTGAAGGTAAGCAACGACGAAGCGGCCGGAATGGATTGGCCGGGCGGTATGACCATCGAATCCGGTGGGGTTGTTTTTGTTTAAAATGCTGTCCTGATGCGCCAGACGGAGATTTTTCCCACACCCCATCCGGAACAAATGCGGCGCCGGATATTGCATTGGGCCGCCCAACACCCGTACAGTGCGGTGTTGTATGGCGGCGACGCCCCTTCGGGTCCGGTAGAGCAGGAATGGGCGTTGCTGGCCGGTGTGGGCGCCGAACGGGTGCTGGCCTGCCCTGCGGAAGGTGCTTTCGACGCCCTGGTGTCGTTGCAGTTGGAATGCCGGGACTGGCTCTTCGGGTACTTTGCCTACGACCTGAAAAACGAGACCGAAGCGCTGCACTCATTGCACCCGGACGCAGTAGGCTTTCCCGATCTGTTGTTCTGGATTCCGCAAACGGTGGTCGGCATCCGGGGAGGGCATTTGGAGATCCATGCACTGGGGCAATCGCCCCGCGAGGTGTTGACAGCAATATTGTCGGTTGAACCTGACGATGCCGACATGAGCCAGTCCGTTGTCCTGCAGCCGCGCATTTCACGGGCCTCATATCTGGAGTCGGTTGAAGCCATTCGTCAACACATCATCGACGGCGATGTGTACGAGCTCAACTTTTGCCAGGAATTTTGGGCCGAAGGCGCGCGCATCCGTCCGCTGGCGGTTTTTGAGCGACTGATGGGGCTTAGCAACGCGCCTTTTTCAGCCTGGCTTCGCGCGGAGGACCGGTACGCGCTGTGCGCCAGTCCGGAGCGTTTTTTGAAACACCAAAACGGCCGGCTGTATTCCCAACCCATCAAGGGCACCCGGGGCCGGGGCGCCGATGCCGAGGATGACGCGCGCATTCGCATGGAATTGCTGGACAGTGAGAAGGACCGGGCGGAGAACGTGATGATCGTAGACCTGGTGCGCAACGACCTGGCGCGCAACTGCGTGCCCGGCTCAGTGGTTGTCGATGAATTGTTCGGCATCTACACATTTCAAACGGTGCACCAGATGATCTCCACGGTACAGGGAACGCTCCGCCCCGGCGTGCATCCGCTGACGGCCCTACGCGACGCTTTTCCGATGGGCAGCATGACCGGTGCGCCCAAAGTGATGGCCATGACCCTCATTGAACAATACGAGTCGAGCCGGCGCGGCCTGTATTCCGGGGCCATCGGCTACATCGCGCCGAATGGCGATTTTGATTTCAACGTGGTGATCCGCACCATTTTGTACCACGCCGGCCGGGCGAGCGTGTCCGCGTCGGTCGGAGGCGCCATCGTGTACGACTCCCGCCCGGAGGAGGAGTATGAAGAATGTATGGTGAAGGTGAATGCATTGAAAAGGGCGCTGATGACGCCCGGATGAACAAGGCTATCGCTTACCCACGGCATCGCGCACGCCATTTCCCACCACGTGGAACGCCAGAATGGTGAGCGCGATCACGGCGGCCGGAGCCATGGCCGCCACCCAGTGTCCGCTGAGCGCCAGTCCGTAGTTTTCGCTGAGCATAGACCCCCAGGAAGGGGACGGGGGTTGCATGCCGAACCCCAGAAAACTGAGCCCCGACTCGAGAAGAATGGCGGTGGAAAAACTGCCGGCCAGCACCACGGTCAGCGGCCCAACCAGGTTGGGCAGCAAATGACGCCAGGCGATGCGCCACGCCGGTAGTCCCAGGTTATGGGCGGCCTCGGCGAAAGTCTGCGCCCGCAGCGCCATCACCTGACCGCGCACCAGGCGCGCTACGTCGACCCACAGGGTGAGGCCCAGCGCCAGGAACACCGCTCCGGCGCTCCGACCCAGGGCCATGACAAAAGCAAAGACCAGGAGCAACGTGGGAATAGACCAGAAGGTGTTGATCAGGAGCATCACCAGTGCGTCGGTACGGCCGCCGAAATACCCGCCCAACGCACCCAGCACCAGCCCGATTGTGAGCGCCACCCCCACCGCCAGTGCCCCGGCCGAGAGCGATACCCGGTACCCCAGGAGAAGGCGGCTGAAGATACAGCGGCCAAACGCGTCGGCGCCCAGGGGGAAGCACCGACGGACAACCGGTTTGCCGGCATCCCACAGCAGGTTCCGGTGAAAAGCAACGGGGTAGGCGCCCTCCGGATCGATGCCGATGGCGTACACGGAGTCGCCTTCGACTGCAAACGAGTTTTGCCGGATGGGCACCGGGTAGTACGGCAGCGGAGCGCCGAAAAAAAGCCGGCGCAGCAAGGAAGGTTGTTCAACAGGGCCCGAGGGTTTGAGTGCCAATATGTCCGAACAGGTGCCGGCCGGTGCCTGCGACAGGGCCGGCATTTGGAGGTTAGCGTCCGGCGTCCGGTCGGGCGCAACCCCATAACCAAAAAGCGCCAGCAAAACGGATATGCACAAGTACCCCAAAGCCGGCACAGCCAGGCGGTTTTGCACGAAACGGCGTCCGAAAGAAAGCGGCAGGTCGCTATGGTCCATGTGTATGTGAATTGATCGGCGGTGCTTGTGTATAATTGTCGCTTAATTCATCGTTATGTGCAGCGTGAAATTGTTACTGTCCATCGGCATTGCCTTAGTTTTAGCGCATACGCTCCCCGCCCAACAACGGGTGCGCATCGACTCCATTGACCCGCAGGGCGCCTGGGCGCGGATGGAGGTCACCCTGGGCGATACGGTATTTGTGATGACCCTCCGCCCGGTGCGCATCACGGAGAAGCGTACGTTCAAGGACTACAAAGAACGGCATCAATATTATCTGTACAGCCGTGCGGCAAAAAAAGTGTACCCCTACGCCGTGGAGGCGCTGGAAATTTACGAGGAATGGGCGAAAGAAACGGAGGGGTTAAAGCGCCGAAAACAGCGCAAATACGCCAAACAGCAGCAAAAAGAGCTGGAAGAGCAGTTTGAAGCCAAACTGAAAAAATTTACCAAAACGGAGGGCAAGGTACTGATCAAAATGCTTGAACGGGAGACCGGAAAGTCGTTTCATACCCTGATCAGGGAAACCCGCGGAGGCGTAACGGCCACGTACTGGTACAACCTGAGCAGCATCTGGGGGTACGATCTGAAAGACGGCTACAAGGTTGGCGCCGATCCGTTGCTCGACGAGGTGCTGATCGACTACGATTTCGGCAATCCGCTCCGCTACTGATCAGGCTGCCTTGAGTTGTGCAATGCGCGAGCGCTCGAGCTTGGCGGAGGCATATTCGCGCGTGACCAACAGGTTTTTCTCTCCGCTGCCGGGCATTTCAAACATCGCATCGGTCAGGATGGCTTCGCAGAGCGACCGCAGTCCGCGCGCGCCCAGCTTGTACTCAATCGCTTTTTCCGCCAGAAACGCCACCGCATCCTCGGTGACCTCCAGCCGGATGTCTTCGAGTGCAAACAGCTTCTCGTATTGGCGCAGGAGGGCGTTTTTGGGTTCGGTAAGGATGCGCTCCAGGGTTTCTTTGTCGAGCGGATCCAGGTGCACCAACACGGGCAGGCGGCCCAACAACTCCGGAATCAGGCCGAAAGATTTGAGATCTTGGTGGTTGATGTATTTCAGCAGGTTTTCGCGGTCGATGCGCTCCGATTCCTGCTTGCCATAACCAATGACCTGGGTATTGACCCGGCGGGCGATAATCTTGTCGATGCCCTCAAACGCGCCGCCGCAGATGAACAGGATGTTCTGGGTGTTCACCTTCACCAGTTTTTGTTCCGGGTGCTTGCGCCCGCCCTGGGGCGGCACCAGCACTTCGGCGCCTTCGAGCATTTTGAGCATGGCCTGCTGGACGCCTTCGCCCGACACGTCGCGGGTGATCGAGGGGTTGTCCTGCTTGCGCGAGATTTTGTCGATCTCGTCGATGTACACGATGCCACGCTCGGCAGCTTCCACGTCGTAATCGCATACCTGCAAGAGGCGGGAGAGAATGCTCTCCACGTCTTCGCCCACGTAGCCGGCCTCGGTGAATACCGTGGCGTCGACGATGGCGAAGGGTACGTTGAGCTGGCGGGCGATGGATTTGGCCAGGAGGGTTTTTCCGGTGCCGGTAGGCCCGACGAAAACGACGTTTGATTTTTCAATCTCCACGTCCTTTTCGTCGGGCGGATGCATCAGCCGCTTGTAGTGGTTGTACACGGCCACGGCGAGGGTTTTTTTGGCCTCGTCCTGGCCGATGACGTATTCATCGAGGTAGCGCTTGATATCGGCGGGCTTGGTGAGGCTGACCTGGGCGAACTTGCCTTTTTGTGCGCCTTTTTTGGCTTTTTTTTCCGGTTTGGCGTGGCCGAGCTCCTGGGTAATAATATTCTCGGCCTGCTCAACACAGACCTCGCAGATCTGGGCTTCCATGCCGGAGATCAGGATCATAACGTCCTCTTTGCCGCGCCCGCAGAAGGAGCAATAATCGCTTTGCCCTCGATTTTTCATGTTTTATTCCTTCGTTTTTTTAGCGCTCGGATTGTTTCGGTCGAGCACTTCGTCGATCAACCCGTATGCTTTGGCCTCTTCACCGCTCATCCAGTTGTCGCGGTCGCAGTCCTCCTCGATTTTTTCGTAAGGCTGTCCGGTGTGGAAGGAGAGGATGTCGTAAAGCGATCGCTGCATTTTTTTGATGAGCTTGTACGTGATCTCGATGTCGGAAACCTGGCCCTGAGCGCCACCCATCGGCTGGTGGATCATGACATGGCTGTGGTACAGGCAGCTGCGTTTGCCTTTGGTGCCGGCAGCGAGCAGCACGGCGCCCATAGAGGCCGCCAGGCCGGTGCAGATAGTGGCCACGTCAGGCGCCACGTACTGCATGGTGTCGTAGATGCCGAGCCCATCGATGACCGAACCGCCGGGACTGTTGATGAACATCTGTATGTCGCGTTTGGGATCCGATGACTCCAGGAAAAGGAGTTGGGCCTGGATGACATTGGACACATATTCCGTCACGGGCACACCCATGAAGATAATGCGGTCCATCATCAGGCGGCTGAACACGTCCATGGAGATGGCGTTGAGTTGCCGCTCCTCAATGACCGCCGGGGTGAAGGCGCGGATGTTGGGTGTGGTGGTGTCGAGGTACTTTTCGAGGTGCATGCTGCTCATACCGAGGTGGCGGGTAGCATACTTCATGAATTCATGCTTGTCGAACATGGTCTGTTAATTTTTTTGAGGCCATTATAACAACTGTTCCGGGATATGGTTAACGCAGTTCTTCGAACAGCTGGTGGAAGGCCTCGGAGGTCACGGGTTTATCGACCAACGTCACCGATTCGCGCAGGGCGGCGTAGAGCTTGTTTGCTTCCACCTCCTTGACGACCTCGTCGCGTTTTTCGTCGGTACCCATGAACCGTTCGGCAAGGCTGCTGACCAGGTCCTCGTCGGCCTGCCCGTTGAAATACCCCCGGATGCGCTCGGTATACACCGCTTTCACCTCTTCGTCGGTCACTTCAATGCCGAACCGGGCCATCAGCTTGTCGCGCAGGAGGTTCCAGCGCAGTCCGTTGAGGAACGAGGGCAGCTCTTGCTCGACCTGTCCGGGCGTCAGTGTGTCCCGGTTGGTTTCGGTAAGCCAGCGGGCCAGGAACGACTCGGGGAGTTCGATGCGGTTTAGTTCGAGCAGGCGTTTCTGCATGTCGCGGACCAGCAGGGCGAAAGCGCGCGTTTGATAGAACTGCGCGACAGCCTTTTTGATCTCCTCCATGGCGGTTTCTTTATCCGCTACGTGCTCACCAAACTGGGTTTTGAAAAAGTCTTCGTTGAGTTCGGGCTGGGTGGCCCGCAGGACCGATTCGATGGTGCCCTCAAATTCGTCGCCTACCGCACGCAGATCGTCTTCCGGCAGGTTGAGGATGTATTTGCGGTAGCGTGTTTCGTCTTCCTGGCCAAATTTGTCGATCTTCCGAGCGGAAAAGCGCAGGGAGTCTCCTTTTTTGAGGGTCTTGACGAGCGCTTTGGTGGCCTCATCAACGATGTTGTTCACGTTAAAGAGGATGGAGGTTTCCCAGCCGTCCGGTTTGGGGGCGTCGCCTTCCCATTCGCGGGCGGCCACGCGCACGAGGTCGTTGTCGGCGATCACCTCGTCGGTTTCATTTTGGTTGCCGGCCCGTTCCCGGATGTGTTTCAAGTCTTGCTCCGCCAGTTCGTCGAGGTTGCTGATGGTGAGCACTTCGTAGGTTTCCGATGGAGAGAGCCCCTGAATGTCGAAGGGCGGCACGTGCCCAATGTCGAATTGCAAGTTGTATTCGGGCTCAAGCCGGTCTATCGAGAAGCTGAACGGCGGCTGGCCGGCGGAAGGCAACGGCTGCCCGAGCACCTCCAGACCACTGTTTTGCAGGTAGTCGAAGAGTTCCTTGCTGATCATGTCGTTCAACACCTCGTTGAATATCGACGAGCCGAAAAGGCGCTTGATGTGCGGCATGGGTGCATGACCCTTGCGAAATCCTTTGATTGAGGCACGGTTCTTGAACTTTTTCAACTCGCGCTCCAAGGCCGGTTGCAGTTCTTCTTTGGGAACCGATACAGTGATGACGGCGGTGGTGGCGTCGATGTCTTGTCGGGAGATGTGTGGCATGGGCGAATGTCGAATGACGAGTGTCGAATGACGAGTGTCGAATGGCGAGTGTCGAGTAAACTTGGTTATCCGGAAAGACCAAACGTACATGCTATTCGACACTCGACATTCGACACTCGACACTCGGTATGGTGCGGGCGGAGGGACTCGAACCCCCATGCCTCTCGGCGCCAGATCCTAAGTCTGGTACGTCTACCAATTTCGCCACGCCCGCAAAAGGCGCGCAAAGGTACGACGGTCAATTGATTTTTGGAAGACAGATTGATTAAAAATAGGTTTTTCAAGACGAACGGCGTATTTTTCCCATTGTAAAAAAACTTAACTTTGTGGGCCAGAAGGTTGCATAACGTTTAAACAGCAGTGAATATGATGGGAGCGGTAGAGCATATTCCGGTACTGCAGGAAGACGATAAGCCGATGATCGTAGCGGCTTATCGGAAACTGCTCAAGTCGTTTTCGTCTACACTGAACAAGGAAGACGAGCGGAATGTACGTGCGGCCTTCGAAATGGCCGCCGAGGCGCATGTGCAGCAGCGCCGAAAAACAGGGGAGCCGTATATACTCCATCCCATCGAGGTGGCCCGCATTTGTGTTGAAGAGATTGGCTTGGGCCCGACAGCGGTGGTGTGCGCCCTGCTGCACGACGTGGTGGAAGACACCGATGTGACCCTGAAAGAAGTGAACGACCGGTTTGGCGACCGGGTGGCGCTGATTGTGGATGGCCTGACCAAGCTGGACAGCCTGCACGACTCCGAAAGCCCACAGGCCGACAACCTGGCCAAGGTACTGCGCGCCATGGTGTCGGACGTGCGGGTGGTGCTCATCAAGATGGCCGACCGCCTGCACAACCTGCGTACGATCAAGAGCATGCCCCGGACCAAGCAATTCAAGATCGCCGCAGAAACAACCTCCATTTACGCGCCTTTGGCCCACCGCCTGGGGCTGTATGCCATCAAAAGCGAGTTTCAGGACCTTTGCCTGAAGATCACCCACCCGGAGGAGTATCACCAGATCGCCGACCAGCTCGCCGAGACCAAGCGTTCCAGGGAGCAATACGTCCGCGAGTTCATTAAACCCATCCAGCGCGAACTCGAAACCCTCGGCTATCCGTTCCGGATCATCGGGCGCCCGAAAAGCATTTACTCCATCTGGAACAAGGTGCGCACCAAGGGCGTCGAGTTCAAGGACATCTACGACCTGTTCGCCGTCCGTATTATCATCGACGTGCCGCACACCCAGGAGCGCAACGTCTGCTGGATGGCCTATACAACCGTAACCGACCTGTACAAGCCCATCTCCGACCGGCTGAAGGACTGGATCGCCACCCCCAAACCCAATGGCTACGAATCGCTGCACACCACCGTGGTCGGTCAGGACGGCCGCTACGTGGAAGTGCAGATCCGGTCGGAACGGATGGACGAAATTGCCGAACGCGGGTTTGCCGCGCACTGGAAATACAAGGGCATCCGGAACGCCGGGGTAAATGTGTACGACGACTGGCTCAACCAGATCCGCGAAATTCTTGAACACACAGAGGGGGGTAGTGCTGTGGAGTTTTTGGCCGACTTCCACAGCAACCTGTACTCCGACGGCGTTCATGTGTACACCCCCAAGGGAGAAATGCGCATCCTGCCCGACGGCGCCACGGCGCTCGACTTTGCCTTTTCCATTCACTCCGACGTGGGCGCCGCCTGCCGCGCAGTAAAGATCAACAACCGCCTCGTGCCCATCAGCTATGTGCTGAAAAACGGCGATCAGGTGGAAGTGATTACCGACCGCAACCAACGCCCTACGGAAGACTGGCTGAAGATCGTCGTTACCTCCAAAGCCCGCAACCGAATCCGGCAATCGCTTCGCGATGAGCGCCGCACCCAGGCCGAATTCGGACGCGAGGCCCTGGCGCGCAAGCTCAACGGCTTGCGGGTGAGTCTGGAGGAAAACGTCGATATGCTCGCCCGCTGGTTCGGCTTCCCCAACCGGCTGGAATTTCTCAGCGCCATCTACCGGGAGCAGGTGGACCTGACGGTCATTAACAAGCACTTTCGGGCCGACGGCCTTCTGCTGGTGGAGATCGACGTTCCCAAGCCGCCCAATGCCGGCCCAACCGCTTTGCCGGTCATCAGCCCGCGGCCGGCCGATAAAATCCAGAAGGCCGAGGTGATCATTAATGGGGAGCCGGGGCATTTCTACCCGTACACCTTCGCCACCTGCTGCAACCCGGTTCAGGGTGATACCATTTTTGCCTATAACTCCCAAAAGGAGGGCTTCAAAATTCACCGCCTGACTTGTCCCAACGCCGAAAACCTGCTATCCCACTACGCCCATCGGGTGATGCCAGCCGAATGGGGCCAAACGGCCAAATACAACTTTGTGGCCACTATCATGGTCACCGGCATCGACATCGGTCCCGGCGCCATCCAGCGACTCACCGACCGGCTGGCCAATCTGGGCGTCAACATCCGTTCGTTCAGCATCAGCGGCGACGACGGCTACTTTGAGGGCCGTATCGCGTTCGTGGTCAACCACGCAGACCAGATTGCCATTGTGATCCGGAACCTTAAGGAGCTGGACTGGGTGTCGAATGTTAGCAGGGTGGAGTGAGTGGCGAATGCGGAATGCGGAATAGCGTTGCGCTTGGTTACTTGATGGAACGGGGGTACCGTAATTCCGCAAGCTGGAATCCTAATGCTGAATGCCGGACAGGGTGTTTCGCAGCCCTTTAAACCCTGCGGCCATCACTTTGTCGTGGTTCCAGGCAAACAGGGGTCGGGCGATGGGTGACAGGAGATTCATCCAGGGCTTGGTTGTTTTGACCATCCAGTCGTAGCGCACGTGTGTTTTTCCATTTTCGGATGTGAAGGTCCATATCCCGGTGCCATCCAGTTCACCGAAAGCACGCCCTTCCATACGCTTGTAGCGGTCGGTGGAGACGAGTTCAGAGTCGAAAGAGAGGGTGTACGGCAGCGCTGTTTTCCAGACGATGCGGCGGATGGAGCCCACCTCGTCGGCGTCGCCCGGCTGTAGCAACTCCACTTTTTGCACGTAGGGCCACCACTGTGGCCATTCATCCATGGTTTTGATCTTGTTCCAGACGGCTTCAACGGGCGCGTCGAACGTCCAGTGGGTAATAAAATGGTATCGGGCCATAAGACGACAGGGTTTTGTATTTCTGAATTATACGAGGAAATCCGACATAAGGATTCAAAATTACGGAAAACCCGATCGAAACGCAAAGGCTCAGGCAGCCTGCCCACCGATTTTTACGTCACCTTTGCACCAAGCACTTGCAAACATGGTTCAAAAGCGACTCTTTCTGGTTTTATTATGCATCCCGGCCTTGACGGGCGTACGCGCACAGATCAGCGGCGGGCAGCACGTTTTTCAGTTTTTACAGCTCTCGCCGGCAGCGCGCATCACGGCGCTCGGCGGTGCACAAATCGCCGTCCAGGATGATGATCCGGTATTTGCGGCCTTGAACCCTGCGGCCCTCAATCCGTCTATGGACGGCATGCTGACTTTCCAGCATAATTTTTACCTCACCGACGTACAACACGGCTACGCTGCCTACGCCTGGAGCATGCCGGGGATCGGATTCGACGCCCACGCCGGTATTCAATATACGGATTACGGCGACATACCCATGGCCGACGAAACCGGGCAGGTGATCGGCCAGATCAATGCGTCGGAGACCGCCTTTCTGGTGGGTGCGGGGCGCAAATTGAGCGAGCGCATCACCCTGGGCGCCAACCTGCGCTTCGCCGTATCTGCGCTGGACGTGTACAAGTCCAGCGCCCTGTCTACCGACATCGGGGGCATGTACGCCGATACCGCCCGCCGTTTTACCGTCGGCTTGGTGTGGCGAAACCTGGGCGTGCAGGTCAACCCGTACAACGACACCCGGGAAGATCTCCTTTCCGACCTCCAGCTGGGATTCAGCAAACGCCTGAAATACCTGCCTTTCCGCTTCACAATCATCGCCCACCGCCTCAACCAATGGGATCTGCGTTATGATGACCCGGACGCCGAAGGCGACGACATCCTGGTGTTTGGCGGAGAGGCCGACAACAACACCGGCAACCCGGGCGTAGATAATTTTTTCCGCCACCTCATTTTCAGCGGCGAGTTCCTGTTTGGCAAAAACGACGGCTTTCGGTTGCGTTTTGCCTACAACCATTTGCGCAAGCGGGAACTCACCGTAAACGACTACCGGAGCCTGGCCGGCTTTTCAGGGGGTATCGGCATTCGCACCAAAAAAATCGGCATCGACGCCGGCTTCGCCTCCTACCACCTTGGCGGCAGTGTTTTTCACCTCGGTGTTGGTACAAACTTAAAGGAGATTTTTTAGACAGTATTTGGATTTTAGGCTCAAAGGGCCGTATCTTTGCGTTCGCTTTTGAAAGCGCCATTTAAAAATGGCCTTTTTAGCATTGGTTTTGAACGACTTACAATAATTTTACCTTAAGTTTCGATATGCCTACCATTAATCAACTGGTGCGCAAGAGCCGCGAGAAAGTGGAGTACAAGAGCAAAAGCCGCGCGTTGGACGCCAATCCGCAGAAGCGCGGGGTCTGCACGCGTGTGTACACCACAACACCCAAGAAGCCCAACTCTGCCTTGCGCAAGGTGGCTAAAGTCCGTTTGGTGAACGGTATTGAGGTGATCTGCTACATTCCTGGTGAAGGGCACAACCTCCAGGAGCACTCCATCGTGCTGGTGCGCGGCGGCCGTGTGAAGGATCTTCCCGGTGTGCGTTACACCATCGTTCGCGGGGCACTCGACACCGCAGGCGTCAACAACCGCAAGCAAAGCCGCAGCCGATACGGCACCAAGCGGCCCAAGAAGTAGTCGACGGCCGACGGCCGTCGGTTGTCGGCTTTCGGTCGTCGGCTGTCGGACTTACCAAGCCTGAGCCGACAACCGACGACCGAAAGCCGACAACCAACAGCCGACGACCGAAAGCCGATAGCCGACGACCGATAGCCGACTACCGATAGCCAACAAACAACAAATTCAATACAACACAATGCGCAAGCACAAACCGAAACCTCGAGTATTGGCTCCCGATCCGCGTTTTACCGACACAATGGTCACCCGTTTTGTCAATAACCTGATGTGGGAAGGCAAGAAGAGCGTTGCATTTGACATCTTTTACAGTGCCATGGACATTGTGAAAGCCCGCACGAACGAGGACGAGTTGCAGGTATGGAAAAAGGCGTTGAACAACGTCATGCCCCAGGTAGAAGTACGCAGCCGCCGTATTGGTGGCGCAACCTTCCAGATTCCGACCGAGCTGCCCGCCAATCGCAAAATTTCCATCGGCATGAAGTGGATGATCCGCTATGCCCGCGCACGCGCCGGTAAAGGCATGGCTGAAAAACTCGCTGCCGAGATCATCGCCGCCAGCAAGGGTGAAGGCAATGCTGTTAAAAAACGCGAGGATACGCACAAAATGGCCGAGTCCAACCGCGCTTTTGCCCACTTCCGCACATAATTCTCCCTCTGAACATCAAATCAACACAAAAACGTCATGGCAATGGACCTACGTTTTAGACGCAACATCGGTATTGCCGCACACATCGACGCCGGTAAGACGACCACCACCGAACGCATCCTCTACTACACGGGTGTGACCCACAAAATCGGCGAAGTGCACGAAGGCGCCGCCACGATGGACTGGATGGAGCAGGAGCAGGAACGCGGGATCACCATTACCTCCGCCGCTACCAAGTGCACCTGGAATGTGGAAGAGCAGGAGTATGACTTCAACATCATCGATACGCCCGGACACGTGGACTTCACCGTGGAGGTGAACCGTTCTCTGCGCGTGCTCGACGGCCTGGTCTTCCTGTTTTCCGCCGTAGACGGCGTAGAGCCACAGTCGGAAACCAACTGGCGCCTGGCCGATAACTACAAGGTACCCCGCATCGCTTTTGTGAACAAAATGGACCGCGCCGGCGCCGATTTCTTCGCCGTCATCAAGGACATGAAACTCAAGCTTGGCTCCAATGCCATTCCGCTTCAGGTACCCATCGGCGCGGAAGACGGTTTTAAAGGCGTCGTAGACCTCGTGACCAACCAGGCCATCATCTGGAACGATACCGACATGGGTATGACCTACGATGTGGTGCCCATCCCCGCCGATCTGAAAGAGATTGTTGACGAAACACGCCAACAACTGGTGGAGGAAATCGCCGGCTACGACGATACCCTGCTGGAAAAATTCTTCGACGACCCGAACTCCATCACCGTCGAGGAAATGCGCAACGCCATCCGCCAGGCTGTTTGCGACATGAAAATGACGCCGGTCATGTGCGGCTCCGCTTTCAAAAACAAAGGCGTGCAGGCATGCCTGGATGCCGTTTGCTATTACCTGCCTTCTCCGCTGGACATTGAGGCCGTAAAAGGCACCAACCCGAAAACGGAGCTGGAGGTATCGCGCAAGCCCTCGGCCGACGAACCGTTTACCGCACTGGCATTCAAGATCGCCACCGACCCCTTCGTTGGCCGCCTGTGCTTCATTCGCGTGTATTCCGGCAAACTCGACGCCGGCTCCTATGTGCTCAACACCCGCACCGGCGATAAAGAGCGCATCAGCCGTCTGTACCAGATGCACGCCAACAAGCAAAACCCGATCGACAACGTGGCCGCCGGCGACATCGCCGCCGCTGTCGGTTTCAAAGACATTCGCACCGGCGACACCCTTTGCGATATCAACAGCCCGATCGTGCTCGAGAGCATGGTGTTCCCCGAACCGGTAATCGGTCTGGCCATCGAACCCAAAACGCAAAAAGACCTCGACAAGCTGGGTATGGCCCTCAACAAACTGGCCGAAGAAGACCCGACGTTCCGCGTGCGCTTCGACGAGGAGACCAACCAAACGGTAATTTCCGGCATGGGTGAGCTTCACCTGGAGATCATCGTTGACCGCCTGCGCCGCGAATTTAAGGTGGAGTGCAACCAGGGCGAACCCCAGGTGAACTACAAAGAGGCACTGACCAAAACCGTGCGCCACCGCGAAAGGCTCAAAAAACAAACGGGTGGTTCGGGTCTGTTCGCCGACATGGAATTCGAAATCGGTCCGGCCGATCCGGAATTCCTGGAAACAGAAGACTTCAAAAGCGGCAAGAAAAAGCTCCAGTTCGAATGGGGCATCGTGGGCGGCGCCATCGACAAGAACTACCAGAAACCCATCAACGACGGCTTCAACCAGATGATGAATAACGGCATTCTCGCCGGTTACAACATCGACTCGATGAAGGTGCGGGTGCTCGACGGTTCTATGCACGCGGTGGACTCCAAGCCGATCGCTTTCGAACTCTGCGCCAAAGACGGTTTCCGCGAAGCGGCCCCGAAATGCGGCCCGCAGATCATGGAACCGATCATGAAGCTCGAAGTAATCACCCCCGAAGAATACGTGGGTCCGGTGATCGGCGACCTCAACCGCCGCCGTGGCATGATCAAAGGCCAGGAAGGCCGTCCGGGCGGCGCCGTAGCCGTCCACGCTGAAGTGCCGCTGGCGCAAATGTTCGGTTACGTGACCGAACTGCGCACGCTGACTTCGGGCCGCGCCTCCTCGACGATGGAGTTCAGCCATTTCTCACCGGCCCCTGAAAACGTGGCCAAAGCGGTGATCGAAAAGTCGAAAAAAGGATAAGCAAAGGCGGTATCGCCAAGGCATAAAAAGTAAAGCCACTTCGGGATTGCCCGGAGTGGCTTTTTTGTTTTTTACCGAATTCCAGACGTCGCTCGCCCATACGCCTTTAACGGTTTTGTACTGGTTGCTGACCTTTACAATGGATGGTTTGTGTTTCGCATACCCAGCCTGTCTTTATTTTTCAATCAAACACCTTTCTGTAACAATCCTGTTGCCCACCATCAAGGTATAGAAATACGTTCCGGATGACTGGTTTTGCACATCCCATTTGACTTGATGCTGCCCGGTGGGTTGCGTTTCATTTACCAAGGTTTGAATTCGTTTTCCACTGACATCATGTATGAATAATTTCACTTCTGCGGGCTCGGGGAGCGTATAACTGATAATGGTGTGATTTGCAGCGGGGTTGGGCGCATTTTTCAAATCGAATAATGGATTATGTGCGGCACTGGTCGGGGTGGGGTTAGCCGTTTGATAAACGCGTACATAGTCTATTTCAAACTCATCCTGGGTGAAACCGGGAAGAATGCCGGGAAGAATAGCAAAATTTAGTAAAATGTATTGCGCTGCATCAAAAGGCCAGGTATTGGCATCAAACGTATTGGGTTGATAGGTGTAATGCGGCACGCTGTCTACACTGAATACTAACTTTTGGGGATACCATTCGAGGGCATACGTGTGGAAGCTTGTAGATGCTGTAGCGATGCTTTGTCCGCCGAAGTTAACCGTATTACCAAAACTGGAGGGGGTATGGATGGCGCTTTGTATGTAGTTTTGATTGGCGCCCCAATGTTCCATGATGTCAATCTCGCCGCAAGCCGGCCAGTCCGTCGTCCCAAAACCTTGGTTGTTCCAATATCCGCCAACTTCTTGAATGTTTTTACCCAGGGTCCATATGGCTGGCCATGTACCGATGCCGGCAGGTAATTTTGCGCGGACTTCTACTTTTCCATACTGAAAAGCGAATTTTGAGTTTAATCTGGCCGAGGTATATTGCTTCGTATGTCCTTGATCGGTGTAGGTTTCCTTTTTCCCAACAATATGTAATGTCCCGTTACTTACATAAGCATTGGCTGTTCTATTGGTGTAATGCTGTATTTCGCCATTGTACCAACTGGCGCCATTGGGCAGCAGCGTCTGATGGTGCCATTTGGCAGTATCGATAGCCCCATTACCCTCAAACTCATCCGACCATACCAGCAGATTGTATGCCGGCCCGGCGGTGATCACGCCGTTGTAGAACACATCATCTATATAGGCAGTAACCTGGTCGTGGTTATTTTCACCATTTACCTGTAGCAGTACCCTGTTGAAATCCCCTCGTTGAATTGGCGGCGGCGAATTGGGATCAAAATTAACGTATGGGTCATTGGCAAAATCAAAAGACACGGTTTGCCACTGGTTTAAAACAATGGGTTTTATGATTTCGCTCTGTGTCACCCACGGATTGGACAGGTTTCCATTTTGTAATTTCAAGGATATTTGATTCGGCTGATTTCCTGTCAATCCACTCGATGGGACGTAAATTTTTAAGGTAAAGATACTTTGAGTGCTTAAATCAAAATTGAAGGCAACATCAAATCGCACATTGGCAAATTGACCTCCTGTATCCTGATATTTTAAAACCTTTGCGGAAGGATTGGCGCTTTGCACGTACGGATTGGCAAAGCCCGCATTGATATTGCAATTGTCGTCGGTCCAATTCAGCATGGCGCCATTGCCTTCAAAATCATCTTGTACCGTTTGCGTATGGCTGGATTGGATAAAAAGCACTAAAAAAGAAATCGACAAAATGATTTTATTCATGAGCTGTTGTTGTTGCGTAAAAACCAGGGCGCTTGTTCAAAATCCTGCCAACAGTTGAAGCACCTTTTCACGAATGGCCGGCAGAATCAGGCCGGGATCGACCAGATGCGTATCCTGGAATTGCCAGTACGCCACGCGGTGTTCAAACGCCGGAAAGTCGCGCAGGATCATGGGCCGGTGTTCTTCTTCATCGAGGGCAATGACTTGTTCTGCCAGCGCCCAATCCGTTTTTTCCAGTTGAAGGGGGAAGCGGTGAGGCTCAGGCCATGAAATGTCCAGTTCTTTTAGGTAGGCGATCACATGTCTGGACAAGGGCCCGGGGTTCCGCCCGGCCCAGGCTTCGAGGCCGCGGGATTCGGCACGACGGGTGGCGCCGTGTTGTTCGGCAAGATGATTGAAGCATATCTCTGCGAAACGGCTTCGGTAGTAATTGCCGGTACAGAGGAAAAGGACATCAATCACTGTTTGAATTTGAGCAGGTTCAACAGGTACTGCCCATATCCACTTTTGATGTATTTGTGGCCCAGCGCTTCGAGTTGGGCATCGTCCATAAAGCCCATTTCCCAGGCCACTTCTTCAATGCAGCCGATCTTGAGTCCCTGGCGCTCTTCGATGGCCTGAACGAACTGGCCTGCCTGCATGAGCGACTCGTGGGTGCCGGTATCCAGCCAGGCGTAGCCGCGACCCATGACGCGCACCTCCAGGTTGCCTTGTTCCAGGTAGTATTTGTTCACGTCGGTGATCTCGTATTCGCCCCGTGCGCTGGGTTGCAGGTTTTTGGCGACCTCCACCACGCTGTTGTCGTAGAAGTAAAGACCGGGTACGGCGTAAAAACTTTTGGGCGCTTTGGGTTTTTCCTCGATGCTGATCACCTTTTTGTTTTTGTCGAACTCCACCACCCCGTAACGCTCGGGGTCCGACACCTGGTAGGCGAACACGATGCCGCCTTCGGGCCGGGTGCAGGTTTGCAGCATTTCGGGCAGGCCGGCGCCGTAAAAGATGTTGTCACCGAGAATGAGCGCTGCAGCGTCGTGTCCGATAAACGGAGCGCCCAGCACAAACGCCTGGGCGAGGCCGTTGGGCACGTGTTGGGCGACGTATGAAAAGGACACGCCGAGTTCATGGCCGTCGCCCAGCAAGTCCTTGAATTTGGGCAGGTCCTGGGGCGTCGAAATGATCAGGATGTCGCGAATGCCCGCCAGCATCAGGGTGGACAGCGGGTAGTAGATCATCGGCTTGTCGTACACCGGCATCAGTTGCTTGCTGACGGCAAGGGTGAGGGGGTACAGTCGGGTGCCGAGTCCTCCGGCGAGAATAATTCCTTTCATGGGTTTGTTTGGCTATCGGCTATCGGTAGTCGGTCGTCGGCTATCGGTTGTCGGTTGTCGGCTATCGGTTGCCGGTCGTCGGCTATCGGTTGCCGGTCGTCGGCTATCGGTTGCCGGTCGTCGGCTATCGGTTGGTGATTATGGGTTCATCAAATAGAATACCAAAATCAGTATAATTCTTCTCTAGGAAAAAATCATACAGAAACTTAAACTAAACCCAACGCCGACGACCGACATCCGACTACCGACTACCGACGACCGATAGCCGACTACCGACAGCCGTCGGCCGATAGCCGTCGGCCTTCGGCCTACAAAGTAGCCTTCACCTCTTTAATCACGTATGCTTCGATCACGTCGCCGACTTTAATATCGTTGAAGTTTTTGATCGTAATACCGCATTCGAGGCCGGCGCGCACTTCCTTGATGTCTTCTTTAAAGCGCTTGAGGGAGGCGATTTCGGCGTTTTGGTTGGCATTAACCGGGTACACGACGATGCCGTCGCGCACTATGCGTACGAAGTGGTTGCGGCTGATTTTGCCTTCCTGGACGTAGCAGCCGGCGACGGTGCCCACTTTGGAAATTTTGTACACTTCGCGCACTTCAACCTGGCCGGTGATGTCCTCCTCCTTGGTCGGCTCGAGCAGACCTTCCATGGCGAGTTTGATCTCCTCGATGGCTTCGTAGATGATGGAGTACATTTTGATTTCGACGCCTTCTTTTTCGGCCAGTTTACGGGCGGAAAGGGAGGGTCGCACCTGGAAGCCGATGATGATGGCGTCGGAAGCCGAGGCCAGCATGACGTCGGAGTCGACGATCTGGCCGACGGCCTTGTGGATGACGTTGACCTGCACGTTTTCGACCGAGAGCTTGATGAGCGAGTCGCTGAGGGCCTCTACCGAGCCGTCCACGTCGCCTTTCACGATGAGGTTCAGCTCTTTGAAGTTGCCCAGGGCGAGGCGGCGTCCGATCTCGTCGAGGCTGATGCGTTTGGTGGCACGGGTGGCTTGTTCGCGGATGATCTGGCCGCGTTTGGCGGCGATCTCCTTGGCTTCGGCTTCGGTGGCGGTCACTTTTATCTTTTCACCTGCCTGGGGTGCACCGGGGAGGCCGAGCACGAGTACGGGCGAGGCCGGGCCGGCTTCCTTGATCTTTTTGCCGCGTTCGTTGAACATGGCTTTTACTTTGCCCGCAAATTCGCCCGCAATGATGGGGTCGCCATCGCGCAAAGTACCATTTTCGACCAGTATTTTTGCTACATAACCGCGCCCTTTGTCGAGTGATGCTTCGAGTACCGTGCCAATGGCGCGGCGTTTCGGGTTGGCTTTGAGTTCGAGCAGTTCTGCTTCGAGCAGTACTTTTTCGAGCAATTTATCGACATTTTCGCCTTTTTTGGCCGAAATATCCTGGCTTTGGTATTTTCCGCCCCATTCTTCTACCAACAAATTCATTTGGGCCAGTTCATTTTTGATCCTTTCGGGATCGGCGCCGGCTTTATCTATTTTGTTGATGGCGAACACGAGGGGCACTCCTGCCGCCTGTGCGTGGCTGATGGCCTCGCGGGTTTGCGGCATCACGGAGTCGTCGGCCGCAATCACGATGATCGCAACGTCGGTTACTTTGGCGCCGCGGGCGCGCATGGC